>VFZL01000011.1 GCA_016871175.1 Acidimicrobiia bacterium | reverse complement strand
GTGGACCGCATCCTCGCGCGCGGGCGCGTGCTCACGCTCGACGGGCCGTCGATGCGGACCAAGCACCGCGGACTTGACGACCCCACCTCACTTGGGGCCGCCGATCAACCGGCCAGAATTTCCGGAATCCAGCGGCCAGAGTTTCCGGAACCCACAGCTCCAGTCCAAGTCAGGTTCAACGAACAGCTTATGCGCCGCAACCAAGAGTCCCAGCGCCACGTACCCGAGCAGACGTAACGCCGGAACGGCCTTCCGCAAAAGTCCGTCGAAGACACGCGGTTGCTGAAACGGCGCGTCAGGCTCAGGTGGAACACGCCACTGACCTATCGGCGCGTTGAGCTGGTCGCGGTAGCCGAAACCGCGAACGAATGCCCAGAACCGCACAGAAACGGGGCGGGTATACTGTTGGCGCCGCAGGAGGTCTCGCTTGGCATCGGCACGCGCCGTGGCAACGGTCCCAGTCGTCGTCGCGATTCTGATTTCCGGGTTGGTGGTCGTTCATGCGCAGCGTCCGGCCGGCCTCACGGTGCCGCCGCTCGGCGCGGGCCCATTCATCTTCGACACGGCCGAGCAACCGAAGATTCGGGTGACCGTGCTGACCCGCGGTCTGTCGCATCCGTGGGCAATCGCGTTCATGCCTGACGGCCACCTGCTCGTCACCGAGCGACCCGGGCGACTCCGGTTCATTCGAGACGGCATCCTCGATCCGCAGCCGATTTCGGGCGTCCCCACCGTCCGCACGGATGGTAACGGCGGGTTGATGGACGTAGCGCTGCACCCGCGCTTCGGAGAGAACCACCTCGTCTACCTCACCTACACGAAGCCGGCGGGCAATGGTCGAGGTGCGCCGGCCCTCGCGCGTGGCCGACTGGACGGACACGCGCTCGCGGAGGTCCGCGGATCTCGTGGTCACCGAGGCTTCGAAGGCAACTCCGGCCTCAACGGTCGCGTCGTCTTCGGTCGTGACGGCATGGTGTACATGTCGACGGGCGGCAACACGAGCAAGGAATCCCAGGATCCGATGAGCCTGCGCGGCAAGATCCTGCGACTGACCGACGATGGTGCTGTGCCGAAAGACAACCCGTTCGTGGGTCGGCCCGGGTACCGGCCCGAGATCTACACGCTCGGCCATCGCAATACGCTGGGTCTCATCGTGCATCCTGTGACGGGCGAGATCTGGAATCACGAGAACGGACCGAACGGTGGCGATGAGGTCAACATCATCTCGCGCGGACGCAACTACGGATGGCCGACCGTGAGCTTCGGGCGCGCGTACCCCGGCCCTCGGATCTCCGAGCACCCAACGCAGGAGGGCCTAGAGACGCCGCTCGTCGTGTGGCTTCCGGCGATTGCCGTCGCCGGCATGACCGTCTACACGGGCGACAAGTTCCCAGCCTGGAAGGGCAGCCTGATCGTCGGTTCGCTCCGGGAAGGTGGTATCGCGGGAACCGGCCACTTGCAGCGCGTTGTGTTCAACACGAGGATGGAAGAGATTCGTCGCGAGTCGATGTTGCGCGAAATGCGACAACGGATCCGCGAAGTGCGGCAAGGACCGGACGAGCTGCTCTACCTGCTCACCGACGAAGACGATGGCGCATTGCTGCGCATCGAGCCCGCGGAGGAGCGCTAGGCACTTCGGCGTTACGCAGCGCCGAGCGACAACCTCGTACCCGTTTCACGCATAACGGCGGCGTGCACGGTGGCGCTCGTTCGCATGCGCAGGCGAGAGACGGCTGGAGGGAACCCGGGAAACGCGAGCGGGCGGGAACCTCGCGAGCAACGGTTATCCGGTGCCAACGCTTGCGAACACGTGCCACACTACCGCCGGCCGTACCCGACCACCTCCACGCCCTCGGTGCCACGGTGCGTGGCGCTCGCTTGAGGGTTCGGACCGGACCTGACCACTGGCTCGTCACGAGCGCGGGACGAACGCGAGAAATCGACGCGGGTTGTCGACGAGGATCTTGTGCAGCATCGCGTCGCTCACGCCAGCGTAACGGAGCTTGGGTACGAACTGCGTCACGACCGACGAGTACCCTTGTCCCCAGTTCGTCTTGAACTGCGGCTCCGGCGTCGAGTCGGCCGACAAGAGCAGGTGATCCTCGAGACCCGCGTTGAGCACGTCGAGAACGTGCCGCACCTTGTGCGCCTCGGGAATCATCGATCGTCCCATCTGGTGTCCGACGGTGTCGAATCCGAGGAACGCGCCGCGCTTGCCGAGAGCTTTCGCGGTCTGTCCCAGGGGCTCTTGATCCGGTTTGATCGTCGCGAGGTGACCGATGGCTACACGCCGCGGATCCACACCGACTGACTCGAGCAGATCGAGCTGTCCCAATGCGCACGAAGAGCACCCCTCGTGCGGCGTGTGCGTGAGAATCGGCAGGTTCGTCTGGACGTGCGCCTTGCCGATCGCGCGCACCACCTTCCGCTCGTCGGCCTGCATCGGCTGAGACGACGCGATCTCGCCGAACGCGCCCCAGCGCTGCCCACGCGCGTCGCGGACGAACTCCTGCACGAGCGCATCCTCGTCGATCTTCACGATCGCGGGTGGATATCGCGTCGTCAGCGCGAGGTCCTGGTAGTAGCCTCCGGCGACGATGATGTGCATCTCCGAACGCTGGGAGATCGCGCGCAGATTCTGAAGGGTGCGGTCGTCTCGCCGGCCTGCCGCTGCAGCGTCCACGAGGCAATTGACGCCGTCGGCGCGTGACATCTGCAGCTCACGGACCATCAGGTCCACATACTCCGCCTCGGTCGCTGGCGCCGCCACACCGGGTGGAATCTCGTTCGGACCAAGCGGACGTGGAGGTGTGAAGAGACCACCAACATGCTCGTGGAACTGCACGGACCCCGCGTTCAGGCTGCCGGGAGTCAGATCGGCGAGGATCGTCCGGATGATCGCACCTTGCGGAAAAGAGGGCTGCGTTCGAGGAACAGCCCCGTACCAGCCACCGGGTTGACCGGCAGCGAGCGCGACGGCGTGGCTCAACCGTGTGAGCGACCCGATCGACAGTCCGCCAGCCAGTGCCCGTAGGGCATGTCGGCGGTTTATCAGCCGAGCGCTGGGTTCACGCATGGGTCCACTCGTCGAACTCCGTCACGAGGCCAGTCTGACGCCACCGGCCGATGATAGATCATTCGAGGCGCCGGAGCCTGACGCAATGCCCGTTCGCTTCGCGAGAAACGTCATCGACTTGCAGCTGGTCGGGATGTCGATTTCGACGAATCCGGGAGTGCCGGCGACGTAGCGACGGACCTGTGCCACGTTGACGGGCCGGTGCATCGCGATGAGGTAATGCGACTCCGCCGCGCGCTGCGCCAGTTCCCCCGGCTCGATGAGTTGCACGCGCAGGCGGTTCGCCTTCTGGTCGGCTCTCTTGAAGTAGTGCTGCTCGAGGGTCCCAACCGGGGGACGACTCGATGGCAGCACAATCGACACGACGAGGGGATCGTCTCCAGCGGCCTCCGCATCCTGAATCACGAACTCAGCTACGGCGCGATAGTTCTGGTACGGTCCCCACTTCTGGCGACGCATCCAGGTGACGTTCTCCGCGGTCAGGAGCACCACCACCAGACCAACGATGGCATACCGAGCGCGAGCGGAGAAGAGGCGCGCGGCCACATCCCATGCCTTGACCACGACGTCTGCCGTCAGGAGCGCGACAGCCGGAGCCAGCACGATAAAGTATCGACCCAGGATCAACGGTTGATACAGTGAGACCGCCAACGCAGCGGCGCACACCGATAGTGACGGAACCACCACCAGCCGCCACAAGTCGCTCGAGAGTGGACGCCGATGCCAGAGCCACGAGCCAGCTGCCAGCCCGGCGAGAGTGACCGAGCTGAGATTCATGAGGATCCGGAACAGCTCTGTCCACGACCACGCGATCCAGAACGGCTGCGCCAGCTCCGCCAGCTTGCCGATGGCGACCACGTAGATGACCCACCCCCAACACAACACGCCGACGGCAATCGCTTTCGCGGCCTCTTTCAGGGCACCGCGACGGACCAGCGTGACGAACGCGAGCATCAACAGCATGCCGCCGAAGAGCAAGCCGAAGTAATGTGTCAGGCTCGCGACCAGGACACCGATCAAGAACACCGGCGAAAGTCGATGCTCCTGCGTAAATCGCATGTATGCCAGAAGGACGATCGTCGACTCCAGGAGAAGCAGGCCGTACGAACGGGCCTCTTGGGCGTAGACGAACGCAAATGGCGTCACCGCCAGAAGGAGCCCGGCCAGTCGGCGAGCACGCGTGTCCCGAGTCGGCGCGGCCGTGAGGAACAGGCAGTTGGCCGTCACGAACAACCACGACGGAAACCGCATCGTGAACTCGTCGACACCGACGATCCGGCCCACCAGCAGCGTCAGAAGGCTGTACAGCGGTGGGCTGTTGAGGTCGTTGAAGTACCAGCGCTCGAACGCGTGAGACAGGGACTGCTCCAAGGCGCTGCCAGCCGTGAAGAGCTCGTCGAACCAGAACGAGGACGAGCTGATCCACAAGAGGTGCAGCAGACAGACCGCCATCGTACCTGCTCGCCACCACATGCCGAAACCGTGGGATCCGTCCTCGTAAGACGCATTCATCTGCACGGAAGGGGACTGTCCGGGGAATGACCGGTAAGGGTACCACACCCGCTGGGAGTGGCGGGTCCCGCTGCGGCTCAGTGGCTGAACATCGACACGAACCTTTCTGCGACCGCACGTGGGTCCTGCTTTTCGATGTCGACAGCCGCGTTGAGCGCGCGCATGTCTGCGTCTGTGATCCGGCCGGCGAGTCGCGCGAGTGCGCGACCGATCTCCGGGTGTCTCAGAAGCATGGCCGACCGCGCTACTGGCACGGCATCGTACGGCGGAAAGTAGCGCTTCGTGTCTGCGAGCGGGAAGAGATCCAACCGGTCGATCAGCGCGCTGGTGGCGTCGCCGGCGATGAGGTCCACTTCGCCGTCGGCAAGCGCTCGATAGATGAGCGAGAGCTCCATCCCTCGGGGTTGGTTCACGAACTGCAAGCCGTAGGTCTGGACGAGGCCACGGTAACCGTCCGCGCGCTCGAGGAACTCGTGCCCGAAGCCCGGCCGCAACGTCGACGCGTACGCGGGCAGATCGTCGATGGTGCGCCATCCGTTCCGTCGGGCATCCTCGCCGCGCACGAGGATCGCGAACGTGTTGTTGAAACCTAATGGCTGCAAGACGCTGACACCTGCCGACGCATACTTCTCACGCACGCGCGCAAGCACTTCGACTGAGTCCCGAGAGACGGGCTCGCGAAAGATGGCGCTCAGACTCGTTCCCGTGTACTCGACGTACACGTCGATCGCGCCCGACCGGAGGCCTGCATCGCACACGAACGTCCCACCTAGGTTCAGGCGCCGCCGGACCTGCACGCCGTCTGAACGCGACGCTGGGGCACCTGGCGCGGCGGGCCCTCCGGCCGAGCGCACCCTCGTCGCCTCGGCCTCGATGAGCTGCGCCACGATCTCGCCCAAAAGCACCTGCTCGGTCGTGTTCTTCGACGCGACGATTATGGTGTCGGCGTGCCGGCGCCCGCCGGCGACCACCGCCACGAGCGCGGCGGTGGCCAGGAACACCGTGACGAGCGCGGCGCGCGACGAACGTCCTCGGCGCCGGGTGAGATGCCACTCCACGCGCGCGAGCACGGCGTCGGCCACGAGCGCGACAAGGGCGGCGGGAATGGCCCCGGCGAGGATCATCGTGGCATCGACCATGGCGAGCCCGCGAAAGATGTACTCGCCGAGTCCGCCCGCGCCGACGGCAGCGGCTACCGTTGCTGTACCGACGCCGATGACCGCCGCCAAGCGAAGGCCGGTCATGACCGACGGCAGTGCCAGCGGAAGCTCGACCATTCGCAGCCGCTGCCACGACGTCATGCCCACCGCGACCGCCGCCTCACGCGCCGCTCGATCCACCTGGAGCAACCCGGTCGTCGTGTTCCGCACGATCGGCAACAAGGCGTACAGGAAGAGCGCCACCAGCGCCGTTCGCGGGCCGACGCCGCCTACGAGCGGCAGCGGCAGCAGGAACCCAAGGAGGGCCAGGCTGGGAATGGTCTGCGCAACGCTGACGACCGTGAGCACCGCCTGTCCCAGCCGCGGCCGACGCGCGGCGAGGACACCGAGCGGGATGCCGACGAGAGCGGCGAGCGCGGTCGACACCAGCACCAGCGCCGTGTGCTGTCGCAGCAATTGGCCGAACTCGTTGGCGTGGCTTCGCCAGAACTCCAGGAGCGCCATATCAGCCGGCGCTCGCTGTCTGCGGACGCGCCGGCCAGGCGTCCAACAAGGCACGGATGCGAGGATCGGGCAGCGATGCTATGACGTGCGGCGGCGCGCACGCCACCAGGCACCCGTCGTCGATGACGCCGACACGCGTACCGAGCTCGAAGGCCTCGCCCAGATCGTGCGTCACCATGATGACCGTCGTGCCAACGAGACGCTGAATGCGGGCAAACTCGCGACGCAGCTCCGCACGCGTGATCGGATCGAGCGCGCCGAACGGCTCATCCATCAGCAGCACGGGGGGTTCGCCGAACAACGCTCGCGCCACACCCACGCGCTGCCGCTGTCCGCCCGAGAGCTCGTGAGGCAAGCGTCGAGCGTACTGGTCCGGGCTCAGACCCACCAGGTCCAGAAGCTCACGCACTCGCCGCTGTGCGCGCTCCACAGGCCACCGCTCCAGGCGACCGACGATCCCCGCGTTCTCTTCGACCGTCATGTGCGGAAACAGGCCCACCTCCTGAAACACGTAGCCGGTGCGCCTCCGTAGCGCGATCGGATCCCACTCGCGGGTGCTTCGGCCTTCGACCATGACCGTGCCGGCCGAGGGGTCAATCAGCCGATTCACCAACTTCATCGCGGTCGTCTTTCCGGCGCCGCTTCGGCCGACCACCGCCATCACCTCGCCGGCATGGATGCTCAGCGAGAAGTCTCGAAGAGCGTAGACGCCGGTATCCCTCGTGACGGTCACGCGGTCGAACTGGACGATGACCCCAGGGGGCCTTGCCATGGCGCCTACAATACACGACCGCCTGCGGACGAGTACGATGCTCGTCGTGAGCTCTGCCGCAGCCGCATCCGGTTCCAAATCGACAGCGATCGTCTTGCTGCTCGTTGCGATGCTCTCATTCCAGGCAGGCGCGTCGGTGGCGAAGCATCTGTTCGCGACGATCGGTGCGCCGGCTACCACGGCCTTGCGCCTCACGCTCTCCGCGCTCGTGATCGTGGTGCTGCAGCAGCCATGGCGGACCCTTCCGTCGCGTCAGGCGTGGCCCGTGATTCTCGTCTACGGCATCGCCCTCGGGACGATGAATTTCGTGTTCTACATGGCCCTTCGTACCGTGCCGCTCGGCATCGCCGTCGCACTCGAGTTCATGGGGCCACTCGCCGTTTCGCTTGCGGCGTCGCGGCACCGAAGTGATGTCCTGTGGGTCGCGCTCGCGGCTGTGGGCGTGCTGTTGCTGCTCCCGGTAACACCTCTGGGATCGACCGTCGATCCCGTCGGCGTGCTGTTCGCCTTAGCGGCGGGGGCGTGCTGGGCGACGTACATCGTGTTCGGGAAGCGGGCGGGACAGGCGCACGGCACCGCCGCCTCGGCGTGGGGCATGCTCACCGCCGCGCTCGTCGTGGCCCCAGTCGGCTTCTCCTTGGGCGATAGCGGCGCGCTGGCGCCGCGGTCGCTCGCCCTCGGCTTCGTGGTAGCGGTGCTCTCGAGCGCGTTCCCCTACACGCTGGAGATGGTCGCGTTGCGACGCCTCACGACCCGCGCGTTTGGAACGCTGATGAGCCTGGACCCGGCCCTGGCGGCGCTCGCGGGGTGGGCGCTGCTTCGCGAGCAGCTCACGATCACGCAGTGGCTCGCGGTCATCTCGATCACGATGGCTTCCATCGGCATCATGCGCAGTGAGCAGCGGCAGGATTGACCCGAGAATGGTGCTCAGCGCTTGGGCACGACGATCGCTGGTTCGATCGAAGCGGGCGGCGTGGCGTGCGGATCGTCTGGTTCGAGTTGCGCGGCGTCAGGCGGCGCTCCAGGCACTGGCTTCCATCGGAGAGGCACGCGCTCGACGCCGATGGGAAAGAGCCGTAAGGTCCCGTCGCGCATGATCTGCATCCGGAGGATGTGCTTGAAGTCTTCGATCCGGAGCGCGGAAAACGCCTCGTTGGCATGACGGCCGAACACGTTGAGCGAAACGAGCAGATACACGCCCATGATGAACGAGCCGACCACAAAGCCACCTGCGAACAGGGCTAGGCCACTGACGGCGGTCGGCAAGAGCGGGTTCTCGGCGAGTACCGGCCAGACGCGTGCCAGACGGGTCGCAACCGCGGAGCCCGCGTCAGCGAGCACGTAGGCGGCCAGCAGGTGCGCGACGCCGTGAGCCGTCCCCCCGATGCGACGGTACCGCCGCGAGTGGGTCTCGGTGAACAGCACGAAACCGAGCAGGATGAGCAGTGGACCGAACACGCGACCCAGGCCCCCGATCTGCCACCACCATCCCGCGATGGCATACACCGATGCGGTCACCCAGCCGAACTTTGGATTGATGAATGGAAAGGCCAAATTGCGCCAGGCCAGTCTCCGCGACACGGGCTCGGTGGGAAATGCGGCGCGGAGTGTGAAGTCACCCGGCAGCGACGGGACACGTAGGCCATGCGTCGGGTGCAGAAAAGCGCCGCCGCCCCCCGCCGTGATCTTCTGCGTGCCATCTTCGTGCGCGTGCCGCCGATAGTGGTGGAGATCTCCTGCCAGGTGCACCCAAACGCGCGCGCCAGCTCGTTCGAACACCCGCTCGAGATAACGGAGGTTGTTCTCGTTCACCTCCGGGTCCATCTCGTGATACGCCTCGAAGAACACCCAGTGAGGCTCGGCGCAACAGAGGATGATGCGGTCGCCCGGGCTCATCGACGCCGCCACCCGCTTGAAGTACGTGACTTGCAGCGCGTCGATGTCCGATCCGAGCTGAAAGTCGGTGCCCATCAGCCACCAGTGGCCGGGGAGCTTCAGCGCGAAGTAGCTCCGATGCTGGCGCGTGCGCCAGCCCTGAAACCATCGCTGGCTGCAGAACAGCCGGGTGAACGACACAAGGCTGTCGTACCAGTCGTGATTGCCAGGCACGGCGAAGACGTCAGGCTCGGGTGGACGGGAGTAGTTTCGCGCCGTCTCGAACGGGCGTACAAGCCGGTCCTGATAGTCGCGACGATTGGCGCTCGGGTAGACCTGGTCCCCACCGAACACGAGCAACCGGTCGCTCTGTGTGATGACGTCAGCTCCTCGCTCATCACGAGCGGAGAGGAACGGGCGCGTGATCCAGTAGGCGATTGTGTACGTGGGGTTCCAGCCGTCGCCGGTGTCGGCGACGTAGTCGATCCAGATTTCGTTCCGAGGCACGCCGCTTTCGTCGTTCGTGTAGTCGAAGACGTCCTCGGTCTGCGATGTGGCGGGCGCTTCCAGCAGCCGATAGTCGGAGTGCCGACCGAACATGGTCGACACGAGTACGTCCAAGCCGGTCGAGATGAGCGGCGAGGGATCGAACCAGCCCACCATGGCGCGCCGCTGGTTCGGCGGCGGCGGCGTTGCCGCGGCAGGAGTCGCGACAGTGTCTCGGAACGCAGAAGGTTCGCTCAAACGTCAGGCCGAGTTGGTTCCCAGAGTCAGCGAAGGGGCGGACCTGTGATGTCACCCAGCGCGCGTGCGCCGCGCAGTACGTTGACGATGCTGAAGTTGCCTTCGTGGCACGCGTACTCGTACATCGGCCCCTGCGTGACACCGCGCGCGGCCTGATTGGTCGTCAGGGGATAGCGCGCGGTCCACGAGCGCGCGAACTGCGTCGGGTCCGTCCACGTGAACTCGTAGTCCATGGTTTCCGCGTCGATGCGCGTGAAGCGTTCGACCACCTTGAGCGTCGGCCTGGCGCCTCGCCAGGATGTGGCCCACCAGTACTTCGACTTATCGAGGAAGCGCTCAGTCTCGACGACCAGCGTGTCCCCTTCCCATCGCCCGCGTGACTCGCCGAGCCACTGCGGCGACACGCGGGGACGCCCGTCGAGCGGAATCAGTCGGATGTCGTGGAACATCTCCGCGTGTATCGCCACGTACTGCGGCGTCTGCACGATGAACACGTTGTTGTTGTAGCCGGTCCAATACGGGAGCGGCAGGCCGTCGGTCAGGCAGCGCTCACCGGTATCGAAGTCCTCGTGGCCGTCACGCGCGCCGCGCCCGTAGTGCTCGGCGGCCTGCTTCGCTGCGACACGGCCCTGCGGCGTGTACGGCAGGAGACCGTCAGGGGGATAGACGATGAGTGACGTGCGCCGGTCGGGCAAGCCCGCCGCCGCCGGATCGAACCAGACCTGGTTGTACGTCCCGGGATCGCCGGCGCCAACTGTCGGCTCTTCGATGTTGCGCTTGCGCGCGGCCGCTTCCATAGTCGCGGCTTCTTCGGCAGTCAGATGCGTGCGACCGGCGAAACGCGCCGGGCGCTCGAGCGGCGTAATCGTGGAGCCCGTCCACTGACCTTGCACATCGGGTGCGCCCCAGGGCGTGCGGGGCGCTCGCGTGTTCGTGGTCGCGGATCGCTTGCTCCCGCTTCGGCCGTCGGTCGACCTCGCGCTCTCCTGCGCCAACGCAGGCGCCACCATCGTCAACGCGATCGCGGCTGCAGCTGCCAGTTTCACGATTCCCCTCCTTGCCGCGTGGATTGTGACCCACCCACGGTGGCAGGACAAGAGCCATGTTACCGGTTCGTGAGCTGACCGGCCAGGCCGCACGGCCCAGCCGACGGCCGCGGGCAGCCGTGACGCCTCTTACCCGAACCGATATGTCAGCGTGTGGATCCGCTCGGAATCGGTTGCCGCTCAGGGAGCGAGTCGACCACCGCGCGCCAGCCGTCGTCGTGATCGGAGGTCAAGGCTAGCCGCGCGCCACACAAGAGCGTGCGCCGGTCGCGAACGCGGCTCGTCCACACGCGTTGCACGCGCCGCGACACATCGAGACGGGTGAGCTTCAGGGTGAAGAACGGCGGAAACGCGATTCGGTCCGCGTCCTCGACGGCGAGACAGAGGCCGCCGTAGCTCACATCAACCACGGACGCAGCCACGCCGTCGACCACTGCCTCGACCTGGACCCGCTTGCGGGGCGTTCGACGGGTCTGCGGTTGTGCCTCGAGAAGCGTCGTCACGGCCCTCACAAACGCGGCGTGCTCGAGAGGTGTCACCAGGTAGACGGCTCGCTCGCGTTCGGCCTCCTTCTGCAGCACCAAATCCGGATCACCAATCAGCACGGTGCGCGTCGGCAAGCGACGACTTCGGATCCAGATGACCAGATTCAGGCCGTTGTACGACTCCAACTTGACGTCCGATACGAGGAGCTCCGGTGGGGCTATTTCCAATTGGCTGCGCGCGTCCTCGAAACGGTTCGCGACGGCGACCCGGAAGCTCGCATCGCTCAGCCAGCGCTGCAGCCGCTCGCGCTGGGGGCGCTACGGGAGACGACCAGAGCTCGACGTGGAGGCGTCATCGCGCCTCCAAAGCCCGCACGTCGCAAGACTTGAGCAGAACGCTCATGGTTCGGACTGACGGGCGCGCCCTCGCGCCGCGGCATTCAAGACCGTTGCAAGTGGCCTGCCGACCTGTTCGAGCTCTGTGGGCCTTCGTGCTTTTGGAGGGAAACAGCTTCAATAACTGCTGGGGGGTGTGGCGGCGTGACTGCGAGCGGCGCGGGTGAACGATGACTCGCCCTTCACCTCACCCGGGAACGCCGGACAAAAGGACTCCGCCAGGTAGACATCTCGGCTGTTCGGGTTTTAAGCCACCAGGCGGGCGGCCTATCGGTTCGCCTCTTGGAACTCTTCGTACCAGGCCATCTGAATGGCCTCCAGCTTTGGCTCGTTGGACGCCGTCGGCGCGTCGTCGAAGCCATCCAGGGCGAGGATGCGTTCGCGCAAATCTGTGAACCGCAAGGTCAGCGGGTCGAGGCCGGGGAACTTCTCCGCCAACGCGAGACCGATCTCTTGGGAGTCCGTCCATTTCATGAGCGCACCGCCTCGTCGTTCCGATCTCTCCGATCGGACTTGCCTAGCTGGATGCCACCCCCTTCTTGTACGTAGTTCCGGGTGTACATCGGCAACTCGCAGACGACATCCCCCTTGATCACGGCCTGGCAGCCCAATCGAGACTGCGGCGTGAGGTCCCACGCGGTATCGAGCCGATCCGTTTCGTCGTCCTCCATCTCGCTCAAGTTCTGCGCGCCCTGTCGGACGATGACGTGGCACGTCGTGCAGGCGCAGCTCCCGCCGCACGCATGTTCGAGTGGCACGCCCAGGTTCTTCGCGACGTCGAGGAACGACTCAGGTTTGCCGTGATGGGAGTACGGCAGCTTGCCGTGCTCGAACTCCACCGTCTGGGGCGTGCCATCAATGATGAACGTGACTTTGGGCATCTGGCTCTCTCACCGAACGTCGTCGACGTTTTTCCCGGCCAGTGCGACGCGGATGCTGCGATTCATCATGAGCTCCGCCAGATGCTTCGTCGCGTCGTTGAGGGCCTGGGTCCACTGCTCGATCGCGGCCTTGTCTTCGGACGTCAGGACGTGTTTCAGGCCCGCCAGCGCCTGCTCGATCCGCCTCTGTTCTCCCGGCGCCAACTCGGTCGCCACCTCGGCGAACTCTGAAGCCCGCAGTGACTTCTCGGTGGCCGTCACGACTGACTCGGCTTCGTTCTTCGCTTCGATGAGCAACCGTGCCGCGAAATCAGCCTCGGCATGCTCGAAGGAGTCGACCAGCATCCGCTCGACCTCGTCGTCGGTGAGGCCATAGGACGGCTTCACTTCGATCGTCTGCTCGACTTGCGTGCGTAGCTCGGACGCCGTGACGCTCAAGATGCCGTTGGCGTCGATCTGGAACTGCACCTGCACGCGCGGCAGCCCCGCTGGCATCGGTGGGATGCCGCGTAACTTGAATCGCGCGAGGGACCGGTTGTCGCCGACCAGCTCGCGCTCACCCTGGACGACGTGAATGTCGACTGCGGTCTGGTCGTCCACGGCAGTGGTGAACATCTCGCTGCCGGAGGCAGGAATCGTGGAATTGCGCAGGATGATCTTCGTCGTCACGCCACCCATCGTTTCAATGCCGAGTGAGAGCGGCGTCACGTCCAGCAGCAGCATCTCCCGATTGCCGGTCGTCAAGATATCGGCTTGCACGGCCGCGCCGAGGGCGACGACCTCGTCGGGATTCAGCTCGGTGTGCGGCGTCCGGCCGAAGAGTTCGCCGACACGCGCCCGAACGGCGGGAATGCGGGTCGAACCGCCCACCATCACGACTTCGTCGATCTGCTCGGGCTCCAGGCCCGCGTCTGCGAGCGCCTGTCGGCAGGGGGCCAGCGTGCGCTCAATGATTGGCGCGATCGCTCGCTCGAACCCCGCACGCGTCAGCGCCATACGGTACTGCCGGCCCACGGCGCGCTGGATGCGGCCGTCCGCTGTGACCTCGAATCCATCGACGCGAATGTCACTCTCGTCGCGCTCCGACAAGTCGTGCTTCGCTTGAATCACCGACCGGCGGATGGCCTGCACCAGCTCCGCGTCGTACGCACCGTTTCGATGGATCACCGCACCGTTCTGTTCGAGCGTGTCCAGCACGATTTGCGTGAAGATCCGGTCGATGTCGTCCCCGCCGAGGTGGGTGTCGCCGTTGGTGGCGAGGACCTGGAACACGCCGTCCTCGACGAGAAGGATTGAGATATCGAACGTACCACCACCGAAATCGTAGACGGCAATCAGACCTGCGTGCCGCTTGTCGAGACCGTAGGCCAGCGAGGCCGCCGTCGGCTCGTTGATGATGCGGAGGACTTCCAGTCCTGCGATACGGCCGGCGTCACGCGTCGCCGTCCGTTGTGCGTCGTTGAAGTACGCGGGAACCGTGATGACGGCGCCCGACACGTCCGGGTCGACCTCGCCGAGCGTCGCGAAGAACTCTTCCGCCCGGCGCACCAACTCGCGCAGGACGAGCGCCGAGATCTCCGGTGGCGTCAGCTCCTTCTCGCCGACCCCGATCTTGACGACGCCACCGGCGTCGCCCGACACGCGGAACGGCAAAAGCGCCGCTTCACCGACGACGTCGTCGATGCCTCGCCCCATGAACCGCTTGACCGAATAGACCGTCCGCTCGGGCTCCGTGAGCAACCGGCGTTGTGCTTCACGTCCGACATACGCCGTCCCGTCTACCGCGATCGACACGATCGAGGGAACGAGCCCCTCACCGCTCTTGTCGCGGATGACCACCGGCCGCCCCTGATCGACATAGGCGACGAGGCTGTTGGTGGTGCCGAGATCGATGCCGACGACTCTGGCCATCAGGCTGCCAATTCCCGTTCGATGCCCGCCAGCAGGTTGTTGATGTAATTGCGCTCGAGCATTCGTTCCCGCAGCGCCTCGAGCACGGTCCGTCGCTCCCCCACGTCCGCCCGACGATCGATGAGCGCGTCCCAGCGCGCGGCCAGGTCCTGCAGCTCGGTTTCATGGGCGGCGCGCCGTGCTTCGATGGGGACGCGCGCGCGTTCCAAGCGCGGTCTCCAGGCGTCGGGAGATGTACCGCCGGCGCGCAGCTCTCGGATCTCGTCCAGCTCCTCGTTCAGCGCGAACACCTCTTCGAGCAGGGACGCCGGTACGTGTTTGCCGCCATCGGCGTTGCCGCCGGCGGGCATGCCCTCCAACTGCAGCAGGTACTCCACCCGCGCGATCGGATGTCGAAGCGTCCGATACGCGTCGTTCAGGTACGATGACCGCTCCAGACTTGCGCGGCGTTCGACGGGGCTGGCGTTGTAGAAGTAGTCCGGGTGGAACTGGCGGCTCAAGGTCCGGAAACGCTGCTCGAGCTCCGCGCCGTCGATCGTCAGTTTGCGACGGAGCCCGAAGTAGGAGAAGTAGTCACCGTGCCGCCCGAGCGCCAGAATCTTCGTGCACTTCGGGCAGAAGTGGACGTCAATCGGCGCGCCACCGCCGCAGCTACGGCAGACTTGAAGCGTGGACGTGTTCTCGGCGCTCATGACAGCAAGCTCGACGGCGGTGGTGCGCGTGCGGTATGCGGGCGCGTCGGCGCTCACGCGCCAAACGAGCTCCCGCACCCGCACGTCGACTTCGCGTTCGGGTTGTTGAAGACGAATCCCTTGCTCAGCAGACTCGTGTCGTAGTCGAGCACCGTGCCGTTCAAGAACAACAGGCTCTTCTTGTCGACGAAGATCTTGGCGCCGTCCGATCCCTCGAACACCTGATCGCCGAGGCGAGCCGTCTTCTCCCAGGCAAACGTGTAGCTCAGGCCCGAACAGCCACCGCCCTTCACGCCGACACGCAGTCCTCCCTCGTCGATGCCCTGCTTGGCCATCAACGTCCGAATCTTGCGTGCAGCGGTTTCCGTGATCTGAATCATTCGTGCAACTGCGTCGCCAGGGCTGGATCGATCCGTCATGCGACGTCGGACGACCTCTTGGAGCCCCGCCAAGTCATGCCGTCGGCTGAGCGGCTGGTTGCACCGAGTCCGCCTGGCCCTGTTTCTTCTTGTAGTCGCTGATCGCCGCCTTGATGGCGTCCTCAGCCAGCACGGAACAGTGAATCTTGACTGGCGGAAGGCTGAGCTCAGCGACGATTTCGGTGTTCTTGATGGCGAGCGCCTGATCGACGGTCTTCCCCTTGAGCCACTCGGTGGCCAAGCTCGAGCTCGCGATCGCCGAGCCGCACCCGAATGTCTTGAACTTCGCGTCATCGATGACCCCAGTCTCGGGATTCACCTTGACCTGAAGCTTCATCACGTCGCCACACTCCGGCGCGCCCACCAACCCCGTGCCCACATTCGGATCGTCTTTCGGCAGCGATCCCACGTTCCGCGGATTCTCGTAGTGATCGATCACTTTGTTCGAGTAAGCCATGCTGTCTGCTCCTGCCCCTACCGTGAAAACTTCAACCCTGAAGCTTCAATTTTCGATACTGCATGTCAGTGGACCTGCCACTGCATGGTGGAGAGATCGACGCCCTCCTTGGCGAGCTCGTAGAGCGGGGACATCTCCCTCAAGCGCGTCACCACCGTAATGAGCTTGTCGGCCACGTAGTCGACTTCCTCCTGTGTGGTCCAGCGACCGAGGCCGAACCGGATGGAGGAGTGGGCGAGGTCGTCACCCGCGCCCAGCGCCTTCAAGACATAGGATGGCTCGAGGCTCGCCGACGTGCAGGCGGAACCAGACGAGACCGCGACGTCGTTGATGCCCATCAGCAGCGACTCGCCCTCGACGTACGCGAAGCTGACGTTGAGGCTGTGTGGCAGGCGATGCTCCATCGACCCGTTCACATAGATCTCGTCCAGGCCCTTGTGCAGCCGTTCGTTCAGCCGGTCGCGCAGCGCGCCCAGGCGCGCGGCGTCCTGCGTCATCTCGGCCTTGCAGAGCGCGGCCGCCTTGCCCATTCCCACGATGCCCGGTACGTTGAGCGTGCCTGACCGCATGCCGCGTTCGTGCCCACCCCCGTCGATCTGCGGGGCCAGCAGCACGCGCGGATTGCGGCGTCGGACGTAGAGCGCGCCCACGCCCTTCGGTCCATACATCTTGTGAGCGGTCAACGACACGAGGTCCACCTTCAGGTCGTTGACGTTGAACGGTACTTTGCCAACCGCCTGCACGGCATCGGTGTGGAAGAGGATGCCTTTCTCCTTGGCGATCGCGCCGATCTCGGCAATCGGCTGGAGAACGCCGATCTCGTTGTTGGCGGTCATGATCGAAATCAAGATGGTCCTGTCGGAGATGGCGTTACGCAGATCGTCGAGACTGATACGCCCGTCCTTCTGCACCGGCAGATACGTGACCCGACAGTCTTCCTTTTCGAGCCGCTTGCACGTATCGATGACCGCCTTGTGCTCGGTGACCGCCGTGATGATGTGCCGGCCCTTCTCGCGGTACATTTCGGCGACGCCCTTGATGGCGAGATTGTTGGACTCGGTGGCCCCGCTGGTGAACACGATCTCCTTGGCGCCCGCACCGATGAGATCCGACACGTGCTTGCGGGCCTGCTCGACCGCGTCCTCCGCGGCCCATCCAAAGGGGTGGTTGCGGCTCGCCGCGTTTCCGAACTGCTCCGTGAAGTACGGCACCATCGTCTCGACCACACGGGGATCGACAGGGGTGGTCGCGTGATAGTCCATGTAGATCGGCAGCTTGATCGCCATAGTGTCCGTCACTCTCTCCAGATCATCAGCGCTCGCGCTTCACACGTGGGTGTGGAGCACGGCGGCAAGTGTCCGCGGCGGAGATACTACTCCCCCAGTGTCGGCCGCCAACTCCGCGACCGTGCACTCGCCGAGCGCGGCCAAGATCCGCTCGCGCACGCGCCACAACGGATCGCGTACGTTGCACTTCGCAAACTGATCGCACGTGCTGCCATCGGTGGAACACGCCGTGACCGTGACCGGTCCATCGATAGCCTGAATCACGTCCGCCACTGAGATGTTCGCTGGCAAGCGCGCCAACTGATAGCCCCCGCGCGTCCCCTGCTGCGACAGCAAGAGCCCGCCCCGTACGAGTCGCTGCAGCACCTTCGCGAGCAGCTCGATCGGGATGTCGTACTGCTCGGCAATCTCGCGCGCGCTCGACGACCCACGTTCGCCTCGGACGGCGAGATGTTTCATGGCCATCAGCGCGTAGTCGGCCTTTTTTGAAAGTCTCAGCATTGGGAGTCAAGCTCGCCAAAATCCGACCACGGAAGTCCGATCGAATCCGACCGCCATGGTCCTATATTACTCGATCTCCACAGCCCGGGTGAGCGTACCTCCCAGGCTGATCTGGCCTGGCGCGTCAGTACTTGGGCTGTGAAGGGTCCACCTTGTCCACCCAGTCGAGAACTCCGCCTTTGAGATTCAGGACACGCGTGAAGCCAACCGATCGCAGGAAATCGGCGGCTTTCGCGCTTCGGCCGCCCATCTTGCACATCACCACGAGCTCTTCCGTGGCATCCAGCTCAGCATATCGCCGGGGCAGTTCGCCGAGCGGGATCAGCTCAGCGCCAGGGATCCGGTTGATCTGGAACTCGTTCGGCTCGCGGACGTCGACGATTCGAGGAGGCTGGCCCTTGTCGATCCGCTGCTTCAGCTCGACCGAGGTAATTTCGAACCCGTTGCTCGCCACACTCACGACGCTCGCCTCCGCAGCGGGCCTAACCCCACAGAATTGCTCGTAGTCAATCAGCGTGGTCACCGTCGGGTGCGTGCCACACACGGGGCAGTCGGGATCCTTCGGAACCTTCAGCTCGCGGAAACGCATCTTCAGCGCGTCATAGAGCAAGAAGCGGCCGACGAGAGGCTCGCCGACCCCGGTCAAGAGCTTGATCGCCTCAGTGGCCTGAATCACGCCGATGACGCCCGGCAGCACGCCCAGCACGCCACCCTCGGCGCAGCTCGGTACCAGGCCGGGCGGCGGCGGCTCCGGGTACAAGCAGCGATAGCACGGGCCCTTCTTCATCCCGAAGACCGAGGCTTGTCCCTCGAAGCGGAAGATGCTGCCGTACGTGTTTGGCTTTCCGAGCAGCACGCACGCGTCGTTGACCAGGTATCGCGTCGGGAAATTGTCCGTGCCGTCGAGGATGACGTCATATGGCTCGAACAGCCGAAAGGCGTTCTCCGAGGAGAGCGCCTCTTCGTAGGTGTCGACCTGAATGTGCGGGTTCAACGCGAGCAAGCGATCCTTTGCCGACACGAGCTTCGAGCGCCCGACATCCGGCGTCCCGTGAATGATCTGCCGCTGCAGGTTGCTGTAGTCCACCACGTCAAAGTCGACGATACCGATGCGCCCGACGCCAGCGGCTGCGAGGTACATCGCGGCCGGCGAGCCGAGTCCGCCCGCACCGATACACAAGACGCTCCCCCCCTTGAGGCGCCGCTGACCGTCGACGCCCACCTCCGGCATGATGAGGTGCCGGCTGTAGCGCTTGATTTCCTCGTTGGACAGATCGGGAAGTGTTGAGCTCATGGATGTCACGACCTGCTCAGACGCGCCAGATCAGCTACGCGATCCCCCAGCCACCGACGGAACGATGCTGATGGTGTCGCCCGCCGAGACCGGCGTCTGCTCCTTCTTCAAAAAACGGATGTCCTCGTCGTTCACGTAGATGTTCACGAAGCTCCGCAGCTTGCCCTGGTCGTTGTACAGGTGGGGCCGCAGACCCGCGTGTCGCGTCGTCAGATCGGTCAGCAGTTCGCCCACCGTCGATCCGACCGCCTCCACGGCGTCTTGCTTGTCGGTGTACGGCCTAAGCGGAGTGGGAATCAGAATCTTGGTCGCCATGCAGCTCGCCCTCGTCGAAACTCGTCCGGTCCTCTCTCAGAAACCACACCGTCATATCACGCGCCGCGCCCGCCATCACCGAGACGATCACGTAGGCGAAGGTTGGCCAGGCGTGATCCAGATCGTACTGAGACGGACGGGCGGGGTGGTCGGGGTGTGAATGATAGAACCCCAGCAGCTCGGCGCCGCCCTTCGTCGCCTGCTGCTCCGCCACGCGATAGTCTGATGGCCGCACCATGAAACGCCGGCGCGGCCCTTCCTCCGTCGTGTTCGGCAACGCCACCACGCCCGTGACCAGACCGTCGCTGCCGACCAGAGCTCCACAGCACTCGTGCGGAAATGTCTCTTCGCCGTGCCGCCGAATCGCTAGGCCCACGCCCGCATCGAGCATGACGCGCGTCCTAGGCATCGGCGGTCCAAAACGCTTCGCTGAAGTACTTCTCTGCACCGTCCGGGAACACCGTGACGACGACACCCTCTGTCAGCCGGCGCGCCACCTGCAGCGCCGCCGCCAGTGCCGCGCCGGAGCTGATGCCCACCAGCAACCCTTCTTCGCGCGCCAAGCGCCGGACGAGCCCGTACGCGTCTTCGCTGCTGATGCCCAAGTCCTCGTCGGCCAGCGTGGGATCGTAGATCCGCGGCACCATCGCGGTCGCCATGTGCTTCAGCCCCTCCAATCCGTGGAAGGGAGAATCCGGTTGAAAGGACACCAGCTTGATGGCCGGGTTGAAGCGCCGCAACGCGCGACCGGTCCCCATGAACGTCCCGCTCGTGCCGAGCCCAGCGACGAAGTGGGTGAGGCGACCCTCCGTCTGCTCGATGATTTCCGGTCCGGTGGTGTCGAAATGCGCGCGCCAGTTGCCGTCGTTGCTGTACTGGTCGGGATAGAAGTACCGGTTCGGATCGGCTGCCACCATCTTCCGAACCTCGCGAATCGCCCCGTCCGTACCCTCGAGCGGATCGGTCAACACGAGCTCGACGCCGAACGCCCGCAGAATCAACTTGCGCTCGGGACTCGCGTTGTCAGGCAGGCACAACTTCACCGAGTACCCTTTCGCCGCACCGACCATCGCGTACGCGATGCCCGTGTTCCCGGACGTCGCGTCCACGATCGTGAGGCCCGGCCGAAGCCGGCCCGATGCCTCGCCGTCGAGAATCATCCGATAGGCGGCGCGGTCCTTGACCGACCCGCCAGGGTTCTGCCATTCCGCTTTCGCGTACAGCTCGACGCCCGGCGTCTCCCGCTCGAACCGGCGCAGGCGCACCAACGGCGTGCGGCCGATAAGGTCGAGAACTGATGAGGCTGCACGATCGGTGGCGGAAGGCGAAGACGACGACATTCTATCAGGTCGATATGCGACCGGAGTAGTCCGGGATTATATCAGACGTTGGTATACTCGGCTCCACCCGCATGTCCTCAGGTTCGGCCACCCCGATCAGCGCCTCGGCACAGGAGCGCGACGTGGTTGTCCGCCTGGGCGGCTGGCTGTTCAAGCGGCGGAGCTGGCTGCCCATTCCCATCGTCTCGCTCCTGTTGCTGCTGCGCACGTCAAGCGGTTCAGCGGAGCGACTCTGGCTTGGCGTGGCACTCGTGGCGGCCGGCGAGATGCTCCGCCTGTGGGCGGTGCACCACATCGGTGTCATCTCTCGCACGCGCGGCGAGCGCCTCGGCCCCCTCATCTCAACGGGGCCGTTCGCCTACGTCCGGAACCCACTCTACCTCGGCAACATGGCGCTGTGGGTCGGCTTCACCCTTGCCGCCGGGCTTCTCTGGCTCGCACCAATGGTCTGCGTGCTGCTCGCACTCGAATATCACGCCATCGTACGATGGGAGGAGGAACTGCTTCTGGCGCGAATGGGCCCGCCGTATCGCGCGTACATGTCGGCCGTTCCACGCTGGGCGCCAAACCTACGTCGACGAGAGCCCGCGGCTCTCGCCGCGCCGGCCCAAGCCTCGGCCCACACGGGCTACTCCTGGCGCGACACGCTCGCCAGTGAGCGGAGCACACTGCTCGAGATCGCGCTCGGGTTTCTTGTGGTCGTTGGTCTTCGCTAGTCACCGATCTCGAGCGATCGCCAGAGGTACCAGCTCGCGACGGTCCGATAGGGTCGCCACGGCTCTCCAATCTTCGCGAGCCGCTGAGGGTCTGGACGTTTGCCAAGCCGGTAGAGGCGCTGGACCGCGGTGACGATCCCGAGATCGCCAACCGGCAGGACGTCGGGGCGATGCAGTCGGAACATCAGGAACATGTGGGCGGTCCATGGTCCGAACCCTCTCACAGCGGTCAAGCGCTCGGCAACCACCTCTTCTGGCAGCACGTCGAGCTCGTCGAGCCGCAACCGACCGTCGCCAATCCGCGCACACAGATCGCGCAGATAGCCGACCTTCTGGCGGCTCAGGCCGGCCCCGCGCAGGCTCGCGTCATCGAGGCCGGCGATGGCGGCCGCGTCCGGAATCTCACCGTCCGGGAAGAGCGCGAGCAGGCGTCCGAAGATCGTCGCCGCCGCCCTGGTCGACAGCTGTTGATTGACGATGGCCGACACCAGAGCCGTGAGATGGTCCGACCGTCGCCGTTCGCGGAGCCGGCAAGGGCCCACGGCGCGCACGACGGTTCCCAGCACGGGATCGACGCGCATGAGATGCCGTCGTGCTCGGCGGTAATCGTCCGAGGTCAACGCACGGGGCGCCGTGTACCGCTCGTCAAGGAAGGTCACTTGATCGCAACGGTCAGCGTCACGCTCGATCGAATCTCGATTGTGGCTGGCTCAATCGGCGTGGTCGGCGCATCCGCCATGGCTACGCGCGCCGCCATCATCGGCCGTGGGTATTCGGGCTTGCGCGTGTCGTCGATTCGGAGGACGCGGACCACCGTCTGCCCAGCGCCAGCGGCCGCCGCATCGGCGCGTGCGCGGGCATCGACGACCGCCAGCCGCAGCGCCTCGCGCTCGAGGGCGCTCCGCTCTTTCAGGTCATACCGAACGTTCTCGACGGCGGTCGCTCCACCCTGCATCGCAGCGTCGATGACTTCTCCGGTGCGCTCGACCGCATCCACCCGGATCTCGACGGCGTTGCGCGCGGTGAAGTCTCGCGGAACCCGTCTGCCGTTCACGAAGTCCACATCCTGATGAATGGTGTAGCCGAGTGTCCGGATGGCGTCTTTCGGAAGGCCGGCCGTCGCCACTTTCTGCAGCATCGCGGTCATCGTCATGGCGTTTTGCTGCTGCGCGTCACGGGGCGTGCGCGAGCGGGTCTCGACCGCCGCGGTCACGAAGGCCTGATCCGGTGCGCGGCGAACGATCGCCTCGCCCGTCGTGACGATGGAAGGCACGGAGAGCGGGTTCCCGCTAGACGGAGTGTCCTGCGCCGCGAGAGGTGCGGCGAGCGGCGGCAGCCAGAGCCAGAGCACGAGGATGAGCGTGCGCATATGAGCCTAGTTACGCATACCGGTATAGTTTAGAAGATGACTCCGCTCGACGGTATCAACGTCCTCGACCTCACACGCGTGCTCTCGGGCCCGTACTGCACGATGCTGCTGGCAGACATGGGTGCTCGCGTCATCAAGGTGGAACAGCCCGGCAAGGGTGACGACACCCGCGCCTGGGGCCCCCCGTTTCAAGGTACCGAAAGCGCGTACTTTCTCAGCATCAACCGGAACAAGGAGAGCGTGACGCTCGACTTCAAACATCCAGACGGCCGTCGCATCCTCAACGAGCTGATCGCTTGGGCGGACGTGCTGGTCGAGAACTTCCGTCCCGGCACCTTGGACAAGCTGGGCCTTGACGGAGCCACGCTGACGGCACGTCACCCGCGCCTGGTCTATTGCTCGATCTCCGGCTTCGGGCACACCGGCCCCCGCCGCGAAGAACCCGGCTACGACGCGGTCATGCAGGGCGAAGCCGGGTTGATGAGCATCACCGGGCCGAGCGACGGGTCAGCGTACCGATTGGGGGTGGCCATCGCCGATGTGGCCACGGGAATGTTCGCCGCGCAGGGCATCACCGCCGCGCTCTTCGCACGCGAACGGACTGGCCGCGGCCAAGTCATCGATATCGGTATGCTCGACTCCGTCGCCGCGCTGCTCACCTATCAGGCCGGGATCTATTTCGCCACCGACGCCGCACCAGGACGTCTCGGCAATCGGCACCCGACGATCGTGCCGTATGAGACCTTCGGCGCTTCGGATGGCGAATTCGTCCTCGCTGTGGGGAACGACGATCTCTGGCGCCGATTCTGTCGCGTCGCAGAGCTGGACCTGGGGGACGCCTACGCCACGAACCGACAGCGCGTGGCAGGATACGCGCAGCTGCGGCCGATCCTCGCCGAGCGCCTGAAGACCCGGACGCGTGCGCACTGGATCGAGGCGCTGAACGCGGCCGGCGTACCGTGCGGATCCGTTCGAGACTTGGCGGAGCTCTTCGCCGATCCCCAGGTCGCGGCGCGACACATGGTCGCAGACGTGAACCACGCGACGCTGGGTCGGCTTCGGGTGCTGGGCACTCCGCTCAAGTTCTCCGAGACGCCTGTGTCGATCCGCTCGGCGCCGCCGACCCTGGGGCAACACACCGCGGACGTGCTCGTGAACGACCTTCGCCTGACGCCCGCCGATGTGGAGGGGTTGCGCACGCAGGGAGTCATCTAGTGGAGACGGTCATCGTCCGCAAGTGGGTCACCGACGCCATCGAACGGGCGAAGCGGCGCGCGCAGGACCGCCGCGCACGCACCGACACGGCCCATCAGGAGTTCGCGACGTTGCTCGACCAGGCGATCGTCCCGCTGTGTCGACAGGTGGCTGGCGCACTCAAAGCCGCGGGCTATCCCTTCACCGTGATGACGCCGAGTGGCGCGGTTCGCCTCGCGTCGGAGCGCTCGGGGGACGACTACATCGAGATCACGCTGGCCACAGAGACCGAGGAGGATGCCGCCGACGGACCTTGGGTGATGGGATACACGCGACGGACGCGCGGGCGGCACGTGCTCGACACCGGCCGCCCCATTCGGCGATGTCCCGTGCGGGACATCACCGAGGAGGACGTGCTGACGTTCCTGGCGACGGAGCTGGAACCGTTCGTCGAGCGATGAGGGGCGCCGTGCGAGCCACGTTGGCCCCTCCTGGAGTGAGAGACCTGCGGGCTGAGCCCCGATTGACTAAGCCAGCCGCTCCACGAAGGATGTGTCAATCCCCTGACGCTTGAGCAGGTCGAGCAGTCCAGCCCGGTCAACAGACCGGCGATACGCCTCGCGTACGTCGACGGCGCCGCTCTGCACGAAGGCCACGAGCGCGTCGTTGAGGGGCACCATGCCGCTCTGGCGACCGCCCTCGATGGCCCTCGGAAGATGCGCCATCCGGCCCTCGGCAAGGATGCCCGACACCATCGGCGTGTTGAGCAGGATTTCGCGAGCCGCCACACGGCCGCCGCCCGACTTTCGCAGCAGCACCTGGCTCACCACGCCGCGCAGATTCTGCGCGAGGGAGAGCTGTACCTGACGGCGATGCTCGGGAGGGTAGAGGTCGATCAGACGCTCCACCGCTCCGGTCGCGTGGTGGGCCGGCACGCTGCCGATGACCTGCTGACCGCCGGCAGCGGCGTCGAGCGCCACGCTCATCAGCGCCGGGGTTCGAAGCAAATCGTCGATGACGAGCACGTCCGGATGCTCGCGGAGTGCCGCCCGAGCGGCCGCGGCCACCTCGTCGCTGCCGCCGTGCGCCTCGCGCTGGCTGATGAACGCGCCGTGACGCTCGTGCACGACATTGACTTCGCTCTCGAACGTGATGACGTAGTCGCGACGCGTCCGGTTGATGAGATCAACCATCGACGAGATCAACGTGCTCTTGCCGCTCGCGCGTGGGCCGGAGACCAGCACCAAGCCCTCGGCTTCGCCGACCAGCGCCTGAATCTCGCGCGAGAGGCCAAGCTGGGCTGCCGACTGCGGCCGCACCGGCACGATCCGGAACACCGCGCCTGGACCGCGTTGGTCATGGAAGGTGCTGCAGCGCACCGAGCCGAGGTCGGCCAGTTCCCACACCCACTCGATCGATCCGATCCCCCCAGCGTCGGCCGCGCTTTCGGGGGTCACGCCACGCAGGAGCGACTCGATCTCCTGCGCGCTGAGAGCGGCGGTGCCGTCCAGAAACTGGACGTCGCCATCGAGGCGAACGGACGGCTTCGATCCAGAGCAGATGAAGAGTGCCGTGGCGCCTCGCGAAGCGGCAAGGCGCAGAAGGCGTTCGAGCGGAGCGACAGAGGGCTCTGAAGTCATCGCCTCTCGTCCACTACGAACGATCGGCAATACGACCGCGGACTGAGCCGGTTCGGCATGCGAAGGGAACGGAACGAAGTCTTGTGGCGTGGACATCTTGGCTTCACCCTCTCGATAGGCAGCGAACGATGGTTTCACGAGGACTGGCAGCGGCGTGGGTGCGGTGCGGTCCTCGCGCGACTGAGCCGCTGGCGGATCGAGGGGACGCGGCACGAACGGCGCGACGGGCACCGGGACGGCGACCGGCAGCACCGCCGCCGCGGGTATCGCGATCTCCTGTGCGATCTCCTCGACCTCGATCGGGGGGGCCGGCGGCACCACGGGGACTGGCGGAGTGATGGGCGCAACCGAAGCGACGTGGGCAGCGGGGGCAACAGCGACGGCCGACAACGAGACGACCGGCACCACGGGGGCATCCGGCGGTTCGATCGCCGCTGGCGGCATCACAGTAGCTGGCGGCGCTGGCGCCTCAGGCGTTCGAGCCGGCTCGAATCGCGGCAACAAACTCGCGGGCGAGAAGGCGGCCAGCCAAGAGGCGATCGCCTTCTGCGATTCGTTGGGCCCGGGCGTGGTCGCGGCCGCACGCGAGAGCTGCTCCGCTCGTGGCGGCGGGGCTTGTGCGCTGAAGACCTCGGGCGTCCGCGCCTCGATTGCGGGGGCCGGATCGATCACGGGCCACACCGCAGGCTCGACAATCGGCGGTGCGGCCTAAGGCGCTTCCTGGGCGACCGGTTGCGGGGCCGGGATGACGGCCGGCGAAACCGGCGGGACCGACGCGGCCAGCACCAGGTCGGGCACGTCGATGCGCAAGTCGTCATCGGAGAATTCGGGCTGGCGAGAGGGCTCGACCCTCGCCTCGGCGTCGGGCCAGAGCTGCCCCTCCTGCGGCAACATCAACTCGTCGTCGTCTTGACCAGAAACAGACGGTGCCGCAGCGCTCGGCGGCATCGACGACAGGCTGGGGAAGAGCGCCACGGGCGCAAGTTCCTCGTCATGGGCAATGCGCCGACGAATCTCGGCCCACACGTCGTCGCCGCCTCGTGCGGCTGTGACAGTGAAGCGATCGCCAGGAAATTCGCCGAACGGGGGCAACTCGTACTGCGTGGCCCCGACGTCCACGAGCGACTGCAACGCGTCGGCGGGCAGCAGCTGCGAGACGAGTCCGTTGACGGCGTCGAACGTGAGACCGCGTGTCGCGAGGTCGATTTGCCCGTTCGGTGACACGACGTACGGCTTCTCGCCAACGTGCATCACGAGCGCTTCGCCGTCGACGCGAACGATCGCCTGCAGGAGGGATGGGACGAGGCTCATGGCGGTATCTGACATGGATCTCTGCACGCTCCTGCACCTCCACACAGTGGTGTGGAACATAGCAACGCAAGGCGTTCCAGATAAGCATGTCGGCTCAAGCCTCCTCGTTCATTAGCAGACGTGAGCGGGCCGGTTGGGCGAAAGGTCCGACGCGGAGATAATAGCGGCTCAAGCATGCTGCCCTCGAGCACCGTCGAGAACTATCTCAAAGCCATCTACCACGGTCAGACCGCTCTGACCGAAGGGTCTCGCTTGGTGCCCATGGGGCAGGTTGCCGCGGCACTCGGCGTGGCACCTGGAACCGCCACGACAATGATCAAGGCGCTGGCCGAGTCGGGGCTGGCGGAATACGAGCCATACAGCGGTGTTCGCCTGACGGCGGCTGGGGAGAAGCTCGCGGGGCTCGTGCTGAGGCGGCATCGTCTCGTGGAACTGTTCCTCGTCAAGGTCATGGGCATGAGTTGGGCCGAGGTGCACGAGGAGGCTGAGCAGCTCGAGCACGTCGTCTCAGACCGCCTCATCGAACGCATTGACGAGATGCTGGGGAGGCCCACACACGATCCGCACGGGGATCCCATACCCGATGCCGACGGAACCCTGCCATTGGGCCATCACGACAGTCTGCTTACGTGCCCCATCGCAACGCCGCTGCGTGTCACTCGGGTTGCGGACCAGGATCCGGCCTTTCTCCGGTTCATCGAGCGCCACGGGCTCAAGCCTGGCGAACCCGTCGAAGTGGAGAGCCGAGATGGGGCGGCAGACGCCGTGAAGCTCCGTGGTCCACAGCGAGCGCCACTGACCATCGGAGCACGAGCGGCATCGAAACTTCTGGTCGAAGTCGTTCCATCCTGAGCCCAACAGGTATTCGGATCGACAGCCGAATGGCTGCGCCTCTCGCACCAGGAAGGTTCTTGCGGCCGAAGCGTTCTTCTTGATTACGTCGAGAGCACCCGGCGAATCTCCTTGACGAGATCTTCAGGGAGGCAGGGCTTGGTGACGAAGGCGTCGCATCCGGCCTCTCGAGCGTTCTCCGACAGGCCCGCCGAGGCGTGTCCCGTCAGCGCGACCACGGGGATGCGGGCCGTACGGGCATCGGACTTCAATCGCAGTGTCGCCTCCCAGCCATCCATGACGGGCAACGAGAGGTCCATCAGAATGATGTCCGGCGCATCGTCAGCCGCACGCTGGAGCGCTTCGACGCCGTTTGCGGCTTCGATGACGTCGAACCCGGAGAAATCGAGATATTCGCTGTACATCTCGCGGGCATCAGGATAGTCATCCACTCGGAGTACTCGCGGCCGGTGTCCTTTCGTCTCCGTCATCTCCGCACCCGAGGTGATCTGCGTCGGCGCCTTGACGCAGAGTCTTGAAGTGCAACTGCGGTGCCACCGAGAGCGTTCGTGGCGCCGCTGGCCTGGGGTTGGCGCGCACGTGGCCTGCAGCGATTGGTGACAGCCCTCGTCGGGCACGTCTCGATTCCCTACAGCAACTGTACCAATTGAGCGGGCGAGTCGACCGCGACCACCCGATCGAACTCATCCTCGGGCAGGCCCTCGGACACGGTCTCGAATCCGAAGCCCCAGCGAACGAGACAACACGCCGCACCAGCCGCACGGGCGGTCGCGAGATCGATTAGCGAGTCGCCGACCAAGCAGGCACCGTCCACCGTCGTGTCCAGAGCAGCCGCCAACGCGCGCAAGCCGGACGGGTCGGGCTTGCGCGGGTACGGACCGTCTCCGGCCACGATGAGTCCGGGTTTGAAGTACGACATCAGGCCCAACCCATCGAGAATCGCGCGCGTGGGCGCCAGCGGCTTGTTCGTGAGAACCGCCAGCTGGTATCGCTCAGCCAGCGTCTGAAGCGCATGTAAGATGCCCGGATAGGGCCGGGTGTGCACGATCACGCGTTTGGCGTAGTAGGCGAGAAAGCGCGACAGTGCATCGTGCGGTGGGGGCTGTAAGACCGCGTGAAACGCCCGCGCGACGAGCGTGGCCGCTCCGTCGCCTACCATGCGACCAATGACCGCTTCCTCGAGCGGCTGAGCGCCGCACGCGACCAGCAGCTCGTTCGCAGCGTCCGCGATATCCCTCCGCGAGTCGACGAGCGTACCGTCGAGGTCGAAGGCGACCAGCGTCAGTGATTCGCGCGCAAACGAAGGCAGAACGCTACCCTGCGTAATCGGCAAACGAGGTCGGCGTCTCCCACACTCGAACGCGCACAACCGGAAGCCCCTCCGCCGCGGCCACATCAAAGATCAACCGCGCGATCCGCTCGACTGTGGGATTGCTGTCGAGCAGGTACATCGGCTCTCCGAGCGCACGGAGTGGTTCGACGAGCGGGTCGTCGTGACGGAGCACCATCTTGTGATCCAGCTCGCGATCGATCCAGCCCTTCACGATGCGCTTGATGTCACTGAAGTCGCAGACCATGTTGCGGCTATCGAGGGTTCCGGTTCGCACCTCGATTTCCGCCAGCGCGTTGTGTCCGTGAGGATGCTTGCAGATCCCGTCGTAGTCGAGCAGCCGATGCCCATAGCAGAACTCGATGCGCTTGGTGACAGAGTACATGAATGTCAGACCCTCTATTTGGGATTCCCAGAATACTGCAATACGATCGCGGCACCGCGCCCGATGCCAACTCGAGCCTCCACCATCGGTCAGATGTCTCACGCCGCGGTTACGCCGCGGCAGGGCACCGGCGTCCTCCTCTCTGGCGGTCTGGATAGCGCGGTGCTGCTGGCCGACGAGGCTTGCCGTGGCGAGGTGCACCCGATCTACGTCGGCGCCGGCCTTGCTTGGGAAGCGGCGGAACGCGCCACCATCGAGGCGTTCCTCCACGCCATGCGCCACCAGCCCACGGCGACTCGCATCAAACCGCTGGTCGTGCTGTCGGTGGACATGCGTGACGTATATCGGATGGAACACTGGGCCGTCGCTGGTCGCCCGCCGGGTTACAACACGCCGGACGAAGACGTGTTCCTCCCTGGCCGTAATGTCGTGTTGCTCGGGAAGGCGGGGGTCTACTGCGCGGTGGCGGGCCTTGGTCGCCTGGTGCTCGGCTCGCTCGGGGATAATCCGTTTCCCGACGCGACGCCAACCTTTCGCGAGGCCATGGCCGTTGCGCTGTCGCTGGGCCTGGCTCACCCGCTGACGATTGCGGCGCCATACGCGGAGGTGAGCAAGACGGACGTGATCCGGCGGGGAGTCGCTCTCGGCGTGCCGCTCGCCCTGACGCTTTCGTGCATGAATCCCGTCGCCTCGTCTCAACCGGCTTCGCTCGCGCTGCACTGCGGGGTGTGCAGCAAATGTCGTGAGCGACACGATGCGTTTCTCGACGCCGAGGTCGCCGACCCCACGCCATACGCGGATCCGACCTTCGTCAGGCAAGGGCGATCATCAGCCCTGAAAGCGAGTGATCAGGACGCGCGGCGCTCCTGAGGCGTCGCTGACGAACTCGGTATCGCTGAACCGCTTGGCACGGTCCGCGAGGATCTTGACCTGGCGGTGCTGCCCGACGCCGAACTCCATCATCAGCCAGCCACCCGCCCTCAAGAAGCGGGGCGAATCAGCGAAGACGCGCTGGTGAATGCTCAGGCCGTACGGCCCGCCATCGAACGCCTCTCGTGGCTCGAGCGCGAGCAGCCCCGCCCGCTCGGTATCGAGGCGGCCGGTCGAGATGTAGGGAGGATTGCAGACGATGAGGCCGATCGACCCGTCCAGTCCGAACCGTTCCAAGCCGGCGAACAGATCGCCCTGCCCGACCGTGACTCGGTGGCCAAGTTGCAAGTGCGCCACGTTTCGGCCGGTCCACTCGATGCAGCAGTCGGTGAGATCGCTCGCCCACACGCGTGACTGCGACACGTGGATCGCCACCGCGCAGGCCAAGTTCCCGGCCCCGCAACACATGTCGATCACGCGCAGATCGGCCACGCTCGCCTGCGACTCGGCCTCCGCCTACATGGACCTCAGACGGTTGACAGCGGACCACCCCAAGAGCTCCGTCTCCGGTCGTGGCACCAGCGCACCAGGTCCGCAGAGCAGCTCCACGCCAAGGAACTGCTGCCGTCCCTCGACGAGACGTCCGCGAACGTCGACGCCTTCGTCAGGCGGTGGCGCATCGGCAGGTGGCGTCATTTCAAATCCGTCTTCTTGATCTTGCCGGTGGTCGTCTTGGGGAGATCGGGCACGATGTCGACGTACTTCGGGACCATGAACGCCTCGAGCTTGGCCTGGCACTCGCGTTGAATGTCCTTCACCGTCAGTGTCGAGTCCTGCTCGAGCAGGAAAAGAAGGCTGAAATAGGATCCGCCGACGGTTCCGTCGTAGTTGCCTTCGACGTAGAGCACGCGCGCCGGAGCCATCAGTGACCAGGCCAGATCCTCATTCCACACAGCCGCCCGGTCGGGACAGCGGTGAGGCCCTGGAGGCGCACATCGCTTATCGTGAGTGAACAGGGATACCCGCCACGTAGGTCTGCACCACGGTGAGATCCCGATCGAGCACGACCAGATCCGCAACGGCTCCTTGCGTCAGCGTGCCGTGACCCGTGAGCCCCAGCTCGCGAGCCGGAGAGGTCGCGCAGAGCAACGCCGCGTCGACCGGGGTGAGGCCGACCACTTCAATCAGCGTGCGAAACACCTTATCCATCGTCGCGAGACTGCCGGCCAGCGTGCCATCGTCCAGTAACGCGGACGCCTCGCCTGCCACGATGGCCTGTTCGCCCAGTCGCGCGCGCGCGCCCAGCGGGAGGGTGGCCGCGGACGTGCTGTCACTGATGGCCATGACGCGACTCGGCCCCTTGGCGGCCACGGCGGCTCGAATCATCGCGGGATGCACATGGACGCCATCGCAGATGATCTCAGCAGCCAGCTCCACGGCCTGCAACGTGGCGCCGGCCAGCCCTGGCGCCCGGTGATTGAGGGCCGGCATGCGATTGAACAGATGCGTCGCCTGCGTGGCGCCGGCGGCAACGGCGGCCATGGCCTCATCGTAGCTGGCGCCGGAGTGGCCGAGCGACACCCGGTGCCCGCCCGCGACGAGCCATTGAATCAGTTCGAGTCCGCCGTCGAGCTCGGGTGCGAGCGTGATGATGCCCACGTCCGGCGCCGCGGCGGCGATCTCGCGTAGCACGTCGTCACCGTCGTACGCATGCGAACCGGGCGCCGAGACAGCGGCACGAGTCGCCAGGCGGTCGAGGGCCGCTCGCGGCGCACGCAGACAGGCCGTCGGCTGCGCACCGGCATAGGCGGCGTTGATGAAGTTGCTTTCGAGATGGGCGGGCAGCACGCGCGCGCTCCGAGGATTGGCTGCGGCGCGCGCGTACCGGACGTCATCCAAGAACGTCCGCAACGCGAGCGGCGCGCACGCCACAGTCGTGGGGCAGAACGCCGTGACACCGTAGCGCGGCAACAGCGCCGCGACCTTGCCCACCGCTCCGGCACCGTCGAGCGTGTCGACGCCGCCGAGGCCGTGTACGTGGACGTCGATAAAGCCAGGCACGATCACATGGCCGGACAGCGGCAGCCCGCCGCTTCCCGACCCCTCACCCGCACGGACCTCGGCGATGCGATCGCCCTTGATCACCAGGGTTCCCGGTGACAACAGCCGATCGGGAAGCACGATCGTGGCACCGGAGAGGACCAAGGCGGGAATCAAGGCCGTTCCCAGTCCGTGTGCGCGTGAAGCTTTCGACCGTTGAGCGGGAGCGGCTCCCGCAGGTCGTCACCGCCCCGACGAAACAGCGTCTGATCGACGCGGGTCATGAGGCCGCACAGCTCACGTTCATTCGGCGCGGTGAGCACCAACACGCCACTCCCCTCGTGTGGCGGAAACACACGGTCGTCCAGATAGTCGCGATCGAGCGTGACGAGGGTGCGCCGAAGCTGCTGTGCCGTCTGATAGTGCGTGCGGTCGGTGGCTCGCCGAAGCGCAGGCTCCTCCATGACAAAGAGCACGTCCCAGCCCAGCGACCCGCGCATGTGCGCCACCAACCCGGCCGGAACGTTGGCATCCACGTAGACACGCGGACGCGTCGTCAGCCGTTCCGCGTGTGGTCCGAGCTCGGACGAGAGCGTACCCATAGTGGTCGATGGTAACTGCCCGTTGGACGGGGTTTCGGCTGGGTGGTCGCGCACGCGTTGGGCCTCTTGCTTGAGTGCCGTCACGAGCGCGTCCCGTTTGTGCACCAGCGCCTTCGGCGGCCGTCGTCCGTTGGGGGAACCGATGACGTACTCGCAGAACAACGGGAGCGCGATCGTGGAATCGACATACGCGACCACCGTGTCTGACAATACGCCCGGGTTGACCTTTCCCCAACTGACCGCTTCGGACGGTGTCGCCCCGGACAGCCCGCCCCACACCACCTGGTCGGTGGTGAACTGTATGAAGAAATCGTTCCCACCTTTGGGGATCCCGTACACCTCCCAGAGCGTGGGCTGGGCCTGCAGGTAGAAGTTCTTTGGTGAACCGCCTCCGAGGATCACGCATCCGTTCTTCTCACCAGCGAGCACCATGGCGCAGATTTCGTTGACGTCCTGATTAGGATTGATCATGAACCGGCTGGCATTCATCAACTCGTGATAGGCGATGTTCATGCCGATGGAGCTATCGCCCGGTGACGAGGTGTAGATCGGCACGCCGGCGAGGGACGCGTGCGCGAGCACCGAGTGCTCCTCGCATCCGGGGAAGCGCTCGCGAAGGTCGCATCCCAATCGGTAGTGAAAATCCGCCGTCGAGACCGGCTCGTTCAGACCCGAGCGTTCGAGGAAGTCGCGAACGTAGGCGTCGGTCTCCAGCAGCACGGTCGCCGGAAACAGCACGTCGTAGATCCGAATGACGCCTTCCTGGTAGAGCTCGCGGTCATCGAGAAACGGCGATCCGCGGCGCAAGGTGAAGTTCAGTGCGTAATGCAAGTCGTGGTAGAGGTTGGCGCCAGTCGAGATGATGAAATCGATTAATCCGCGATCCATCAGCGCGATGACGCAGCCCCCGAGCCCGGCCGGGGTGAGCGCCCCGGCGAGCGTCAGCCCGATCGTCGTATCGTGGGATGGCGCAAGCATCTTGTCGGAGAAGATGCGGCACGCCTCCCCGAGACGTCCGGCGTTGAACGCCTGGAAGCCCTCGTCTATGAGTTGTCGGATTTCGGTGCTGCCTGTCGGGCGGTAGTACTGGATCGGGCGCCCGGTCAGGAACGAGGGGCGAGACTGCCCGGGGGCCCCGGGCGCGCGGTACGGCACGTGAATCTCCTTGTGAGCGACGTGCGGAATTAGCTTAACATCAGCGGTGGTGCCGGAGGTGATGATCCCACTATCGACGGTGCTTCGCGTCGTGGCCGTCGTCGGCGCGGTGGCGTTGCTCGTCGCGTTGTGGATTTGGTGGAAGGGCCGCCCGTTCGCGTCGGGCGACGTCTTCCGGGCAAGCCGCTGGAGCATTGGCAATCGCCTCTTCCCCACGCAGGTGCTGATCTCACCGACGAGCGTCGTGCAGTACACGCCGCGGTGGATGGGCCGCCAAGAGGAGACGATTCATCTGGCACACGTGTCGTCGGTCAAGATCACCACGGGCGTCGTGCTGTCGGACGTGCTCATCGAAACGAGCGGCGGGTCGTCGCCCATCCGATGTTCCGGGCACACCAAAGGCGATGCCACGCGGATCAAGGCGCTCATCGAGCAGTATCAGAACCAGCACTACCACGTGCGCCCCCCAGCGCAGACTCAGGCCAGTGCGCCCCCCTCGGCACGCTAGGCAGGCTCGGCGATACGCCGCTGAATCGACGGATCTCGGCTCCGGGTGGTCGAAGACTGTCGGGCTGCCGAACTTGGGCCGATAGACGCAAGTGCAGAGATGGATGATGTGATATTCACCGCGCGACGGGCCACGGCGGCGGCGGCGCGCGCGGAGCCCGTGGACTGGGATGCTCGATTTCGCACATTAGTGCAATCGCCCCTCCGGGCGGGGTTGCTCCGCTATCTGAACTCCCGACAAGAGGAGTCGTTCGACGTCGAGTCCCTGATGCAGACGTTCGGACGGATGCGGCTGGACGTCGAGAACTGCGTTCGCGAGCTCGTGGACTTCGGCGTCGCGCGGCAGGTGCCCGACGCGACACCGCCTCAGTACACGGCGGATCGGCCGGCCACTCCAGCGCTCGGCGACCTGCTGGATCACTTCCTCGAACGTCGGGCCGCGGTCAGCAGTGAGGACCAGTCTCCATCGGTCCAGCGCTTTCGCGAAATGATCGGACGCGACAAGAAGATGCTCGTCGTCTTCGAGTGGATCCGGACGGCGGCGAAATCCGACATCTCCGTCCTCATTCTGGGGCCCACCGGATCGGGTAAGGAAGTGGTCGCGCGGATGATCCACGAGCTCAGTCGGCGTGGCCCGTCACAATTCCAGGCGCTGAACTGCGCGGCCCTTCCCGACTCGCTCTTCGAATCCGAGATCTTCGGCTACGAGAAAGGCGCGTTCACTGGCGCGCACGATCGCAAACCGGGTCGCCTGGAGTTGGCGAACGACGGCACGTTGTTCCTCGACGAGATTGGCGACATGTCGCTCATCGCCCAAGCGAAGCTCCTGCGAGCCGCAGCCAGGCGTCGTCGTGCAGATCGGCGTCAGCATCGGGGCTGCGGTGTTCCCGCACGATGGCGACACCTACGAAGCGATGCTCGCAACGGCTGATAGCCGGATGTATCGCGACAAGACGCAGCGAAAGCGCGGGCACCAGACCCACGACACCGGCGAGATCCAGGCCGCCGTCTAGACGCGCTCTCCTCGGTCACCGCAATGGCGCAGCACCGACTGCGCCCGCAGCGGTGACACCGTGAACCGCACTCGAGTCGAAGCACATCGCATCGCCTGCCGGCTGAGAGGCGGGTGTGCTCGCTCACCTCCTCGTCCCGCGTCTCGTCAATGTTTTGTCATGGACAAATCATTGACACGATGCCCGCATATCGCTATCCTCGGGTGATGAAGGTTCCGCGCGCACGGGCACTGTCCGCGGCGGCCATCGGGGCGATCGCCCGATGACGAACGAGCAGCGAAGCGGACACGCGCAGTATCCGATTCGAGCCGTGTCGAAGCTCACAGGCATCGGTATCGACACGTTACGCGCCTGGGAACGGCGATATCGCGCCATCACCCCGACGCGCGACGATCGCGGACGGCTGTACAGCGGGGCGGATGTCGCGCGTCTTCGTCTCCTGCAGCTGGCGGTGGCCGCGGGTCATCGCGTGGGCCGTATCGCGACGCTGCCCAACGATGAGTTGCAGGGCCTGGCCGCTGCCCCACCGCCCGCCTCGTCACCATCGCCGCACGTGCGGGCTGACTTCGATGCCTCTCGATTGCATGCAGCGCTTCTCCGGTTCGATAGCGTTGCGATCGACCAAGAGTTCTCACGGATGGCCGCCGCGCTGCCGCCGGAGGATCTCGTACGGGACGTCCTACTGCCGGCGGTGCGAGAAGTCGGCAAGCGATGGAATCACCGCCGAGGCGGCATCGCTCACGAGCACTTGATCTCGTCGACGATGCAGCATCTACTTGGCTCCTTCCTGCGCGTCTACGCTCGCCGCGACCTTCCCACAAGACTGTTGTTCGCGACGCCCTCGGGTGACCGACATGAATTGGGCATCCTTGCCGGTGCCATGCTCGCCGCCAATCGAGGGTTGGCGGTGTCGTATCTCGGTCCAGACCTGCCGGCCAGCGAGATCATCGCCGCTGCGAAGCTGGCCAACGCACACGTGCTGGTGCTCGGCATCACCCTCAGGGACGGTGCAGCGCCACGAGAACAGTCGTTGCGCGCCATCGTCCGCGGCCTGCCGCCTCGCGTGGAGCTGTGGGTGTGTGGGCCAGCCGCCACTCGGTGGGTGCGCGCGCTTGGCTTCCGCGGTCTGACGCTCACCGATTTCGACGCGTATATCGAGCAGCTCGATCGAGTCGCTCAGCGAAACACACAGCGATGACGTCGACGAACTGACCCTCATGCCAACACTCTCGCCTGATGTGCGACGCGCTCACGCGCGGTCCCTCCTCGGGGCCACGATGCTCCTCCTGACGATGCTCACTCGGCCCGCGATGGCCGGGCAAGACACTGCAGCCGTCGGGGTCGTTCGCGGGACAGTGACGGACACCGCGGGACAGCCGGCGCCAGACGCAACCATCTGCGTTCAGGGCGCGGGTCAGTGCGACGTTGCGGGCCGAGATGGACGATTTGCGATCACCGGGGTTCGGGCGGGCACCTATCAGATCGAGATCATCGGCCCCGGTCGGCCGATCTTCCTCAGCCAGGCGGTCGACGTGCGAGCCGGCCTCGATAGCGTGGTCGAGATCACGCTTCCCGACGTGCAGACGGTCCAGCAGACGATTACAGTGACGGCTCCGGCCTTCGTCCTGCCTGAGGAGATCACGACCTCAGGCTTTCTCGTCTCCGCCACCGAAGTGCTGAACAGCGCCGGCGCACTGCAGGACGTCTCACGATACGTGCAGTCGCTTCCTGGCGCCGTCATCGGGACCGATGATTTTCGCAACGACTTGATCGTCCGCGGTGGCAGTCCGCTCGAGAACCTGTACATCGTCGACAACATCGAGATTCCGAACATCAACACCTTCGCCACCTTTGCCTCCGCGGGCGGCACAGTGAGCATTCTCGACGCGGCACTCCTGCAAGACATCACGTTCCTCACGGGAGGCTTCTCGGCCGCCTACGGCAATCGAACGTCAAGCGTCTTGCAGGTGACGCAACGCGAAGGCAACCGCGCCGGGCTGACCGGACGCGCCACCGTCGGCTTCGCCGGAGTGGGAGCCGTCGTGGAGGGACCCATCGGGCGCGCGCGATCCGGCTCCTGGGTGGTCTCGGCGCGTCGCAGCTTTCTCGACCTCGTGACCGAGGACATCGGCATTGGCGGCGTCCCCGTGCTGTACACCCTCAACGCCAAAGCGGTCTACGACCTCTCGCCTCAAGACCGTGTGTGGTTCGTCAACGTATCAGGTATCGATCGTATTCGGCTCGGCGTGACCGAGAACAGCGACCCGACCGAGGAGCTGAGCAACCTCGACATCCGGTACTCCGGCCGCCGCAGCGCGACTGGCGTCAACTGGCAGCGCTTGTTCGGAACGAGCGGTATCGGATTGTTCGGCTTGACACACTCGCGAGCGACGGTGAGTCAACGGGTGTCCGATCTCATCAGGAACGGCATTCCACCGCCCGGCACACCCATCGAAGCGCAAATCGCGGCCGGGTCGGTGGTGTTTCGCGAGGACTCGACGGAATCTGAGCTGACAGGGAAGTACGACCTCACACTGTACCTGCCGATGGTGGGCAAACTCCAGACCGGGGTGAGCGTCAAGCGCTTCAACGTCCGCTACGATACGGCGTCACCGTTTGGCAACGACAGCCCGTTCTTCGTCGTCGCGGATGTCAATCCGTTCCAGCTCCGCGAACAGATCGACCCGTATCAATTCGGCACCTACTCCCAGGCGACCCGGCCGGTCGGCTCCCGGGTGAATACCACAATCGGAGTAAGGTTCGACCGCTACCGGTACCTCGACGCCAGCGCGCTCAGCCCTCGAGTCGGCCTGGACCTCAAGGCCACCAGACGCTGGACGCTGCGAGGTGCGTACGGCCGCTATGCGCAGCAGCCGTTCTTCCTGTTCGTGGCAGCCTACCCGGGCAACCGGAGCCTGCAACCGTTCCGCGCTGACCACTACATCGGCGGCGCGTCGTACGACATCGACCCCGCGACGCGGTTCACGGTCGAGGCGTATCGCAAGACGTATCGGGACTATCCCGTGTCGAGCCAGATCCCCTCGTTGTCGCTGGCGAACGTGGGCGATACGTTCGCCATCCGCGACATCCTGTTCCCGATGACGAGCGCCGGCGAGGGGTCAGCGACGGGCGTGGAGCTGTTCCTCGAACGCAAACCAAATATCGGTCATTGGCACGGGCGGACCAGCTTGGCGTTCTCTCGAACGCGGTACGCCGGATTGGACGGCGTGCTTCGTCCCGGCTCATTCGACTACCCCGTCGTTGTCAACGTTGTCGGCGGCTATCAGTTGTCACCGCGATGGGACGTCTCGACTCGACTCGCCTATCTGGCCGGCCGACCCTTCACGCCGTTCGACGTCGCGACCTCCATGGCGCAACGGCGAGGCGTGTACGACCTCACACAAGTCAACGCCCAGCGGGCGCCGGACTACTTCAGGCTCGATCTGCGCGTCGATCGTCGGTTCACGGTGGGCGGTCGAGAAGTGTCGGCCTTTGCCGGAGTCCAGAACGTCACGGGCCGGCGCAATGTCGCGAGCTACGGTTGGGATCGCCGTCAGAACGTGAGTCGAGTCAACGAGCAGCTCGGGGTCTTCCCGATCCTCGGGCTCGACTGGCGATTCTGACGTTCGGCGTTCACCACCCACTGACGCGAAGGAGGACGGGGCCCAAGACTGGCGAACCGGGTGCGATAGCATAGCGTCGTGCTGTTGACGGTGCCCATTCGTGACATCGAGCCGGCAACGCCGCGCGCCAAGGTCGTGCGACTCGACCTGCAGGGCCTCGGGTTTCCCTACGCCGCGGGACAGGCCGTCGCAATTGCGACTCACGGAGTAGCCGGCCGCCGTCCGTACTCGATCGCCAGCGCGCCCGAGGATGCTGCCCGCGACGGCTGTCTGGAGCTGCTCGTCGGCATCGATGCAGACGGCACACCCGGTCCTCACTTGACCCTGGCGGTCGGCACCGTCGTCGATGTCGAAGGACCGATGGGCGGCTTCATCTTTCCACACCGCTCGGGGGTGGCTCGTGCGCTCTTTGTCGCCGGTGGCACTGGCATCGCGCCGCTCCGCGGGATGATTCGACACGCGCTCGCTATCGGCGTCGGCGATGTCGGCGTGGTTTACAGCGCGCGTACCTCGGAAGACTTCGCCTACGAAGCGGAGCTGCGTGAGTTGGCCGCCGCGAGACGGATCGCGCTGCGACTCACGGTGACGCGTGAAGCGGACTCGCGGTGGAGTGGTCTGCGCGGGCGCATCGACGCGAACCTGCTGGCTGATCTTCTGCACGACCGTTCCACGTTGTGTTTCGTGTGCGGGCCACGCGCGCTGGTCGACGACGTTCCACGCACGCTGGGCGCACTAGGCGTGGCTGCCGATCTGATTCGGGTCGAAGAGTGGTAGTCCGCTACTTCGAGCGTTTGCGCCCGTCGAAGCGACGGGCCTGACGAGCGGACTGTGGCGGTCGATTGTTCCCGCCCCGCGACGGCCCGCCACGAGCGGCGTTCCCGCCTTGGCCTTGGCGGTTGCCGGAGGACATCTGACCACCTCCGCGCTGGTTGCGTGGGCGGAATCGAGGAGGACGGCCACCGGACGGCGTGCGAATGGTAAAGTCGGGCGCCGGTCGGGTCGTCGGCGGCTGTCCTTCAAGTCGCGGCAGTGTGGCGCGTATCAAACGTCGGTGCGCGGGCCCTTCCGACTCGTGCCGCACACCAGCGGCGGCGACCTGGTCGGCGGCCTCTTCCTCACCAGACTCCTCGGGTGGCCGTGCGGGCGGAACAGCTCGTGCGCTTCCTGGGTCCTCTGGCGGGCTTCCTGCCTCCGCGACGGCGTGAGTCCCTGGAATCGCCAGCGCGCGGCGCACCGCGTCGACAGACAGCGGCGCGTCCTCGTGAAACACCAGGGCCTCGGAGGCCTCGACGCGATCCGCCACAGAAGGCGCGGCGCCGGGTGTGACTCTCTTCGGTCCGGTCGCGGGCATCTGCGGCGGGAGCGCGGCTGGCGTGTCTTTGCGACGCTGCCGGGGCACTCTGGCGTGCTTGTACTCGTGCTCGGCATCGCAGGTCACGCACCGCGTCTGCTTCACGACATCGCCAATAATCGCGACGATGGTGTGATTCGTCAGCCGTCGCTCGCGCGGACAGTAGTCGTCCAGGATGTCACCGAGTCGAAGCTGCCGCTGCATCACGAGCTCCCGAGGAACCGCACTGGCGGGGAAGGGCGCGAAAGGCGGTGCAATCTTAACAGAGCTCATTTCGCAGTAGCAACACCGACCGGCAGGCCGAGGCCCGCTCGGTCCACCCAGGTCTTGAAGTCCGCCAACGTCCGTTCGACAGCGTGCGGCGCAGTCGACTGCGGCGTGCACTTGGCAGCCACTGACGCCCGAGCCGTCACCCGCGTCACCACGTCCTCCCCAAAGAGTTCACTCGCCGCGCGCCATTCCGCCATGGAGAGCGAATCGAAGTCCCGCCCCTCGGCGACTAATCGACGGACGAGGGCGCCCACGATTTCGTGCGCGCGACGGAACGGCACACCACGTCCGACGAGATAGTCCGCCACATCCGTAGCGAGGAGCAAACCCGATGCCGCGCGAGACGTCCGCTCGCGGTTCACGGTCAGTCCGGACACGACGGCCTGCACCACGCCGAGACAGCCGGCCAGGGTGTCTTCAGCGTCGAACACCGCCTGTTTGTCCTCCTGCAGGTCCTTGTTGTACCCGCTCGGGATTCCTTTGAGCGTCGTCAGCAGCGCCATGAGGTGGCCGATGGCGCGCCCGGTCTTACCGCGCACCAGCTCGAGGGGATCGGGATTCTTCTTCTGCGGCATCATGCTGCTGCCCGTGCTCAGCGAATCCGACAGCTCGAAGAACCTGTGCTCGTCGCCGCAGAGCACGATGAGATCCTCGGACAATCGGCTGATGTGCACCATCGTGAGCGAGCACGCGTAAAGGAAGGTCGCGGCGAAGTCACGATCCGATGAGGCATCGATGCTGTTCTCGACCACGCGCGAAAAGCCGAGGTCGCGCGCGAGCTGCACCACGTCGATCGGATAGCTGGTACCCGCAACCGCGCCCGATCCCAGTGGCAGGGCGTCGGCTTCCCGGGAGGCCAGGGCTAGTCGATCAAAATCGCGCCGAAGGGCCGACGCATGCGCCAAGAAGAAGTGCGCCACGAGCACGGGTTGGGCCGGGCGGAAATGCGTAAAGGCCGGCATCAGGGCATCGTGGGCTGCGGACCCCGCCGTCAGCAGGGCGTGCACCACCTGCCGGACTCGTTCCTGCACGAGCGGGATCCGCCGTTTCAAGTAGAGGCGGAGATCCAATGACACCTGTTCGTTGCGCGAGCGTCCGGTGTGAAGGCGGCGACCCGTGTCTCCCAGCAACTCGACCAGATGGCGTTCGACGAAGCTATGCACATCCTCGTCGGGCCCGTTGACGAAAGAGGGCTCGGCCCGACCCCGCGCCAGCAGGTCGGCGAGTGCGGTGTCGAGCGTCGCTGCCTCGCTTGTGCTGAGCACACCTGCGAGAGCCAACGCTCGTGCCCAGGCTCTGCTGCCGGTCACGTCGTCCTCGAATAGTCGACGGTCGAACCCGAAAGACGAGCCCCACTCGAACGCGGCCGCATCGGGCGCCGACTCGAACCGTCCTGACCAAAGCGGTGTGGCTTCAGACATATGAGAGCTGAGAGCTGAAGGCCGTCAGTTGAGATGGCATTGTACCGTCAGCATAACAACGCCAGCGATGCATCGTCGAACGTGTGGACGATGGGCTCTCCACCGGCGACCGACAGGGCGAGCACCACAGGCTGACCTGGGAGGAAGGCGGCGGTCGCGAAGTGGACCTCTCCCTGGTGCATCACGCCGCGAGTACCAGTCCCGCTGGTGAAGGTCATCGGTCGGAGCGTCGAGTACACCGGGCGCACCAGCCTTCCCGCACGCGTCAGCGTGACCGACTCGATATCAGGTGCCCCGAGGCGGTGTGGCTCGACGTCCACGATTACCATGCTGCTCCACGCGACTCGGTCGAGGCGGCGGCGCTCCTCAGGCAGTCTCAGCGCGTCGATGAGACGACGACGAAAGGTCATGTAGGGGGCGGACACGGTAACCAGAAGGTCCTCGCGCTTGACGATCGCGGAAGCCAGCGCGTCGAAGTCGCCTGCGGCGTCGCGCACGCGCCGATCCAAGGCGAGCACCAGATCGGTGGCGTCGCCACCACGGGACTCACGTGCCGCTTGGCGGACCAGCGCGCGCACGTGCCCCTCGGTCAGCGGCCGATGCCGATTCGGCGGAGCCTCCGCCACGGCCGCGGTCGGGAGCCAGACGATCGCCACTACCCCCCACAGGTTTCTATTGACCACCTTGCGTCGAGGCTCTATCGTGCCCCGGTAGACCTGTGTGCCCGCCAAAAGGGCACGGTCGAGCTCGCGTCGCGACGAGCGGTCCCAACAAAGGAGATTCCGCATGTTGTTTGACATCGACCGCAGGGCGTTTATCGCCAGTCTAGGCGGAGCCGCCGCCGTGAACCTCATGAGTCACGAAGCGCGAGCCGACGCGCTCGAAGAGTACTCGATCCGGAAGCTGGACGAGGACGTGGCGTCCGCGCAAAGCGGTCAAGCCCGCACGTCGTCCGCCGCGGCCGGGCAGGCCGAGAAGTTTCCTACGATGGCCGACATCGAGGCCCGCATCGACGGCAGCCCCACTCGCCGAGGCGTGGGCAATCTGTTCGTTGGAAGCAGCACGCGGCCGATCACACGCCTCGAGCCGATGCCCAAGCGCCCGACGCTGACCGACTTCTTCGAGAAACGGTTCAAGGTGGCGGGCTCGTACAACCACGTGCTGCAGAGCGCCACCAGGGCGCTGAAGACGGGAATGACCGAGGAAGTCATCCTCGCCTGCCTCCTGCACGACGTCGCCCAGGCCATTATGCGAGTCGATCACGGCTGGTGGGGTGCGCAACTGTTCGAACCGTACATCCCCGAAAAGAGCGCGTTCGGGATTCGGTATCACCAGGCCCTCCGCTTCTATGCGGATGAGGCGAACGGGTACGAGTACCCCGACCTGTATCGACGTACGTTCGGCGTCGATTACACGCCAGAGCCGTACATCGAGGATACCTACAAGATGGTCCGTAAGCACAAGTGGTACATCGAGCCACGCATGGTGACCGTCAACGACCTCTACGCCTTCGATCCAAACGCGATCGTCACGATGGACCCATTTGTCGACATCATCGGCCGCCACTTCAAGCAGCCGAAGGAAGGGCTTGGCTTCGACAATAGCCCAGTGGCGCACATGTGGCGAAGCATCGCGTTTCCGGATCACCCGCTCTAGAGCAGACTCTGCGCCATGTCCTGTGAGTTGTGAGCTCCTCCCGCGGCCATGGCCGCCAGGCTCAGGGGTCACTGTTGACAGAGTCGACGGTCACTTCCGCGCGGCAGACGCGCAACGCCACGACGCCGGTGACCTGGCGCTGTGATGACTCCACACTTGCGTCCAGCACCTCGCGAACCGGCCGGAACCAGCCGCCCCTGTCGATGAGCTCCGCGTATCGGCGGCTCAACGACTCCGCGAACTGACGGACCTCTTCATCCCAGATCGCTGCTTGCAGCGCACTGTGCGCCATCAGGAGCACTGTCGCAGCGGGAGCCTCCACCCACGCGCTGCCCTGCCGGCTGCGTCCCACGCCGTGGGCGCCTGCAATGGTCTCCAGGCTCTGCAGGAGGTCCACGAAGGACATTGGGACGCCGTTGAGCGCAGTCGGCGTTCCGCGGTCGAAGCGGACCTGCAGCTCCGCGGGCTCGGCCGGCCACGCCGTGGGCGGACGCGTCATCGCGAACGCGGATTCGGGCCATCCCAAGGGCGCCGCCTCACCCTGCTGCCGCCACCACATGGTCCTCCCCCAGATGTTGGCATCGACCACCGTCGAGTCTGAGACATCGCCGGGGAGCGGCAGCCTTTGGTCGCGCGCTCTGGCCAGGATGTCAGCGCGGCTGGCCGGCCACTCGTCGCCGACCGCGATGGTCGTCGTCGCCGGATGCAGTGCGTGAAGGGCTGACTCCAGGCGGATCCGATCGGGGCTGTTCGCTTCGCAGGCGTGCGCGACGGCCACCGCTCGTTCGATCCGTGCGATGTCCAGCAACGTCGGCCCGAGGGCGGTCTGGCCAAGGGCCCGAGGCTGGAGCGCACCATCCGACACCGCGGCGCTCGTGTCGCCGTCGCGGCTGGCAGACGCAGTTCGGACATCGGCGCGCAGGGCCGGCAGCACCAGTTCTCGGGCGAAACCGTCACGTCCGTCCACGACATGTGCGCGGACGGCACCGGCCGCGAGGGCCCGATCGCGGACCGCCTCCAGCGCGCGACCGTAACCAAGATCGAGGGTTACGGCCACCACATCCGCCCGCTGGCGAGCGCGAAGCCACGGGATGGCTGCAGTGGAACGCAGTCCGCCGGAGTAAGCCAAGACGATGCGCATGGACAACGAGATCGCAACCGACGGACTCAAACCGCCGCGGCGTCCGGCCGCCCTGGAGGCGCGCCTCGCCTAGTGGCCCGCATATCGCTCGAGCCGCTTCGCCAGTGCGGCTGCACGACGGTCGTCTTTGGCGATCACGAGGATGGTGTCGTCGCCGGCAATGGTGCCCACGGCCTCCGGGAGCGACGCGCGGTCCATCGCGACAGCCAGTGGCTGCGCCTGACCGGGTCCGGTGCGCACGACCACCAGCTGCTTCACTCGATCGACGGTACGCAGGAACTCCGAGGCCGTGTGCTCGAGCGCGCTCATGGGCGAGCGCGCGGGCGCGCCGCCATTCGGACCGGGCCGCTGATACGCGCCATCAATCGCTCGCTTGACCAACCCGAGGTCGCGAATATCACGAGAGATGGTCGCCTGCGTCGTGTCGAAGCCGCGCGCCTTGAGGCGACGGCGCAACGCGTCCTGGCTGGCGATCGCCTCTCGATCGACGAGCTCCAGTATGAGATTCTGACGCCGAGATTTCATGGGTCCCCGCCGTCACGATACATCGGAACAGACCAGCATCCGATACGAAATATGCACGACGCACATGGAATTCTGTTGAATCAACCGCGTGTCGACTGTATATCTATACTCTCTCATGCATAGCCCGGTTGCAACAGAGACAGCCTCGACGACGAGCCGTCCGGCGGCCCTCACGCGCGTGGCGGTAGCGGGAGCGACGGGCTACGCTGGCCAGGAGCTGCTCCGGGCGCTGGCGAGACACCCTGGCGTCCGCTTGACCTTGGCCACGTCGTCCACGGCGGAGTCGGCCGCGCGGCCGCTCCCGGCGTTGGCGAAGATCTGGACGGGGTCGCTGTCGCCCTTGGACGTCGACGCCCTGGGGCGCGATGCCGACATCGTCTTTCTCGCGCTGCCTGATACCGCGTCGGCCGAGCTGACGCCAGCCCTGCTCCAGGCGGGCGCTCGCGTGATCGACATCTCGGGGGCGTTTCGTCTGCGCGACGCCGCCTCGCGAAAGACCTGGTATCCGGAGACGGATACTCTCCCGGCTGGCACGGTGTACGGGCTCACCGAGTGGTCTCGGGCCGAGCTTCCCTCGGCCCGAATGGTCGCCAACCCGGGGTGCTACCCGACCACCTCGCTGCTGGCGCTTTTGCCGCTCCTCAAGGCCGGGCTCCTCCTCGAGGGCTCAGACGTCGTCATCGACGCCAAGTCCGGCGTGTCGGGCGCCGGAAAGGCGCCCAAGGAACACACCCACTTCTCGGAAGTCCACGGCAGCCTGTCTGCCTACGGGGTGTTCAATCACCGGCATGGGGTCGAGATCGAGCAGGGGCTTGGACGCGAGGTGACGTTCACACCGCACCTGGTGCCACTCAACCGCGGGATCCTGGCCACCATCTACGTCAGGGTGCCGCCCGGCATGACTGAAGCGCGGCTCGGAGAGGTGTACGAACAGGCCTACGCACAAGCGCCCTTCGTCCGTCTCACCGGCGCGGCTCTGCCGGAGATCAAGCACGTGGCCCACACGAACTTCTGTGACATCGGCTGGCGGGTTCACTCGTCGGGTCGGGCCATCCTCGTGTCGGTGCTCGACAACCTGGTCAAGGGTGCGGCTGGGCAGGCGGTGCAGAACATGAACCTCATGGTTGGGCTCGACGAGCAGATGGGACTCCTCTAGCACATGGCCGCGCCGCTCGTCGTCAAGTTCGGTGGAGAACTCCTCGAGGACCGGTCGCATCTGGCCACGGTGACCTCGGCGATGGCACGTGTGGCCGCCTCCGGTGCGCCGCTGGTCATCGTCCATGGCGGCGGCAGGGAAATCGACGCGGCCCTGAAAGTGGCCGGGATCGAGAAGCGGCAGGTGGATGGACTGCGGATTACCGACGAGCCGACGCTCGATGTGGTGGTGTCGGTGCTGGCGGGTGCCGTGAACACGCGCTTCGTGGCTGCCCTGACGACGGTGGGCCCGCGTGCGGTGGGCCTGACGGGCGCCGACGCGGGCTGCGGCCGGGCAGAGCCGGCTCCAGCACACCGCACGGTCGACGGCCAGGTCGTGGATTTGGGCCGCGTGGGTGTCCCGGCCAGCACGGCGGACATGGGTCTGTTCCGGACGCTCACGGGTGACGGATTCGTGCCTGTGGTCGCTTGCATCGGCTCGAGCGCGGACGGGCGGTTGTTCAACGTGAACGCCGACACGTTTGCCGGACATCTCGCGGCCCAGCTTCGGGCGCACCGGCTGGTCATCGCCGGCACGACAGCCGGTGTTCTGGACGAGCGTGGTGCGACAATCGCGCACCTGGATCCGGCCGCTGTAGAGCGACTCATTCACGATCGAACCGCGACAGCCGGCATGATCGCGAAGCTGCGCGCCTGCGCTCACGCGCTCGCCCACGGCGTGGCGGACGTCGTGATCGTCGATGGTCGTGACGGCACGGCGCTCGAGCAGGCGGCGGTTGGCGCAACGCCACCGGCAGCCGCGACGCGCCTGGCGGGATCGCTCAGCGGTGTGAGGGCATGATGACGACCACGGTAGTCGACGACGTTCAAGCCCGAGAGCTGCGGCATGTGCTGCAGACCTATCGGCGTCAGCCCGTGACGTTCGTCCGTGGCGAAGGCGTGCGCCTGTTCGACAGCGAGGGTCGGGGCTATCTCGATCTGCTCTCGGGTATCGGCGTGTGCGCGCTTGGCTACGGTCACCCGCGTCTGGTGGCGGCCATCACGGAGCAGACGAACAGGCTGCTCCACACCTCGAACCTCTTCTACCATTCCCTCCAGGGCGAACTGGCGGAGCGGTTGACGACGCTCTCAGGATTGTCGCGCGCCTTCTTCTGCAACAGCGGAACGGAGGCAAACGAGGCGTGCCTGAAATTCGCGCGCCGCTACTGGCACACGCGCGGCGAGAAGCGCACGAAGATCGTGGCGCTGGAGGAATCGTTCCACGGCCGGACGATCGGCGCCCTCTCGGTCACGTCGGATGAGCACTATCGCCAACCCTTCGAGCCGCTGTTGGGCGACGTGACCTGGGTGTCGAATCAAGACCCAGCGCAGCTCCTGGCCACCGTCACGGGCGACACGGCCCTCATCATCGTCGAGCCGATTCAGGGCGAAGGCGGCGTGTATCCGCTGACGCCGGCGTTCGCGGCAGCGATCAACGAGGCCTCCCGAAGAACGGGCGCCATCGTCATCGCGGACGAGGTCCAAAGCGGATCCGGCCGTACGGGCTATCCCTTCTACTCTGCCGCCATCGGCCTCAAGCCCCACCTGATGGCGCTCGGCAAGGCGCTGGGCGGCGGCATCCCGATTGGAGCAACCCTGATTGACGACGAGGTTGCACGGACCATCTCGTTCGGCGACCACGGGACGACGTACGGTGGAAACCTGCTCGCGTGTCGAGCCGCGCTCACCGTCGTCGACGAGTTGGTCGGCGGAGGCCTGATGGCTCACGTCGGCCGTCTTGGCCAGCATATCGGCACGCGCCTTCGTGCACTCGCCTCGCGGCACTCGTGTATCGTTGACGTCCGCGGTGCAGGGGCGATGTGGGGACTCGAGCTGAATCGCGACGCGGGGCCAATCGTGCCGCTCGCGCTCGAGCGAGGCGTGGTCGTCAATCGGACCGCCGAGCGAGTGATTCGCTTGCTACCGCCGTACGTGATCACTGACGCAGAGTTCGACGAGGGTCTCGAGCGGCTGGACGCGGCCTTGGCCGCCTTCGGAGTCCAAGGATGACCCAGCGTCGTTCGATGGTGTTGCGGACCGCCGGCCCGGCCGACGCCAAGGCCATGCACGCGCTCATCCAGACCAACGTGGCCGAGGGGCACTTACTGCCCCGCACGCTCGAGGAAGTCCGTTTGCACGCCTCTCGTTTCGTCGTGGCGACGCGCGGCCGCAAGATCGTGGGGTGCGGCGAGCTGGCGCCTCTCAGCAGCCGGCTGGCCGAAGTTCGATCGTTGGCCGTGCACGCGGACGCCCGCCATCGAGGCATCGGCACGCAGCTCGTCACCGAACTCCGCCGCCGTGCCCAGGCGGCCGCGTACGAGCAACTGTGCGTCATGACGCACGCGCCCGAGTACTTCGCGAATCTGGGCTTCTCGATCGTTCCCCACTTGTGGGTGCCGGAGAAGGTGTTCACAGACTGTGTGAGCTGCCCGAAGTTCCGCACGTGCGGGCAGTTTGCCATGGTGGTCCCGCTCGAATCGCCGGTAGACCACGACCGCGTGCCCGACCGTCCGGCGATCATCGCGTTGCAGGTCGCATGAGCACATCGACGCCGCACACGTTGGCGATGGTCAGCGGTGGTGTGGCCACGCCGTCCGGCTTCCGAGCGGCTGGCATCAGTGCCGGGATCAAGGCCAGCGGCAAACCGGATCTCGCCCTCATCGTCTCGGATCGGCCCGCCACGGCAGCCGCGGTGTTCACGACCAACAAGGCGCAAGCAGCACCCGTTGTCGTCTCGCGCGAGCACCTCGCCGCGTCGGGTGGTCGGGCCCGTGCCGTCATCGTCAACAGCGGATGCGCGAACGCGTGCACCGGAGTGGACGGCGTGGCCGTGGCGCGAGGCATGGCGGAAGAGACGGCCAGGCTGCTCGGTTGTCCGACGAACCAGGTGTTGGTTGCGTCCACCGGCGTGATCGGGGTGAATCTCAACCTCGACACCATCAAGGCGGCACTCCCGCGGGCGATGCAAGCGCTCGCCAGCGATCAGAGCGCTGCGGTCGCGCAGGCCATCATGACCACCGATCCGTTCCCGAAGGAAGCGGCAATCCGGGTGTCGATCGACGGTCGTGACGTCGCGATAGGCGGCACCGCCAAGGGCTCCGGCATGATCGAGCCCATCATGGCAACGATGCTCGGGTTCCTGACGACCGATGCCGAAGTGCCCCCTGCAGTGCTTCACCGCGCTCTGCGCGAGGTCGTCGACAACACGTTCAATGCCATCACGGTTGACGGCGAATGCTCGACCAACGATTGCGTCATGATGCTCGCCAACGGAGCCAGCGGCGTCACCATCAACGAGGCGAGCTATCAGACGTTTGCGCACGCACTCGAAACCGTCTGCCTCCGCCTGGCGCTCGGCATCGTGCGCGGGGGCGAAGGCGCGACGAAGCTGATCACGATCACGGTGACGGGCAGTGCGACGGCCGCCGAGGCGCGCACGGCGGCCAAGGCCATCGCCAATTCACCCCTGGTGAAGACAGCCGTGCACGGCGGCGACCCGAACTGGGGCCGGCTCATCGCGGTGGCAGGTCGAGCGGGCGTCGAGTTCGAGCTCTCGCGCGCCGCCGTGGCCATCGGGTCGATCGTGCTGTTCAAGGACGGTCGGCCCTTCGACGAACGCGCCCCTGAAGCCGCGAAGTACCTGCGGAATGACGAGATCAACATCGCGGTCGACCTTGGCGCCGGTACTGCGTCCTCCACGGTGTGGACGTGCGACCTGAGCGCGGAGTACGTCCGCATCAACGCGGAATACCGTACGTGACACCACGACGCGCCCCTGCTCCCACGCTGCCTACGCCGACGATCAAGACGCCGAAGGACTTTCTGTCGCTCGTCGACTTCGACGCGGCCGCGCTCGACCGCTGCCTCGAACTGTCGGCGCAACTGAAAGCGGGACGCGTGCTGGGCCGCGATGCTCCCACAGCGCAGGCACTCGCCAGCCGGCATGTCGCCATGCTCTTCGAGAAGCCATCGCTGCGGACACGGACCACCTTTGAGGTTGCTGTTTGTGAGCTCGGCGGTCACGTCATCGGCCTGACACCGGACGTCGCGCTCGGCAAGCGAGAACCGGTTGCTGACGTCGCGCGGAATCTCGAGCGGTGGGTCGACGCCGTCGTCATCAGAACGTTCTCCCAGCGGCTGCTCGAGGAGTTCGCGGCGTCTGCGCCTCGGCTGCACGTGATCAACGCCCTCACGGACGAGGAGCACCCGTGCCAGATCGTCGCCGACTGTCTGACGATGCGCGAGCGCTGGGGCACCTTGAGGGGGCGGACGCTCGCCTTTGTGGGCGACGGGAACAACGTGGCCAGCTCACTTGCCCTCGCCTGCGCCATGTGCGGCGTCAACCTGCACGTGGCGAGCCCCGACGGTTACCATCTGCCGACGTCGGCCGTGCAGAGGGCCACAGCCATCGCGCGCCATGGCGCTCGACTTCGCCTGTTTACGGACCCCGCCGACGCGGTCGCGGGCGCTGACGCTGTCTACACCGACACCTGGACGTCCATGGGTCAGGAGGCCGAGGCCGACGCCCGTCGCCGCGTCTTCGCGCGCTTCCAGGTCAACGAAGAGTTGATGGCACTCGCCCGGCCCGATGCCATCTTCATGCACTGCCTGCCCGCTCACAAGGGCGAAGAAGTCACGGCGGAGGTTTTCGAGTCACCGGCATCGGTCGTGTTCGACGAGGCCGAGAACCGGCTGCACTGCCAGAAGGCCATTCTGCTCATGCTCCTGACCTGGGCACCCGACCTTTGAGGGTCGGGCTCGGCGCCGAACCCGGGGTCGGTCGCGCGCGGCCTTGGGTACCACATTCCGGTCGCGCAAAGGGTCCGAAGGTATAATCGCGACCGCATGAGCGCGCTGACGCCTTGGCTGACGCACTACGACTCCGGTGTCCGACCCTCGCTCGGAGCCTACCCGAATCGCACGCTCCTCGACTACCTCGCTGATCACGTTCGTGAGCGACCGACGGCGCCGGCACTCCTCTTCAAGGGGACGACCCTCACCTGGCGCGACCTCGATCGGGAGAGCGACGCGTTCGCCTCAGCATTACGCGCGATCGGCGTCACGCGTGGAGACCGGGTCGCGTTGCTCCTTCCCAACTGCCCGCAATTCTTCGTCGTCGAGTTCGCCGCCTGGAAGATCGGCGCTCTCGTCGCCCCGCTCAATCCGATCTATACGGAGCACGAGCTCGAGGGGCCGATCCGTGACAACGGCATCGGGACGATCGTCACGTTGACCCGCTTCTATGACCGCATCAAGCGGGTGCAGCGCAAGACCAGCTTGAAGCGGGTGATCGCCACCAACATCAAGCACTACTTCCCGTTCGGACTTCGGCTGCTGTTCACGCTCTTCCGGGAGCGGAAGGATGGAGACCGGATCCGGCGAGCACCCGAGGACCACGACTACGGTCACCTTCTCAGGACGTATGCCGGCAAGAGGCCTGCTCGTGAGCCGATCACGGCGGACGATCCGGCGGTACTGCTCCTGAGCGGCGGCACCACGGGCACGCCCAAGGGCGTACTCGGCAAGCATGGTGTCTACACGATCACTGGCCTGCAGGTCCAGGAGTGGACCAAATCCATCCTCGGGATTGGCGACAGCCCGATCCTTCTGCCGCTCCCGCTCTTCCACGTCTACGGTCACGTGGGCGTACAGGGGCTCGCCGTGGTCACAGCGAACCCGGTGGCGCTCGTACCAAATCCCCGAGACCTGAAGGATGTCCTGGCGACGATCAACACGGTCCGCCCGAAGTTCTTCAACGGCGTTCCGACGCTCTATGTCGCGATGCTCAACCACCCGGACGTCCAGCAGGGGAAGGTGGACTTCAAGTCGATCAAGATCTGCTTCTCGGGCGCGGCGGCCCTCATGGCGGAGACCAAACAGCGGTTCGAGACCTTGACCGGTGGCCGCATCGTGGAGGGGTACTCGCTCACGGAAGCCATGATGGCTCTCGTCGTCAATCCGGTGGACGGGCCCAACAAGACCGGCTCGGTCGGCATGCCATTGCCGGACGTCATGGTCCGGATTTACGACGGTGATGAGGGCAATCGGATCCTGCCGCCCAACGAAACTGGCGAGATCTGCGTCTCAGGTGCGCAGCTCATGGTCGGTTTCTGGAACCGTCCGGAGGAAACCGGGCTCGTGCTCCGCGATCACGTGGATCCCGATGGGACACGTCGGTGGCTGCACACGGGAGATCTGGGCTACCTCGACGAGGACGGCTATCTCTTCATCGTCGACCGCAAGAAGGATCTGATCAAGACGAGCGGCTATCAGGTGTGGCCGCGCGAGATCGAAGAGACGCTTGTTGCGCACGAGGCCGTGGCCGAAGCCGGCGTGGCGGGAGTCATCGACGAGACCAAGGGCGAGGCCGTCCGTGCGTGGGTTGTGCTCCGGCCGGGGCACACGGCCACGGAGACCCAGCTTCGCGAGTTCTGTCGGGAGCGACTGGCCGGCTACAAGGTGCCGTCGAAGGTGGAAGTCCGCGCCGAGCTGCCCAAGACGATGGTCGGCAAGGTACTGCGCCGCGCGCTGCGCGAAGAGGCGGAAGCGGCTCTCGCGGCCGAGCGCCGCTGATCGGTCAGGCCGCGGGCGCCACGGTCACCAAGCGGCGAGCCCGGCGTCGCCAGACTGCGATCACCGCCAAGAGCCCCGCAGCCGCGGTCGGCGCCCAGAACACCCACGCGGGTCGGTAGTCAGCCACGACGATGGCATCCGGCCAGGCGCCGAGCCGAGCCCCGTCCCGGTCCAGCGATCGCTCTCCTGGCGCCACTGCAGCGCTGGCGCGCTCTCGCCGGGCGTCAGGGCTCCACTGGGCAGGAGGACGGTCAGATTGACCGCCAGGTCTCTCCGCACGGGTGGCATCGCGCACCGGCGCTCTTCGGACGCGGTCCCCTGCGGCTTGTAGGTCACAGTCGAGCGAAACCCCTCACCCACCGACGAGACCTTGCAACGTCCGTCCGAGAGGAACTCGATGGTCACGGCAGCCGTGCCCGGAGCCAGCGAGGCTGCGGCGGGGTCGCCAATGACGGCGGCGTGTCCCTCCAAGGCATTGAACCGAAACGCACCTCCCCTGCCAATACCATAACTAATGTGAAATGAGCCACTTGCGAGACTGATCGGCCGGATTGAGCCGCCCAGAGGGCCTTTCGCGCATTCCGAAGTGAGAGGAGCGTCCGCATGTCATCTGTATCGGCTACAGCCACCGCGGCCCACATCCGCGACCATCGCAGCGTCCTGGCGGCAGCAGAGAAGCGTCTGCTCATCGCGATTGCCCGTCGCCTGCCCTCGTTCGTGAACTCGGACCATCTGTCCGCCCTCGGCTTCGCGTCCATCATCCTCACCGGGGCGTGCTTCGCGTTAATGTCGGTCACGCCCCTCGCGGCGTACGGCGTCCCAGTTGCGCTCGCCCTCAACTGGTTTGGCGACAGCCTGGACGGCACGTTGGCTCGCGTCCGAAACCACCAGCGTCCGCGCTACGGGTACTACGTCGATCATGTGATTGACATCGCCGGAACCACGGCCCTCATGGTGGGTCTCGCGTTCTCGACGATCGTTCACCCCGTTCTCGCCTTGGCGCTCTTGTGCGCCTACTTGTTGCTCTGTGCCGAGTCATATCTCAGCACGCACGCCTCCGGCATCTTCAAGATGTCGTTTCTTGGGTTCAGTCCCACCGAGCTGCGGCTGGTCCTCATCGCTGGCGCGCTCAAGGTGGCGAAATCACCGTTCGTGTCGGTGCCCGCTCTGGGTTCGGTGCGTCTGTTCGATGTCGGCGCCGCCGTCGCGCTGGTTGGCATGACTGGTGCGTTCTTGATCTCTGCAGCCAGGACAACGCGGCTCCTCTATATCGCCGAGCCGATACCCACGTCTGCCCGTCCACCGCACTCGCTGAACGACCAGATCCAGCCGGGGCGTGCCGCATGAGCGCGCGCGTCCGTGCGTTCGTGGTCGTCGGCGCGATGGGCTTCGTCACTCAAATCGCCGCACTCGCGGTGCTCACCCACGTTGGCGTACCCCTGCCGCTTGCCACGGCGCTCGCGGTCGAGGCGGCCGTGCTGCACAACTTCGTCTGGCATCAACGTTGGACATGGCGCGATCGCGAGGGTCACACCGGCTGGGGACGTCGCTTGGTGCGTTTCCATTCGGCGAATGCGGTCGCATCAATCGTTGTGAACGTGATGCTCACGTGGGCAATCGCGCGCTGGTTCAACCTTCCGGCGCCGGTCGCCAACGCGTTTGCAGTCGTGGCCACGGCAGGGGTGAATTTCATGGCAGCGGATCGATGGGTCTTCGCGCGACGCGCATCCGCCACGGCCGTGGTGGGCCTCCTGGCCGTCTCAAGCGGCGAGGCCACGCCACCACCCAGCGCGCTGAGTGCCTGGGACGCCTACGTCCGTGAGGCCGAGCAGCGAGGGACAGCCGAGCAGGACTGTCGCGCCGACGCCGAGCCCGCCGGGGATGCCACGCAGGTTGACGGCGGCACGATCTATCGCTGGAGCGGCTGCACGCTCATCAAGGGCGCAACCGTGGCAGCTCTGGTCAACGCCCTCGTCACCGCCGGCACCCCGCCTCCGCAAGACGACGTGCTCGAGTCGCGGCTCCTTGGACGTGAGGGAGAGCGGCTTCGTGTTTACCTGAAGCTTCAGCGGCGCTCACTCGTGACCGTGTCCTACGACACCGAACACGACGTCACCTTCAGTCGAACATCTGCGGGGCTCGCCACGAGCCGGAGCGTGTCGACGGTCATCAGGGAAGTTGCCGGCGGCGATCGCGGCTTCCTCTGGAAGCTGAATTCGTACTGGACCTATCAGCAGGTCGGCTCGGATGTCCGCGTGACCCTGGTGTCGCTGTCCCTGAGCAGAGACGTCCCAACACTCCTACGACCGATGGCGGGGCCGATCATCGCAAGCGTCGCGCGCCAGTCGGTGGTGCGTACGCTGGGCGCCGTGAAGCAATTCGCCCAATCGAGCGTTGATTAACGAAGCTCTTATCCAGCCTGCGGCCTGACCGTTGAGAATCTGTCCCTCAAGGCGGAGTCCGAGGACATCACGGCGGACACACCGTGACGCCAGAGGACTCCAGAGTCGCACGGATCCGGGCGGCACGCTGAGCGGCCCCGGGTGTATCACCATGCAGGCAGATCGAATCGACTGACACATGGATCACGCGCGCGTCGAGCGTGACGGCCTCATGATGAAGTGCCAGTCGAAGCGCCTGACCTACGGCACGCTCATCGTCATCGATCACCGCGCCGGGAACCTGTCGAGGCACTAGGCGCCCGTTTGCATCGTACGCGCGGTCCGCGAATCCTTCGTGGACAACGCGAAGGCCCGCAGAACGGCCGGCCTTCGCCAACTCAGACAACGGTTGCGCAAATAGACCCAAACTTCTGTCGAATGCCGTAATCGCACGCACGATTGCGAGCGCGACCGATGGGTCCTGTGACGCTTGGTTGTACAGCGCGCCGTGCGGCTTGACGTGACGCAACTGAGCGCCCTCAGCCTTCGCAACACCTGCGACTGAAGCGATTTGATACAACACGGCATCTTCTACTTCCCAGTCGGACATACGCATTTCGCGGCGTCCGAACCCGAGCAGGTCCGGGAACGAGGGATGCGCGCCGATGGACACGCCTCGAGCTGCAGCTTCGCGCACCGTTCTCCGCAGTACGGAAGGGTCGCCGGCGTGAAAACCAGCAGCGATGTTCGCGGACGTGATGTGCGCCATCAGCGCCGCGTCGTCGCCAATGACGTAGTTTCCGAAGGATTCGCCGAGATCGGCGTTCAGATCGATGCGCACGGCTGCTGGGGCGCGGTGGCCGAAGCGAAGTGCATAGCGTGCGAAGGCAAGTGTACAAAACAAGAGGGCACCGCATATCTGCGGCACCCGCCCGTGCCCATCGGCCTGGCTCCCCCAGCATTCACGGCGCCCTGCCGTAATCAGACCGACGAACGCTGATGGGCGTCGCAAGGCTCATGCCCACTTCGATTGGGCGATTTGTCGAGCTGCCTGCGGTGCGGCGCCCGCAGAGCTGCAAACCGGTCCGTAATCGAGGTTACGGATCTGCGCGCGACGCCTGACCCAGGCGCTCTCGGTCGTAGCGACCGGCTTGGATCTTCGTGCACCAGTCCCGATGCTCGATGTACCACGCGACCGTTTCGTGCAGCCCCTGCTCGAACGACCGTGCATGTGACCAGCCCAGTTCTTGCCGAATCTTCGTCGCATCGATCGCATACCGGCGATCGTGTCCTGGGCGATCCGACACGAACGTTCGAAGATCGCGATAACCGCGGCGCTCCAGCGCGGCGTTGCCCGCCGCCGGAACGCACGCTTCGAGCGCCGCGCAAATCGCCTCGACGACCTGGAGGTTCGTTCGCTCGTTGTTACCGCCGATGTTGTACTTCTCGCCGGGCCGACCACGCTCGAGCACCAGCATGATGCCGGCACAGTGATCGTCCACGTGGAGCCAGTCTCGAACGTTGCCGCCGTCACCGTAAATCGGCAGCGCACGTCCCTCGAGGCCATTCAACACCATCAGCGGGATCAGCTTTTCTGGGAACTGATACGGTCCGTAGTTGTTCGAACAACTCGTCGCGAGGACCGGCAATCCGAACGTGTGAAAGTACGCCCGAACCAAATGATCCGCAGCCGCCTTGCTCGCCGCGTACGGCGAGTTCGGCGCGTATGGAGTCTCCTCGTGGAAGCGCCCTTCGGGCCCGAGTGTGCCGTACACCTCGTCTGTGGACACGTGCAGCAATCGAAACGCGGCGCGCTCGGCATCCGGCAGCGCGCTGGTGTAGCGACGCGCGGCCTCGAGGAGCACGAAGGTGCCGACGATGTTCGTGTCGATGAACGGCCTGGGACTGTCGATCGATCGATCGACATGGGACTCCGCGGCCAGGTTCAGAATTGCCCGGGGGCGCTCGGCGGCGAACACCTCGCGCATCGCCGCTTCGTCGCAGATGTCAGCGTGCACAAAGCGTACGCGCGACGAGTCGATCACGCCTTCGAGGTTGAGCAAGCTCCCTGCGTAAGTGAGCTTGTCGACGACGATGAGTCGCTCGGTCGAGTGTGTGAACGCATGGCGTACGAGGTTCGACCCGATGAACCCGGCGCCGCCCGTGATGACCAGAGACAACGACCTAGACCGCCGCGCCCTCGGGATACTGAAGCGCGAGCTTCAGCTCCTTGGCCAGAGACTCGACGGTGGTGCCACCACGCTTCCACTGACCCTCGGTTTCGAAGCGAAGATCGCCGATGCGTCGCCCCCACGGCGCGATGACCCGTCCGATGGCGCGGAAGTCGGATCGCTCGGCGTGCTCCTGATCGAGACGGCGCAACACGTCTGGAGCCACGCGAATGAAGGCGCGAAGCGCCGACGCGGTACGGATGCTGTACTTCCGACCGTTCCAGGCACCATTGAAGACCAAGGCGATCTGCTTGACGTAGTTCACGAAGAACTTCTTGGCCTCTTCATGAGCGTCGCCACCCCGGCGTCCGTTCAGTCCGTCGGCGGCGAACAACGTCTTGAGTTCCTGAGCGAGCGGCGCCTGTGCGACTCGCCCCTTGCCCACGCCGAGGAGCTTGATCTCATTGTGCAGCGGCGAATCCTCCCGATCGTTCAGCGCCCGCACCACGTCATGGGCCGTCGCCAGGGCATCGTCACGATAGAGCTGACGGCCGGACAGGCTGACGAGATGCGATGCGTTCAGCCTTGTATGTTTGGCGTTGATTGTGACGAACATCTGAACGACGTGGTCTTCGGGCAACCGGTCGAAAATGATGGCCGGGACGCTGAAATCCTCACCCTCGAAATGGTCGATGTCGGCGTGTAGCGCGAGCAGACGGTGCTGGCCGTCAATGGCGCGCAGAATCCCCTCGCGCTCCGGAACCTTCAGGATCCCGAGCTTCGAGTTGGAGTCCGATGGAGAAAACGTAAGTTTCTCGTCGCAGCTGATGATCACCGCCCCGGGGATAGAGGGGAGGTCACGAGCCTGCCGGCATTGCTCGTAGTACTGCACGAGCTCGTCGATTTTCCGACGGATGATTTGACGCTGGTAAGCCTTCTCGCTGGACGCGATGCGGCCTTCGAGGAGGTCCCAATTCACCTTCGATGGGGCGGTCCCTGGCCGAGGACGCCCGCCGCGGACCCCCGCCTGGGACCCGCTACTGACGTAGTTCAAGACTTCGAATCGAACCAGCTTGTCGATATCACTCGCAGTCAGAGAGGCCTGATAGAACTGAACCCCAAACTGCTGCATCCGGATTGCAGCGACGTTGATCATGGGTGCACTTTCGCCGATCGGCCGGGAGGGCCTGCCTTCTTGAGAGGCGCGGGCGATTGTAGCGGCCGTCCAGCGGCCATCTCAATCGTTTTCTGCCGGATGACCTTTTCGGGGGAGGTCTTATGCCGAGGCATCGCGGGGCCGATCCGAGTCGAGGCGTCGCTGAGGGAGCCAGGTGGATCGGAGCCGGTCCCGCATCGGAATGATGTGGTACATCGCCAAACAGAAGATCACGTACGCCGCCGCCAACTGACTCAAATTGAGCTCTTTATGCAGCGGCGACGCTAGCCAGCCGTAGGCGAGCTGGACATGAATCCAGTAGACGAGCCGAGAGGCTCGTCCGAGCTTGCGCAGGACAGCGAGGCATGTAGCCGGTCACGAGGCCCAGACCGAGTACGGCCGTGCCGGCCAGCGGCAGAACCAAGCTCATCCTTGAAAGTACCGCCACCTGGGCAGTTCGACCGTTCGCCCTCAGACTCATCAGCGACGGCCACGGGTTTGGCAGCACGATGGATTCACCGGAGAACACCAAGGACACGCCGGCGAGCACAAGAACAGCGGAGCGGCGAATCCGCCAAGAACGGTCAGGTAGCGGAATGCCACGGTGGTCCGTTCGACGGGCGCCGTTCAGGCATCAGTGACATGCGTTGGATCATGATCAGCACAGCCAGTCCGGGAAGCCAGTCGATCGAGGCAAGCCGGGACGAGCGGTCCGCGGTGTCGTTCGGTAGCGTGACGGATCGCTACTGTGCGAGCTCAAATGTCACCTGGAACTCGATGTCGGGCCGCAGCGAGTGCCAAACCGAGCAGTACTTCTCGCGCGACAGTTCAATGGCCCGCTTGACGGCGCTCGGGGGAACATCGCCAAGAACGCGGAAATGCAGCGTCGCACTCACGAGACGACGTGGTTCGGCATCCGCTCGGGCCGCCTCGAGCCGGGCTTGAATGTCCCGGAGGGGATGGCGGCCTCTCGTCAGGATCAACGCAAGGTCGATCGCCATACAGGCGGCGAGAGCGCCCGCCAACGCCCCCACCGGCGAAGGTCCCGCCTGACCGGCGCTATCAAACACGAGGGGCGGCGGCGCGGGCGCAGCGGTCGGGCCCTGGAGATCGGCGCGAAACCGCAAGTCGCCTTCCCATGACAGGTTGACGACCACGGGTGGCTTTGCGCTCACCGGGCAAATTGTACCGGATTCGGTCCTGAACGCACCTGCTGGGCACGGCGAGAGGAGATCCGCTTGGGGAGAGTACGGTCTGTCCGCACGTTGCTGTAATCTGGATTCATGCGAGTTGCCGCTTTCGTCCGTCGACGTTGTGGATCTACCCGGCGGGCGCGGACGCTCGTCATCTTGATGACCACGGCAGGAGTGCTGGCAGCCCTGCCGGCGCTGCTGCCCGCGCAGCCCACCTTTAGGGCCACCACGCGCGTCGTCTCGATCTTCGCCACTGTGTTCGATGGCAATGGCCGCCTGGCGCCCGACCTCGTCAAGGAGGACTTCGACGTCTTCGACAACGAGAAGGCACAGGAGATCATCCTCTTCGACAACAAGATCCAACCCATTTCGGTGGTCGTTCTGCTCGATACCAGCCTGAGCGTAACAGGCAGCATCAAGCTCCTTCAGCAGGCGGCCGAGCAGTTCGTCTTGCGTCTCCTACCGGACGACAAGGCGAAGGTTGGCGCCTTCAACGACAAGATCGAGGTCAGCCAGGAGTTCACGAGCAATCGCGATCACCTGATCTCGGATATCAAGGACCTCGACTTCGGCAACGGTACACGCCTGTGGGACGCATTGGGCGTGGGACTCGACGAGCTCAAGGGACTGGACGGCCGACGCATCGTCCTCGTGTTCACGGACGGAGCTGACGCCGGTAGTCGAACGCGTCTCGGCCAGGTCGTCGAGCGAGCGCGCGCAGAAGAGGTGATGGTTTACGCTATTGGTTTGGAGAGCAACTACTTCGACGGTTTGCGCAACGTCCGAACCAAACCCGATGGCGGCCTGAAGCGGCTCGCCGAGGAGACCGGTGGCGGCTACTTCGAGATTCAGGCAGACTCGGAGCTGGCCTCCACGTTCACGAAGGTCGCTCAAGAGCTGCACAGTCAATACGTGCTCGCGTTCGAGCCGAAACAGCTGGACGGCAAGATCCACAAGCTGGCGACGCGAGTCAAGAAGCCATGGCACTACGCACGCGCGCGCCGCAGCTACCTCGCGGCGCCCGATAGTGCGCGACCCACGGGCCAGTAAGGCTGGCGCGTTCTCACCCAGGCCGTAGCGCGGTGTATCCATGTCCACTCTCACCGAACAGGAGTTCCGCGTGCTGAGCGACGAGGCCATCAACGAAACCCGCCGCGCCCTGCTGCCACTTGCCGACGCGGAGGGGTTCGAAGTGGAGCTGCACGACGGGGTGCTCGACTTGGTGTTCGAAGAGCCCTCAGACGAGAAATTCGTCGTGTCCCCGAACGCGCCTGTTCGCCAGATCTGGGTGTCGGCCATGGCGCGCAGCTACAAACTCTCGTGGTCGGCTGATCGAAAGGCATTCGCGCTCGAGAACGAAACACTCGTCGACCTACTGAGTCGGCTTGCCAAGACGTTCGTCGAAACGTGACGCACCCGAGTGTCACTACGTCCGAGATGCAATTGGAGGAATCATGGTTCGCGAGTGTAAGGCGGCCTTGGCCGTCGCAGTATCGGTAGTCCTGGTCGCATGCGGAGGCTCGAGTCCACAGGACGAAGCGGTCAAGCAGTTCGAGCAGGGCGCGAAGGAGCTGGAAAAGGCCGCGGAGGGCGCCGGCGTAGACGGTCAACAGTTCGCCAAAGGCCTCGAATCCATGGCGAAGGGCTTTGGAGCGCTCGCTGGTGCAGATCCGAACGCCAAGCCGGTGGATCCGGTGGGTTTCCGCGACCTCATGTCCGTGTTCCCTGAGTCGTTCGGCGACTGGGAGCGCAGCAAGCCGACTGGCGAGCGGATGTCGAGCCCGGTCAATTTCTCCCAGGCGGAGGTACGGTACACGAAGGGCGAATCTGAGCTCGAGCTAAAGATCACAGACTCGGCACTGAACCAGATGCTCATCGCACCGTTTGCCATGTTTCTGACAGCCGGTTACGAAAAAGAAACGGAACGAGGCTACGAGAAAGCGGTGAAGGTGGGCGAGTTCCCGGGCTGGGAGAAGTAGGACACCGAAGGCAAAGATGGGACGCTCACCGCCATCGTCGACAAACGATTCGTCGTCGAGATCGACGGTCGCAACGTCGAGGGCGTGAAGGTGCTCCATCAGCTTGCTGCAGCTGTCGACTTGAAGAAGCTCGGCGGCCTCAAGTCGAGCGCGCAGTAGTCTCGAACCCACGAGAGAAGGGGTCGTCGTGGGCGGCCACGAAGCGGTGCTCGCCCGTGACCCATGCCGACCCTTCAATCTCCGGAGTCACCGCCGGCAGGTCGCCCACCATCGTCCGGCTCGCAATGCGTCCGGTCAGCCGCTCACCGGACAGGCCCTCTAGGGCGAAGGGTTCCTCCTCGGTCATCACGCCCATCGCGTCGAGCACCGCCAAGATGGCGGACAGGCCTGTGCCGGATGCGGCGCGGCCGGCGCCGCCGGTGGCGAGCACGGTCACGTTGCGGAGATGGGCGTTCGCACCTGTCGCCGGCGCCGTGAACATCGTCCCCGCGAGCCCGGTGACTCGATGATCGAGCGGGTGCGTGACATCGACGACCGATTCGATCGCCTGGACAATTTCGCGACTGAACTGACGCAGCACACCGAGGTGCTCGTACCCCGCCGAGAGGCCCAGGGACTCGGCGTCGACGATGGCGTAGAAGGCGCCTCCGAACGCCACGTCGGCCCTGACCTGGCGACCGCTGGCCTTGATCGAGAGCCCGCCGGCCAGGACGAACGAGGGCACGTTAGTGAACGACACACGAGCACCAAGCGCCGAAACGGCCGAGGCTTCGACATCCGAGCGGGCTGGACCAGATGCTCCGCCCTTCACGGCATCGTCGATGATCCGGGCTGGAATCCGACCGGCGACCGTATCGTAGGTGAGGGAGCGCCCGTCACCGCCCGGTACGATCAGGCCGCGCGAGACTGCGAGCAGCGTCGTGGCGATGATGGCATGACCGGCCATCGACGCGTACCCATCCGCATGCATGAAGATCAGCCCGGCGTGCGAACCCGGCGAGACAGGCTCGGTCAACATCACCCCTGTCATGTCTCGGTGGCCGCGGGGCTCGAGCATCAGGGCGCGCCGCACGTGGTCTGCTCGGCGCGCCATCCACTCCGTCTTCTCGCGCATCCCGCGACCGCGCGGCGCGGGTGCCCCCGCAGTGATGAGTCGCACGGGCGTGCCGCCGGCGTGCGCATCGACGGTACAGGTTTCGTTCATTAAGATAGTCCTCACTGGGGCAGTGACGGCCGTCGTCAGAGGAGGCAACCGTGGCGCTCATCGAGCCCGGACGCAAGGCACCGACGTTCACGTTGAGAGACCAGGACGGCAAGGTTCACAGGCTGACTGACTATGTGGGGCACCCCGTCGTGCTGTATTTCTACCCGAAAGACGATACCCCCGGGTGCACGAAGGAGGCTTGCGCGTTCCAGGACACGCTGTCGCGGCTCAGGAAGAGCAAAGCCGGGATATTCGGCGTGAGCATCCTGGACGAAGCGAGCAAGAGGAGATTCGCGACGAAGCACGACCTGACCTTTCCGCTGCTGGCGGATGTCGATCACGAGGTTGCGGAGAAGTACGGGGTGTGGCAAAAACGGTCGCTCTACGGGCGCAGCTTCATGGGAATCGCGCGGACGACATACCTCATCGACGCTGATGGAAAAGTGGCGCGCCGCTGGGACAATGTCAAGGTGGATGGACACGCGGACGCTGCGCTGGGCGCGGTCGAGGCACTCTAGCGCCGCGCGCCGACTGGCCGTCGCCACGGTCCTGGTGCTCGTGTGGGCGCTGCAGCCGGTGTCTGCGAACGAGCAGTCCAAACGGCTGATCGCGGACGCAAGCGCCCGACTCTACAACGTGGATCTCGAGCCTGCCGAACGGCTGTTTCGTGCCGCGGTGGCTGCGGATCCGAACGACTCGGCCGCGTACCGTGGGCTCGCGACGGCGCTCTGGGCACAGATCGCCTACCGCCGAGGCACCATCACGATCGACAGCTTCTTCGGACGCGTCAGTGGCCCGACCGTCAAGGCCGCTTCTGTTCCGCTGGCGCTCGCGTCGGGCTTCCGCGATGCCGTCGAGTCAGGCGCGACCCTCGCACGGGCGCGATTGGACCGACAGCCAAACAACGTGGACTCGATCTACGAGCACGGCGCCTCGGTGGGGCTGCGTGCCTCCTACGCGGCCACGATCGACGGTCGCTTCGTCGGCGCGTTTCGCTCGGCTCGCGCGGCCTTCGACGCGCACGAACGCGTGCTGGCACTCGATCCCAGCCGCCGGGAAGCGGGCCTGATCGTCGGCTTGTATCGGTACCTCGTCTCAGGCCTGTCGATGCCGATGCGGGTGATGGCCTACGCCGTGGGCTTCGGCGGGGATGCGCGCCGGGGCGTCCAACTCGTCGAGGGTGCAGCCAATCATGTCAGCGACAGTCAGACCGATGCGCGGCTCGCGCTGGTGTTGATGTACAGCCGAGAACGTCGCTTCGACGATGCGCTGGCGATGATGGCTGTTCTGCGCGACCGGTATCCTGCCAACCGGCTGCTGTGGCTCGAAACGGGCTCTACGCTCCTCCGCACGCGTCGAGCGGCGGAAGCCGAACGGGTGCTGGTCGAAGGGCTCGCGCGGTTCAAGGGCGACAGTCGGCCGAAGATGTTCGGTGAGGAAGCGCTGTGGTTCTATCGGCTCGGCCTGGCGCGGCTCGCGCTCGACCGCGCGCCCGAAGCCAGTGCGGACTTGCGGCGTGCGTTGACGGTCGAAGGGCGCGGGTGGGACCACGGCCGCGCCCAGCTCGAGCTCGGCAAATTGGCCCTCGCTGCCGGTCGCTCGAGCGAGGCGCGGACGGCGCTACAGCGAGCCGTCGAACTCTGCGAGGATGACTACGACCCTCAGACGGCAGACGAAGCCCGGCGTCTCCTGAAGCGCTAGCGCGCAGTCCAAGCTCCCGGGCATCAGCGGACCTTCACGTACTTGATCACCCGCTGAGGTCGTGGTTCGCCGGCGAACACGTTACCCTGGCGGTCCACCGTGACCGCCTCGGCACCGCTGCCTCCCGCAGTGATGGGTGGGTTATCGCCTGTGTCGAGGATGAAGGACTCCACCCACCCGGTCTTGACGTCGCCGATCCTGATCCCCTTCTCCCAGCCAGGGTTTTCGTTCATGTCGGACTCGGAGTCCGCGACGTAGATCTTGCCGTTGCCATCGATGGCGATGTCGCTCGGCATGCCGAACTGAGTCCAACGCGTCAGATACTTCCCGTCCTGGTCGAAGATCACGATGCGCTGGTTCTGGCGGTCAGCGACAAACAGCCGGTCGCCGGCGTCCATCGCAATCGCGTGCGGTCCACGGAGCTGGCCCGGTCCGTAACCGGTCGAGCCGAACGCCTTGATGAACGTGCCGTCCTTGGAGAACTTCACGATCCGATTGTTGCCGTTCGCGTTGTGGCCATCGACAACGAAAATGTCGCCGTTTGGAGCGGTCAACGACATCGCTCGGGGCGTTGAAGTGCGAAGAGTCGTTGCCGGGAACGCCGGCCTCACCCAGCGTCATCAAGAGCTTCCCTGTGGGTGAGAACTTGAAAACCTGATGGCCGATCGGCTTGGGGGGGTTGGGTGCGCCGGGCGTGTTCTGTCCGTTCCCCGCCTCCGTCACCCAAAGATTGCCGTCGCGATCAACGTGCAGCCCGTGCGGCCACGAGAACATCCGGCTTCCGAACTGCGCCACCACGTTGCCCTGCGGATCGAACTTGAGGATTGGATTCAAGTCCGAGCCGTCACAATACGTCTGGCTCCCGAGCGGCGTGCCGTCGTTTCCGCAGCGGATGATGGCCCACAGGTGGGCGCCGTCGACATCGATCTCGATGCCGCCAGGTGAGCCCATCTTCCGGCCCGCTGGCAGCTTCGCCCAAGGCCCGCCCATCCGTCCCGGCCCCTGACCGGCCTGAAGCCCGTCGACTGGACGATACGGATTCGAACCGCTCTGCGCGGGAAGACCTGTTTGAAACGCGATGGCGATCGCCACCGTGACACACAGCAACACGATCACGCGGCGATCGCCCGCCATCGGCGTCTGGATGCTCCCGATCCTCGTCATGATTTCACGCTCCCTGGAGTCCCCCTCTGGCTCTTGGCGCGTGAGTGTAGCTGATTCCACCGAGGTCAGGTCCCCTCTGCCCTGTGCAGGGGACAGCGCGGTTCCGTGCGGCTCAGCTCGGGCGTCGTGATCTGCCGGAAATGCCAGGAAACGGGCCGATCCCGCGTCGCATCTCGATTGAACCACCCCAATGCAGGGCGCTGCGGCGCAGGCAGCTCAAGGAATCGCTCATGCTGAAGATGCACCCGCACGTTACGGTTCTCGTTCTGGCCGGGGTCGTCGCTACCACCACCCCCGCCTGCGCGTCATCGAGCAGGTGGTATCGCTATCCGACAGGCCGCGTGGTCGTCGAGAATCGGGCCTGCGACATCGGCTATCGCGAGGGCTTCGAGCACGGCCCTGACGACGCGCGACGAGGCCGGCCGTACGACTACTCGAGGCATGGCGACTACCGCAATGCCGATCAGGGGTACCACGGGGGCAACCGCAACGCCTACCGACGCGTCTATCGGGACGGGTTCGTCACCGGGTACGGCGACGCGTATCGGCAGTTTGCGCGCGGGTCGGGCCGCGATGATCGCTGGGGCGGCCGGTATCCCGACTACCGCGGGTATCCAGGGTCCCGCAACGACCGCCGATTCGGGTCGCCCGCGTTCGACACCGGCTACCGTGATGGCTACGAACAGGGCCGCGACGACGCCCGAGATGGGGATCCGCACGATCCGCGTCGAGCCAAGCGGTATCGCGACGGCGACCGCGATTACAACGACCGCTACGGCTCGCGCGACCTCTACAAGCGCGAATACCGCGACGGCTTCCAGCGCGGGTACGACCAGGGCTATCGCGAGGCTCGGCGGCGCTGAACTTCAGAGATCGGTGAGCCCCTCGAGCTTGCCGGTGCTGTCACCAATGGAGTCGGCGGGGACGCCGATCGTGTCCAGCATGTTCATGAAGAGGTTCGTGACCGGCGTGTCCTTCGGGTAGACGATGTGACGCCCGCCTTTCAGCCGTCCACTCGCCCCGCCAGCCAAGACCAGCGGCAGGTTGTCGTGCATGTGGATGTTGCTGTCGCTGATCCCCGACCCGTATAGCAGGCATGAATGATCGAGGAGCGAGCCGTCGCCATCGGGCGTATTCTTCATCCGCTCGAGGAAGTACGCGAACTGCTTCACGTGGAAGGTGTTGATCTTCTGCAGCTTATTGAGCTTCTCGGGATCGTTCTGGTGGTGCGACGTCGGATGATGGGAATCAGGCACGCCGATCTCGGGATACGCACGCCCGCTGACCTCGCGTCCCAGCATGAACGTGCCGATCCGCGTCAAATCGGTCTGGAACGCGAGCAGCAGCAGGTCGAACATCAACCGCGCGTGCTGCTCGAACGTCGCGGGGATGCCGGCCGGGCGTTCCACGATCGGCAGCTCGCGCGCGCTCTGCGCCTCCGCCATCTGGATGCGCCGTTCGACGTCGCGGACCGCCTCGAGGTACTCGCCCATCTTCAGACGGTCCTTGGCCCCGAGCCCACGCTCGAGCTCATGGACACGCTCGGTGACCGAGTCGAGAATGCTCTTCTCTTTCGCGATGCGCGCGACACGTGCCGCCGTGTCGGTGCTGTCGCTTCCGCCGAACAACCGCTCGAACACGGCGCGGGGCTCATTCTCCATCGGTAACGGGACTGTCGGGCTCCGCCACGAGATCGTGTTGGCGTACGCGCAGCTGTACCCGGAGTCACACGCGCCCAGGAACTCCACCGACTCGATGGCGAGCTCGAGTGAAGCGACTTGTGTCTCACGGCCCAGCGCCCGGGCGGCGATCTGATCCATCGAGATGCCGCCGCGGATGTCGGCGCCTTCGGTCTTCTTCACGTGTACGCCCGTGAGGAAGGTCGCTGCGGCGCGCGCGTGGTCGCCGGTCCCCTCGTCGCCCTGCGGCCACCCGTACCTGTCCGCCAGACCGCTGATGATCGTCAGCGTGTCGCGATACGGCGCGAGGCCCTCCAGGATCGGCGAGAACGCGAACGTGGTCCCTTCGCCGCGGGGCGTCCAGTTCGGCATCATCATGCCGTTGGGCGTGTAGATCACCGCCATGCGTCGCGGACCCGCCGCGGGCGTCCTGCCCAGCGCGGAGAGCGCCGGGACCATGCCGTCGAGCAGGGGGAGGGCGAGCGTCGCCCCGAAGCCTCTCAGCACGCTCCGTCGAGACACGTGCATCCTGGTGATGATCATCGCTGCGCGACCTTCCCTGCCGCCGACGCGGCCGGCCCCGAGCTGTTCGCGGGAACGGCCCTCATGGTGAACGGGACACTATTCGCGATCCCCGCCATGATAGCCGACCATCGGTGTCCGCTGGCAGCGGATGCTCGAGTGATGCTCCGGACGACCGGCATGTCGTACGACTCGAGACCGCGACCGAGAGCGTACGTCAACAGCTTCTCGACCACCGTGCTGACGAAGTCCTCTTCTTTCCCGAGCAACGCCTTACGGAATTCGGCAGGCCCCTGGAAAGACGTCCCGTCCGGCAGCGTGCCCGACGCATCGACGCGCTTGCCCGTGTCATCGGCATCGCGCCAGCGGCCGATCGCATCGAAGTTCTCGAGCGCGAAGCCCAGCGGATCCATCCGGGCGTGACATGCGGCGCAGACCGGGTTCTTCCGATGCGCCTCCAGCCGCTCCCGAACCGTGGCAGGCGCCTGCCCCTCTTCGTTCTCCGGCAACGCTGGCACATTCGGTGGCGGTGGCGGAGGCGGCGCTCCGAGCAGGTTCTCGAGGAGCCACTTGCCGCGAACCACCGGCGACGTGCGGTGCGCGTACGAAGTCACGGTCAAGATGCTGCCCTGTCCCAACAGACCGGCGCGACGGTCATCCGGCTGGGCGATCCGACGGAAGTGGCTGCCGTAGACGCCCGCGATGCCGTAATGACGCGCGAGCCGCTCGTTGACGAAGGTGTAGGTCGCGCGGAGCAGATCGATGACCGGTCGATCATCGCGCAACTGGCTCTCGAAGAAGAGCTCGGTCTCGCGGCTGAAGGCTTCTCGGAGGTTGTCGTCGAAGTCGGGGAACAGATTCGGATCCGGCGCGTGGCCGCGGACGTTGCGCAGGTACAGCCATTGACCGGCGAAGTTCCCGATCAGTGCGCTCGACCGCGGATCGGCCAACATGCGGGCGACCTGCTTCGTCACGGCGGCCGACGTCGAGAGCTGCCCAGCCTCCGCCGCATCTCGCAGCGCGTCATCTGGAATGCTGCTCCACAAGAAGAATGACAGGCGCGACGCGAGCTCGATGTCGGACACTCGGAAGGGCGTGCCGGGCCTTGCCGTGGACGGATCGCGCTCCACCCGGAACAGGAAGTCCGGCGACACGAGGACGCGCTCGAGTGCCCACTCGATGCCCTCTTCGAACCCGCCCTGCGCCCGTCCTTTGTCGTAGACGCTGAGCAGCGCGTCCACGTCGCCCACACCCACGGAACGACGGTACGCGCGACGAGCCAGAGTCCCGATGATCTGGCGGGCACACGCGCGCTCGGCGGCCGCATCGGTGGACGTCGGAGTGCACACGAACATTCGCTTGCGACTCAGGCTCTCGACGGGACGAACGCCGTGATAGGGACCAATGACCTGGATCGAGTCCACCGACGCGATGGTATCGGCCTTCCCCGAGTGCTCGAAACTCGCGAGGGGGGCCCGGGGCTGGAACACGCCTTCAGCCACCTTGGCCTCCCTGACAAACGCCGCGCCGATGCTCGAGACGCCAGCCCTGACGGTCACGCGGGCTTCGAGGTTCGCATCACCGTTGCGGAGGTGCTCCTGGATTTCTGTCGGCGTCGAGCCAGGCGGCGCGCCGACGGGGAAAAACTTCACCAGGCCGCGGTCGAGACGTACGTCGAGCAGGTGCGGCTCGGCCAGCCCGCGAATCAGCTCGGTGTACGTGCGCTGCAGGCGAACCTTGATGACATATTCCCCATCCACCGGGAAGTGATGGCGAACGGCGAGGCCGCCACGCGAGCCGAATGGCAAATCCTCGCTCGTACGATCGTCCTGTGCCAGGAGCGTCGGCACGCGGTAGGTGGCAATGCTCGGTTTGATAGTCGGATCGCCGAGGGCCAGCCGACCGATCTTGCCGGCTGCGAGCATGTACCGCTCGAGGAGCCCCGGCGACACCGACAAGACGTCAGCGATGTTGTCGAACCCGTACCCCGAATCATCAGGGGGCAGGTACGCCCGAGCGTCGACCTCGACGCCGAGCAGATCACGAATCGTGTTCGCATACTCCGCGCGATTCAGTCGATGCACGATGCGGCGTCCGGGATTCGGGTGCGCGGCCGCGTGACGGTCCAGCGCGTCCTCTACCCATTTGGTGAACTGTGTGTACTCCTCCGCCGCCGGCCGCCTCGTCGTCGTCATCGGCGGCATCGTGCGAGATCGCATCTTCCGAGCAACCTTTTCCCAGAGGTCCGTGTTGCCACCGACGTCCGCGGGGTTGGCGAGGTCCTTTTCGAGCACGATGCCGGCTGTCTTCAGTCGAGCGTTGTGACAGGTGACGCAGTAGCGGTCCATGAGCGCACGGGACGCAGCGGCTTCAACGGTCGGAACTGCAGCAATTGGGGAGAGCTTGGTGACAGGAGCCTGGGCGGCGTCGACGCGAACGACGAAGGTCACGGCCGCGAGGGTCACGGCAACGACCCAGCGGAGGATCGCCTGACCAATCCGACTAGAGGTTCGCAGTGCGTGGTGACCCGCATGTTTCCGCATTGCTATGTGACGCAGCCTAACACAGGGATCGCACGACGGCGTGGCGGAGGCCGTGCAATCCAAGCATGACCGTGAACCGGTGAACATCGATGGCCGAGCGCTCGAACCCCGAATCGACCCGATGAACCTCACGAACCCGCGACCCCTGAACCTGCTATATTCCGCTGAGGATGCGTCACCTGGGTTGGGCGAGGCTCGCGTTGATCAGCGCGACCATGCTGGTGGGAGAAGCGAGCGGTTCCCTGCGCGCCGCGGAACGCGACGCGCGCCTGGCCGATGCGATGCAGCGCCAGGACGCGGAGGCGGTGCTCGCGCTGCTGGCGAAGAAGGCCGACCCGAACGGCCGCCAGGCCGACGGCGCGACGGCGCTCTCCTGGGCGGCACACTGGAACGACCTGGCCTCGGCGGATGCTCTGCTCAAGGCCGGCGCCGATCCCAATGCTGGCGACGATCTCGGTGTAACGGCTCTGGCGCTGGCCTGCCAGAACGGCAGCGCTGCGATGGCGGAGAAGCTGATCTCCGCAGGAGCCGATCCGAATCGATCCAGGCGCACCGGCGAAACGCCGCTGATGACCGCGGCGTTCACAGGGAACGTGATGCTGGTGGGACTACTGCTGCAGCACGGCGCAGACGTGAACCGCGCCGCAACCGACTCGAAACAGACGGCTCTGATGTGGGCGATCACGGAACGGCATACGGGGATCGTCGCCACGCTGATCGACGCGAAGGCGGACGTTCGCGCGCGCACGACCGGCGGCTTCAGCCCCCTCCTCTTCGCCGCCCGTATCGGCGACACCGAATCCGCCCGTCGGCTGCTCGACGCGGGAGCGGACCCCAACGACAGGGCCAAGGACAATAGCTCGGTTCTGGTCGTCGCCGTCGCGAGCGGCCGTGAAGACGTCGCCGAACTCCTGCTGGCCCGCGGGGCGGACCCGAACGCGAGCGGCAGTGGCTACACGCCGCTCCACGCCGCGGTGCCGAAGGACCTCAAGCGTGCGATCAAGGCGCTCCTCGCAAAGGGCGCCGATCCGAATGCGAAGCTGAGAACCGCCCCAGCGGCGCTCTTCGGACCTGGTCGCGGTGCGGGCAGCGAGGTCCCGGCATGGCCAGGCGCGACCGTGCCACCTCCTACTCCGGCGGGCAGCTTCGCCGGCGCGACTCCGTTCTGGCTGGCCGCCAAGCACGTGAACGTCGACGTGATGGACATGCTGCGCGCGGCAGGCGCCGATGTGACCCTCACCAACGACAACGGCACGACACCGCTGATGGTGGCCGCCGGGATCACGCAGGTTCAGGGTCCACGCGCGAAGCGCGGCGACGTGTCGCAGTTCTACTCGAACTGGGGCGAGGCCGACGCGCTCGACGCCATCCGCTATCTGCTCGAACGAGGCGCTACGCTGGACGCGCGCAACGCGTCGGGACAGACGGCGCTGCACGGCGCCGCCTACATGGGCGGCAAGACGCTGGCGACGCTGCTCCTCGACAAGGGGGCCGCCATCGACGTCCAGGATTCACAGGGGCAAACACCGTATCGGCTTGCCGAGGGCCATCTGAACGTCGCGTCGCAAGGCGTGACGTCGTGGCCTGAAACGGCTGCGCTCTTCAAGGCGCGGGGCGCGAACACCACGCTCGGCGTCGACGGCCGCACCATGCTCCGGCAGTACGTGTCCGCGAACGGCACCGTTCCGGCGAGTCCTACGACCACCTCCCCAGGCCGGTGGGATGGCCCAGCCGGCGGCCCAAGAACCGACGCGCGGGCGGAAGCGGACCGACTCGAACGGATGGGTGTTCGAGAGAGCAAGGGTCATCGGTGACTGCTGTCCCGAGCATTGCCCGAACCCATGAGTCTCATACCCTTGAGTGAGACCGAAATGGGGTCCTGCAGGAGGACACTGGTGACACGTGGCCACGGTGCGAGCTTGGCGGCGTGTGTAGTCGGGGCGCTGGCCATCCTCGCAGCCTCTAGGGCGATCGCATCCCAAACGCCGTCAGGTACCGGCACCGGCGCTCGAGCGACCGGTACACCGTCGTCGACCATCTCAGCCGAGCAGCCCGCGACGCTCGTCAAGCACTACTGCGTCACGTGTCACAACGAGCGCTTGAAGACGGCGAACCTGATGCTCGAGGGCGTCGACACGGCGCAGGTCGGGGCGGCGGCGGAGACCTGGGAAAAAGTGCTGCGCAAGGTCGGCACGGGGACCATGCCACCGATCGGCGCACCCCGACCCGATGCCGCCACGGCCGAATCATTCACGCGGTGGCTCGACGGCGAGCTGGCCCGCGCAGCGGCCGCGCATCGACGACCGGGCCGCAAGACTCTCCACCGCTTGAACCGAGCCGAGTACGGCAACGCGATTCGCGATCTCTTGGGCCTCGAGATCGACAGCCGGTCGATGTTGCCGGTCGACGATGCCGGATACGGGTTCGACAACATCGCGGACGTGCTCTCGGTGTCGCCGGGCCTCCTCGAGCGATACATGAACGCCGCACGGCGCATCAGCCGTTTGGCGGTGGGTGATCCCACGGTGAAGCCGTCCCGTCAGGTGTACAGCGCGCCGAAGTATCTCGTCCAGGACGATCGAGTCGATGAACAGCTGCCGTTTGGCTCGCGCGGCGGCATCGCGATCCCGCACTACTTCCCGCTCGACGGCGAGTACACCCTCAAAATCAAGCTGCAGCGCACGTGGCGGGACGAAATCCGAGGCTTGGGACGTCCGCACACGTTGGACGTCCGGCTGGATCGCGCGCGCATCAGGTCGTTCACCTTCGGCGGAGACGGTCAGCGGGCGGTCTGGCTATCCGGGCAAGCGGTCCCCAATCCGAGCGAGTATGAGCTGAACGCCGACGCCAGCCTCGAAGTGCGGTTCACCGCCAAGGCCGGGCCGCGCGTCATCGGACTCTCATTTCAGAAGCAGACGGTCGAGGAAGAGGGCTTCCTGCGACCGCACCTGCCCGTCACGAGCTTCGAGTACGCCGGCAACCGCGACATGGACCCCGGAGTCGATTCGGTGCAAATGGGCGGTCCGTACAACGCCATCGGATCCGGCGACACGCCGAGTCGGCGGCGCATCTTTGTGTGTCGTCCCACTGCTGCGGTTGCGTCCGAGACCGCTTGCGCCCGGCAGATCATCGGGACGCTCGCGCGCCGCGCCTTCCGGCGTCCGGTGACAAGCGCCGACGTCGACCGGTTGATGAAGGCGTACGTCAGCGGGCGGCAGAATGGACGCTTTGAGAACGGGGTCGAGTTCGCCCTGCGCCGTATCTTGGTCAGTCCCGAGTTCGTGTTCCGCATCGAGCAGGATCCCAAGGGCCTCGCGCCAGCCACCGCCTACCGCATCAGCGGCGTCGAGCTGGCGTCACGGCTGTCGTTCTTTCTGTGGAGCAGCATCCCCGATGACGAGCTGCTCGACGCCGCGACGAAGGGTCATCTGCGCACCGCCACGGGTCTTCAGTCGCAGGTGCGGCGCATGCTGGCGGACCGCCGTGCCTTGGCGCTCGTCTCCAATTTCATCGGTCAGTGGCTGTACGTGCGAAACCTGCGGACACACGCCCCCGATCCGCACGCGTTCCCCGACTTCGAGGACAACCTGCGACAGGCGTTCCAGAAGGAAACGGATCTGTTCGTCCAGGCCAATCTTGCTGAAGACCTCAGCGTGCTCGACCTCCTCCGCGCCGACTTCACATTCGTCAACGAGCGTCTGGCGCGCCACTACGGCATGCGGAACGTGTACGGCCCGCACTTCCGACGCGTGACGATCACGGACAAGTCACGCGCCGGCCTACTGGGACACGGCAGCGTCCTGAGCGTGACCTCCTATCCGACTCGGACGTCGCCGGTCTTGCGCGGCAAGTGGCTGCTCGAGAACATCCTCGGCGCGCCGCCGCCCGCCCCGCCTCCCAACATCCCCGCATTGCAGGATACGGGAGAGGGTGGCAAGCCGGCCTCGGTTCGCGAGCGGATGGAGCAGCATCGGAAGAACCCGGTGTGCGCGTCGTGCCACGCGCGCATGGATCCCCTCGGCTTCGCGCTCGAGAATTTCGACGCGATCGGAGGCTGGCGTACGACGGACGCCAACACCACGATCGACGCGTCCGGTGTCATGCCGGACGGGACACCCTTCGATGGACCTGAGGGGCTTCGTCGCGTGCTGCTGGCACGCGGTCCGCAGTTCGTCCAGACGATGGTGGAGAAGTTGACGACGTACGCGATCGGTCGCGGCCTCGAGGCGTCTGACATGCCCGTGGTGCGTCAGATCGCGCGCGATGCCGCGCCGCGCGGCTACAGGTGGTCTGATGTGATCGCGGGCATTGCCTCGAGCCTCCCTTTCCAGATGCGCATGACACCGAGCGCGAACGATGGGGTCACGCGCGCGGCGGCCGTCGCACAACGGTGATACGAGGAACACACCCGATGTTCTTGTCGAACAAAACACTTCCACGCCGGACGTTCTTGCGAGGGCTCGGCGCCACGGTGGCACTGCCACTGCTCGACGGCATGGTTCCCGCCCTCCGCGCGGCGATCCGTCTCGATGGCGCTCGTCGCTTCGCGGTCGTCTACGTGCCGAACGGCGTCATCATGGACCGGTGGACGCCCACGGCGGAGGGCGCGGCATTCGAATTGTCGCCTACACTTCAGCCGCTCGAACCGTTCCGCGACCGCCTCACGGTGCTGAGTGGCCTGGACAACCAGGTGGCGAATCCACGACCAAACGAAGGCGCCGGCGACCATGCGCGCGCCGCTGGGACGTTCTTGACTGGCGTCCACGTGAAGAAGACCGAAGGCACCGACCTGCAAGCCGGCACCTCGATGGACCAGCTCGCCGCCCGCGAGCTGGGGAAGGCAACCCAACTCAGCTCGCTCGAGCTGACGATGGAGTACACCGAGATGCTGGGGGCCTGCGACGCGGGCTACAGCTGTGCATACTCCAACACGATCGCGTGGCGGACACCGACCACTCCCCTGCCGATGGAAATGGACCCGCGAGCCGTGTTCGAGCGGCTGTTCGGGGATGGTGACAGCACGGACGCGGCGACCCGCGCGGCGCGCGTCAAGGAGGATCGCAGCATCCTCGACGCGATCGTTGAGGACGTAGCGCGGATTGGTCGCTCGCTCGGCTCACGCGATCGCGCCAAGCTGGACCAGTACCTGGAAGCGATCCGCGATGTGGAGCGCCGCATTCGGAGGGCCGAGGAGCAGAGCACGCGAGAGATGCCGGTCGTCAGCCGTCCGGCCGGCGTGCCGGAGTCGTTCGAGGTTCACGCGCAGCTGATGTTCGACCTCCTGGCGCTCGCGTATCAGGCCGACTTGACGCGCGTCGCGACGTTCATGATGGGTCACGAGGTCAGCTCGCGCGCGTATCCGGAGATCGGTGTGGCGGACGCGCACCACCCGATCTCGCATCACCAGGGCGACCGGTCCAAGATCGAGAAATGCGCGAAGGTGAACCTGTTCCACATGCAGTCGTTCGCGTACTTCCTCGACAAACTACGTTCCACGCCGGACGGGGATGGTGCGCTGCTCGACAGCTCGCTCATCCTGTACGGGAGCGGCATGAGCGACGGCAACCTGCACGCCCACCTCGACCTTCCGGTCCTCGTGGCCGGTGGTGCTGGCGGGCGCCTGAAGGGCGGGCGCCACCTGCGATATCCGAAGGGCACACCGGTCGCGAACCTGCATCTGACTCTGCTCGACAAGCTGGGCGTCCCGATGGACGCGTTCGGCGATAGCACAGGCTCGCTGACCGAGCTATCGCTGTAGCACGGCGCGTTCGGCCTCCTGACAGGGAGGCTCACGCGGCACCTCCGAGGTTACCGGCAGGATGGGCGTCAGTGGGCAGCTGCCGTAGGGCACCGCTCGCGTTGACACGCACGTGTTCACGTCGACTTCATGCTGTGGCGAATAGCCTTCGACCCCCTGTGCTTCCAATCGAATGAGGCGGCAATGAGGCGGTCGAAATCGGGCGCGTATCTGTCGCAGGTGTACAGCTTCCTGGCCGGTCGCCGTACGTCAAACAGGATGAAGGGCGCCGGCGAGGGTATCGAACTGCTGCCCGGAGGCAGGTATTTGTTCGTCTACCCCTTCACGAAAACTCGATCGTAGTACCGTCTGTCGCCGCACGCGCGGGATGACCCTCAGGAGTTCGTCGATCTGGTGGGTCGGCTCCGCTATACCGAGGCGAGCCTCTACACCCAGCGGGACACGCCCATGTTCACCTGCGTCAAGGTCTGCATCGAGGGATCCTCGCGCAGCTCGCGAACACGGATTAGGCTGTTGGCCTGTCGGGGACGTACCATTGAGAGCCAAGGGGTGAACAGCCGGACGACCCACGGATGTCCGGCAACCGCGCGCCGTTTTCCGGCGCAGAGATCGCGCGTATCGGTTGATCAGCCGCTCTCCTCAGTGGCACGCTCTTGGCACGAGGGCTCGCCGACGCCAGTGGCGCGTCGAGGAGTCCGCTAGTGTTCCATCAACCTGATCCTGAGGTTCTCGTCGTCGGTGCCGGTCCGGTCGGGTTGGTCGCCGCGCTGTTGCTGAAACAGTTCGGGGTGAATGTCGAGATCATCGACACGCACGAGCGGACGACCCAACACAGCTACGCGCTCGCGATCCATCCGCGAACGCTGCGGATTCTCGACGAGGTCGGGCTGTCCGCAGGGCTGGTCGCCGCTGGGCGGAAGCTGACGAAGGTCGCCTATTACGAGGGGCCGGAGAGGCGTGCCGAGATCGACTACTCGGTCCTCTCGACGCCGCATCCGTATCTGCTCATCGTTCGGCAAAGCCTGCTCGAGAGGGCGGTTGAACAAGCGCTGCACGCGGCGAAGCTCAAGGTTCTCTGGGGACACCGCCTCCAGTCCCTCGCCCTGGACGGCCCCATCCGCGCGGAGGTCGCGAAACTCGACCAGGTCGCCACGGGTTACCCCATGGCGCGGACCGAGCAGCTCGTCGTGCGAACCGACACGCTCCGGCCTGCCTACGTCATTGGCGCGGACGGCTATGATTCGGCCGTTCGGCGAATGGCTGGGATCGAGATGGCCGACCACGGTTGTGGCCAGATGTTTTCGGTCTACGAGATCGAGGCGACGGGGGAGTTGCCCGCCGAAGTGCGCGTCATCCTCGATCCTGATGTCACCAGCGTGTACTGGCCGCTCGAGGAGGGGCGATGCCGCTGGGGATTCCAGATCCCCGACGCCAGTACACACGAGCCATCGATGGAGCGGCTGGCGCAGTTCATCGCCGCGAGGGCTCCGTGGTTCTCGGCTCGGTCCACGCGGATCTACTGGTCCACTCTCGCCGTGTTCGAGTGGCGCCTGGCGCAGACGCTTGGGAGGGATGGCGTCTGGCTCGCTGGCGACGCCGCACACCAGGCAGCGCCTGTTGGGGTGCACAGCCTCAATTCAGGGCTCATCGAGGCGCGCGAGCTGTCAGCGCGGATCTCGCAGATCAAACGCAGCACAGGCTCGCCGTCGCTGCCCCAGGAGTGTGCCGCGGCAACGTACGACCAGTGGCAGCGGCTGCTTGGCGCAGGCCGAGCCGTGCGCGCGCTTCCCGGGGCGACGCCGTGGGTCCGGGCCGCTGCAGCGCGCATCGTCACGTGCATTCCTGCCTCAGGAGAGGACCTCGAACCGCTGCTCGCGCAGATCGGCCTCACGGCTGCGCCGTAACCGCGTGCCGGGGACCGCTGCCTCGCCTCCGCGCGCTGTCGGTCGAACTCCGTTCCGGAAGCCTTGTGTCGCGTGTCGGCCGCCGCGGCGTGCACCCGCGAGCGCTTGACTCCAGCGATGCGCGAATGATAAAAACGTGAGGATTTCCACACTCACAGCGGGGAACACTGTTTGGCCCAGACGGAAGCGGAGCTGCTCGATAACCCTGTCGCGGGCGAACCCACTCTCATCCTGCGCTCGCCGGATTTCCACTCCATCACCGACGCTGTCGCGGAGCCGGTGGAGCGACCTACACCCAGGGCGTGGTGGTATTTCTTCCTCCCGTCGGTGGCGGTGCTGGGCCTGCTTGGCGTGTCGGTCGCGTGGCTGGTCTGGGAGGGGATCGGGATCTGGGGGCTCAACGTCCCAGTCGGCTGGGCATTCGACATCACGAACTTCGTCTTCTGGATCGGGATCGGGCACGCGGGGACGCTGATCTCGGCGATCCTCTTCCTCTTCCGCCAGAAGTGGCGCACCTCGATCAATCGGGCGGCAGAAGCCATGACGATCTTCGCGGTCATGTGCGCCCTGACGTTTCCCGGAATCCACGTTGGGCGCATCTGGGTGGCCTACTGGATGTTCCCGCTCCCGAACCAGATGGGCACCTGGCCCAACTTCAGGAGCCCTCTCCTCTGGGATGTGTTCGCCGTTAGCGTGTACGGAACGGTTTCCGTTCTTTTCTGGTACGTAGGGTTGATTCCCGATCTGGCGACTATGCGGGATCGGGCGAAGACCCAGACACGCAAGTTCGCATACGGCCTCTTCGCCCTGGGGTGGCGCGGCTCGGTGCGGCAGTGGCACAACTACGAGTCCGCCTACCTCGTGCTCGCGGCTCTCGCGACGCCACTGGTCCTCTCGGTGCACTCGATCGTCTCGATGGACTTCGCGGTGTCGGTCCTCCCGGGTTGGCACACGACGATCTTCCCGCCGTACTTCGTCGCGGGCGCCATCTTCTCCGGCTTCGCGATGGTACTGACGCTCATGGTGATCTGCCGGACGGCGTTCGGCCTCGAGCACATCGTCACGCTCCGGCACTTCGACTACATGGCGAAGATCATGCTCGTGACGGGGACGATCGTCGGCTACGCCTACACCACCGAGTTCTTCACCGCCTGGTATAGCGGGAACCCCTACGAGGTCTACACGTTCGTCAATCGCGCGTTCGGGCCGTACGCCTGGGCGTACTGGATCATGTTCTCGTGCAACGTGATCAGCCCACAGATCTTCTGGTTCAAGAAGGCTCGCACGAGCATCCCGATTCTGTTCGTGGTGTCGATCGTCATCAACATCGGCATGTGGTTCGAACGGTTCACGATCATCGTGACCTCACTGCACCGCGATTTCCTTCCCTCGTCTTGGGATTACTACACGCCGACGTTCTGGGACCTGTCGACGTTGCTCGGGAGCTTCGGGCTCTTCTTCACGATGTTCTGCCTGTTCGTGCGCTTCCTGCCGATGGTGGCGACCGCCGAGGTCAAGACGGTCCTGCCACAGGCCGATCCGCACTGGCATCGGGGCCCCGAGCGCGAGAGCAAGGACCACCGAGCGGCGCTGCGGCACGGAGGGACGCCTGATCCCGTGACCGAAGGAGCTTCGTAATGGGGCTTTTCACGCCGCAGCTTCCCAAGGGACCGTACTTCGGAGTCCTGGCGGAGTTCGCGACCCCGGCTGACCTGTACCACGCGTGCGAGAGAGTGCGTGACGCCGGATTCACGCGATGGGACGCCCATACGCCGTTTCCCGTCCACGGCCTCGAGAAAGCGATGGGGCTTGGGCGCTCCCCGCTTCCCTGGATCGTCCTTGGCGCGGGATTGACCGGCCTTGCGACGGGGTTCGTCCTGCAGTGGTGGGTTCACACGAGTGCCTACCCGCTCGTGATCAGCGGTAAGCCGCTGTTTTCGTGGCCCGCGTTCATCCCGGTGACCTTCGAGTTGGGTGTGCTCTTCGCCGCCTTCGGTGCCGTCTTCGGCATGCTTGGTCTGAACCGGCTGCCCATGCACCACCATCCGCTGTTCCGCTCCAAGGTCTTCGACCGCGTGACGGACGATGCGTTTTTCATTTCGGTCGAATCGTGGGACCCAAAGTTCGACCCGTCGGCGACCCAGAAGCTCCTGGCGTCCCTGGGTGCCCGAAGCGTCGAGCTGCTGGAGTCCTGAATGAGCGCCCACCGCGATCACGTCGAGCTGCGACCCGAGCAAGTCGCGATTCCGCCCGGCCACTCGTGGAACCGGTTTCCGGCCATTGGCGCCGGCTGTGCCGTCCTGGGCGTGGTCCTGTGCGCGATCTTGGGGATGGGGAATCCCAAGCAGTTCCTGTTCTCGTGGCTGGTGTCGTTTCTGTACTTTCTGAGCCTGGCGCTGGGCGCGCTCTTTTTCGTCCTGATCCAGTACGCGGCTCAGGGTGCGTGGGGCGTCGTGCTGCGACGAATCGGCGAGACTATCTTCGCCACGCTGCCGGTGATGGCAGTGCTGTTCCTCCCGGTCGTCTTCGGTCTCGGCGTGCTGTACGAGTGGGCCCATCCCGGGGCCGCGGAGCACGATGCGCTGCTTCGCTGGAAGTCGCCGTACCTCAACGTGCCGTTCTTTCTGATCCGGGCCGCGTTGTTCTTTGGCCTCTGGTCCGCCATTGCTCTGTTCTACTACCGCGGATCGAGGGGTCAGGACGCGACGGGCGACGCGAGCGTATCGGCTCGTCTACGCAAGTTTGCCGGGCCGTCGATCATTGTGCTCGCGCTGACCACGACCTTGGCCTCGGTCGACTGGATCATGTCGCTCACGCCGCACTGGTACTCGACCATGTTCGGCGTCTATTTCTTCGCCGGCAGCTTCCTCGGGTTCATCGCGCTGCTGTCGCTGCTCGCGGTGAGGATGCGGGCGGCCGGTCTGCTGGACACGGTCATCAGCACCGAGCATCTGCACGATGTCGGCAAGCTGCTGTTCGGGTTCACGGCGTTCTGGGCCTACATCGGCTTCTCTCAGTTCTTCCTGGTTTGGTACGCGAACCTACCGGAAGAGACGATTTGGTACAAGCCGCGGATCGAAGGGTCGTGGTTGCCGATAGCGCTCCTGCTGATGGTGGGACACTTCATCGCGCCGTTCTTCTACTTGATGGGCCGCTCGGTCAAGCGGAACGGATCGACGCTCTCGGTCGGGGCGGTGTGGCTCCTCCTCATGCATTACGTCGACCTCTACTGGCAGGTCATGCCGACGCTCCATCCCGAAGGGTTCAGTCCATCGGTGCTCGACCTGGCGGCGTTTCTCGCCGTGGGCGGGTGCGTCATCGCGGCCGTGAGCTGGCTGTTGCGACGCCAGGCGTTGGTGCCGCTGCGCGACCCGCGGATTGCTGAATCGCTGGCCTTCGAGAACGCGTGAAACGGACGCCTCGCGGCTGTGGACCAGGGGTTGTGCGGAGCGCGGGCCCTGGTGTAGAGTTGGAATTTTGAGGATGAGGTGGTTCGATCTATTCACCGTAGCGGTAAGAACGGCGCTTCATACAGAGGTGTTGAGAGGTTTGCAATGATCAAGAAGTCGAACACGCAAAGAAGGAACGGGTTGTGGCTGACGGCTGGGCTCGTCGCCGTGTTGATCTCGCCGAGCGTCGGGTTTGCCGCGTCGACCGTCACCGGGACCATCACCTTCGCTGGGAAAGCCCCCAATCTCAGGCCGCTCGCGATGGACGCCGACCCGGCGTGCGCCAAGAAGCACTCCGGACCCGTGCCGGCCGAGATGCTCGTCATGGGTAGTGGCAACGCGATGGCCAACATCATCGTGTGGGTGTCAAAGGGGCTCCCGGCCGCAAAGACCTATCCCGCACCGAAGACGCCCGTGACGCTCGATCAGAACGGTTGTGTTTACGTACCGCACGCGATGGGAATCATGGTCGGTCAGCCCTACCGGATCCTCAACTCTGACGGCGTCCTCCACAACATCCACACGCTTCCCAAGGTGAACGCGTCGTTCAACCGCGCGATGCCGGCGAATCTGAAGGAGACGAGCACGCAGTTCGACAAAGCGGAGGCGATCTTCCAGGTCAAGTGCGACGTCCATCCGTGGATGAGCGCATACATCGGCGTCTTCACGCATCCGTTCTTCTCGGTGACCGGCACGGACGGGAAGTTCACCATCGCGAATCTCGACGCGGGTACCTACGAGATCACCGCCTGGCACGAGCGACTGGGGATACAAGCGGCCTCGGTCACCGTCAGCGGCAGCGACACGAAGACGCAGGACTTCAAATTCAGCACACCCACCAAGTAAAAGCAGTAGCGATCGGGAGATCGGGGCCCATGAGCCACCCAACAACCGTCGACCCACACGGACCACACGTCGGGCACGAGGCCCATCACGAAGAGCTCGGCTTCTGGCGAAAGTACGTCTTCTCCGTGGACCACAAGGTCATCGGGATCCAGTACGGCATCAGCGGCCTGCTGTTCCTCTTCTTCGGCTTTTGTCTGATGATGCTCATGCGCTGGCAGCTGGCGTACCCAGGTGCCCCGCTGCCGATCATTGGCGCGCTGTTCGGCGAGGCGCGCATGCCCGGGGGGTCCATGCTTCCCGAGTTCTACAACGAGCTCGGGGCGATGCACGGGACCATCATGGTGTTCATGGGCGTGGTACCGCTCGCCGTCGGCGGATTCGGCAACTTCGTGCTCCCGCTCCAGATTGGAGCCCCAGACATGGCGTTCCCGCGGCTCAACATGTTGAGCTACTGGGCCTTCTTCCTGGGCGGCGTGACGATGCTGGCGAGCTTCTTCGTGCCGGGCGGCGCCGCGCAGTCCGGGTGGACCTCTTACTCGCCTCTGGCCATCATCGCGGGTTCAGGTCAGACGTGGTGGCTGGTCGGGATGATCTTCCTGATTACCTCGTCGCTGCTCGGCGCGATCAACTTCATCACGACCACGATTCAGCTCCGCGCCAAGGGGCTGATGTTCATGCGGTTCCCCTTCTTCGTGTGGACGCAGTTCGTCACCGCGTTCCTCCTGCTCCTGGCCTTCCCACCGCTGGAGGCTGCGGGCGTCATGCAGTTGATGGATCGCGTGGCGGGCACGAGCTTCTTCCTCCCGAGCGGCCTCGTCGTGAGCGGCCAGCCGCTCCAGGTGGCGGGTAGCGGCAACGCCCTCCTCTGGCAGCACCTTTTCTGGTTCCTGGCGCACCCGGAGGTCTATGTCTTGATCCTCCCCGCCATGGGCATCGTCGCCGAGATCATCGCGAACAACACACGCAAGCCGTTGTGGGGTTATAAGCCGATGGTCTACTCGCTCGTGTTCCTCGGCTTCATGTCGTTCATCGTCTGGGCGCACCACATGTTCATGACCGGCATGGGGACCGCCATGGCGACGTTCTTCCAGACGACAACGATGATCATTTCGATCCCGTCGGTCGTCATCCTGACGGCACTAATCCTCTCGCTCTGGGGTGGGTCCATCCGGTTCAATACGCCGATGCTGTTCGCGCTCGGCTTCCTGCCGATGTTCGGGATCGGCGGCCTGACCGGGTTGCCGCTTGGCCTGAACGTGTCGGATATTCCCCTGCACGACACGTACTACGTCATCGCCCACTTCCACTACGTCGTCGCGCCCGGGACGATCTTCGCCCTCTTCGCGGGGGTCTACTACTGGTTCCCGAAGGCGACTGGGCGGATGATGAACGAGACGCTCGGCAAGATCCATTTCTGGGGTTCGATGATCTGCATGAACATCGTCTTCATGCCGATGTTCATCGTGGGGATGGCCGGCGTGTCACGGCGGCTCTTCGACGGCGGGGCGACCTACGACTTCGCGCAGCCGATTCTCCACTGGAACGCCGTGTCGTCTTGGGGCGCGTGGATCATGGCGCTCTTCCAGCTACCCTTCATCTACAACTTCTTCTCGAGCATGTGGAACGGAGAGAAGGTGGGAGACAATCCATGGGAGGCGACCACCATCGAGTGGGCGGCTCCGTCGCCACCGCCGCACGGAAATTTCAGCACGGAACCGGTAGCCCACCGAGGTCCGTACGACTACAGCCTTCCCGGCGCGAAGAAGGACTTCGTACCGCAGTGTGAGGCCTGATCACCATGGAGATCCCGTACACAGTAGAAGCACGGCGCGATACCGGCCTGAACAACGGCAAGATTGGGATCTGGCTCTTCCTCGCGTCGGAAGTCATGCTGTTCGGCGCGCTGTTCGCATCGTACATCCTCATCCGAACAGGGTCTTCGAGCTGGCCTCGCGGAGACACGATCTTGAGTGTCCCGTTGGCCACCTTCAACACGCTCGTCCTGATTTCGTCGTCGGTGACGATGGTCATGGCGTGGGCGTCGCTGATGCGCCGCAAACTGGGGACATTCCGCATGTATATAGGGGGAACGGTCCTGCTCGGGTTGGTCTTCCTCATCGTCAAGTACTTCGAATACAGCGACAAGTTCCACCACGGGCACTTCCCCAGCACCGACAACTTCTACGCCATCTACTTCACGCTGACCGGTCTGCACATGCTGCACGTCGCGGGCGGCATGGCGGTGAACGCGTATTTCTGGGGTCCCGGCGCGAAGCAGTATTACACCAACCCGGAGTGGTTCACGAACCGGGTCGAGAACTCCGGCCTCTTCTGGCACTTCGTGGATCTGGTGTGGATCTTCCTCTTCCCGACCTTGTATCTGCTGTAGGCAGCGTCTATGACGAGCGATCACGCAGTTGATATCGACAGACACGTTAGGGTCTACATCTCCGTCTTCGTCGCACTCATGGTGCTGACCGTAATTACGGTGGCGATCTCTCGTCTCCATCTGTCCGTGCCCTTGGCGGTGACCGTCGCGCTGGTCGTCGCCATTGTCAAGGGATCGCTGGTCGCGTGCTACTTCATGCACCTCATTTCCGAGAAGAAGCTGATCTACGCGGTGCTGGCGGTCACCGCTGCCTTCTTCGTCGTACTGCTGGCTCTTCCGGTCGTCACACACAGCAACGGTTATTGGATTCCCGAATGAACCTGCGCTGGTTCCACGCGCTGCTGATCTTCTTCTCCGCGGCGGTCGCCGTGGTGTTCGGCCTCTGGTGTCTGTCCCAGTACCGGCAGGACGGCGAGATCGGTAGCCTGATTGGGGCCATCGCGGCGTTTGTCGTGTCGTTCGGCCTGGTCGTCTACGATTCGTGGTTTCTCCGCCAGACGAGGACACTTCGATGAAGACACCTTCAAGACGTCTCGGGGCCATGCGGGTGCTCGTCACAGCGGCCGCCCTGGTGTCGGGTGGTGGGTCGACCGTCTTCGCGTGTCCAGTGTGCTTTGGAGCCGAGGAGACGACGATCATCGACGGGACAAGACTGGGTGTCTTTGCGCTGTTAGGCATCACGCTGGCGGTGCAGGGCGCGTTCCTGGGCTTCTTTCTCTACCTTCGCAATCGCGCGAAGCAGATCGCTGACACCGACCTCGATATCGAGTGGTCGGAGCTCCAAAAGGGAGCGTCTAGAACATGACTGAGTGGCTTGGACTTCCGAGGCTTGCCGCAACTCACGGCGCGCAGATCGACAACCTGATCGGCTGGATACACATTTTCATGCTGATCCTGTTCATCGGGTGGGGGGCGTTCTTCCTCTACGTCCTGGTTCGTTTCCGCAAGTCGGCACATCCAGTCGCAGACCATCACGGCGTCCGGTCACACGCGTCGAGCTATCTCGAGGGCGGCGTGCTCCTCGTCGAACTCGTCCTTCTCTTCGCCTTCTCGATTCCGCTGTGGGCCGCGAGGGTCGACGAGATCCCCTCTGATAAGGAAGCGCTGGTCGTTCAGGTCACGGGCGAACAGTTCGCGTGGAACATTCGCTACCCAGGTCCCGACGGGGTCTTCGGCCGCACGGACATCAAGATGATCGACGTCCAGACGAACCCTCTCGGGCTCGATCGATCCGATCCGGCCGCGAAGGACGACGTGACGACGCTGAATCAGCTCTATCTGCCCGTGAACAGGCCCGTCATCATCAGGCTAAGGAGCAAGGACGTCATTCACGGCTTCGGCGTACCAGAGTTCCGCGTGAAGCAGGACGCGGTGCCCGGCCTGACCATTCCGATCTGGTTCATCCCGGACGTCACAACCGCCGAGATGCGGACTCGAACCGGAAACCCCAACTTCCAATACGAGATCGCCTGCGCACAGCTCTGCGGGCTCGGTCACTTCCGGATGCGAGGATTCGTCACGGTCCAGACCGCAGAGGAATTCCAGAAATGGATGGACGAAAAGGTCAAGGAGGCGGTCGAGACCGCTGACGACCCGTTCGCGCAGTAGAGCCCGTTCGAGCTATCCGAAGAACTTCGGGGTCGGCATTCGCGCGCGGATCCGTTCGAGCTCTTCCACCGTCACGCGGTCGAGGCCGTTCTTACGACAGGAGTCCTCGACCGCCTTCATCACCATCCCACGCACGAACGCCGGAATCTTCTTCATCCGCGCGGCGGCGGCCTCGTCCCACGCGATGGTCGGCGCTGATTCAGTGCCGTACTGAATGCCCTGTATGGGCGGCATCGCGCGGCCCTGCTCCCAGCCCCCGTCGTTGGCTCGGATCCCTGCGCCCAGCTGCGCTCCCGCGGATGGCCCACCGGCCAGCGTGAGCAGGGGCGACCCCGCGAACTTCCCGGGCGTGTGGGTGCAGAGGGGGTCCTCGGCCATCAGGTCGCCAACCATACCGTGGGCGCGGGCACGGCAACCTCCGCAATGGCCGTTCATCTCACAGGCGCCACAGCGTCCTCCGAGCGATGACCGGTGGCGAACGTCAGTGAACAACTCGGATGACGTCCAGAGGTCAGCCAGACTCGAGCGGCGAAGGCTCCCCGCGAAAACCGGGAGGTACGGGCACGGCGTGACGTCACCGTTCGGCCGAATCCCCATGTAGTGCGTCCCCGCTGGACATCCGCCGGCCCCGCCGGAGTACGTCCGTATCGGAGACAGACCGGACCCCAAAGCGCCTTGCCCAGCAGCGGCGTCGGCTGTCATCGAATCTGAGGCGCCTCCGCTAGAACTGACCTGCTCGAGCACCGTCTTGATGTAGTGCGGTGCGCACTTCGCGTTTACGAGCATCCGGCCTTTGTACTTGGTCTGGATGCGGAAGAGCGACGCGAGCACTCCGTCGTACTGCGCCGGGGTCATGTCCGAGACGAACTGCCCGCGCCCGGTCGGCACCAGGAAGTAGAGGTTCCAGACCTTGGCGGCCAAGTGCTCGTACGCGAAGTCGGCGATCGCTTCAAGCTCGCGAAGATTGTGCGAACCGGCCGTGGTCTGAACGATGAACGGAAGCCCGGTTCGGTTGAGGATGGCCGCTCCCTCGACGGTGTTCTTCCAGGCGCCACGCACTCCTCTGAAACGATCGTGACGCTCCGCATCGAGCGCATCGAGCGAGAGGGACAGGCCACGGGCTCCGGCCTCTGCCAGCCGGCTAGCGACGTTCTCGCTAATTCGCACGCCGTTGGTCCCGACGACCACCCAGAGGTCGCGCTCCGCCGCGCGCTTGACGATCTCGAGGATATCGCGCCGAAGAAGTGGCTCACCGCCTGTCAGAATCGTCAGGCATTCGGGTGCGAAACTGGCGATGTCGTCGATGACACGGAAGCATTCCTCGGTGCCGAGCTCGCTCCGATCGGCGAAGTCTTCCGTGGTGACGAGCGGCGTGCCGCCGGCGTCGAGATAGCAGTGCTCGCAGGCGAGGTTGCAGCGATACGTGAGGTTCCAGGAGATGACGTAGGGCCGTGCGAATCCCTCGACCTGCCGCGGGGCGTGGCCCGCGTTCTCGCTCGGGACAGGCTTGTCCATTCGGCCCGCTTCACCACCTGGTTCGCGACGTCGAAGGATGAGCGGGAGCGGACTGGTCGTCGATTCCGACATGTTCCTCTCGGTGTGGCTGTACGAAACGGCGCCTTACATGCCGAAGAACTCGCGGGCGGCGTCGAGGATCTGCTCATCCACTTCGAGAACGCCCCTCTCCCGCGCGAACGTCTCGATTCCCGTTCGCGCCATCGGACGCACGAACGCGGGAATGTTGGCCAGCCGAGCCTCGGCAGCCGACGTCCAACGTACGGCGACTTGTGTGCCGGCCTGCCGGGGTTTTGGCTGTTCCGCCCCTGGTATCAGCGCGGTGAACGGGCAGCGGCTACCTTCTGCTGATCCATCCGAAGGGCTCGCCGAGGGGCCAGCGGCGGCATGAACGAGGCCAGCCTGCGCTGAAGCTTCGGCCGGTCCGATTCGCACGCCCAATGATTGAACGACTTGTGTTTCGTACGCATTGGTGAGCATCGCCATTTCGTACCCGCACTCGGGGCACGCGTAGACGACCGACAGCGAGCCACGCTCGGGCGGACCCACGGACTGAAGCTTCATCGGGCTGTCGCAGGGCACACACAGGAACTTCATGGTCGGACATCCTTGTCGACCCTCGGCTCACCAGCGCGAGCAGAGGTTCGCTGCTCTAACTGTATCGCACCCGCAGGATCAGCGGCCGGCGTCGACTCGAGAACGGCCATAAGGCGCTCCGCGATGTGGGTCAACGCGTGGCTCACCGGGTTGTCGTTCATCACCGCGAACGGAAGGCCCTGGTCGCAGCGCCGAGCAAGTTCGGGATCGAATGGGACGGTCCCGAGGCAGCGGATTCCCAGCGTAGACCCTCGGTCTTCGCTCTGAGCCTGGTTGGGGGGCCTGCCCCAGGTACCGGCCAGGGGCGGGGATGAATCGAAGAGCGGCTTGATCGCCTTGCAGTCGCGACAATAGTAGCCGCTCATGTTCTCGACGTATCCAAGGAGGCGATTGGGGCCCTTCGACAACGCCGCCACCGAACGCGCGACCACCCCTCGGGATACTTCGGAAGGAATCGTCACCAACAGAAACGCGACCTGTGGACCGAGGAAGTCGGCGTACTGCACGGTCCGGTCGGCTCCGGGCGGCAGATCGAGCAGCAGCACATCCAGCTCTCCCCACTCGAAGGACCGGAGGATTTCGCCGAGGAGCGCGAACTCTCTCGTGGCTCGCCAGGTATGAGACTCCCCCTGCGCCGCACTGTCGAACTCGAGCGCCTGCGACTCGGGAATCAGCGAACCCATCGAGAAAACCGCAATCCCGTTCTTGGTGCGTGGGAGCGACACCTTGTGGCTGCCCGGAACGAACAGCGCTCCCTGAACCCCAGCCATTCGCGCCTGCGTAGGGCCGTTGAAGTCTGCGTCCAGGATCCCAATCCGAAGGCCGCGGTCGCGCAGAGCGCCCGCGAGGTGCACGGTCAGCGTGCTCTTGCCGACGCCCCCTTTGCCGGAGCCGATGGCCACGAGATGGCGCACCCCGGCGAGCCCGTCCGCGATACGAGCGCGCTGCTCGGCGACCTGCTCGAGGATTCTGGACCCGCCGTCGCCGACGATGTCGTGGTAGCTCTTCATGCTGCTGACGTTCAGCGGTTTTGACTCTAGGCGGACCTTCTTAGCTTACACTCATCCGCACTGCACCGAAGAGCGCCGTCCGGACACGCGGTGCGGCTGACCCAGACGTCCGACGGGTTGGCCAGTGGGTCGAGCCGGAGAGCGCCCGGACCGGAATGTTCAGCGGGAGAACCTGAGCGTGCCCCGCGACGATGATAGCTCGAGCGTGACGCCGGTGACCCGAGTGATGGTGCTCTCACCCGAGAGCAGTCCCACATACGTGCTGGCGAACGCCTGCGTCAGGCACGCCGCACGAGCGCACGCGAGCAGCGGCCCAATGGACACGGTGGTGCCGGACACGGCCACCGTCCCGTTGCACGTATTGCAGTCGGCCAGGGTTGTGACGCGCTCGCCGGCGAAGGTCAAGGTGTAGCGCGCCGGAATCGGTGTCGGCTGTTCCGGCTCGCCCGCCGGTTGCAGCGAAACCAGCGTCCAGGTTCCCGACAGCCGGTCCGTCAAGACCCCCGAGGGCAGAGTTGCCGGGGACTCGTCGCACCCGACGAAAACAGCCACCAGCAGGCACAGCACGAGGGCACGCCAACCCGAGACTCGCCGACCGGACGGAGCTGCTTCCTGATGGCCGTTCATATCTCGTCCTTAGTTCGAACGTGCCCTCGCCGCGTGGAGGAGATGTTCGCCGCACGGACGGAACCCGACCGACTCCAGGATCTGCTTGGAGATCTCCGCCGGATGGACCTTCGTGATGCGGACGCTCCTCCGATCCGGGAGCTGTGAGAGCAAACGCCTCAGACGAGCTCCACCATCGTCGACCATGGAGCGGAGCGACACCAGCTCCGTGGCAGGCGTTCTCGCCTCATCGTCCGGCTCTGCGGCCACTTCGCGCTTGAGGTACAGAAGATACGCTTCAATGCGTTCGTCGTTGGCGATGGCGAGTCCGGCGATTTCGGCTTTCCTGGCGGTGAGCGTCTCGACCGAGCGCTCCCAGCAGAGCAGTGGCTGGGTGTCTCCGAGGAGGCCGTTTGCAACCAGATCGTCAACCGTGACGGGAATGACCAGGCCACCGACCCCCTGAGCAGGCACATCGGACTCCACCCAGTCGAACGGCCGCGCGTAGTCCGTCAGGACTGCTTCTTGGGTGAAGCCGCAAGCTTTGAACAGCTCGCGGGCGGGCGTGAGCTGTTCAGGGACCTCGGCGACGATCCGAGGTGGGCCGAGGATGGCGAGCTTCGAGCTGAGCGAGGTCAGCAGGTGTCGTCCATGACCCTGTCGGCGGTGACTGGGATGGACGGCGATCCTGTGGATCAGGGTTCCAGTGGGCCGCTTCCCGCCGATCAGGACGCCAATCGGGTCCGCACCGACGAACGCCACCATACAGCTGCTGCACCAGACCTGCAGGTCGCGGATCGACCGCTTGAATGTGGTCGGCGTCTCGGGCGGTTGGTCAGGTACGTAAGGAGACCAGCAGCGATTCAGCGCGTTGACGAGCAGACCAATATCGTCGGTGCGGCAAAATCGGTACGCGGACATTGCTACCTTGTGCGGCTCCGCCTCGGTACCGGCGCGCACAGCGCTCCGGGATGGAACGGTACAGGGCACGGGGCCCCCGCAAGCGACCGAGCCGGGTCGGGGCAGAACCCCGACCAATCAGTTCACCCGCTTCGACGACAGCGCGCTCACCTCATTCAGGTACCCGCCTCTGTTGACCTGAGCGGGCGCGCCTGACGGTGAGTGGGTAGCAGACTCTCGCGGCGCCGTTCCGTTGCCGGTATTCGCAGTCGGCGGCGTGTAGTTCGCGAGCATCTCGGCCATCATCTTCTTGCCGATCTCGATGCCCTCTTCGACGAGGCCGAGGTCGATGGTCGTCACGGCGCGCTCATGCGCGAGCTGCTCGATTCTCTCCTGCGTCTGGCCCCGCATGAAGCCGGCCGGGACTCGGAGGATCCGCTGCGCGGCGTCGCCGGTCCACTCGAACGTCGAGATCAGCGGGTTCTTCCGGTCATCGCGCGCGATGAGCTTGGCCTCGCCCGTTGAACCATTGCCGTTCGCGGTGGCCGAGGACCGACCTGCGCCGCCTGCGCCGTGGGCCGACGAGGCCTTGATATCGAGCGGCGTCCCCGTCTCTTCTTCGATCACCTGCCGTGCGAAGTCGAGCGTGATGGCGTCGAGCTTCATCATGCGAGCGCGCTTCTCGACGCGCGCCTTGACGCGGCGGCGCTGATAGGCGTTCTTCATCGTCCAGAGGCCCTTCCGCGCGTCGTCGGTCCAGCGAAGCTTCCGCCCGTCGTAGGTGGTCTCTTCCTCGAGGCCACCTTCAACCTCTGCGATCCTCTCGATCATCTCCTGGGAGATGACTTCGAAATCCGAGGCGCCGCAGACCGTGCATTTCACGGGATCGCTCTGCGTCGCCGTCACGCCGCACGCTCGGCACATCGACACGGGACCGGACTTCGCGCGCTCGAGCGCCACGGCTTCGGCCAGCGCCTTCGTGGCATTGGAGGCGCTCTTCGGCATGAACCGATCCATCGCGTCATCGATCACGGCGCTGGTGATCACCGAATGCCCTTTCTCGAGCGCAAGACGAAGAACGCCCGTGCGGGCGATGCCCTTGACCTGATCGGGCACGTGCTTCATGCGCTCCTCGGCCTCTGGCGTCCACCGAATGGTTTCCTCGGCTCGCACGTCGAGGCGTGGCACCTCGAGACGTGTGGAGAGGAGTACGTCGCAAGGCGCCGCTCGCAAGACGTTCTCTGAGTTGCTCCCAAGCCCTGCCTCGTCCTTCGGGCTGTGGACGCCGATGCGTCCCATCACGATGAGCCACGGATTGGTCTTACGTGCGTGGTCGAGAATCTTCTGGAATGGCTTACCGTCGAGGAGCGTCTTCTTGATCGTGACGCCCTCTTCGCTCGCCATCCGCTCGCCCACTTCGAGATGCGACTGATAGATCTGCGCCAGCCCGGTGTCGATGATCTCCTCGTGGAGCTGATTCTGTTCCTCGAAGCGGAACACCTTCGCCGCCTGCTCCGTGAGGACGTTGACGATGCCGTTGAAGACCGAGTAGTGCAGATAGGGGTCGTACACGGCGATGGCTTCAATCTTCTTGTCGAACTTCCGTGCCAACTCGATGGCCGTCATGAGCGCGCCGAACGACTGCGGGCTGCCGTCGACACCGACGAGAATCGTGTCTCGCTCAGCTTCGCCCGGCTCGGGGACGTGCTTGACCACCCACACATCGCGATCGGACTGGCGAGCCACGCGTTCGCACACCGAGCCGATTACGCTGTCGCGCGCGCGGCCCACGCCCAGAGCCCCAATCACGACGAGGTCGTGCTTCGAGCCGGTGAGATCCTTGAGGATCTCGTTGTGATGCTTGCCGTCCATCATCCGCGGCTCGAACGCGAGGCCCGATTCGCCGCAGAGACGCGACATCCCATCGAGATAGCTGTCGGAGATGAGCTTCAGACCCATCGTGATGAGGCTGTCGTGGATCTTCCTCTGGCGCTCGAGCTCCACTTCATCGATGTACTCTTCCGGCAGGGTGTACTCCATCTGCCGAAAGCGGTAGTCGTGCAGCTGTGCCGCGTACACGTGGCAGCCGACCAGTTTGGCGTCGAACGCCTTGCCCAGGGCGACGCTGCAGGCGACAGCACGATTGGAGTGGTCTGAGTTGTCGACGGGAACGTAAATGCTCTTGTACATCGGATCCTCCGGAAGACCCTATCAGCTCAACTGCCCATGGCCGGCTGCGGTCTTCCCTCCCCGCGAATCTCGTTGCGGGCCTGCGATCGGAGACGAGATCGAACCCAACCAATGATTGCCAGCTCTAACCCGAAGATGATGAGCGCCGTCCTGATCATCGGGCCCGCGGCCGACGGGACCGTTTCGGGCTCCATGTACAGCGAGTACCAGACGGAGAGCGCTCGCTTGTTGCCACGCTCCCGCGCGGATCCGTCCCAGGCGGACAAGGCGATCGGCATGAACTGTCCAGGCGTGAACGGGGCGCCGGAGCTGGCGCGAAGCGGACGCCTGAAGATGACCGACCATTCTCCGTCGCTGTAGCTCGCGACACCTGTGACGTCTCCCGCATCGTTGACTGCGACGTCCCCGCTTCCCCGACCGATGAACTGGAGGGGCTCGTTGCGCGCAAGGTCGAAGAACCAGAGGTCCACGGAGCTCTGGGAGTCGCCAAAGATGAAGTAGGGCTTGCGGGCGCCAGCTGGCACGGCTACAGGAAACTGGACCGCCACCGCGTCGGAGAACTCCGCTGGCGGGGCGACGGTGTCCTCGGTGGTGTCGGCAAACGGATCCGCTTCGGTCTCCGACGCCGCCGGTGCCGCGGACGGTGCCTCACCACCCGCTTCCTCCTCCGGAGGGATGGGCAGTGACGGACTGTTCTTGCCCGTCTTGTCCGCTCTCATGTCGTGCCACTTGACGAGGAGCGCGATCGACTCCGCGTCGTAGATGGCCTGCACGGTGACGCTGGTAGCGGGCGGATGGAACGAGCGTCCGGGTTCCGTAATCTGTCCCAGAAGCGGGAACCGAGCGACGGGTGCGGACGCGAAGCTCTCGGCGCCCTTGGCCAGGTCGATCGGATCCTGAACGGGCCTGGCGACGATGAGGTTGGTGTAGCCCGGCCCATTCGTGTCTGAGAGCGACGCGATGAAGTCCGTAATCGCCCACCGCTGCTCCGGCGGCAGCGCTTCTAAGTACGACGGCATCGGCGTTCCGTTGAACCCCGTACTCATCGTCCTGAAGATGTCCTCGCGCGACGAACCTCCCCGGAAGGTCCAACTGTGCGTGAGGTTGGCCGGGCGAATCGGATTGCCCGCCTCGTCCTTCAAGGTGAGGGCCGAAGGACCGTCGGCGCGACCCAGCGTGCCGTGGCACTTGATGCAGCCGTTCTCTTCGTAGAGCTTCTTCCCGGTCTCAATCGACTCGGGCGTCGATGCCGGAGCGCTTGGGAGGTCAATGGGCTTCGGAGCCGCCTCAGGATTGGAGAAGTCCGCCGAGAACGTGGTGATGAAATAGGCGAGGTTCGAAACTTCTTCCTCAGACAGACCGGGCCAGGAAGGCATCGACGTGTAGGGCATGCCCTTCCTGATGATGTTGACCAGATCCTGGTGCGTCGGGAGCGCGCCGCTGCCGGTCGTCCGGACCTTGAACTTGCCCGAGGTGAAGTCGCGAGGTTTCGGGAGCACGTTCGGCGTCGCGTACCCGGCGCCGTCCCCCTTCTCGCCGTGACACTGTGAGCACAGCTTCATGTACAGGACTTTGCCCGCCTCACGCTGCGCCTCGGTGCCGATGTCAGGACTCTGAGCGCGCGCCAGTCCCGTCCCAACACACAGGACGGCCAGCCAGGCAAGGGTCAAACCCCGTGCGATCTGACGCGTCGTCACTGGTGGACCTCCTCGCGCGCGCGGGGCCGCTGGCCCATGAAGTCATAGAGGAAGAGGATCACGTCCCACATTTCTTCTTCCTTCAGCATCTTCTCCCAGGCCGGCATAGCCGTGTCCCAGGGCGCTCCCTCTTCGGGCATCCCAGGGCCGCCCTTGGAAACCCGCCAGAAGAAGAAGGTCTCGCGGAAACTCGGGAGCGTCGTACCGTCAGCGAAGTTGGTGGGAATCGGGTTCAGCGCATGTGCGTACATGCCGTTGCCCCCGAGGTTGTCGCCGTGGCAGAAGAAGCAGTTCTGATAGTAGACGCGGCGGCCGTTCTCCACGTGCTTGCGGAACTCATCCGGATTCGACTGCTCGAGCGCGCGATACGGGTTGTCACCCGAATCGATGGAGATCCGCTGGTCCTGGACCGTGATCTCGGTCGGCGATGCCGGGTGGATCGTGCGCGGGAAGAAGGGCGGTTCGATCGCGACGTTCATCTGCACATAGACGTTCGCGGCGGCCAGCGCCGGTATGGCGAGGACTGTGACGGCCAGGAACGGGGTGTGCCGCCGCTCTGTCATGAACCGGACGAGTGGGCCGAACACTTCCTCGCGGCGCTCGTCGCTGGAGGACAAGTACGCCAGGATCGCGAGCGTCACGATCCCCATGTAGATCGAAATGACAGAGGCCGGAATCGGGACCCGGAATCCAAATCGGAGCAGGACGTAGATCCCCACCCACCACGCACCAGCCCACAGGAGCAGGTGAGCCTTCATGAAGCGAAGGGCCACGAGCACCGCGATCAGCGCGAGGAGAACCGTGATGTTCATGATGTGAACGCTCCACCGAGATGAGCCGCCTGGGGCTTCAGCTGCGCACTCTTCGCGGGCGCGGCGGCTGCGGGCGCAACTGGCGCCGCCTTCTGACCCGGTGCGGCGCCGTTCGCCGGAGCCTCGCCCGGTGCTACCGGCGCAGCACCCGCCGGGGTGTAGTACTTGTGGCTGGTCTGCATCGTGACCGTCGGCGTGCCGCCGAGCGACTGCAAGTAGGCGATCACACACAGGATTTCTTGGTCTGTCAGGCCAATGGGAGGCCTGTTGATCGCCGGCATCCCGGGGTTGAATCCTGGCACGATGAAGGAATCAGGCTCGTAGAGCGATTGAGCGAAGTATTCGATGTCGGTTACGCCGGGCGCGCGTTCCGACACGCGACCGGCGATGCCTGCCAAGTCGGGGAACCGGAGCGCTCCACTCCGGCCGATGGTGTGACACGTGAAGCAGAGCCCCTTGGCATCCATGATCTGCCGCCCAGTCGTCACCATCTCGGCGGTTGTCAAGTCCGTTCTGAGCACCGTCTCTTGCGGAGGCTGCACTTCGTTCTGAGGCACCAGCTGGCCGACATAGGCATAGAACGCTGTCGACGCGAGGATAAGGACGCCGATCCGACCAATGAGAGGCACCGCCATGGTTACTGGGTTCGCCCTTCGAAGTGCGAGGCGCGGGCGATGCCCGGCTGATGGCCGAGCGCGCCTCCAAGCACGACGTCAGCGCCCGGATGCGTGACCGTCTTGGCCGATGGCACGAAATCCGGTCGGTCGTGCAGACTCGTTATCCAGAACACGAAACCGATCAGCACGAAGAATATGAGCACGGTGACCGAGACGACCTGCGTGGCGAAGCCGAGTGTGGGGGTGAACGCGTCGGGCGACGTGTCCCGAATGACGCCGTACACATGCCAGTGCTGGCGGAGCCCCGAGCGCACGTAGCCCATCAGACCCATCAGCCACGTGAAGGTGACCGCGATGAAGATCAGCACGTACTGCGAGATCGGCGGAATCTTGCCCCAGCGAACGTCGCCGGTCATCTTCGCGCGACGGAACAGAAACACGTCGATGATGGTGATCGACACCATCGCGATCAGCACCGAGCTGACCTGAGGCACCGACAACCCGATCCGCACGGTCGCCTCGACGAAGTATCCGTAGATGCCGAGGAAGATGACGATGAACGCGGCGGCCGCGAAGATGGTGAGCTGTGCGGCATGCCCCGTCTTTGCCCACGCCACCGTGGCGATCTTGCCTGTGCGGCGATACAACAGGAAGCTCATGAACGTCGTGAGGATGAGGATGTTCACCGCGGTGTTCTTGGCGGACATCACACCCAAAAAGCCCAGCATCGGGTGAGTTGACCCTCCCATCGCGCGAATTTCGGAGACGGTGGCGAGGATGGACCGCGGGGTCGCCCAGATGGCGAAGCAGAGCGCGATGCCGATGAGCAGGTACTTGATGAACTTCTGAAGCGGCTGCCGGCCCTCGACGCGCCCCATCCCGAGCCAGAGGTAGTAGTTGGCCGCCAGGAAGAGGTTCCCAATCAAGACGGCCTGGATGATGAAGAGCCACGAAAACGCCCCACCCATCATCGTCAGACCGAGCGTCTGCGAGAACGCATAAATCTCTTTCGCGAGCCAGTAGCCGGCGAAGGGGAGGGGCAGGAACGCGAGGATGGCGACGAAGTTGCCGATGTAGCCCATCCAGTCGTAGTGCGCGCGCTCTTCGTCGGTCTCCGCCTGCAGGAACTTGAAGGCCGCGTATGCCGCAGCCACCGAACCGCCGAAGGCCACGTTCGCAATGATGCGATGGATGTTGATCGGCATCCACGTGAAGTTGTAGACCGCGTCGTAGAGCGAGATGAGCGCCCCCGTATCCGAGACACCGGCCGGCGACGTCATGAACGTGAGCCAGGAATTGGCAATGAGCATGATGCCCGTGCCCACCAGGTTGAGACCGATCCCTAGCCCAATATGGACGAGCGGATGGAACTTCCCCCAACCGTAGTAGTACGTGTAGAGGAACGCGGCCTCCGCGAAGAACAGCAGGACGTACGGGAGGAACGTCGGCGAGAACACGCTCATCAGATAGTTCGTGAACTTCGGATACAAGGCGATGAGCAGGAATGTCAGGAACGCGCCGAAGGTCGCCGTGAGTGAGAACGAGACGGAGAGGAGCTTCGTGAACTCGTGCGCGAGCCGGTCGTACCGGAGGTCTCCGGTCTTGTAGCCGATGATCTCGATGATGATCGCGAAGAGTGGGACCGCAAGCACAAAGGCCGCAAAGAGCAGGTGCAGCTGTGAAACGGCCCAGACGGCCACTCGGCTTCCGATGACGGGGAATTGACGGTACTCGGCCTCGGCGTAGGGCGTGGCTTTTGCCTTCGCCTCGGCGTCGGCCGCCTCGGCGGCTACCCCCTCCACCCTCGGCGTGGGGTCGACGACGGCGGCAGGAGCGCGATACGGCTGGGCATACTCGCGGTTCGTCAGGAACGTCGCGATCAGCACGACGCCAGCAAACATGAGCACACCGGTCACCGGCCCAAGCACTAGGGCCAGCTTGCGATTCATGGTGCCGTTCATCCCGTGGCCTCTCTTACTGGGTGGCTGCCGGCGCGTTGGCGGCCCTCGCTTGTCGATCGCGCTGCAGCGTGCGCACGTAGGCGACGATCGCCCACCGGTCAGCCGGGGGGATCGGCCAGCGGTAGCCGGCCATCAGCCCTTGCCCGTTGGTGATGACGTCGAAGAGCTGCCCATCCGTGTATTGAAGAATCTTATCCTGGTGGAACGAGGCCGTGGGAACGTTACCGCGCTGGAACAAGATCCCCTTGCCATCTCCTCGTGCGTCGTGACAGGGCGCGCAATATATGGTATAGCGCTGGCGTCCGCGCTCGACAAACGCTTCGTCGGTCGTCCTCGGATTCGTCGCCACGTACTCGCCGTCCGCAGTTCTCCCCGTGAAGAACGCATCATCTTCCTTCAGACCGCCGATCGCGACCGTACCTGGCACGGGCACGCGCATGGACGCTCCGTCGAAGAAGAAACCGTTGCTCGTCTGCGGGCGCACTTTCGGCTGATCGTCCATGCTCGGATTGATATGGATCGGCGGGCGGCTCGACGTACAGCCGCGCGCACAGCCGATGGTTACAAGCGACATGAGGGCGATAGCGCCCAGGCTGCGCGGTGTGCGGGCAGTCATTGAGCAGCGCTCTCTGTGGCCAGGTCGGGATTCGGGTTGCGAACCTTCGCCAAGTAGGTGGTCCGGGGCTTCGTGTTCAGATCCTCGAGCAGCGCGTAGTTGCGGGGATCCGCCTTCGCCTTCACCACGCGGCTCGACTCGTCACGAAGATTGCCGAACTCGATCGCCGAGGCGGGACACGCCTGCTGGCAGGCCGTCTTGACGTCGCCGTCACGCAGCTCACGGCCGGCGACCTTCGCGTCGATTCTGGCGCGATTGATCCGCTGCGTGCAGTAGGTGCACTTCTCCATGACGCCCCGCGCGCGAACCGTGACGTCCGGGTTCATCGCCAGCTTGAGGATCTTGGGCGTGTCCTTGGTAAAGTTGAAGAAGTTGAACCGACGCACCTTGTAGGGACAGTTGTTCGAGCAGTAGCGCGTTCCGATGCACCGGTTGTAGACCATCACGTTGAGGCCCTGCGCGTCGTGAACGGTCGCGGCCACGGGGCACACCTGCTCGCAGGGTGCGTCCTCGCAGTGCATGCACGGGACCGGCTGGAACACGATCTCCGGGTCACCAGCGGGATCGCCGGAGAAATAGCGGTCCACCCGCAACCAGTGCATCTCCCGTCCCTTGGCCACCTGAGCTTTGCCGACGACCGGCACGTTGTTCTCGCTCTGGCATGCCGTCATGCACGCACTGCAGCCGATACAGGCGTTCAGGTCGATGGTCATGCCCCACTGGTGGCCCTCGTCGTAGCTGTGCTCCTTCCAGAGTGAGAAGTGATGCGTCTCCGCCGGAAAGACGCCGTAGGGCGTGAGGTGGCCTCCGCCGGACTGCGCAGGTTCTCCGTGTCCGGGTTCCTCGTCGTGTCCACCCTCTGCGTGTGCCGGCGCGGACGGTTTCGCGCGAAGTTCCGCCAGCGTCGATTCATGGACGATCGGGCGACCCTCCATGCTGCCGTGATTCTGCGTCGCCGACAGCGGATATTCTCGCCGGAGACTGGTGAGGCTCGCCCCGCGATCGAAGTTCAACGCCTTGGCGCCTCGGACGCTGAAGGCGTTGAACCCGACGCCAGTCCCCACGCGTCCTGCGCGCGGCCGACCATACCCCAGGGTCAGAGCGACCACGCCGTCGGCCATGCCTGGGAGCTCCCAGACCGGAAGCTCGAGTGACCGACCGCCGTACTCCAGGCGGACCATATCCCCGCCCTTCACACCCGCGGTCTTGGCGGTCCCCGGACTCAAGAGCGCGGGGTTGTCCCACGTCAGCTTCGTGAGGGGATCAGGCAGCTCCTGCAACCAGGCATCGTTCGCGTACCGGCCGTCGTGCAGCCACGGGGACGCCAGGAACACGATCTCGAGGCCGTCGGTGCCCGGCGCACCGGCCACGAGGCGCCCGAGCCCCGCCAGCGGCATCGTCGCGCTCAGATCGGGTGTGACTTCGGGCAGCTCGCTGCCCTGGAGCAACCCGTCATGGAGCACGCGGTTCCACTTCCGCTCGAACCCATCACCAAGGATCGGTTTCCACGTCTCCTGCACGATGTCGTAGCCGGGTCGATCCTTGTCGGCGACCATCAGCCCCAGCACTTCGATCGGGGTTCGGCCGCCGAACAGCGGGAGGATCAGGGGCTGGACGATGCTGAGCACGCCGCCGACGGCACGCGCGTCGCCCCACGACTCGAGGTAGTGCGCGCGGGGAATGTGCCAGGTCGCCTTGCTGCCCGTTTCGTCGACCGAGTGCCCGAGAACGACCACCTCGGGGACCTTTGCCAACGCCTCCGCGAAGCCCAGATCCACCGGGGCATCGAAGAGCGGATTTCCGCCGAGCACCACGAGCGTCTTGATGGTGCCCGCCTGCATCGCGGACAGCAGCGCGGTCAACGAGCTGACGCTCGGCAGTGCCGCGTCTTTGGTCTCGTAATAGCTGACCGTCTTACCGGTGTTATCAAGATACGCGTTCAGCGCGCAGACCGCAGCGTGCACCGCTGCGGGCTGGCGATCGCCGGCCACGATGAGACTCTGGCCGCGGTTCGCCTGCAGGTCTTTCGCCAGCGCGTCGAGCCAGCGGGCGTCAACGCCCGGAACGGCGGCGGCGGTCAGATTCGCGGCGCCCGCTTGCCCCGAAGCGACCCGCGCCACGAGCGCCGCGAGGAAGCGAGCGATCTGACCGCTCTCGAGACGGAGCCGATGATCGGCGGTGGCGCCCGTCAGCGAGTACACCGCTTCAACGGCGTAGAGACGGTTCATGGTGCCGCCCGAGGCGCCGGCTCGCCGGCCGTCCGCGAAGGCTCGGGCGTGACGGACCATCTCCGGGTCGGTCAGCAGCGGGTCAGCGTCGAGCGTCAGCACCACGGAGGCGCGATCGAATCGCAACATCAGGTCGACGTCGCGGCCCGTGGCGAGCCTGAGTCCGGCGAGTCGGTTCTCGTCGCTGACGGCGTCGTAGGTCGCCCACTGCGTCTTTGGGTAACGGGCGCGGAACTCGGATGCCAAGCGCGCCAGCGTCGGTGACGAGAACGACTCCGAGAGCACCGCAAGGCTCGCCCCGCCGTCCTCCCCGTGAGTCTTGGACAGCTCTCCCCACGCCTTCACGAAATCGTCCCAGGTCTTGCGCTCACCCTTCTGCGTGATCGTCTGGGCGCGATCGGGGTCGTACAGGCCAAGCACGGATGCTTGGATGCGGGTGCTCGACGCGCCGCGCGTCGAGGGATGCGAGGGGTTGCCCTCGATCTTCGTCGGTCGTCCCTCGTGGCTCTCGACGATCAGCCCATAGGCGCTGCGCTGGAACGGCATGGTCGTCGCGTAGTATCGAGCGACACCAGGGACCGTGTCCTCTGGCGCGGACACATACGGGACGATCTCTTCGGTGGGCCGCCGACACCCGACGAGCCCCATCAGCGACATGGACGCGCCGAGGAGCGTCATCATGTCGCGGCGTGTGACGCCTTCAGGAAGCTCCGAAGCGCCTTCCGGGAACTCCCGCTCGAGCGCATCGCGGAATTCTGGACGCTGCTCGAGTTGCGCAAGGCTTCGCCAGTACTTCTTCACCGGTGGCACCCCGAACAATCCGTGGGTGGATGAACTGGTCGATCGCGATCGAGTTGCTCGACGAGGGCGGAGAGGTCCCGGGGTGGGGTCCATCGCATGTTGGTGACCTGAGAAACCGGGCGCCTATTGGGCCCGGGATTGCGGTGGCAGTCCAGGCACCAGCTCATGCTGAGGGGCGTCATCTGCGTGACCTTCTCCATCTCGTCGATGCGACCGTGACAGGTGACGCAGCCGATGCCCGCCGAGACGTGGGCGTTGTGCGCGAAGTAGGCATAGTCGGGCAGTTTGTGCACGCGAATCCACCGCATCGGCCGGCCGCTCTGCGCGCTATCCCGGATGGGGGCGAGCACCGCGCTGTCCCTCTTCACGGTCTGGTGGCAGTTCATGCAGGTCTGCGTCGGCGGAATGTTCGCGACCGGGGACGTCTCGACCGAGGCGTGACAATAGCGGCAGTCGAGACCGAGATCCCCGACGTGGAGCTTGTGACTATACGGGACCGGCTGCGCGGGCTGATAACCCACGTCCGTGTACCACGGGGAGAAGTAGTACCAGACACCCGCAATCGCGAGGGCCGGGCCGAGAACGCCCGCAATGGCCGCCACGATCGGGAGCTTGTTCCACCCAGGGGGAAAGATCTGCGCCAACGGCTAGGACTCCGCGGTGCTGGAGCACAGAGGCCCAGCCTGCGAGCTCCCGCCGGAACTATGATGCCACATCGTGCGCCACCAAAGAATTCGTCGCACGGGAACGCTCGAAATCCCGCTTATTATGGCCGGCAATGTTATCCATGAACTAGAAACGCGTCAAGCGCGCGCGTCCGCCAGGTGGACCATCCCCACCGCGAACGACGACTTCGCGAGCTGATTGACCTGGTAGGAAAGCGCCACCACCGTGACGAACGTACCGGCTGACGAGACGGCCTGACCGATCACGAGCCTGCGGTACGCCGGGTAGAGCATGAGCGGTGTAGGGCCGGGGCGATCCGGCTGAGCCAGGACATCGGACCTCAAACTATCACTCGGCCCTGGAGACGGTATACGACGCCGCGCCTCCGCGTCGCCCTTGATGGCGTGCAGACGAAGGCCCACGATCGCGTGGAGAACTGTAGAATCGGGGTCGAATGCGTCCGGATGGGACCCGTGGCTGCCGGCGCGCGCTGGCAGTGGCCGCCCTTGGCTGCGCTGTGCGGCTGTCGGGAGTGGACGCCTACGCGCAGTCGGCCGGGAAAGTCGACTACGACACGGCCCGGTTCGACCGGCGACTCCCGGCCACCAGGGCGAGCGGCCCCATCACCCTGGACGGCGCCCTCGACGAGCCTGCGTGGCGCGACGCTCCAGTGGCGAAGGGGTTTCTCCAGAACGAGCCATACGAGGGCGCGCCCGCGACGCTCGACACCGAAGTCCGCGTGCTCTACGACGACCGCGCGCTGTACTTCGGCGTCTTCGCGAGAGACGACCAGCCGTCCGCGCTCATCGTCAGCGAGTTGAAGAAAGACTTCAATCCCGCCGCCGGCGACGGGTTCACCGTCGTCGTCGACACGTTCGCGGATCACCGGAACGGGTTCGAGTTCGCCACCAACCCTGCGGGAGCCCGGTGGGACGCACAGATGTCCAACGAGGGCCGCGAGACCAACGTCAACTGGGACGGGGTGTGGGACGTGCGCACGCGGATCGCTGAAGACGGGTGGTACGCCGAAATCTGGATCCCATTTCTCACGCTGAGGTTCACCGATCGCGATCCGCAGACCTGGGGCGTGAACTTTCAACGTCGCCTCCGTCGCCGGAACGAAGAGAGCTTGTGGTCGCCTGTGCCACGGATGTTCTCGGTGGAGCGCGTCTCGCTGGCGGGGTCGGTCGAGGGCTTTCGTCGTCTGCGGCCCGGCCAGAACCTGCGTCTGAAACCCTATGCGGCGGCCAGCGCCAGCACCGTCGGCACCCGACCGAGTGTAGGAGACTTCACGGGGGGCGTCGACCTCAAGTACGGAGTCACCAGCGGCCTGGCCTTGGACGTCACGGTCAATACGGATTTCTCCCAGGTCGAAGCCGACGAGCAGCAGGTCAATCTGACGCGCTTCAGCGTCCTCTTCCCGGAGAAGCGCGACTTCTTCCTCGAGAACTCGGGCATCTTCCAGTTCGGGCTGCCATCGACCGGGACGGCCACGCAGGGTGGCGGCAGCTTCGCGGCGAACGGGCGACAGAACTCACCGCCCGACGTGCGCATGTTCTTCAGCCGCCAAATCGGCCTGTCGGAAGCGGGCGCGGCTATTCCGATTCTCGCGGGATCACGGCTCACCGGTCGGGTGGGCAAGTATTCGATGGGCGCGTTGACCATGCAGCAGCGCGCGCAGGGCACTGTGACGGCCACCAACTTCACCGCGCTCCGCCTGCAGCGCGCGCTCTTCGCGAACTCCGACGTGGGCGTGTTGCTGTTGAACAAGGACGCGCGTGGAGCCGCCGACAATCGCGTGGCAGGCGTTGACACCAATTTCCGGTTCGGTCAGCTGAGTCTCGGTGCGTACGGCGTGAAGTCGCTGTCACCCGAATCGAAAGTCCGAGGGCGCGGAGACGACGCGTCGCTGCGTGCGAACGTCAACTATCAGTCACGCAGTTGGATCCTGCGCGGCGCCTACGAGACCATCGGCCTGAGATTCAACGACGAGCTCGGGTTCGTTCCACGGGTAGGCGTCAATCATCGAGCAGCGTACGCGCGTTACAACGTGAGGCCTCGCTGGACGTCGGCGCGTGGGATTCGGGAGATCGGCCCTCACCTGCACTTCGATCGGTTCGATCGCCGCAGCGGAACGGGCATCGAGTCCCGCTATTTCGATTGGCACCTGGTGCTGACGATGAATGACGGCGGGTTCTTCGAGACGGGCGTCAATCGCAACTTGGAGGGCAATGTCAGGCCGTTCACATTGAACAGCGCGCGAGGCGTGCGGATCGCGCCGGGCGTCTACGACTTCGACGAGTACTTCGTGCTGTACCGCTCCAACAACTCAGCCCGCGTCTCGGTCGAGGCGCGATACTCGGACGGCGGGTTGTTCGATGGCCAGCGCCGAGGCTACGCAGTGGCACCGACCCTTCGGATCAACGAGCACTTCAACGCGGCGGTGAGCCTACAGGTCAACGACATCGACCTCCCCGTCGCGTCGTACACGTCGACCCTCGTCGCCACACGAGTCAACTACAGCCTCAATACGCGGGTCTTCGTGAACGCCCTGATTCAATACAACACCGATATACGCCAGTGGAGCTCGAACGCGCGGTTTAACGTCATCCATCGCCCGCTCAGCGATTTCTTCTTCGTGTACAACGAGCGCCGACTGGACACAACCGGAGATCTCGTAGACCGATCGGTCATCGCCAAGCTCACATGGCTCGTGGCGTTCTGACGACTCGATGCTCTACCTGGGCATCCGCGCCGCGGTCAGAGAGGGTGATCACCGATGGCGGATCATCAGGTTGCCGCAGCCGCCGACCATCTCGAAGTCTTCGAGGACGCTGGCCACGCGGTTGGTACGGCTGAAGACTTCGGTGCCGGCTTTGACCCAGCCGTCACGGTAGTACAGGCCATTGTTCCGGCTCTTGAACAGGACGTGTGCGTAGACGCTGCGTGCGCCACGGCGCGTGCTGGGGCGCGTCAAGAGTTGTTGGCGTTCGTCCACTCGCGACTGCGTCTCAGCAACGAATACGTCGTGGAGGTCTTGCTCAGCTAGTCGGACCGGTCACTGGGCAAGACTCGCTGGCTTGTCGGCGACCGGGTGCGCCAGAGACCCGCCAACACGACACCCAACATAATGGTTGTAGGACACCGTCAGGAGGCTGATAATGCCGCCGCGTGGATCGGCCGTCCGAATTTCAGCAGGGAGAATGATCATGAGCACCAGACGGACACGAGACTTCCTCACTGGCGTCAGTCTGCTCGCCGTGGTGATTGCGCTGGGACTCGTCGCCGCCCTACTGGACCGCAGCACGGCTGCGCAGGGCAAGCCCGCGGTTCAGGCGCCCATGTTCGAGGTCGATCCGCTATGACCCAAGCCGCTGCCGAACAATTGGGCGCTGGGCAACGCGATTGGGATTGCCGTGGACAGCCAGGACCGCGTCTGGATGATCCACCGCACCGGTGGCGTCGATAGAAACTTCACCACGCCCGGTGGCACGTGCCGCACGGTCGCGCCGCCGATCCTCGGGTTCGACCAGGCAGGGAACCTGGTTGGCAGCTGGGGCGGACCAGGTCAGGGCTATGAGTGGCCGGATTCGAATCACGGGCTCTGGATCGATTACAAGGGCAACTTCTGGGTCGGAGGCAACGGCGACAAGGACACGCAGGTGCTGAAGTTCACGGCCGACGGGAAGTTCCTGCTCCAGATCGGCAAGCACGGCGTGCACAACGGCAGCAACGACACGGCAAACCTGTGGAAGGCGACCGACGGCAGCGTGGACAGGGCGACCAACGAGGTCTATATCGGCGATGGATACGGGAACCGGCGCGTGATCGTGTACGACTCCGAGTCCGGCAAGTACAAGCGGCACTGGGGCGCCTACGGCAGCAAGCCTGACGACACCGACCTTGGCAACTACAATCCCGACGCCCCGCCGGCCAAGCAGTTCCGCAATCCGGTGCATTGCGCCGAGATCTCGAACGACAATCTGATCTACGCGTGCGACCGCGCCAACGATCGCATCCAGGTATTTCGGCGCGACGGCACGTTCGTGAAGGAAGCGTTCATTGCGAAGCAGACGCGGGGTTCCGGGTCCGTGTGGGACATCACCTTCTCCCGAGACCCACAGCAGAAGTACATCTACCTGGCCGACGGCGGGAACCATACCATTCACATCCTGCTCCGCGACACGCTCGAGGTGTTGACGACGATCGGCGCCGGGGGCAAGCAGCCGGGCCAATTCTTCGGTACGCACAACCTCGCAACCGACTCGCGCGGCAACCTCTTCGTGGCAGAGACGTACTCAGGCCGCATCCAGAAGTTCGCCTACAAGGGCCTCGGTCCCGTCACCAAGAAGGACCAGGGCACGGTGTGGCCACGTTCGACACGGTGACCTAGAGACGGTGACCTAGAGGTGACGTAGAGGACGATCACCGTCGGCCTGCTGGCCACGCGAGACCGCTCATTCACCACGCGGACGTTGTAGATCGGGTACGACCGGCCGTGGTCGGGAGCGGCGCCCATTGCCCGACCGCCGTGTGATCGCTATCGACATCTCTTCCGATGGCCGGTACCGGCCGGCCGCTAGCGTGTGCGACCGCTTCGGAATTCCGCCTCCGCGGCGTCGATGAACGCCCGGTAGCCCTGAGGGTCGATGAACGGATCAGCCGGGTTCTGCGCTGTCTGGCTTGCGACGAACTTGCGGTACCGGCCCCACCAGCGTGCGTGCGCGGTCACCCAGATGTCGGCGGGAAGACTCCGCAGCCGGCGGAAACTGCGCTCGCGGTCGGCCGCCTGTTCCGGATAGGTCGACGTTGCGAGCACTCCCGTGTCGCACGCGCTCACGACGCTCAGAATGCGGTCGCCATCCTGGACGGGGAACGACCACGAGGTGCAGCCGCGCGTATGCCCGGCTGTGATATGCGCGGTGAGCGCGATCGGCCCAACACGGATTGTGTCGCCGTCCCTGAACCGATGGTCGACGCGCGGGGGCGGGTAGCCGAGGACCCCGATCCAGATGAGGGCCCTCAACGCCAGGACGCCGTCGGGATCGTCACCGCCGGCCTCGAGGGAGTCGGCGCTCGGGTCGCTGGCCCACATCTGCGCACTCGACGCCTGCTGGAGCGCCGCCAGCCCGCCCCCGTGATCGGGGTCCGGCTCCGAGTTCAGGAGCACTCTGACGTCCCTGATGTCGAACCCGAGCTTCGCGATGCTCGCCATGATCATCTGCGCGGTGGTGGGATAGCCCGCATCCAGCACGACGTGCCCCTCGGGCCCGGCGATGAGGAAGGCGGAGACATCGGTCGCGCCGACGTAGTAGAAGTTGCCGGCGATGCGAAACGGCTCTGCGGGCCCCTGCCCGCCGACTTTGTTCGCGTTCGCCCACCTGAGGACGAACACCAGCGTGACGATGATCGGCAGCCCCAGCCCAACCGCGACACGCCGCCTGGCGAGGTGCCGAAATGTTCGCCCTCCACATTCCCACATGTGCGATTCCGCGGCTTCTGCATGATCCTCGTTTATGCCGCACAAGTCCTCAGCATTCGATGACCATTGTAGGAGCGGCGCTGACAGACGCGCCAGAGCGCCAAGAGTGGCGCTTCAGTGTCAACGAATCAGCACGACGGACGGACGAAGCCACCGATGGCTCGTGTGTGGGGGTTGCGAGATGTCGATCGCGACGTGCCGCGCGGACGTCATTCGATGTCCTCCGGCGACCTGATCGGGCTCGTGCCGAACAACGTCGGGGACGCGCCGCCGCCTGCCCCCCGAAGTTCCTCCCGTTGTTGAATCAACGCGAGGTCGGAGGCCGAGCAGCTCCCGCGGCGGAGACCGCCGCCGAGGAGCATGGCGTGGTCAGCGGGCGACGCGTCAACAGACGCCGCCACTGCTCCGGGGACAGCCAAAAACCAGACTTCAGCGGCGATGGACATCCGGCGAGTCGAAGATCAAGCCGGAACGTAGGTCAACCTGATCACATCCTCGCCGATCCGGTCATGAGTCATAAGGCGGAGCGGCGGCCGGGGACCGGCGAAATACGGCTTGCCGTGTCCAAGTACGACGGGGTGCAGGTAGATTCGATACTCATCGATCAGGCCAAGCTCAGTCAGGCTGTGCGCCAAGTCCGGGCCAGCAACTTCGAGCTCCCCGTCGCGCTTGGCCTTCAGCTCGCGGATCGCGCCCTCAGGATCATCGCCGATGAGCCTAGCGTTGGGGCCGACCGACTCCAACGAGCGCGAAACGACCCACTTGGGCTGGTTCCGCCACGCCGCCACGAAAGCGCGTTCATCTGCATCCCATTCAGGATGATCGTCATCCCATTAACGCATGACCTCGTACATGTGGCGACCGTAGACACTGCCCGTCTGCCCCTGCGTCTCCTCGATGAAATGGCGGAAGAGCGTGGAGCTTGGCCCAAACGCCATATGGTCGACGTAGCCGTCCAAGGACTGGTTCATTCCGAACACGAGCTTGGCCATACCACTTCCTCTTCAGACGGCACATCCGCGTGCTTCTGATTGCGTTGTGCCATCGGCAAGCGAGATCGACTGATTGTGTCGTCATCGGTTCTTGGAGTGCACCTGAACGCCTGGATCAGCGTCTTCCCCCCGGTGTGGAGTGCCCGAGGAACGGATTGAGCTCGTCGTCACCGCGGCCTACGAGCGAGGCTCGCGTTCGTACTTCATGGCTCCGAGAACGTTGCCCTCGGTATCCTCGAACGTCGTGAGCACCCCGACCGTGGGAATCTGAGCCTTGGCCATGATGATGCGGCCGCCGTGCACGGACACGGCATCGGTGACGCCGTCGAGGTCGTCGACCGAGATCGTGCACTCGAAGCAGTTCGGTCCGCCGGTGCCGCGGGGTTCCTGTCGCTTGTGCATCAGCCCCTGGATCCCCGGGTGCTCCGGCGGGCCGGTGTGAATGAGATAGAAGTCCGGCGGCCCCCACGGCTCGAACGTCCATCCGAAAACGGCCTCATAGAATCGCCGACACCGCTGTATGTCGTCGGCGTGAATCGCGAAGCTCGCAAGGTTGTTGGGCATGCGAGCAGGTTATTGCAGCGGCCGGAACGAACGCAATCCCGCACGACTTGCGGTCGTTGCCGATGCCCTCGCTCGAACGTCCGCAGCCGCGGAGCGCGAGCGCATTCGTCGCCGCATGCGAGACGGTGTTCGACGTTCGCGCCCGGCCAGTACTTCTCGAGCCGCTCTCTGGACGCGGCCGAACACCACACCTGAAGCCGGTGCGAGTCACAAGGAGCGTCCGTCGCCGCAGTGATGTGGGGCCCTACTATCGTTGTGGCGAGGCCGCGGGTGTGACGGCCGGCCCATCGGTGCCTTCGGCGCCGAGCGAGCGCAAGAGGGCGACCGTGTCCTGAGCGTTGCGCGCTTGCGCGGCGGCGAGTGGCGTCTGACCGCGTTTGTCTTTCAGGTTCAGATTCGCACCGCGCTCGGCGAGCAACGTCAGAATGCGGTCGAACCCCAACCCCGCGGCGGCGTGCGCGGCCGTCTGACCGTTGGTGTTGGTCGCGTCAACTCTGGCGCCAAAGTCCAGAGCCACACGAACCGCCTCGAGCAACGTTCGCTCGGGCACACTGCCAGGCCCCTGCGTTTGGCCAAGACCCGACGCCACCATCAGCGGTGTCACGCCATCCGTGTTCGCGGCCTCGCGGTCGGCGCCCGCGGCGGCTAACGCGCTCATGACGGAACGGCTCCCAGCCTTGGCGGCCAGCCAGTACGGGGTAGCCCCGACAAGGCCAAGTTGAAAGAAGTACGAGCCAGCGACAACCGGCGGATCCTTCGCAATGCGAGCATCGACCGTCGCGCCTCGCGCGATGAGCGCGCGCACCAACTCCGGAGAGCCGTTCGAGCGGACTAGGCCTTCCTTGGCGCTCGGCTTCCAAACGGTGGCGTGCAGCGGCCCGTAGCCGATGTCGTTGACGAGGTTCGGGTTCGCGCCGCGGTCGAGCAAGAGCATTGCGACGGCCTCCTGCGCGCTGGCCACCGCGACGAGCAAGGGCGTGCTGCCATCGGGCGCGGGCTCATCGATCGGCGCGGCCCTGTCCAACAACGCGCGCGCCGACGCGACGTCTCCTCCGCGGGCGGCGAACAACAGCGGCGTGAAGCCGGTCGCTGAGCGGGCGCGCAGGCTCGCGCCAGTCTCGAGCAAGATCGAGACGACATCGGCATGCCCTTGTGCCGCAGCCCACATCAGGGCAGTCTGTCGTTGCACCTTCTCGGCCGCCGTCACGCTGGCGCCGCGCGCCAGGAGGGCCTTCACGGTGCGCGCGTCCCCGGTACGAGCGGCTGTCATGAGCACGGTCTCGCCCGTGCCCAGTGCGGCATTGGCGTTCGCACCGGCCGCGAGCAAGCGTTCGGCAATCTCGGCGTTCCGATTCGTGCACGCGAGCCAGAGTGGCGTGACGCCGTAATCATTCGCCGCGTTGACGTCCGCGCCAGCCGTGATCAGGCGCTCCGTCGTGCTGAGGTCGTCCCAATGCGCGGCCCAGTGGAGCGCTGTCGCGCCATCGCCTTGCTTCGCGTTGACGTCCACGCGCTGGCGCAGCAACTGGTCGATTGCCACCCGATCGCGACGTTCGACGGCATCCGCCAATCGGGCAGCATCCGCTCCGAGGGCGAACGACGCGCTCGCCGCGTTCAGCAACACGACGCCGAACGCCGTGAACACAGAGCCGCTCATCGCGCAGAATTATACTGCGGTGAGCGTGGGCACTCTTCTTCCCCAACTCGCTTCCCTCGCGCGGTCGCACTTGAATCGGAAGGCGTGGGCCAGCGGGAACCGCGTACGGACCGTCGCCACCACACTGGTTGTGTTCATCGCTGCGGGTGTCGGCGGGGCACACGGCGCTGGCGGTGCGCGTGGACAAGCCCACGCAAGCCACGCCATCCTACGTGCCATCCCGCTCGAGATTCTCGGGCGACCGCTCACGAAGCGGATCGGCATCGGCGTGGCGCACGAACCCGTGACGACACGCTCGCTTGAGGCGCAGGGCTGGTACGACGAGGGGCTCGCCCACCTCCATTCGTTCGCATGGCTGGATGCCGCGCGCGCGTTCAACATGGCTCTGCGAGCCGATCCGCAGCTCGCGATGGCACACCTCGGCCTCAGCTTCGCCTTCGGTGGGCTGGGCTCGCTAGAGGGCGCGACCACCGCGCTGAAGCGCGCGCAGGCGCTCGAGACGTCTGCGGGTGCGCGCGACCGCGCGCGAATCGACCTCCGACGCCGGCAGCTGAGCGCGTTGATGGATCCGAGGGATGGCGCGGGCTACGCGGCCGCATTGGACAGCGCCCTTCTGCGCTATCCAGAGGACGTCGAGCTTCTCGTGCTTCGTGGCAAGGCGGCGAGCGCAAGCGGCGGAGCCACGGGCACCGCCACCAATGGTGCGGCTGTCCCCTTCTTCCGGCGGGCGCTGCAGGCCGCGCCCGCGGGGTTCGCTGCCCTGCACTATCTCGCGCACGCGTACGGGAACAGCGGACAAATCGACCTCGCGCTACAGGAGAGCCAGGCCTACGCGAAGATGGCGCCGTCGGTGCCCCACGCACATCACATGCTCGCGCACAGCCTGCGACGCGTGGGCCGCGTGCGCGAGGCGATAGCCGCATTCGAACGAGGGGACGCGCTCGCAAAGGCCAGGTTCAAGGCGGATCCCGTGCCGCCTGAGTATGACTGGCACACCCATCACAACACGAGCCTGCTCGCGGGCGCGTACCGCTACGTGGGTCGACTGAAGGCGGCCGAGGACCTCCTGCGTCCGGCGTTCCGTGTTTCGGCACCGCTGCTGACCGAGGAACTCGGGAAACGAGACTGGCCGGCGTTGCTCCTCGCCCGCGGTGCGGTGGCCGACGCGTTGTTGGCTTCGCTGCAGCTCACCAAGCACGCGGACCCCGTCGTCCGTGCCGGCGGCCATTTGGGAGCCACCCAAGGGCATGTGGGCTGGCCGGTTGTCAGACGCGAGCCGTGAAGCCGACGCCGCCCTGACCGCCCTGAAGGCCGGCGGCCCCGCGGCTTCAGAGCTGGCGCCAGACCTGCGACTCGCCCAGGGAGAGTTCCTCCTGTGCAGCGGCGACCGTGAGCGAGGCCGGTCGATGATTCGCCAGGCGATCGCGAGCCTGCGCGCCAGACCTGACCCGGACGCATGGGGTCAGACGTTGTTCACGCTCGAGGCGGCGGCAAGGGCGGCACGACAGGCGGGCGACGCCGGGCTGTCCGCTCAGCTTGCCGACGAGATGCGCGCGCACGATTCCAACTATGGCGGGACGTCCTTCGCGCTCGCGCTCGCCGCCGACGCGCGCGGCGATCGCGCCGCCGCCCGGCACGCGTTCGAGGAAGCGGTCTAACGCTGGCGCGACGCCGATTCGGATCATCCTGCCCTCGTGCAGGCACGCGCGCGCCTCGCGCAACCGTAGCGCCACTGGGCCCACAGTCAACGATGACTCCTCGGGCCCGCGACACTTGGGCTTGACGTGATCGGGCCCAGCCGGAATACTCTCCTGTCTCGCATCCAGCGAACACGCGCCCAGTGGGTGCGCCGGAGGCTCAGGTGATGGTCAGGTCTGTGTTCGTGCGCGCGATCGTGACGGCAATCGTGCTCACGCTGCTCCCGCTGGCGGTTCACGCGCAGGAAGTCACCCTCTCGGGTTCGATCGCCGATTCGACCGACGCCGTCCTCCCTGGTGCGACCGTCACCGCGCTGCACGTCGCTTCGGGTAACGCGTCGTCCAGTCGAAGCTTGGCGGCAACGTCGACTCACGGCAGCTCTCAGAGCTCCCCGTCAACGGGCGCAACTGGATGGATCTGACGATGCTCGCGCCCGGCAACAACACGAACGCCGTGGGCGAGTCGCCGGTGGCCACGGCGAATCGCGCCGAGCCGCGCGCGGGCGAGTTCCAGCTAAACCTTGACGGTCAGCAAGTCAGCAACATGATGGCGTGCGCTCGCTGGGGACAACCGAGATTCAGTCGAGACGCCATCGGCGAGTTCGAATTCATCAGCAGCCGGTTCGACGCGACGCAGGGTCGATCGATTTGCGTCCAGGCCAACGCCGTCACCAGGGCCGGCACGAACAACTTCTCGGGCTTGCTGTCCGGGTGCTTCCGTGATGATGATCTCAACGCCAAGGACTTTATCTTCGATCGGGTGCTGCCGTACTCGAACCAGCAGATCAGCACGACATTTGGTGGTCCGATTCGCACCGATCGCAACCATTTCTTCGTCAACTACGAATTCGAGCGTGACCCACAGACCTACGCCTTCAACGGCCCCTATCCACGGTTCAACGTCACGGACCTCACGGGGACGCGAACCGAACACAAGTCTGGCGTGCGCTCCGACAACCAGCTGAGTCAGTCGCTGCGCCTGATGACCCGGGCCAACCTCTGGCGGTTCTGGCAACCGTACACGGATGCCGCGTCCGGCGGCAGCACGGGCGGCAACACGTTGCATCCGTCACGGGCCAGCAGCAAGCGGCTCGAGAGCAACACGTGGTTCGCCAACTTCACGAAGACTTTCGGCAACCGCATCGTCAACGAGCTGAAGCCTGGCTACAACTACATCACCTCGCAGGACGGGCAGGTGGTGCAGTCGGGCTCGATCAGACCAGCGTACCCGGAGCCGACGTCACGGCTTCGGGAAACGCCGCCTACCCCGGCAGGATTCGCCGCGATGGGTCGATCATCGATCGCAACGACATCAACGTGCCACCGCTGCACCGCGTGCCGTCTATCTCAGACCCGTGCGCGACGCAAACGTCTCTTATGCGCCTCGGATGGTGCAGGTCGGGTTCCGGATGGTGTTCTAGGAATCGATCGGCAGCTATGAGCTGCGAGCTATCAGCTGTGAGCCGGAGTCTTGAGTTCTGAGCTCGGTGAGGAACGCCCCGCTCCGAGCGGGCGCGTCATGATGGAGGCCAAGATGCACGAAGAACCGGTCGTCGATCGGCGTCACTTCCTCGCGGCGTCGCTTGTCGGAGCGGCGGGATCGCTCGCCTTGCCGAGCGTCGCATCGGCTGCGGGCATGACCGCCGCAGAGAAAGCCAACGTAAAGGTGGTGAACGAGATGTGCGCGGCGTGGAAGGCACCGGTCGATTTCGACAAGATCGGAACATTCCTCGCCGAGGACTGCGTCTTCCGCCCATCGGAAACGGCGCAGCCGATCAAGGGCCGTCAAGCGATCGTCGACGGGCTGAAGAAGATGCTCGGGTCACCCGAGCGGGCCGAGTTCAAGATCGTGCAGACGTTCGCGAGGGGTCCAATGGTCGTCAACGAGCGGTTCGATCGGTTTACACTACCGAATCGCAAGATCGACTGGAACGGCGTCGGCGTGTTCTTCATGAAGAACGGCCTCATCGCCGAGTGGTTGGACTTCACCGTGAAGGTGGGCTGAGGAGAGGCACCCATGGAAAAACATCAGGGCACCAACAAAGGCCGTGCGCGTCGAACCGGACGACGGGAAATGCTGCAGATGTCGGCTGCGGGTGGTCTCACGCTGGCGACAGGCCTCTTTGGCGCGCTTGTGGCCGAAGCGGGGGCGGCTGCCGGCGACGTCGGATCGATCACGCCGCAGAACGGCAAGCTGCGGAGGGTCGTGAGCGCGCTCAATGCCGAAGGCAAGTCGTTCATCGGAACCGATGACAGCGTCGAGCTGGCCAATCTCTTCTCGACACCTGCCGGCAAGGTGATGGGCGAAGGCGCCAAGGGTGAGCCGGCGCACGCGCTCAGCACGGCCACGGGTCAAACGCGCTGCTTCGTCGCGTCAATCCCGCCGCACACCGATAAGAAACCGACGATGCAAAATCGGATCGGTTTTCACAAGGGCGCCGGCATCTCGTATTGCCTGATCCTGAACGGTGGGCTCACCTACATGACCGACACACAGGAGACGGTCGTCCGAGCCGGCGACTTGGTCGTCGAACGGAGCACGCTGCACTCCTGGCGCAACGACAGCTCAGCACCCGTCTCGATGTTCATCGTCTCGGTCAACGCGTCCTGATCAAGGCGGGTAGGCAGGTAGGCAGGAGGGGCGGGTAGCTTTCCTATCTCGCCTAGCTCCTCTCTACCCGCCTTATCGGATCCACCGGCCCTCCGGCTCCTCTCCGGTTTCCCCCCTTCGACAGCGTCACCTGATCGAGCCATCGCCTGGCTCACCGAGCACCAGGTGCGCACCGACGTGATGCTCGAGGAGTGGGAGGTGGCGGACTTCCGCGCTCGGTTCGCGCCCCAGCGGCGCACGCGCCTCCTGAACGAACATCCGATTGGCGAGTTTCACGAACCGGGTCACGCGTTCCTCTTCGACTTCGACGAGCGCACAACGCCTCAGAGGCGCCGGTGATCGTCCGTGTTGGGTCGCACTCCTGGGTGATGCCGCCACCGGTGCCACTAGATCCGCGGCGACTCGAGTTCCGCGATGTCAGCATCCCGTGAGAAGCAGGCCCGGCGCGGCCGATCCGGCTACTTGCCTTGGCCCTGCGGGCTCGCGTCGTGATCGAGCTCGGCACGCACACGATCCAGCACCCCAATCTGGCGCTCCTTCTCCTCCGCGATCAGTTCACGCGCTCGATCCAGGCCGGTCATGGCGCTGCTATCTTCGTCGCACTCGACGATTCCGGCGAGGCGTTGGTGCACAAAGAACGTTAGTCGGACTCGGCAAGCGCACGGAGTGTGAATCTCTCGCACCGGGCCATCGGGACGCAGCCACCGACGCTATTTCACTCGCCAGTCACTCGGATAGCCCGCCAGCGACCCTAAATGGCGCGCCGACGACGAGAGAGCGCCTACCACCAACTCGAAACGGCTCGCCACCGACTCGAGACGGTGCGCCACCGGGCCGAAACGACATGCCATCGAACCGAAACGCTCTGCCACTCACTTAAGACGGCGCGCCATCCAATCGAAGTGACCTGCCACCCAGCCGAGAGCGCTGGCGTCAGTGTCCTCGTTTGGCGTGCCAGTGAGGTCATCGAGGCTGCGCGGCCCTATTGCGGAGGCGTCTGCGATCTGCGGAAGGGCGCCTGCTCGAAGTGGACGGGTGCCTTGCGCTTGCGGAGGCGTGACAGGGCTTTGCGCGTGCCTGTCTTTACGTTGTGCGACGCTGCCTCAGGCTTTCGTCAGGCTGACTGTGCCTCTCGAAGTGGGCGGGTACGGCGGGCGTGGTGGAAGGAGAAGGGCGGGTGGGGCAGGTGGGCTGATAAGGTAGGTGGGCAGCCAAATCACCTGGGTGCACGCTGAGGTACTCGCGCATTTCCAGCTGCATACGATTCGTTGACGATCATCACGCCTCCAGGTGATCGTAGGCAGCATTAGCGGGGGTCTGGGTTAACCGAACGCGCTCGCGCCCACGGCTCGCTCCACTCTGCGCGACTAGCCCCGTAGCTCCCTAGCTCCTACCCGGGTAGCCCCCTAGATCCCCGAGAGATCGACCCCGCGCACGTTGTCCTCAGAGTTGCGGTCGATGCGCTTGTTGTAGGGGTCGATCCCGACAAACGTCGGCTCGACGGACACGGTCACGCGAAGCTGCTGCGCGCCTGAACGGATCGGGCGCCGTTCGAACAGCACCACATCGCTATCGTCGAAGCCCCTCCGGCCAGGTTCCGCCGTGAAAACGCCGACGTCGAATGGCTCGTCGAGCGTCGCGTCGGTCTTGCGTCCCTCTCCGTCCGCGTACAGCTTACGCGCATCGACGTCGACGACAACATCCCACTGACCGTCGCTGCGGTGCGTCTTCACGGCGCTGGTCACCTTCGCGTCGTAGAGCGTGATGCGCTCGAAGAGATCCGTGATGAGCGCCTGCTGCTCGGGGTTTGCCTGCGCGCGCAGATGACGAATCAGATCTCGCGAGGTGGGATACGGCGCAGCCTTGAACGCGTACTCGCTCAGCAGCCCACGGAGCGCGCGATTGACGGCCTCAGCCCCGAGGACGTCCTTCAAGAGGCACATCGCCACCGATCCCTTCTGATAGTGGATGTACTGCTGGTCCTCGACCCGTTCGAGGGGCAGCTCCTCGATCAGCTCCCCGCCCCGGCTTCTCAGATAGTTGTCGAGCTCGAACTTCAAGAACTTGCGGATCTGGTGCGGCCCGTACATCTGCTCCATCACCATCAGGGCGGAGTACTGAGCAAGCGTCTCGACCAGCAACGTCATCCCCTGCATGCCGGCACCGATGATCTGATGGCCCCACCACTGATGCCCCACCTCGTGCGCGGTGACGTAGGTCACGAGGTCAATTTTGTCCGGCTCGTCGTAGGTCGCGACGAATCCGATGCCCTCGGAGTACGGAATCGTGTTGGCGAACGACTGCGCGAACGATCGATAGGCCGGGAACTCGAGGATGCGCAATTGCTTGAACTGGAACGGGCTGAAGCGCTCCGTGAAGTAGTCCAAGGAGCCCTTCATGGCCGTGACCATGCGGTCCACGTTGTACGCGTGCGTCGGGTGGTAGTAGACCGCCAGGTCGACGTCTCGCCATCGATCGCGCGTGACGGCGTACGCGGCCGACTGAATCGAGAAGAAGTGCATGATCGGTGTGTCGTTCCGGAAGCGCACGGTGCGCCGCCCGCCCTCGACGGTGTCCGACACACGGTCGCCAGGGGCGATCGCTTCCTAGTCCGCGTCCGTGGACACCGTGATCGTGCCCGTCACCCAGTCGCTGTCGGGCCGCAGATAATGGCTGACACGCGCACTCTCGTCCTCCAGCTTCGGAAGCCTGAGCTCCGGCGGGAGGCCGTACTTGCGGCGCTTGGCGCAGTCGCGCAGGACGAAATCACGCCAAATGCCGACCAGGGGCGCGATCGCGCTGTTGTCGACGAACGTGCCGTTGAAGACGATGTCGGTCTGGTTGCGCCGGTTTCGAAACCCGCGCTGTCCGCGTACGGTCTCGAATCGGAGATCGATGCGACCGCCAGGTGGCAGCGCGGGCTCGAATGCGTAGACGCGGTAGTTGAACTCGCCCAGTCTGGCGCCGGCGTGGCATCGACCATCTCGTGGAGCCGTCGCTCACGCTCCCGCCACACGAGCTCGCCCGCGTAGTAGATCGAGACGATCAAGGGGATCAACGTGAACGCGCCGGCGAGCGCCTGGACCATGATCCGCGTCACCGGATGGAATCGGTCGCCGTACATGTCCTCGGCGAACCAGAGCCCGCCGAACGCGTTCAGAAAGCCGATGCCCAAGAGAACGAAGAACGCGGGGCTCCGAAAGACGGCCGCCATGTCGAAGCGCGCCAGGGCCACGAGCTGCGTTCGGCTCGTCGCCGCGTCGAACCGGGGAACAGGCAACGCGGCGGCCGTGCGCGTGTCGATGCTCTGGGGTGCGTCCGCAGTGGGTCGCGCCAACGCCTTCTTCGAAGCGGCCCGCGCGCGGCGGAAGAGGAACCACGTTGTCCCAAGCAGCGAGAATCCGGCTCCGAGCCAGATCGCCCGATTCCAGAGCAGCACGCCGGCCATCGCGGGCAGCTGCGTGTTGCGCTCGGCCGTGGTCCAATACTTCGTCACGTACGACACGGCGCCCATGCCGAACGGCTCCACAAGGCCGACGATCCACTCGTACTCGGGGCGCGTGAAGTACGCGGAAGCGACGAAGTAGATCATGAGCAAGCCGACCAGACCGACGTAGGTGCTGACCATCGATCGCGTCATCGTGGCCAGCGCGAAACAGAAGGCGCCCATCACGAGTAGCGTCGGCACGCACAACACGGCGTAGGCGTAGAGGTAGTGCCCCAATCGCGTCGGGCCTAGCGTCTCGGGGTCGATCCACGGCATGAACGACCCGAGCAGCATGGCGAGCGGCACCCCGGCGAACGCCAAGCAGCCGGCCGCGAACGCACCCGTGAAACGACCGAAGAGGTAGTCGAACGTCGAGACCCGCGTCGAGTGCACGATCGGCGCAAAGCCGGTCTCATCGCCTCGCACGATCACGTTGGCCACGAAGGCCGCCATGATGAACACGGCAAACAGGCTCATCACCTGCAGCGTCTGCGCGATCGCGTAAGGTGAGTTCTTCTTTACGTTACCAATGGATCCGACCTGCACTTGATCGGAGGTGATCGCGCCAAACGTCAGAAGCCCGAACAGCAACGTGGTCACCCAGAACACGGGCGATCGGAAGTGATAGCCGAACTCGAACGCGGCGACGTGCCTGAACATGCGGTGTCTCCTGTACGGCGCGCACGGCGCGCCCGCGAAGGAACGGAGCGGGGTGTCGGGCCCCCGCGTAGCGACTGCGCCGCGCGCGGCGGCAGCGATGGGCGTCGTCGCTACGGCGGCCAAGGCCCATTCGGGGCAGAGCCCCGAGTCATTATGCCGCGCGCCGGACGGTGGAGAGAGCGGCGAAGTAGACGTCCTCGAGCCCGCTCTTCGTCTGCTCGAAGCCGGCGCCGGGCTGGCGATCGGCGAGGACGTGAATGATGGTGCGTCCTCCGAAGAGATGCGTCGAGATCACGTCGTGTGCGCTGCGATGGGCGTCGAGCTCGCGATTGTCGATGGTCTTCCGCCACACCTGACCGTCGAGCTCCGCCATCAGGTCGATCGGCGCACCGGCCCTGACAATCCGCCCTGACGCGATGATGGCCATCCGCTGGCACAGGTTCGACACGTCATCGACGATGTGGGTGGAGAGAATCACGACGACTTGCTCGCCGATCTCCGAGAGCAGGTTGATAAAGCGGTTGCGTTCCTCGGGATCGAGGCCCGCGGTGGGCTCGTCGACGATCACGAGGCCCGGGTTGCCAATGAGCGCTTGCGCGATGCCGAAGCGCTGACGCATCCCGCCCGAGAAGCTCGCCAGCGCGGTCTTCCTCACCTCCCAGAGGTTCACCTGCTTCAGCAATGCCTCGACGGTCTGGCGGGGTTGCCTCGGCTCGCAAGGCCCTTGAGCACCGCCAAGTGATCGAGCATGTCGACGGCGGTTACGCGCGGGTAGACGCCGAAGTCCTGAGGAAGGTAACCGAGCGTCCGCCTGAGGGACATCGGATCGGCCACCACGTCGATCTCGCCGAAGCGGATGGTGCCGGATGTCGGGATCTGGAGCGCAGCGATGCAGCGCATCAGGGTCGACTTGCCCGCGCCGTTGGGCCCGAGCAAACCGAACATCCCGCAAGGCACCTCGAGCGTGACGCCGTCAAGCGCGCGGGTCCCGTTCGGATACACGTGCGTCAGCTGAGCAAGCGAGAGCATGACCGGATCATAGCTCTCGGACGAAGGCAGGTAGGCAGGTAAGGGGCTGGGCTGGTAGACAGGGAGGGAGCTAGGCGGGCGCGCGAAAGTCACAAGTCGTCAGTCACGTCGTCGGCGCGCTCAACGCGCGCCCATGTCAGATATGGGCGGGCCATTCGGCCCGCCGCCGGACGTGACTTGCGACTGGCGACTTGCTGACTTGAGACTTTGCCGACTACGTCGTCTGCGCCGTGGTCGTGCCACGGAGCGCGCGCATGACCAGGTTCCGCATCAGCGGCACCTTGTAGCCGTTGTAGCGCAGCGGCACCGCGCCCTCCACCGCCACCTCGCCGGCCATCTGCGCCGTCTCG
>VFZL01000010.1 GCA_016871175.1 Acidimicrobiia bacterium | reverse complement strand
TACAACCGCGAGTGGCTGATCGAGCGACTGGGGTTCCGTCCCCCGGCCCAGGTCCGAGCGGCGTTTGCGGTCAGGCCCGCAGCCTGATTACCATCAACGCGCTGTCCAATCCCCGTGCCGCGGTACACCTTGCACTGGACTGTCGTTCGCGAAAGAATCATTCCACCGTGGTCGTACCCCGATGAGCGTTGTCCGTTATGCTGCCGCCGCGTGTCAGACCGACCTGCCGAATCCTCGCGAGCGGGCCGCCATGGCCGCCAACACCGACCGGATGCTCGCGATGATCGATGCCGCGGTCGAGGGCAGCGCGCCCTTTCTTCCCGTACGGCTGGTCGTCTTCCCCGAGTTCGCGCACGCAGCGCCGGTGTACGCGACCGTCCAGCAATTGTTGCGCTCGCTCGCGGTTCCCATCCCGAACGAGCACACGGAGCGGCTCGCATCAAAGGCCAAGCAGCACGACGTCTACATCCAGAGCGGTACGATGATCGAAGCCGATTCGCGTTGGCCGGGCGTTGTCTTCAACACGACGTGCCTCATCGGTCCGACGGGGATCCTCTCGAAATACCGGAAGGTCAACCCGTGGATTCCGTACGAAGTACACGCGAGCCCGCACGATCTGCCCGGGTACGACGAACCCCTGTTCCCGGTGGTCGACACCCCTGTGGGTCGACTGGGGTGCGCGATCTGCTACGACTGGCTGTTCCCTGAGGTGTTGCGCCAACTGACCGCGAACGGTGCCGAGATTCTGATCCGCGTGTCTGCCTACATGGATCCGTGGGGCGCGACCGAGCCGATGAACTGGTGGACGACAATCAATCGAGCCCGAGCGCTGGAGAATATCGCGTTCGTCGTTGCGGCCAATCAGGGCGCCAGCCTGCGGCACTATCCGCCGTACTCGTGGCCGGGTGGGTCGCAGGTCATCGACTTCGACGGTCGCGTGCTCGCTGAGGCCTCACCCGGCCCTGGCGAGCGCATCGTCGTTGCGCCGATCGACCTCTCGGCACTGAGACATGAACGGAGCGTCCGCGTGGGCCATCACATGCCGGCACACCTTCGGACCGAGGCCTATCCGGTCTACCAGAGGTCGGTCTACCCCCCGCGCCAGACCTCCGAGGGCTCGTTGTCGTACGAGGAGCATCAGCAGCGCATCGCCGCAGCCAAGCGCGCCTTCGATCGGGGATTGGACGGGATCACGGGAAAGTGAAACCATAGGCCGGTGAGCTGGATGGCCTGGTTGGCTGGACTCGACCGAAGCGGGACCAGGGGGTAGGCGCCTGGAGTAAGCAATGCCATTCGAATTGCAGATCGCCTTCCGCTACCTGGTTGCGAAGCGCAAGCAGGCGTTCATCTCGGTGATTTCCGTGGCTTCGACCATCGGAGTCACGGTCGGCGTGATGGCGTTGGTCATCGCGCTGGCGCTCATGACTGGGTTGCAACAGGAGGTCCGCGACCGGATCCTCGGGTCCAGCCCGCACATCTTTGTGTCGCACGTCGGCGGCTTCCAAGACTACAAGGCCGAAGTCGACAAATTGCGCGCGGTGCCTGACGTGGTCGGCGCGGCGCCCGGGGTCATCGGCAAGGCGCTCATCACGACCGAAACCGGCGAGGCGTTCATCACGCTCAAGGGCGTCGACCCCAGGCTCGAGTCGTCTGTTACCGACATTGCGAGCGCGATGATCAGCGGCTCGCTCGACGCGCTCGCTGGCCAGGGTGAGGAGGACGTCAGTGCGATCCTGCTCGGCAAAGACCTCGCTGGAACGCTGGGCGTCAAGGTCGGCGACTCGGTGCGGCTCTTGACACCGAAAGGGACGCTGTCGCCCATGGGCATGGTGCCTCGCACTCGGCGTCTGGTGGTCGGCGGCGTCTTCGGCCTCGGCCTCTACGAATTCGACGCGCAGTGGGGGTACGTCGCGCTCGACGTGGCCGAGCGGATGCTCGACAAAGAGCGCGCGGACTTCATTCAGCTGCGTGTCCGCGATATGTACGAGGCACCTCGGATCGCTGAGGCGCTGCCAGGCCTGGTGGGGGCTGACTATCTCGTGCAGGACTGGAGCGACATGAATCGGTCGTTGTTCTCCGCGCTCTCGGTGGAGAAGATGGCCATCTCGCTGACCATCGGCCTGATCGGAGTGGTCGCGGCGTTAAACATCCTGGCCTCGCTCATCTTGCTCGTGATGGAAAAGAGCCGTGACATCGCGATCCTGAAGACCATGGGTGCGAGCGCCAGGAGCGTGACGCTCATCTTCATGGCCCAGGGGCTCATTATCGGGATCATCGGGACCACGGTTGGCGGTAGCCTCGGGTACCTGATCGCCTCGATCGCGGACCGCTATCGGTTGGTGCGTATTCCCTACGACGTGTACCAGGTATCCCACGTCCCGTTCGTGGTCCTGCCCTTCGACTTCGCGGCGGTCGTCATCGGCGCAGTGGTCATCTGCTTTTTCGCCACGATCTACCCGTCCCGGCAGGCGGCGCGGCTCGACCCCGCTCAGGCGCTTCGTTACGAGTAGCGGGTCTTCATGAGCTTCCTCGAGGCGCGGGGCATCTGGAAGTCGTATACCGTCGGCGGGAACCGGTTGAGCGTGCTCCGCGACCTCGAGTTGTGCGTGGACGCCGGCGAGATGGTGGCCATTGTCGGGGCGTCGGGCGTGGGGAAGAGCACGTTGCTGCATGTGCTCGGTGGGCTGGACCGTGCAGACGACGGTCACGTGACCATCGGCGACGTCCAAGTGACATCTTTACCGGACACCGAGCTCGTGGCCTATCGGAACCGGAAAGTTGGATTCGTGTTCCAGTTCCATCATCTGCTGCCGGAGTTCAACGCGGTCGAGAACGCCGAAATGCCCCTGCGCATCGCGCGGCTGCCCGGCGCGCAAGCGCGCACTCGGGCGGAGGCGTTGCTGCGGCGAGTCGGATTGGGTGATCGGCTGACGCATCGCCCCGGGATGCTCTCCGGCGGCGAGCAGCAGCGTGTCGCGGTGGCCCGAGCTCTGGTCGCGGAACCCGCCATCCTCTTGGCTGACGAGCCGACCGGCGACCTCGATGAACAAACCGCTGAGGCGTTGCACGGTCTCTTGCGCGAGATGCACGCGGCCTACGGCCTCACCTCCATCATCGCGACCCACAACCCGCGCCTTGCCGCGGCGTGCAACCGGATCCTCCGCCTCGAGGGAGGCCGGTTGGTACCCGCCGCCTGAAACGCCGATCCCTCGCTCCGTCACCAGCTAGCGTCCTGTGGATCGCCTCCGCGCTCCCGAGGGGCAAGCCGACCGTTGACGATGGACCAACAACAGGGGCCAGGCCGATTCGGTCTTCTGACCCTTGGGCACGGGTGTTGCGTACCCAGCGTCCAGCAGGATGAAGACACGTGAAGCTCAATTCATCCAGCGACTTATCAGGGCTGATGGCAGGGGCGGGTCGGACCGATGCCTTATAATGTGGCTACCGCCATGGGTTTTCTCATACTTTCCGCTTGCACCTAGGTAGGCCGATGTTCGAACGGTACACCGAACGGGCCAGACGCGTGCTGTTCTTCGCTCGCTACGAAGCGAGTCAGCTCGGCAGCATTTCGATCGAAACCGAGCACCTTCTGTTGGGTTTGATCCGCGAGGGCAAGGGCCTCACCAGCCGGATTTTCGCGCGCTCGCACCTCTCCCTCGAAAACATCCGCAAGGACATCGAAGGCCGCACGGTTTTCCGCGAGAAGGTGTCCACATCTGTCGAAATTCCGTTCAGCGCTGAAACCAAGCGCGTCTTGCAGTTTGCTGCGGAAGAGGCGGATCGGCTGCTCCACAACTACATCGGGACCGAGCATCTGCTCCTCGGCATCTTGAGCGAAGAACGCTCGGTGGCGGCCTCCATCCTGATGGAAAAAGGGATGCGCCTGAACGCCGTCCGAGAGGACATCGTCCAGCTGTTGAACGAGAAGACCACGCTGACGCGGGTGAAGGAGACGCCGCTGCTCGCCGAGTTCAGCCGCGACCTCACCGAGTCGGCGATGAAGAACCAGCTTGACCCGCTGGTGGGCCGCGAGCACGAGGTGGAGCGAGTGCAGCAGGTGCTCTGCCGCCGGACGAAGAGCAACGCCGTGCTCATCGGCGAGCCTGGCATCGGCAAAACCGCAATCGTGGAGGGGCTCGCGCAGAAGATCGTCTTCGGCGACGTCCCACACTTCCTCGCGGACAAACGCATCCTCGCCCTCGACATCTCGCTCATTGTCGCCGGCACCAAGTACCGCGGTCAGTTCGAAGAGCGCCTCAAGGCGATCATGAAAGAGCTGACCGACAACCCGAACATCATTGTCTTCATCGACGAGCTGCACACGTTGGTCGGGGCGGGCTCTGCCGAAGGATCGCTCGACGCAGCGAACATCCTGAAGCCGGCGCTGTCTCGCGGCGAAATCCGCTGCATCGGTGCGACAACGCCGGCGGAGTATCGGAAGTACATCGAGAAGGACCGCTCGTTGGAGCGCCGCTTCCAGGCGATCAAGGTCGACCCCCCTGGCGAGCGCGAAACGATCGAGATCCTCCTCGGCATCAAGGACCGCTACGAGAGCTTTCATCACGTGGAGTACACGCGTGAAGCGATCGAAGCGGCGGTGTACCAGTCGCATCGGTACATCACGGACCGATTCCTGCCGGACAAGGCCATCGATCTGGTGGACGAGGCTGGCGCGCGCGCGAAGCTGAAGGAAGCGGGCTACAGCGAGGAGTTCGGGGAGATCAACAAGAGCATCCGTGTCGCCGTCGAGCAGATGGAGAGCGCCTCGAGCCAGAAGGACTTCGAGAAGGCCGCGTTCTACCGCGAGCAGGAAATGGCCGCTCGGGAGAACCTGCAGTTCGTCCGCGAGAAGTTCGACGTGAAGTCGAGCAGCCGCAGGGTCGTGGTCGGGAAGCAGGAGATCGACGAGGTCGTGGCGAAGTGGACAGGTGTCCCCATGGCGTCCATCAATCAGGACGAAGGGGACAAGTTGCTCCGCATGGAGGGCGAACTGCATCGGCGCGTGATCAGCCAGGAAAAGGCGATCTCGGCCATCTCCCGCGCCATCCGTCGCTCACGCGCGGGGTTGAAGAATCCCAATCGACCCGTCGGCAGCTTCGTATTCCTCGGGCCGACCGGCGTCGGCAAGACCGAGCTGGCGCGCGCGCTCGCGAGCTTCCTCTTCGGCAGCGATCACGCGCTTATTCGCTTCGACATGTCGGAGTACATGGAGAAGCATTCGGTGTCGAAGCTGATCGGCTCGCCGCCCGGGTATGTGGGCCACGAGGAGGGCGGTCAGCTCACCGAGAAGGTGAAGCGGAATCCGTACTCGGTCGTTCTGCTCGACGAGATCGAAAAGGCGCATCCGGACATCTTCAACATCCTCCTGCAGGTGTTCGAGGACGGCCATCTCACCGACGGTCTCGGGAATCGTGTGAACTTCAAGAACACGATCATCATCATGACGTCGAACATCGGCGCGCGCTTCATCCAGAAGAAGAGCGCGCTCGGCTTCCAGTCGTCCGACTCCGGGGTCATCGAGAAGAGCGTAACCGAGATGGTCCTCGGCGAGGTGCGGCGGACGTTCAATCCCGAGTTCATCAACCGCATCGACGAGATCATCGTCTTCGAGGCACTGTCGGACGAAGACCTGCGGCAGATTATGGCGCTGCTCGTCGCCCAGTTGAACGCGAATCTCCTCGACCGGCAGTTGCGTATTTCGCTCGCCCAGGAGGTGGTTGACTGGATCATCGAGGTCACCTGCAAGGACCGGTCGTATGGGGCGCGTCCGCTGCGGCGGGCCATTCAGCGGTACGTAGAGGATCCGCTTTCCGAAGAGCTCATCCGTGGGCACCTCAAGGGCGAGGAAATCGAGGTCTATATGGATGCCGGTCAATTGGCCTATCGCACGGCCGGCGCGCATGAGGTCGGCCGAAGGCTCGTGGTCTAGCGCCGTGGTGTCACAACGGGCGGATCGCCTCTGACCAGAGGCGCTTCCGCCCAAACTCTTGGTGCGGCCGGTCGCTGTTCCAGCCCCTGACGCCTCACACGTCCACCAGGCGGCTCCAGACGTCCTATAATCTATAGACAGATACTGTCTGGTGCAGAGACGTCTTCCGATGCTCGTTCGGGTCGCGTGGCTTCTTGTCTGCCTGTGGGTGCCGTCTGTCGCGAGCGCGCAGATCCAGGCTCAGCCGGCTGGCGCTCCCACACCGGCGCAGAATCCAACGACCATCTGCGGACAGCCGATTCCGGCGCCGCGGGCCTTGCCCCCGGCCGGATCCGGTCCGGTCATCTATCAGATCGCGCCCTGTTTTCAGGCGCAAGGCAACATCTCCCTGATCGACATCCAGACGTATCTCTACTACATCAAACTCAAGCCCAGCCAGCCATCTCAGGGCATCTGGACGCCGTACGACGAAGCGGCCGAGCAGCGGATCCGGGAGGATTTCCGCGACCTCTGGGGGACAACCTTCCTCGACAACATCTCGATCGAGACGGCGGACTATGTCTTCTCGAACGGCGTCGTCGGCAAGTTGATCACCTACAACCTGGAGGAGCGGCAGCGGGTCAAGATCGTCGACTTTGTCGGGTCGAAGAAGGTCGAGCGGACCAAGATCGACGAGGCCTTGAAGGCAGCCGACGCGCAGGTGCGGCTCGACACGTTCATCGATCCCGGCCTCATCAAGAAGATCGAAACCATTGTCCGCGACCTGATGAAAGACAAAGGCTTCCAGTTCGCCAGCGTCTCGCACGGCATCAAGGAGTTGCCGGGCGGTCCAAAGTTGGTGCACCTCACGTTCAACATGGACGAAGGGCCCAAAGTCAAGATTCGGAACATCGAGTTCGTCGGCAACCAGGATCTCAGCGACCGTGCCCTCAAGCGGCACATGAAGCAGAACAAGGAGCAGTGGTTCTTGTCCTTCATCTCTGGTCGCGGCACGTACCAGGAGAACAAGTTCGACGAGGACGCCGAGCGGGTCACCGAGTTCTACCGTGACAACGGCTACGTGAAGGCGGTGATCGGTCAGCCCGAGCTCAAGTTCCTCGGGGACTCGGGCGACAAGAGCACGAGGTTCGTCGAGCTGCGAGTTCCAGTCACCGAAGGGAAGCGTTACAAGATCGGCAGCTTCAACTTCGCCGGCAACACGGTTGTAAAGGGGGAGTCGCTGCGCCCGCTGTTCAAGCTACAGGAGGGCGAGTACTACAACCAAAAGCGTATTCGTCAGGGTTTGCAGAAGGCCCAGGAGCTGTACGGGCAGGGCGGCTACTTCGAGTTCACGGGCTATCCCGACATGAAGTTCCGCGACGAGCCCGACCCCGCGGATCAGGTGACACCCCATGCGTTGGCGGCCACGCGGCCTGAGGATGGCCCGGCTGTGGCGGATGTGACGATGACCCTACAGGAGGGTAAGCAGTACTTCGTCAACCGGATCACGTTCATCGGTAACACCACGACCCGCGACAGCGTGATCCGTCGCGAGATGCGGCTGTACGAGAACAACGTGTTCGACACGGAAGCGCTGAAGTACAGCATCCGCCGATTGAACCAGCTCGGGTACTTCAAGCCGCTCGAAGGCCCCGGCAAGGACGTCACGTTCGACAAGACCCCGAACGTCGAGGGCAAGGTGGACGTGCGACTCAAGCTCGAAGAGCAGAACCGGAACCAGCTGACGTTTGGTGCCGGCGTCTCGCAGTTCGAGGGCTTCTTCGGTCAGCTCTCGTTCCAGACCGCGAACTTCCTCGGCCGCGGCGAGAGTCTCACGGTGTCGTTGCAGGGCGGGTCGCGCGCGCAGAACTACACGCTGGCGTTCACCGAGCCGTTCCTCTTCGACCGCAACATCACGGGCGGCATCAACCTCTTCCGCAGTGAGATTCGCTACATCGGATCGTTTACGCAGCGCTCGATCGGCACGGTGCTGACCGCCGGCTTCCCGCTCGGCCGGGGCTTCACGCGCATGTTCACGAACTACAGCTATGAGCGCGTGCAGGTCACCGAAGTCAGCCAGCTCTATCAGGATCCGGTGGTCCTCTCGCGTAATCCGTTTCTGCGCGACGCCGTGCTCACGGGCGCGGGTGGCGAGCGGATCATCAGCAAGGTCGTCCCAAGCATCATCTACAACACGGTGGATCAGCCGATCTTTCCGACGGTCGGCAGTCGGGTCACCGCGTCCATCGATCTCGCCGGTCTCGGCGGGAATACCAATTTCTACAAGCCGTCCTTTGAGGTTGCGCATTTCTGGCGCCAGAACAACCGTCTCACGCTGGGCATGCGCGGCCAGGTGGAGTACATCCACCAATTCACGGGCAGTCGCGAGCTTCCGATCTTTCAGAAGCTCGTTCTCGGCGGCGAGTACTCGGTCCGAGGCTTCGATATCCGAACCATCGGTCCGATGGATCCGTCCGGCCTTGTGCTGGGCGGCAACAAGAGCCTCCTCTTCAACGTCGAACAGAACATCGCGATCGCCGGACCGGTCCGCCTGATTCTCTTCTACGACGCGGGCCAGGTGCGCGACACTGGTCAGCGCTTCGCGTTCATCGAGGACGTGGAGGAACCGATCATCGTAACGCCGCTTCTCGCACCCCTGTTCACCGGTGTGACGTTGACCGACCCGAATACCCCACCGCCTGAATTGCGAACGCTGCGGCGCGGCGCCTTCAAGACCTCGACCGGCGCGGAGGTCCGTTTCTTCATGCCGGTGTTGAATGTGCCCTTTCGGCTGATCTTTGCCTACAACCCTCAGCGGGAAGGGGTCTTGAACAATCGGTTCCGGCCGACGAACAAGTTCCAATTCCGTTTCGCGGTCGGCACGACGTTCTAGCGAGGCTCCGCTTCAGACCAACTGGCAGCTAGCTCCGCGTCGCGACGTCGCGCTCATCGCAGCCCCGCTTCGCAGGGGGCCAGCCGTCGAGCGGAAACTCGAGTCAGGGCGTCACGTTTCGACCGTTCAAGACGGTTCGGAGGACTCGGCTGGAGGGACGAACTCCCGGCGGTGAAGGGCCGCGCACAGCGCGGAACCGACGTGAATGCGGTGCACGGCGCGGTTGCGACCCTCCGGGATGGCCGAGGGGCGCTGCGCGGAGGGTCGGAAGGCGGGACGCGTCGCGCGGGGCGAGCGAAGTTGACAGAGCCCCACTTCGAGGCGACACTTGAGGATCGAACAGCATGGGCGCGTGCCGCTCCATTGGGCGCTCGGTGTGCGCCAACGACGTCTGGCACTCGTACATGCCGGTTCACAGGTCGTGTTCAGGAAAGGATGAGGAATGAGAGGTTTAGCCATCGCTGCGTCGCTCGGGTTCGTGTTGAGCGCCGCGCCAGGGTTTGCTCAAGCTCCCGCCGGTCAAGCCAAGCCGGCCGCCCCCGCACCGCCTCGTCCGGCCGCACCGGCCCCGACGACCGCGCCGCAGCTCGCGCCAACGCCACAGGCGCCTGCACCCTTCCCGCAGGGCGCCAAATTGGCGTTCGTCAACCTCCAGGTGATCGCCCAATTGTCGGCTGACGGCAAGGTGGCCGCGCAGAAGGTCAACGCGCTCACGACGAAGAAGCAGGCCGAGATCGGCGAGAAGAGCAAGGCGCTCCAGGCGAACCAGACCAAGCTGCAGACCGGCGGCGGGGTCATGAGCGACACGGCTCGCGGTCAGCTCGAGAAGGAGATCGATCGGCAGCAGCGCGACTTGGAACGCATGCAACAGGATGCCCAAGCCGAGCTCAACGAGCTCCAACAGGATCTGCAGAACGAGTTCCAGAAGAAGCTGCTGCCTATCCTCGCTCAGATCTCGAAGGAGAAGGGGCTGCACTTCCTCTTCAGCGGCAGTGACGCGGGTCTGATCTGGGCCGAGGAAGGTCTCGATCTCACACAGGATGCGGTCGCGAAACTGGACGCCGCGGAGAAGGCCAGAGCCAAGTAGGCCGAGTGGGAAGCCCTACCTGGCCTGCGCGGCCTCTATGGGTGTACCACCTGAAATTCGTACGTGACCCTCGCACCTTGCGCGATGCTGCCTGCCGCGTCGGATGCGCGCGCGCAAAGGCTGCCCGACGAGCCCACCGAGCCATTCAGCGTCGTGCCTGGAAACGCACGATCGGCGGCAATGATGATCTGACACGCGGCACCGGTCCAGGTGCCCAGCGCGATCCCGATCGGGATGGTGGAGTCTGGCTGGACCGAGAGCAGCGTCAGCGTCACCGTGCCCGACGCTTGCGCGATGAACGAGTGACTGGCCGCGCCGTTTTGGCCGATGGTTCCGCTGAACACTTCCGTGAACGTCTGCGACGGCGGTTGGCTGGGCGTGATCGGGAGGTTGTTACCACTGCAACCGGTCACCGCGGCGACCACGGCCGCCAGGCCGACGCGGCGCACACGTGTTCGAATCATTCCTGGTCCTTCACATCTGCGATGCGGGAGACGGAATGGTATCTCCGCCTGCCCCATCGCTGACCTCCATTATCTGTCAGTGAGCCGGGGCCTGCCAAACTCGCCATGGTGCCCCAGAGGCTTCTGATAGACTGAGCTCGTGCTCATCAACATCCCACAGGCTCTGGATCGCCTGTGCTACCGCTACCCCTCGATGCTCGTGGACGCGATCACGGAGCATGAGGTGGGTCGGCGGCTGGTGGCCGTCAAGAACGTCACCGTCAACGAAGAGTTTTTCCAAGGGCATTTCCCAGGCGCGCCGCTGATGCCCGGCGTCCTGATGCTCGAGTCGTTGTCTCAGGTCGCGGCCATCCTGTTGCTGCAGCGCGAGGAGGGCCCGCCGAACTCCCGCGTCTACCTCCGCGGCGTCAATCACGCGAAGTTCCGTCGGCAAGTCGTGCCGGGCGATCGGCTGCGTCTCGAGGTGTCGCTCGAGCGTCGTCGCGCCTCCCTCGCCCGCGCACAGGCGGTGGCCTACCTCGACGATCAGGTAGTGGCGGAATGCGAGCTGCTGCTCGCGGTGGTCGCCGATCGCACCGAAATCGACCCGACCGCGATCGTCCATCCCGCCGCGAAAATCGGTCAGGGGACGGTCATCGGCCCGCGCGTCACGATCGGGCCGCACGTGAAGGTCGGCGCCTTCTGCAAGGTGGGCGCTTCCTCAATAATCGACGGTTGGACCGAGATCGGCGACGGCACCCAGATCTATCCGTTCTCGTCCATCGGACTGATCCCACAGGACCTCAAGTTTCGAGGCGAGAAGACGCGGCTCTTGATCGGCAAGCGCAACATCTTCCGGGAGTTCGTCACGATTCACCGCGGCACACGAGGGGGCGGCGGGGTGACCGAGATCGGCGACCGGAACGTCTTCATGGCGTACGTGCACATTGCGCACGACTGCCACGTGGGGAACGACACGATCTTCGGCAATCAGGCGACGCTCGGCGGCCATGTCACCGTCGAGGACTTCGCGAACGTGAGCGCCGGGTCAGGCGTGCATCAATTCTGTCGTGTGGGTCGGTATGCGTTCGTCGGGGGCTACTCGGTCGTCACCAAGGACGCGATGCCGTATGCCCGCACCGTCGGCAACCGCGCCCGTATCTACGGGCTGAACACGATCGGACTGATGCGACGAGGCTTCTCGCCTGATGTCATCGGCAAGTTGAAGCGCTCATTCCGCTACCTCCTGCAATCGAAGCTGAACACCACCAGCGCTCTCCATCAGATCGAGCAGGACCGCTCGTTGGCCTGTCCGGAGGTCGAGTATTTGCTGGACTTCATCCGGACGTCCCAGCGAGGCGTCATCCTCCGGCGCGCGACTCGACGGGCCGAGGAAGTGCTCACCGAAGACTAATCCGTGCACTTGGGCCTTATCGCCGGCAACGGCCGGTTCCCGTTTCTCGTGCTCGACGCCGCGCGCGCCACAGGCCATGCGGTCACCATCATCGCGCTGAGAGAGGAAGCGTTTCCGGAGCTGGAGATCGAAGCGGCGAAGCCGCCCCGGGCAGCGGTTCATCGCGTTTCGCTCGGTCAATTGGGCACCTGGGTGAAGCTGTTGGAGAAGGCGCAGGTGAGCCACGCACTGATGGCCGGTCAGGTGAAGCACACGAAGCTGTTTTCCGACATCGTGCCCGACTTGACCGCGATCGGGCTGCTCACGCGGATCAAGGCGAGGAACACCGACGCGATCATCGCCGCCGTCGCCGATCTCTTGAGGGAGCGCGGGATCGAGCTCATCGACTCGACAACGTTTCTGTCACCCCTTCTGGCGAGGGCCGGCGTGTTGACTCGTCGGTCGCCCACCGACGAGGAGCGCCGCGACCTCGCCGTCGGGTACCGAGTCGCGGATGTGATAGCTGGGCTGGACATCGGACAAACGGTTGCCGTCAAAGGGGCGGCGGTCGTCGCCGTCGAGGCGATGGAGGGTACTGACGCCGTGATCGCGCGCGCCGGTCAATTGGCGGGCCCCGGCGTGTGCGTGGTCAAGGTCGCGAAGCCGAATCAGGACATGCGATTCGACGTCCCCGTGGTCGGGGTCGCGACGGTCGCCGCGTTGAAGGCCGCCGGCGCGTCGGTGCTTTCGGTCGACGCGGGTCGAACGCTCATGATCGACGGCGAGGGGGTTGTCGCCGCGGCGGACGCCGCCGGCATCACGATCGTGGGCCGTTCGGGCCAATCGGAGTAAGTCTGTTACATGCACCCGGCATGGGCCCTCCTCGCGCCTTGCGATCCCGCCTCGTCTTGGCCGCCGAGGCCGCCTCGCGGCGTTGCTCGACGGGCTCTAAGGCGACGAGGGCGCTTCGGCCAGGGGTCATCGGTGTTGGAGATTTTGGGGAAGCATGACGCCCGCATCCTGTCGTGGCTGCTTGCTACCAGGAAGTCATGGCCCTGAGAGGCCACGGGATTCCGCCACTTGCGACGGGTCTCGATGGACGGGGCGGATTCCGCACGGTCTCCACTGGAGCCGACGGTAGCATCGCCTTTGCATGGGGGTCGAGCGTGGTGTCCCGCGCCGCCGGCACGACGCTTCTGCAAAGGCTCATCGGAGCCCTGGCTCTCGACCGCGCGATTTACGAGGAAGTCGAGGCGGATGAGGGCGCCACGGGCCAAGCCTTTCTCGTCGTGCTGGCATCCAGCGTCGCCGCCGGCATTGGGCTGCGATCACCCGACACCCACACCATCACGAGCATCGTGTTCTTCTCGATGCTCGCGCTGCTCACGTGGATCACCTGGGCCCTGCTGACCTTCGAAATCGGTGTTCGATTGATGCCGGAAAACACGACGAGAAGCAATGTCGGGGAGCTACTGCGCACGCTCGGATTCGCGGCCACACGCGGTCTGCTGCGCGTTCTCGGCGTCATGCCTGCAGTCACGGTGCCCGTGCACGTCGTGACGACCCTCTGGATGCTGGCGGCGATGGTGATCGCCGTCCAACAAGCGCTTGACTATCGAAGTCCCACCAAAGCCCTCGCCGTCTGTGGCTTGGCTCTCGTGCTGTCGGTGAGCATCGCGATCGCCCTCGGCCTCGTGTTCGGACCGACTGTGTCTTGACGCCAGGCCTGGTGGGCTGTCCGGGGCGGGTAGGCTGGCCCTATCTGGCTGGCTCCGCCTGCCTATATGATCAGGAACGGGGATGACCGCGACCGCTCCAGACCCTGCAGCTCTGTCGGCCTCACACGACATCATCACCATCGGGATGCACGCCGATGACGTCCGGCGGCGCCTGCACGGCGTGTGTACGACGTTCGTGCGGGTGGCAGACGTGGACGCACAACCGGGCGCCCCGATACACGTTCCGCCTTCGGCCGGCGAGGTGCGCATCGCTGGTGCCCCGGATTCGCGCGCCAGCGCCGTGTCGCGGGTCGCTGAAGTGCGGGCGGCAACGTCCGGGAGACCGCTCTCGGGCTTCGCGCTGAGCGACCTCGAGAGGCTCTCCGTGCGAGAGCAGGTCACGCTGCGCTCGCTGCTCGAGGAGCTCTGCGCCGCCGGGCTGGAGCTCGTCGCGGAGGCGCCCTTCGACCAGTTGGAGGACCCGCGACGGGCGATCGAGGAAGTGAATATCGCGGGCCTCGCGCTGGCACGTCTCACGATCCATCAGGCCCCAGCGGTCGACACAGTGGCTGGTTTCCAGCGCGTTTACGCCCTCCAGCGCGACGTGGCGGTCTTGCGCTCCTTTGCCCCCCTTCCCCGGCGGTTCAATCCTGCCGTCCCGTCCACTGGCTACGAGGATGTGAGACGCCTCGCCCTGGCCCGGTTGGTGGTTGAGAACATCCCGTCCATCCAAGTGGACTGGGCGCTGTATGGTCCGAAACTCGCCCAGGTGGCGCTGACCATGGGCGCCGATGACATCGACGGCGTGTCGGCAGAGGACGATGTCGCGCAGGGACGCCGGCGGGCTCCCCTCGAGGAGATCCAACGCAACATCCGTGCGGCCGCGCTTGAACCCGTGGAGCGGAACGGCCGCTATGAGCTGATCACCCGATGAGTGTCGTTCGACTTGGCGCAGTGGAGTACCTGAACGCACGACCACTGGCGTTCAGGCTCGATCGATCTCCGCGCTTCGACGTGCGATTCGACTGGCCGTCCCGCTGCGCGACGTTGCTGCACGACGGCGTCATCGATCTGGGGCTTATCCCCTCCATCGAGTACCTGCGTGCACCCCAGTCGGCGCAGGGAGAGCGGGCGTACCGAATCGTGCCCGATCTGGCGGTCGCTTCCCGTGGCCCCGTGGCCTCAGTTGCGATCTTCACCACGAAACCCATCGGCGACGTGCGGTCGATCGCGCTCGACACCAGCTCGCGGACCTCCGTTGCGCTGACGCGCGTGCTTTGCTCGCACGCGTTCGGCATCATTCCCGAGCTCCGTCAGCATGGGCCTGACTTGCCGGCGATGCTCCTGGTGAACGACGCGGCGTTGCTCATTGGTGACCGCGCGCTGCTCATCGAGTCCGGCCCGCTCCGCATCGGCGATCACGAGGTGATGGTCGAGAAGATTGACTTGGGCGAGCGGTGGCTGCGCGCCACCGGATTGCCGTTCGTCTACGCGTTCTGGGCAGGCCGAGGTGGCGCGATCACCGACGAGGATGTCCGCGTGTTGCAAGCGGCCAGAGACGAAGCGCTGACAGACCTCGAAACGGTGTCGGCCGAGTACTTCGGTGACGAACCGGCACTGGTGTCGTTAGGGGTACGATACCTGCGAGATAATATTCACTACAGTCTCGGGGAGGACGAGCGTGCTGGCTTGACGCTGTTCTATCGGTACGCGGTCGAAGTGGGTGCGGTCGACGCATCCGACGCACTGCGATTCTTTTGAACCCGGGAGGAGGGCCCGGGCCATGTCGATCGATCACGGTATCGACCACATCGTGGAGAAGGTCAGGGCCGGCGGCCGGGTCGACCGCGACGAGGCGCTCGCCCTGTATCGTCGGGCACCCACAGCGCAGCTCGGCCAGCTGGCCGACGCGATCCGTGCGCGGAAACATCCCGAGCCCGTCATCACGTACATCATCGATCGCAACGTCAACTACACGAACGTGTGCGTGGCGCGGTGCGCATTCTGTGCCTTCTATCGACCGGTCGGGTCGACAGAGGGTTACGTGCTCGGATTCGATGAGCTCTATCGCAAGATCGACGAGACCATCGCTGTCGGCGGCGTGCAGCTTCTGCTACAGGGCGGCCACAATCCCGACCTTCCGCTGAGCTGGTACGAAGACCTATTTCATGGAATCAAGTCACGCTACCCTGCGTTCAAACTGCATGCGCTCTCACCACCGGAAGTCATCCACTTGTCCCGTCTCGACCAATTGCCCGTGCCGAAGGTTCTCCGCCGGCTGATTGCGGCAGGCTTGGACAGCGTGCCCGGCGGCGGCGCCGAGATCCTCGTGGACCGCGTGCGGAAGCTCCTGCACTGCTACGGAAAGGCCTCGGCTGACGAATGGCTGGACGTGATGCGCCATGCGCACCACCTCGGCCTCCGAACGACAGGGACGATGATGTATGGGACAGTGGAGACGGATGAGGAGCGGATCGAGCACTTGCTAAGGCTCCGCGCGCTTCAGGACGAGACGGGTGGCTTCACCGCGTTCATCACCTGGAGCTACCAACCCGACCACACCGAGCTCGCCGGATCCGAGGCGACCGGCGTCGACTATCTCCGGACGCTGGCGCTTGCCCGGATCGTCCTCGACAACTTCGACAACCTCCAGGCGTCCTGGGTGACCCAGGGCGGCAAAGTCGGTCAGCTCAGTCTCGCGTACGGCGCCAATGACATGGGCAGCGTGATGATCGAAGAGAACGTGGTTCGGGCGGCTGGCGCGAGCTACTGCATGGACGAGGTCGAGATCGTCCGCAACATCGAGGACGCAGGCTTTCAGGCCAAGCGGCGCAACATGCATTACGAGCTGTTGGGCGACCCGATCTTCCGCGAACGCGAGGTGCCGCGCATGCTGGAGCTGGCGACGGCCCGCGCCGACGGCGATACGTCCGTCCCCGACGAACTGCGTCACTATCCGGCGCGCAGCCGCCAAGGCAAGGCGCTTCGGGTGGTGCAGTAGGCCGTATACGCCATTGCTTCGGTATCGTGCCCGCTTCGTGTTGCCCGTGACGTCGCCTCCGCTCCACGAAGGGTGGGTGGCTGTGGCGGATGGGCACATCGCTGGTGTAGGCACTGGACACGGCGAGCCTGGTGTGACCGAACGGGATTTGGGTGCGGTCGCCGTCTTGCCGGGCCTCGTGAACGCGCACACACACCTCGAGCTCTCCCACCTGCGGCACGCGATTCCACCGGCGGCGGACTTCGTCACGTGGGCGCGCGGCATCATTCGCGCGCGCCGTGAGCAGTCGGATCCGTGGGCGGCCGCCATCCTCGACGGCATCGAGCGCGGGATCGAGGAATGTCTGGCAGCTGGGACGGCAGTGGTGGGCGACATCAGCAACACCCTTGTCCCGTACGGTCCGGTGGTCAACAGCCCGCTGGCAGGTGTCGTGTTCAACGAGATCCTGAGATTCAACGCTCCCGATCCAATAGCCGTGGTCACCGAGGCGCTCGCTCGGGTGCGTGCATTGCCGCCGAGTCGAGACGTGCGGGCCAGCCTCGCGGCCCACGCGCCGTACTCAGTTGCGCCAAGCGTGCTGCGCGCGCTCCGGAGGGCGATGGACGCAGATCCGGCGCTCGCGCCGTGCAGCATTCATCTCGCCGAGTCGCCCGCCGAGGTCGAGTTCATTGCGCAAGGGACAGGGCCTTGGCGACAGGTTCTCGAGGAAGTGGGCTCCTGGGATCCGATGTGGAGGCCGGCGGGCGTGAGCCCTGTCGAGCACGTCGATCGGCATGGGTGTCTGGACCGTCGGATGCTCGTCGTGCACGGTGTGCAGATGACAGCGGCGGACTTGGCGCGCGTTGCCAGCCGCGAGGCGACGCTCGTGACCTGCCCACGGAGCAACCTCCACACGGGTGCGGGTCGTCCACCCCTCGAGGCGTTCTATGCGTCTGGTGTGCGAATAGCCGTCGGTACCGACAGCCTGGCGAGCACGCCGGATCTCAACGTATTCGCCGAGCTCGCGGTCATGCGCGCGTTGGCCCCCGCCGTGCCTGCCCGCGCGTTGCTCCACAGCGCCACGCAGGAAGGGGCGCAAGCCCTCGGATTCGGCGGGCAGTACGGCGTACTGACACCCGGTTCTCACGCGCGCATGATCGCCGTGAGCGTCCCAGCGGACCTGGACGATGTGGAAGAATATCTCGTGGGTGGTATTGCGCCAGACCAGGTCGCTTGGGTGGAGTGATGATCGCGCGGCTGGGTACCTATCTGTCGTTCGTCCGGTTCAGCCATTCGGTGTTCGCATTGCCGTTCGCGCTGGCCGGTGCGCTGTTAGCCGCCCGTACGCATCCGATCAGTGGGCGGACCGTGTTGTGGATTCTGGTGGCCATGGTCTCGGCGCGAAGCGCGGCGATGGGGTTCAATCGCCTGGTCGATGCGCGCTTCGATGCGTTGAATCCGCGTACGGCGTCTCGCGATATTCCACGAGGTGCGATGCGTGTGTCGGAGGCGTGGTGGTTCGTGGGCATCTCGTCGCTGGTGTTCGTCCTCGCGGCCTGGCAATTGAATCCGATCTGCTTCGCCCTCTCGCCCGTCGCGCTGGCGATCGTGTTCTGGTACTCGTTGGCGAAGCGGTACACGACGTACACGCAGCTCTTTCTCGGGCTCGCGATGGCCGTGGCGCCGGTTGGTGGGTGGCTCGCGGTCGGCGGTGGTGCGGGTTGGGAGCCGTGGCTGCTGGCGCTGGCGATTGGGATGTGGGTGGGCGGCTTCGACGTGCTCTACGCCTGCCAGGACCTCGAGTTCGACCGCTCCCACGGCCTGCGGTCGATTCCGGTGCGCTTCGGGGTGCCATCGGCCCTCCTCATCTCTCGCGTCATGCACGTCGTGGCAGTCATGGGCCTGCTCGCCGTGGCGTGGGTCACCGCACTCCCGTGGGTGTACTACGCGGGCGTCGGCCTCGTGGCTCTCCTGCTGGTCTACGAGCAATCGCTCGTCCGTGCCGACGATCTCTCGCAGGTCAAACGGGCCTTCGACTTGAACGGCTACGTCGGAATTTTGTACCTCGTGGTTCTGGCGGTCTCGGTCTATGTCCAGTGAGGCGCCTCGCACGCAACCGTCGGTGGCCGTCGCGATTACCGGCGCGAGCGGCGCGCTCTACGCCACGCGCACGCTGGCCGCCTTGCTGGAGCGCGGACACCAGGTCGAGCTCGTGGTGTCGGACTACGGACGTCGCCTGTTGCGCGACGAGCTCGGCGAGACGGCTTCGGTGGATCGCCTGGTGCCATTTCTCGTCGATCGTTACGGGCCTGGCGTGAAAGCCGGCCAGATGACGCTCCACAGCAATCGCGATCTCGGTGCGACATTGGCCAGCGGCAGCCACTCGTGTTGTGGCCTGGTCATCGTTCCCTGCTCGATGAAGACGTTGGCGGGCGTTGCGCATGGGCTCTCCCGGAACCTGGTTGAGCGCGCCGCGGACGTCATGCTCAAGGAGCGACGTCCGCTCGTCATCGTGCCGCGCGAGACCCCGATGAGCCTGATGCAACTGAAGAACATGGTCCTCTGCGCGGAAGCTGGCGCGACGGTGTTACCCGCGATGCCGGCGTTCTATCAACAGCCTCGCACGTTGGACGATCTCGCTGACTTCATAGCCGGCAAGATTCTTGGTGCGCTCGGCATCCAGCACGAGTTGTATCCGGTGTGGACGGGGCGCGTCACGCAGGGCGGGTAGGTTTCCTGGCCGGGCGGGGAAGAGCGCGGTATGACTCCAGCGACGGACGTTTCGAAGTCGCCGGCGCGGATTGCGGGGATGTTCGACGCGATCGCGGTCCGGTACGACTTCCTGAACCATCTGCTCAGCGCCGGCATCGACAGGCGGTGGCGAAAGGCGGCGATCCGCTCCCTCCACTTATCCGGGCGCGAGCGCGTGCTGGATCTCTGCACGGGGACCGCGGACGTGGCGATTGCGGCGCGGTCAGCCACGCCGCGCGCCGCGCGAGTGGTCGGCGTGGATTTCGCCGGCTCCATGCTGCGCGTCGGTCTCGACAAACTCAGACGCGAGAGGCTGACAGACCGAATCACGCTCATTCGCGGTGATGCCGCGTGCGTCCCCGTGGCGACCGGATCCGTCGACGCAGTCACGATCGCATTCGGCATTCGCAATGTGGAGCAGACGACTGAGGCTTGCGCCGAGATGCACCGGGTGCTGAAGCCCGGTGGCCGACTGGCCGTGCTGGAGTTCGCGATTCCGGCCAACCGGCTCGTACGGGCCGGCTACCTCTGGTATTTCAACCGCGTGCTCCCTCGAGTCGGACGGTTCGTGGCTCGACATCAGGCGTATGAGTATCTGCCCGCGTCGGTTGGCGCGTTCCATACGCCGGAGCAGTTCGCGAGCGTGCTGCGGGGGGCAGGATTTCGCGATATTCGGACCAAGCCGCTGACGTTCGGCATTGTGTACCTGTACACTGCGGTCCGCCCCTGAGCGGCACGATCACCACGCCATGCAACGTAGGCATCGGCCACCACGCGCGCCAAGGTATACTGCTCTAACCCGCTGATGTACTTCGATTTCGAGGACCACCGGCCAGATACGCCGCATCTGGTGAGCCCGCTGACGTGGCGGGACGTGGTGTTCCTCACGATCATCGTCCACCTGACGGCGCTGCTGGCGATCGTGACGGCGCCTCGGTGGATGCCGGCCTTCGAGGTCGAGCGCGAGGAACGCGCGCAGCTCAAGCCTCCACCCAGAGATAACGCCCGGTTCGTTTTCGTCCAGCCACGTATGGATACGCCGTCCCCCAAGCCGCCACCGCGTGCGGAGTTATCGGACCAGGATCGGATGGCTCGGCAGCGCGAGCGGGCGCCTCAGCCGTCCAATCCACTGCCGTACTCGCGCGGCGACTCAACTGAGCGCGTCGAACGTCTCGAGGACCGGGTCGCACGCGGTCAGGGTCTGCAGCCGGAACCGGCGCCCGAGGCGCCGCAGCCGCAACCTGCACCCCAGAGCGAGGACCAAGCGGCGTTGACGCTGCCTGATGCCACGACGGGTCGAGTGCCACAGGCGCCACCCACCCCGATGGCGCGTGCGATGAATCGACCCTCGCCAGGCGGCCGCCTAGGGGACGCGTTGAGGAATCTGGACCGGTACATCCAGAAGGATCACTTCGACAACACCGGGGGTGATTCGGGGGCGTTCGGTCCGGCGATTCAGTTCGACACCAAGGGTGTCGAGTTCGGGCCGTGGATTCGCCGATTCGTCGCGCAGGTCAAGCGAAACTGGCTGATTCCCTACGCGGCGATGTCCATGCGTGGCCGTGTGGTCATCACGTTCAACGTGCACAAGGACGGGTCGCTCAGCGACCTGATGGTGGTGGGACCCTCGCCGATCGAGGCCTTCAACAACGCCGCGTACGGGGCGCTCGCCTCATCGAATCCGACGCAACCCCTGCCCCCAGAGTACCCATCGGACAAGGCCTTCTTCACTGTCACGTTCTTCTACAACGAGCAGCCGCAGTAGGGCGGTATGACGGTCGTCGAACAGCGTGGGCTCGTGCTGCTGCTGGTCGTGTTGCTGGTCTACCTCCTGTGGCGGCTGTGGTGACCCCTCCGGATGTCGCGGCGATTCTGGGGCCGACGACGGTGGGGAAAAGTGCCCTGGCCATCGCAGTAGCGCAGCGGTTCAACGGTGAGATCGTGAACTGTGACTCCACCGCGGTCTACCGCGGCTTCGACATTGGCACCGACAAGGTGCCACTGACGGAGCAAGGCGGCATCCCACATCACCTCATCGACATCGTCGAGCCCACGAATGAGTACAACGCCGCCGATTTCGCTCGCGACGCGGCGCGCGTGATCCGGGAGATCCGCGGCCGTGGGCGTCTCCCGTTGGTCGTCGGCGGCACGGGCTTGTATTACCGCGCGCTCACGCGTGGACTGTTTCCGGGGCCGGGCAAGCAGGCCTCACTGAGGGCGCGACTCGAACGGATCGCCGCGCGGCACGGTGGTGCGCCCTTCCTGCATCGGATGCTCGCCCGCACGGATCCGACGTCGGCGGCGCGTATCCAACCGAAGGACCTGAAGCGGTTGGTGCGCGCGCTCGAAGTCTTCTGGCTGACCGGCCGCCCGCTGACCGCGCACTTCGCCGCGACCGCGTCGCCGATCGCGGACCTTCGCGTCCTCGCAATCGCACTGCGCCAACCCGCGGAGGAGACGTTGCGGCGCGTCACACGACGCGTCGACCAACAGTTCGAGCGTGGGCTGCTGGATGAAATGCGCACGCTCCTGGCGCGCGGCGTTCCAGAGACCGCGCGCCCGTTCGGCGGACTCGTCTATCGACAGGCACTCGAGCATCTTCACGGTGTGCGCGACGAAGCTGCCACGCGCGCGCTGATTGCCCAGGAGAACCGCCGTTACGCCCGGCGTCAGTTGATCTGGTTTCGCAAAGAGCCTAACCTACGGTGGTTCGACGGACCTGGCGACCTGCCGGCGACACGGGTGGCCGTGTGCCAGTGTCTTCGCGACGCTGGCTTGATCGACGCTTCGTGACTTCACAACCAGCCCGCGCGATCGTCATCGTTCTCGACAGTGTCGGGGCCGGTGAGCTGCCTGATGCCGCGTCCTACGGAGACGCCGGGAGCGACACGCTCGGCCACATCGCCGATGCGGTGGGACTGCGCGTGCCGCACCTGCGCACGCTCGGCCTGGCTCGGGTGGCGCGGATCGGGGGACCGGTCCTGCCGCCGCTTGGTGCGTGCGGACGAATGGCCGAAGCGTCCGCGGGCAAGGACTCCGTCACTGGCCATTGGGAGTTGATGGGGGTCGTGCTCGATCGGCCGTTTCCCGTGTTTCCGAATGGTTTTCCCCTCTCGCTCATCGAGGAGTTCGCGCGGCGGACCGAGCGACGCGTGCTGGGCAACAAGGCGGCATCCGGGACGGCGATCATCGACGAGCTCGGGCCCGAGCACATGCGCACCGGAGCCTGGATCGTGTACACGTCCGCCGACAGCGTGTTTCAGATTGCGGCGCACGAGCACGTGGTGCCGCTCGATGAGCTGTATCGAGCCTGTCAGATCGCGTACGGTCTGGCCGCCAAGGGGCTGGGCGTGGGACGCGTCATCGCTCGGCCATTTGTGGGTGCCCCCGGTGCGTTCAGCCGCACGGCCAACCGACACGACTACGCGTTGCCGCCGACGGGCGAGACCCTCCTGGACCGTTTGACGGCGCAGCGGGTGCCGGTTGTCGCGATTGGCAAGATCGAGGATCTCTTCGCGAAGCGTGGCATCACGGAATCCGTTCACACCGCGAGCGACGAAGAGGGGATGGACCGCGTGGTCGAACGCCTGGAGGCCCTGTCACACGGTCTCATCTTTGCGAACCTCGTCGACTTCGATACGCAGTACGGTCACCGTAACGACGTGGTTGGATACGCGGACAACCTCGAGCGCTTCGATCGACGCCTCGGTCAACTCTTGCCCCGATTGAAGGCACGTGACCTGCTGATTGTCACTGCCGATCATGGGAACGATCCCAGCACACCGAGCACGGATCACTCGCGCGAGCACGTCCCGATCCTGCTGGCCGGCCCTCGCGTCCGTTCGGGCGCCGAGATCGGCACGCGTCGCACGTTCGCGGATCTCGGACAGACGCTCGCGGAGCTCTTCGGTGTCGGGGTGCTCGCGCACGGCACCAGCTTTCTCTCCGAGGTACTCGCCGCGTGACCATCCGAGAACAGCTCGAAGCGCGCGAGCGCGAGATTCTGGCACCGCAAGCCGCCAAGAGTGCGGACTCCCAGGGTCGTCTTCGGCCGGAACAGGAGGACTCGGTCCGTCCGGCGTTCCAGCGCGATCGCGATCGCATCATCCACTGCAAGGCGTTCCGCCGCTTGAAGCACAAGACCCAAGTGTTCTTCGCCCCGACCGGCGATCACTACCGCACGCGCCTCACGCACACCCTCGAGGTGTCGCAGATTGCACGGACCATCGCCAAGGTCTTGCGCCTCCATGAAGAGCTGACCGAGGCCATCGCTCTCGGTCACGACCTCGGCCACACGCCGTTCGGTCATGCCGGTGAGCGCGTGATCGACGGCCTCGTGCCCGGCGGCTTCAACCACTACGAACAGAGTCTGCGCATCGTCGACCGGTTGGAAAACGACGGCCAGGGATTGAACCTCACATGGGAGGTGCGAGACGGCATCGCCAAGCACTCGAAAGGCAAGTCCGGTGCGCCGGTCGGCATGCCGCCGGCACTCCGGTCGAGCACCATCGAGGGGCAGATCATGCGCGTGGCCGACATCATCGCCTACGTCAACCACGACATCGACGATGCCACACGCGCCGGGTTGCTGAAGGCCGAAGATTTGCCCGGAGGGTTTGTGCAGCGGCTGGGACTCTCGGCGTCGGCGCGCATCGGGACGCTGGTGCGCGACGTGGTCACCGAGACGCTGGCGGGAGGCCTGACCGAGATCCGGATGAGCCCGCCGGCGCTCGACGCAGTCCTGGGGCTGCGCAGGTTCCTCTTCGACGCCGTCTACGAAAATGCGATCGCCACCGCCGAGTTCAGAAAGGCCACGGACGTGTTGACCTTGCTGTGGGAGAAAATCCGCGAGCGTCCGACCGAGTTCCTCGATGCGCGCACGATCGGCACGGAGGGGCTCGACGCTGCCGCCCGGGACTTCCTCGCCGGGATGACCGATCGATATGCCGTCCGCCTTTTCGAGCATCTTTACGTCCCGAAGCCCTGGGCCATCGAGTAGCCGTGCCGTGGGCTGCCCACCGGCTCGCGCGCGTCGAGGCAGGTCCTGGCCTCGCGTCCTTGGCAGGGCGAGATCCCCTCCGATGAAGTAGAATAGAAGATTGTGCTGACGCTGAGCCTTGCGAGGGTCCGGACGGTTCACGAGCGGTTCGACCGCACGTACCAGCCCGACGTCTTCGTCGAGGATCGCGAGACGTTCACCGTCACCGATCCTGTCCGGCTCGGGTTCGATCTCTCCAAGGACGACGAGCGCTTTCATTTGGTCGGGCAGGTGCAAACGGCCGTCGAGCTCTCCTGTAGCCGGTGTCTCGAACCCTTTCGGATGCCCCTGGACGTGCCGTTCGACCTGCGTTACCAACCCCGTCGTGCGGCCGCCGATGCGGTCGAGCGCGAGGTGCAGGAAGACGACTTCTCCGCCGCGTTTTACGACGATGAGGCGATCGATCTCGGTCAGTTGATGCGCGAGCGGCTCTACCTGGCCGTGCCTATGAAACCGCTTTGCACCGACGCCTGTCGGGGACTGTGCCCTCAGTGCGGGACGAACTGGAACAAGGGCAGCTGCGGCTGCGCCCAGGACTGGGAGGACCCGCGGTTCGCTACACTTCGCACGCTGCGTGACAGCGAGCGGAATGATCATTAGGGGCGGGACGACCAGCCCGCCCACGGGAGCCACGCATGCCAAACCCTAAACGACGACACTCCAAGACTCGTACGGCAAAGCGCCGGACGCACGACGCATTGCAGGCCGTCGGCCTGGCCGAATGCCCGCATTGCCACGAGCCGAAGCCCCCGCACCGCGTCTGCGCGCACTGCGGCTATTACCGCGGTCGGCAGGCGAGGGCGGTTCCGGAGGAGTAAAGGCGTTGGCTCCGAGGTTCTCGCGTTCAGAGCAGACCCGTGAACGCTGGCCCGGGAACCGACACGGTTGTTCATCCCCATGATCTGGATCGCGATCGACGCGATGGGCGGCGACGAGGCTCCCCACCACATCGTGGACGGGGCGCTGGCCGCCACGCGCCACTTGGACGTGGGCGTCACGCTCGTGGGTCCGGAACGCACGTTGGCCGAAGAGGTCGAGCGGCATCCAGAGGTCGATCCGACTCGGGTGCGTTTCGCGCACGCCGACGCCGTCATCGGCATGGCGGACCCGCCGGCCGCGACGCTTCGGCGTCGGCCGGGGGCGTCGATTCGGGTGGCCGTCGACCTCGTCGCCCGCGGCGAGGCGGCGGCGCTCTTCAGCGCGGGGCACACAGGCGCGACGGTGATCGCGGCGCATGGCGCGTTCGGGATGCTGCCGGGTGCCGACCGGCCGGCCCTCGCGGCGACCATTCCCACGCGCCAGCAGCCCGCGCTGCTGCTAGATGTCGGAGCGAGCGTGGAATGCCGACCGTCGCATCTGCTGCAGTTCGCGGTGATGGGGAGCATGTATGCGCGTGTGGCGTTAGGCATCGACCGGCCGCGCGTCGCGCTCCTGTCGATTGGCGAAGAAGAGACCAAAGGGAACGAACTGACACGGGACGCGTACCGTTTGCTGAAAGCCTCCTCGCTCACGTTCATCGGGAACCTCGAAGCGCGCGACATCTACACGGGTGATGCCGACGTCATCGTCTGCGACGGGTTCACCGGCAATATTGCGCTCAAGACCAGCGAGGGTCTCGTCGAGGTCGTCGAGGAACTGCTCCGCGAGGAGCTGACGAGCACCTACACGATGCGCCTGGGGTCGCTGCTCACTCGCCGCACGCTCCGGCACTTCCGTCGGCGCGTCGACTACTCGGAGTACGGCGGTGCGCCTCTCCTGGGCGTGGCGGGACTGGCCATCGTTGGACACGGCCGCTCCAGCCCGAAAGCGGTCCGCAACGCCGTGGCAATGGCCTATCGATTCGCTGCCAGCCGCTTCATCGAACGCGTCGAGCGAGACATCGCCGCCGCGGCGGTACCCCACGCGTGATCGCGTTCATCTTTCCCGGACAAGGATCCCAGAAGGTTGGCATGGGCCAGGCCCTGGCCGACAGCTTCGACGTCTGTCGCGAGACGTTCGTTGAGGCCGATCGCGCGTTCGGGGGGGAAGCCCTGAGTCGGGTCTGCTTCGATGGCCCAGAGGCGGCCTTGACCCTGACGGAGAACACCCAGCCCGCCCTGCTCGCGGTCAGCACGGCCGCATGCCGCCTTCTGGCGTCGCGTGCCGTGACGCCGGCGTTTGTCGCCGGTCACAGCCTGGGCGAGTACGCCGCGCACGTCGCCGCCGGGACGTTCTCCTTCGCCGACGCACTCCACATTGTCCGCCGCCGTGGCCAGTACATGCAGGAGACCGTGCCGGTGGGCACCGGCGCGATGGCCGCGATTCTTGGCCTCGACGAGAGCGCCGTGCTTCAGGCGTGTGCCGAGGCGGCTGATGGCGACGTCGTCAGCCCGGCGAACTTGAACGGCGCCGGCCAGGTGGTGATTGCCGGCACGACGGCCGCGGTCGCGCGCGCGGGCGCGCGCGCGAAGGCGCTCGGGGCCAGGCGCGTGATCCCGCTCACCGTCAGTGCGCCGTTTCACTGCGCGCTCATGCAGCCCGCTCAAGAGCGCCTTGCCCCTGAGCTGCGGGCGCTGACCGTCCAGGACCCGTGCGTGCCGGTCGTGGCCAACGTTGATGCCGAGCCTAAACGGCGGGCCGGCGACGCCATCGAAGCGCTGGTGGCACAGATTTCCGCGCCGGTCCGCTGGGAGGCGGTCGTGCGTCGCCTTGCGTCCGAGGGCGTCACAACGTATGTTGAGGTAGGTCCAGGTACCGTGTTGAGCAGGCTGGTCCGCAAGATTCATCGGGACGCGCAGGTCATCAGCTTGGAGAAGCCCGCGGACCTCGAGGCAGTCGAAGCATGTTTGGCCTGAGCGGAAAAGTCGCGTTGGTCACCGGTGCGTCGCGTGGCATCGGCCAGGCTGTGGCCGCGCGCCTGGCGGAGCAGGGCGCAACGGTCGTGTTGGCAGCCCGAGGCGATCATGCTGGCACTGCTGCGGCCGATATCGTCGCGTCTGGTGGGCGTGCCGAAGCGGTCGGCATCGACGTGACCGACACGGCTGCCCTCGAGCAGATTCCCCCGGCCATCATCGAGCGCCACGGACGACTGGACATTCTCATCAGCAACGCCGGCATCACACGGGATCAGCTGTTGCTGCGCATGAAACGCGACGACTGGGACGCCGTCATCGCGACCAACCTCACGGCATCCTTCGTGCTCGCGCAGGCCGCGATCAGGCCGATGATCAAGCAACGCGCGGGCCGGATCATCGCCGTCAGCTCGGTGGTCGGCCAGATGGGCAACGCCGGTCAAACCAACTATGCGGCGTCCAAGGCCGGTTTGATCGGGTTCGCGAAGGCGCTCGCGCGCGAGGTCGCCTCGCGAAACGTGACGGTCAACGTGATTGCGCCCGGCATGATCGACACGGACATGACACGGGCACTGGGAGAGAAGGCGCACACGGCCTGGACCGAGCAGATTCCTCTCGGACGCTTGGGATCAGTGGACGACGTGGCTGCCGCGGCGTGCTTCTTGGCGTCGGATGAGGCAGCGTATATTACTGGACACGTTCTGGCCGTCAACGGCGGGATGTACATGTAGGAGGAATGATGGCGGTATCCGACAAGGTCAAGAGCATCATCGTGGAACAGCTCGGCGTCGACGAAGAGGAAGTGACGCCGGACGCGTCGTTCGTAGACGACTTGGGCGCCGATTCGCTGGACACGGTCGAGCTCGTGATGGCGTTCGAAGAGGAGTTCGGGATCGAGATCCCGGACGAGGACGCCGAGAAGATCACCCGTGTCAAGGAAGCCGTGGAGTACATCGAGTCCGCCGCCAAGTCGAAGAAGTAGGACGGCCGCGAACCCATCATGAATAGCAGTCGGCGAGTGGTCGTCACCGGCATCGGCCTGGTGTCGGCGTTGGGCATTGGCACCGAGGCCAACTGGGAGGCGCTCTCCGAGGGGCGCAGCGGCATCGGTCCGATCACGCGATTCGACGCATCTGCCTTCTCGACTCGCATTGCCGGTGAGGTCAAGGGCTTCGATCCGCTGCAGCACATCGACAAGAAAGACGTGAAGAAGATGGACATCTTCATCCAGTTCGCGATCGCCGCGGCGGATGGTGCGATGTCCGACGCGGGGCTCCAGATCACGCCGGCCAACGATACGCGCGTTGGCGTCTTCATCGCCTCTGGCATCGGCGGATTCACCACCATCGAGAAGGAGCACAAGGCCTTTCTCGAGGGTGGACCTCGCAAGATCTCGCCGTTCTTCATTCCGTCGGCCATCATCAATCTGGCGGCCGGCCAGGTCTCGATCCGGTTTGGGGCCAAGGGGCCCAACTCCGCCACGTGCGCGGCGTGTACGGCGTCGGCGCACGCCGTTGGGGATGCGTACGAGATCATCAAGCGCGGCGCCGCGGACGCCATGATCGCAGGCGGCTCCGAGGCGGCTGTGTGCGCCATGGGCGTTGGCGGTTTCGCCGCGCTGCGCGCGCTGTCGACGCGCAACGCCGAGCCGACCAAGGCGAGCCGTCCGTTTGACAAGGACCGAGATGGCTTCGTCCTTGGCGAGGGGGCGGGGGTTGTGGTGCTGGAGGAGCTGAGCGCGGCGCAAAAGCGCGGCGCGCGTGTGTACGCGGAGGTCGTCGGCTACGGCATGTCAGGCGACGCGTACCACATGACCGGTCAGCCCGAGGACGCCAATGGAGCCGTGCGTGCCATGGCGGCCGCTGTCCAGTCCGCGGGCGTCTCGCCGTCCGTGGTCAACTACATCAATGCGCACGGCACCTCGACACCGATCAACGACCCGACCGAGACGTTCGCGATCAAGACATGTTTCGGTCCCCAGGCGCACAAGCTGACGGTGTCGTCGACCAAGTCGATGACAGGTCACTTGCTCGGCGCCGCCGGGGGGCTCGAAGCCGGCATCACGGCCCTCGCCGTGTACCACCAGCTCGTCCCGCCCACCATCAACCTGGATCAACCTGACGAAGCCTGCGACCTCGATTACGTGCCGAACGCCAAGCGGGCCTGGCCCATCGAGTACGCGCTGTCCAACTCGTTCGGCTTCGGCGGCACCAACGCCGCGCTGCTCTTCAAGCGGTTTCAAGGGTAAGCTGTTCAGTGGGGCACGTCGCCCCCCCCGTTGGCTGGCCTGGTCGGCTGCCGAGCCCTATTCACCGAGCGCGTCCCATGAACATCGCTGTCTGCATCAAACAGGTTCCGACACGCGACTGGCAACCTCGCGTCAACGACGGGGGCACGTGGATTCGCGACCGAGATGTCACGTTCGAGACGAACGAGCCCGACGCGTACGCGCTCGAGGAGGCGCTGCGCCTGAAGGAGAAACACGGAGGATCCGTTGTCGCCTGCTCCGTCGGACCCGAACGCGTGGCGCAGGTGCTACGCGAAGCTCTCGCGCGCGGTGCCGACCGCGCGATTCACGTGGAGCATGCGAGCGTCGAGGCGTCTGACGCGTTCGTCATCGCCGGAGCGCTGGCCGCCGCGGTCCGTGACGAACGGTTCGACCTGGTTCTGACTGGCCTCCAGTCTGATGATCAGGGGTTCGCGCAGACGGGTGTTGTGCTGGCTGAACGACTGGGCTTCGCGCACGCGACGATCATCATGGAGGTGCAGATCGAGTCGTCGACCGTGCGCGTCAAGCGCGAGCTGGAAGGTGGTTGGTTCCAATGGGTGGCCATGCCCCTCCCCGCGGTGCTGACGATCCAAAGCGGCATCAATCACCTCCGGTACGCGACGCTCAAGGGGATCATGGCGGCGAAGAAGAAGGAAATCCGCAAGGTGGCGATGCCGGCTGGTTTGGCGGCGCGCCAGCACATCGTGAGACTGTACGCGCCACAAAAGGTCAAGCGCACCGAGCTCATCACGGGCTCGCCGGCCGAGGCCGCCAAAACGCTCGTCACGCGCCTCCGTGAGACGGCCAGGGTCATCTAGACGGCTATGCGGCCCGCTGGAAGGATCACGGGTTCGCCAGCGGCTGAGCCGGGGTTCTGCGCGGAGCCCCCGACTGAAATGAGGTGTTCATGATTCTCGTCGTGGCGGAGCAGCGGGGCGGGACGCTCAATCGTGCGTCGTGGGAAACCATCGCGGCCGCGCAGCACATCCCCGGCGGGGTCCCGATCGTCGTCGCCGTGCTGGGCGGGTCGGGCGGGGCGACGACCGCGGCTGCACAGCTCGCGGCGGCGGCTGTTCACGAGGTCGTGGCTGTTGAGCACCCCTCGCTCGAGCCGTACACCGCAGACGGGTTCACGGCGGCCCTGCAATCGCTGATCGGTCAGCTCAATCCCACTTCGGTCTTGTTTCCGCACACCTATCAGACGAGGGACTTCGTTCCCAAGCTGGCGGCACGCCTCGATCGTGCGTTGCTCACGGACGTGACGGGCACCAAGCCGTCGGACGATGGTGCGCTGGTGTTCGTGAGGCCGATGTTCCAGGGCAAGTTGACCGCGGACGTGCGCCCGCAAGGTCCGGCGCCCCATCTGGTGACGTTTCAGATCGGCTCGTATCGTCCGGACGCCGCGGCGCGTGGCTCATCCCCCGCTCCCGTGAAGACCGTCGCCGCGACGCTCGATGGGGCGTCGGTCCGCCAGCGGCCCGACCAGCCCTATCAAGAAGCGCGGCAAGCCGTCGACCTCTCGCAGGCGGAACGGATTGTCTCGGTGGGGCGCGGCATTAAGGGACAGGAACATCTGAGTGTCGCGCAGGCGCTGGCCGACGCGCTCAAGGCGGAGTTGGCGGCGTCGCGTCCCATCTGTGATGCCGGCTGGTTGCCGATGGAACGGCAGGTAGGTAGCTCCGGTCAGACCGTTGCGCCCAAGCTCTACGTCGCGCTCGGCATCTCGGGTGCCATTCAGCATCTCGTCGGCATGAAAGGGTCGAACGTCATCGTCGCCATCAACAAGGACCCGGACGCCCCCATCTTCGAGGTTGCGGACTACGGCATCGTCGGCGATCTGTTCGAGGTGGTGCCTGCGCTGGTGAAGGCCTTGAACGAGTAGAGGAGGTCCCACTGTCCACGCTGCTGCTGTGGCTGCTCGTCCTCCTCTTTCTCGGCGCGTTCACGGCGCAGGTCGCTACGCGTCTGCGGTTGATCGCCGATGCACCCAATACGTTCTCGACCGCTGACCTCGGTGCCCGCACCTACCGTTTCCTTGCCGACGTGCTCGGTCAACGGCAGACCTTGCGCGAGCGTCCCCTGCCCGGACTCGCGCATGCACTCGTCTTCTGGGGTTTCGTCGCGTTCGGGCTCTACACGACGGTTGAGTACCTGAAGGGCCTGGGGATCGTCGACCTCACGCACACCCGCTGGTTTGCCGCGTACCGGATCCTGCTCACCCCCTTCGCCATCGGCGTGCTGGTGGGCATCGTCGGTCTCGCGCTGCGCCGTGCCGTCATCCGACCGGTTGGTCTCGGGCAGACCGTGTCGATCGAATCGCTCGTCATCGCAGGCTTTATCGCCACGCTGATGATCACGTTCCTCCTCGCCTGGCGACTCGACGAGGCAAGTCTGGCAGGCCAGGTGAACTGGTGGGTGCATGCGCTCGTCATCCTCGCGTTTCTCGCCCTCATTCCGGCGTCGAAACACTTTCACCTGGTGCTGTCTCCGGTCACTGTCTTTCTGAAGTCACCCGAGCTCGGCAACGTCCCGAACCTGGATTTCGAGAAGGAGCAAGTGGGCCTCGAAGCCGTGAAGGACCTCGGAAGCAAGACCGTGCTCGATGCGTTCACGTGTGTCGAGTGCGGGCGTTGCCAAGTGAACTGCCCTGCGTGGGGCGCGGGAAAGGCACTGAATCCCAAGACGCTCATCCTGCAGACACAGGACGCCCTGCTCGCGCGAAAACCCGACACGAAGCTAGTGGACCTCTACTCAGACGAGGTGTTGTGGCAGTGTACGACATGCGGCGCGTGCGAGAACCAGTGCCCCGTGGGCATCGAACATCTGCCGCTCATCATTGGCGCGCGGCGTGGATTGGTCTCGAACGGCGAGGCGCCGGATTACCTGGGCGGCGTCTACAACCACTTGGAGAGACGCGGCAACATCTGGGGGCTCGGCTCCGATCAGCGCCAGAAGTTCGTGCACGCGTCAGGGCTCGAAACGTTCGATCCGCGCGTGCACGACGTGCTCGTGTGGCTCGGTTGTGCGGGTGCGTTCGAGGCAGATTTCCAAAGATCTCTGCGCGCGCTGTTCGACATCCTCCGCGGAAGGGGCGTGAAGTTCGGCGTTCTCGCCAAGGAGCGATGCACCGGTGACTCGGCGAAGCGGACGGGCAATGAGTACCTGTTTCAGGAACTTGCCCACCAGAACATCGAAGACCTCCGAGCCGCGGGACCGAAGACCATCGTTGCCTCGTGTCCGCACTGCGTGAAGACCATCGGAAACGACTACCGCAAATTCGGTTACGAGGTCGAGATTGTGCACAGCGCCGCGTTCGTGGAGGCGCTGACGCGGGGCGATCAGTCTGTCGCGGGCAACCCACGCGAGAGGGTGACGTATCACGACCCGTGTTATCTGGGCCGCTATGCGGGAACGTTCGACGAGCCGAGGGCGCTGCTCACGCGGTTTGGCGCCGAGGTGACGGAACCCACGCGGAACCGGGACAACCCGTACTGCTGCGGTGCCGGAGGCGGGCTCCTGTTCGCGGACAAGGACGAGGAGCCAGGCTCGCGGATCAGCGATGTGCGATTCAGACAACTACAGGAGACGGGCGCCGGGACCATTGTCACCGCCTGTCCGTTCTGTACGATCATGCTGAAAGGCGCTCAGTCGAGCGCAGCGGCCGTCGGCGGCGCTGGCGAGATCCAGTTCGTCGACCTCATGACGTTCGCGAACGGCCGTCTCTCTAAAGTCGGATAAGGCGGGTGTGCTGGGTGGGCATGCATACGTACCGTGACGCAGCGTGAGGCGACATGGCACGACTCCGCGTTGAAGCGCCTTCAGGCGCGCGTGATAGCCGCGGTCGGCTACCGGCTCGTCGCATGCCTCGGCGCCACGTTGCGGTGGAAGACCGAGGGGCTCGAGCACTTCGAAGCCACGTTTGCCAATGGCCATCGGCCGATCATGGCCTTCTGGCACGGTCGCATTCTTCCCGCCACCTACTACTTCCGTCGCCGTGGCATCGTCGTGATCACGAGTGAGAACTTCGACGGTGAGTGGATTGCCGGGATCATCGAGCGCTTCGGGTATGGCACCGCGCGCGGATCGACGTCTCGCGGGGGAATCAAGGCTCTCCTCCAGTTGAAACGCGATATGGCGGAAGGCAAGCCGGCCGGGTTTACCGTGGACGGCCCCCGTGGGCCGGCACGTGTCGCGCAGTCGGGGGCGGTGTGGTTGTCGAAAGCGACCGGGAACCTCGTGCTACCGTTCCATCTCGAGGCCGACCGGCACTGGACGCTCAAGAGTTGGGATCGAACCCAGATTCCGAAGCCGTTCGCGACGGTGGCGTTGGTCGTCGGTGAGCCGTTCTTGGTGTCCCCAGACGCTGACGAACGGGCCATCGAAGCGGCGCGCGTGCGACTCGAGCGTGCGCTGCACGCACTCGAGCCCCGCGCGCTTGCCCTCATCGCGCGGGTAGGCCGGTAGGTGTCTACGGCAGGTTCACGCACGGCGCGTCGGGTGATCCCGCCGGCCGGGGTGAGCACGCAGTCACCGTGGCGCGCAGCAAAAAGCCGGCTACGAGGTCAATCGCAGCCGGCCTGTTGTCGTCGAGCGTGCGCGGCTTACCGGAAGATATACCGGACGCCGCCCCAGAACTGGTAGTTGTTCGCCAGGCCGTTGTCGCGACCCGGGAACAGACGACCCTCACCCGTGAAGTACAGCTTGTTGGTGTTCGCGTACTCCTTGAGCAGGACACCGAAGTCGACGAGCACATTCGGCGTGATCCAGTCGCTGTGGTTGAAGTCCCACACGCCGACGCCCGCACCGATGAAGCCCTTCGCAAGTTCGCGACGAATCTCCGCGTCCGCGAACAGGCTCGAGTTGTCACCGTCCCGCGTGTTGAACGCCACACCGACGGCCGGAGCGAACCGGGCGTTGGGCGTCATCCGGATGTCGGGTCCAACGCGTGCGCCGATGAGCGGCGAGCACAAGGTCGTGGCCGCGGCGGCGGCCGCGGCGGCGCCCATTGCCTCGCCCTCACGGAAGCGCCGCTCCTTGCCGACGAGCGGGGCGATGAACCAGTCGATCTTTTCTTTGGCGAGCTTGGCCGCGAGGGCATCGGCCCGAGCCTTCTCTTCGGCCGCGACCCGCGCCGCCTCGGCAGCCTGTCGCTCACGTTCGGCCTGCTCGGCTGCGAGGCGCGCCTTCTCCTTGGCCTCGGCGTCCGCCTTTTCCTTGGCGGCCCGCGCCGCCGCCTCGGCGTCCGCCTTCTCCTTGGCGGCTCGCGCCGCCGCTTCTGCGCGCTCGCGTTCGGCACGCGCCGCCGCTTCTCGCGCTGCGCGCTCGGCGTCCTGGCGCGCCCGCTCCCGGCTCGGTTCGTCGCTCAACAAGGCCAGGTTGCCGCAGTCCTGGGCGACAACGAACGTGTAGTAACGGTTCATGTCGTCGATCGTGAACTGATACGCCCTGAACGGCCGCCGGCCACCCCAGCGAATGCTGCGCACGACATCAGCCCGGCCGTTCCGCCGCAACGCCATCCACTGCATGGTCGTCCCGACCGCCACGTCCACCTCTGTCAGCCGGGAGGGATCGGCATCGGTCAGAATCTGTTTGATCTGGCTATCGAGCGAGCTCAAGTTGGTCGTCTGGAGGACCGTTGAGATACCCTGTGACGCGCGATTGTTCTTCATCATGCGCTGTAACGCGGCGCGCGTACGAACGGCGGTGTAGAAACGAGTTGGGCCGCCAAGCCGCGTAGCGGTTTTGAACTCCTGGGCGAACGCGGGGGCGGCTCCTCCTACGAGAACAGCAAACGACACACACAGTAAGCGCCTGACCGACGACGTCTGCATTCTGTAGACTCCTCGACGATGTGAATCGCTCCCGTTGCCATAAGGTGCACAACGAGCCATACGCGTCCCTATTATAGGCTGAGGTGTGAGTTAGGCCAGCTTTTGAGTGCAGAATTGAGACATGTCCCTCATCCTCATTCACAGCGCGCAGCTAGCTGAACACCAACCTCCCCCGGGACACCCCGAGCGGCCCGAGCGCGCCGAAGTCATGGATGTGATCGTGGGGGAGTGGCGTGACGGCGGCGGGGAGGTCGTTGCGCCGCGCGCGGCGACGGCCGAGCAGTTAAGACGCGTGCACGACGGGGACTATTTGCGGCGGATCGCTGAAACGGCTGGGTCGTCGGTGCAGCTCGACCCGGACACGTTCACCAGTCCTGAGACGTACGAGATCGCGCACCTGGCGGCCGGCGCGGCTGTCGACGCGGTCGAGCGCGTGCTGAGCGGACCTCACGTTCGTGCGCTGGCGCTCGTGCGACCACCCGGGCACCACGCGGAGCGGAGCAAGGCGATGGGGTTCTGCTTCTACAACAACGTCGCCGTGGCAGCCGCGCACGCCCGCGCGCTCGGCGTGCCCCGAGTGGCAGTGGTCGACTACGATGTTCACCATGGCAACGGCACGCAGCACATGTTCGACGAGGATCCGTCGGTGCTGTATATCTCGACGCACCAGCATCCGTTCTACCCGGGCACGGGCGACGCGAAGGAGATCGGTGCCGGCGATGGGCGTGGGTTCACGGTGAACGTACCGCTGGAGGTCGGTTCGCAGAACGAAGACTTCCGGGTGGCGTTCGCGGAAGTGATTCTGCCGGTGCTGCGCGAGTTCACGCCAGGACTGGTGCTCATCTCAGCCGGGTTCGATGCCCATGAACGCGATCCGCTCGCCGGCATGCGACTCACGACTCCGGCGTTCGCCGCGATGACCCACGACCTGCGAGCCGTCGCGGACGAGTGCTGCGGCGGTCGCCTCGTGGCCGTCACCGAAGGAGGATACGATCTGCGGGCGCTGGCTGACTCGCTGCGGGCCGTCGTATCGGTGATGGGGCCGGACCAGCGACCGGTCGTCCGGTGGCCCAACTCCGAGGGCGTCGTTCCCAACCGCGGTCACGCCGGTGTGACGAAGACCAAGGCCGCGCTGTCCGGGTATTGGAAGCTGCAGACACCTTGAGTTGGCGGTCGCTTTGTAGCACACTCTTGGCGCACAGGACGGACGACTGACTGACGTAAGGCTGGCCTAAACGAAGCGAGGTGTGCGATGAGGCGGACTGTGCTGGCGGTGGTGCTGATTGTCGTTGGAGCCGGGTGTCTCGCTGTCGCTGCGCAGCAGAAACAGTCGCTACCGCCTGTTCGGGACATTCAGAAGCTGCGCGACAACCTCTACATGATTTCCGGCGGCGACACGAACGATCGGACGACGTGGACTGGCGGCAACTCCCTGGTCTTCGTCACAGCCAACGGGGTCGTCCTCGTCGACACCATGTTGCCGGGGGCGGGCCAGAGCCTGCTCGCCAAGATTCGATCCGTCACGGACAAGCCGATTACGACGGTCATCAACACGCATACGCATTTCGATCACTCGGGCAGTAACAACGAGCTCCCGGCGACCATTGAGTTCGTCGCGCACGAGGGGACGCGCGCAAACATGGCGCGCGCCACCTGCGAGCCGGTCACCAATTGCGGCGCGTTCAAGGGCGACAACGCCAAGTACCTGCCGAAGAAGACCTACAAGGATCGCCTCACGCTCTTCAGTGGGAAGGATCAGATCGACCTGTACCACTTCGGTCGCGGTCACACGAACGGGGACTCGTTCGTCGTGTTCCCGGCGGTTCGCGCCATGCACGCCGGCGACATGTTCCCGCGGTCGCAGATGCCGTTCGTCGATGTCGCGAATAGCGGTGGCAGCGCCGTCGAGTTCAATGCGACGCTGCAGGGTGCCGTCTCGACGATCAAGAACGTGGACATGGTCGTCGGTGGTCACACGCCCACGCCTGTCACATGGAACGACTTCAAGACGTACACGGATTTCTACCGGTCCTTCTTGACGTCCGCGCAGGACGCAAGACGGAAGGGCACGCCGGTTGACGTGTTCGTCAAGGGCTATACCGTTCCGTCGCAGTTCACCGGGTTCGTTGCCGCCCCAGCGAGTGTCAAGGCCAACGCCGAGGCAATCTGGAACGAAACGAAGAAGTAGAGAAACGGGCCGCGTCACGGGCAGCACGCGGACAGGCCACTAGCGCCGCGTATCCGGCACGCGGCGCTCACGGGCGCCGTCGTAGACGTGTTTGGTGACGTCGATCTGACGCATGGGCTGCTGCCGCGTCCGCTCCTCGTGCGCGTGTGCGATCAGGCCCGGCAGCCGCGAGATCAGAAAGATGGCGTTCCCGAGATCCTCGGCGAAGCCCAGGTCGGCGCAGATCGCGGCGATCGCGCCGTCCACGTTGACCGGGACGATGCCGATATCAGCCTGTCGCAATGACAGCTCTCGCTCGACAGCGCGGATCATGCGCACGTGCTCGCCTTCGAGGTCGAGCTCCAACGCGAGTTGGAAGAGTCGCGACGCGCGCGGGTCGCGCGTATGAAACCGGTGCCCGAATCCGGGAGGCACTTGTCCGAGCGACAGACATTCCAGAACGATCTGTTCGGCGGCCGCAGGCGGGGCGTGCCCGGCTCGAACCAACGCCACCGCACGGTCGAGAAACCGCATACATGACTCGATGTCGCCGCCGTGGTGCGGGCCGAAGGCGAGCACGCCAGCCCCAACACTGTCCTTCAGCGGCGCCCCCGTTGTCGCCACGTTGCGCGCCGCGAGCGTCGATGGCGGCGTGACGCCATGATCGATGGTCGAGATGAGCACGGCGTTCAGCATTCGGCCGATCGCAGGCGTTGGTAACTCGCCCATGAGGAGGAGGTACACCGCGTCGGCGAACGAGAGCCGACCCATCATCTCGTCCACGGCGTAGCCGCGGATGAGGATGGCATTCTGTTGAATGGAGGTGATGGCTGTCTGCCAGCGATCGCTCGTCAGGCGCGGCTGTGTACGCCGTTCCACTGCCGGAGTCGCATCTGCCATGGCCCCCCCCCCAACTACAGTTTCAATCGTTAGCCGGCAATCTTCAATACTCGCTTCAGGACGTTCCATAGAGCCGATCGCCGAAGTCGCCGAGCCCGGGGACGATGAACTTGTGCGCGTTTAGTCCGGTGTCGACCACGGGTGTGAAGACATGCACGGCCGGAAAGTGTGCTTCGAGCGCGGCGATGCCTTCCGGCGCCGCCACGATACACACGACGTGCACCTGCCGAGCGCCGGCGGTGCGGAGCAGCTCGAGCGCGGCGATTGCGCTGCCGCCGGTGGCGAGCATCGGATCGACCATGAGCACGAAGCTCGTCTCGAGCTTGGCAGGGAACTTCGCGTAGTACTGCGACGCGACGGCTGTGACTTCGTCGCGCTGGAGCCCGATGTGGCCGACGCGCGCGCGCGGTGCGAGCAAGAGAATGGCGTCGAGCATGCCGAGTCCGGCCCGCAGCACGGGGACCACCACGATGTCCCCGGACACCCGGCGTCCCCCAGCCGGGCCGATCGGTGTTTCGACCGACGCTGACGCCGATGGGACGTCGCGCATGGCTTCAGTGGCCAGAAGCGTCGTGATCCGTGCGGCCGCCTGACGAAAGACCGCGGGCGGTGTGGTCCTGTCGCGTAACTCCAGCAGCGCATCATGGACGAGCGGGTGGTCGACGAGATGGACCGGCACGGTCCCCCACTATACAATCTTCGGCCGACATGCGCGCACCGGCCGTAATGCTGGCGCTGGTCACCTTCGTGGTGTCCGCGTGTCAGCCGTTCCGCCCTCTGGCCTCACTCATCGTCATCGGCCAGCACGTGATCACGATGAATCCGGCTGGCGCCGTCCTCTCGCCGGGAGCGATCGCCGTTGGTGGGGACGACGGCTCGACCATCCTCGCCGTGGGACCACCCGAGGAGGTCGTGCGTCGATTCGCTGCGCGCGAGATCCTGGACGCCTCCTCCGAGGTGGTTCTGCCTGGCCTCGTCAACACGCACACGCACGCGCCGATGGTGATGTATCGCGGTCTGGTCGACGATCTGGCGCTGATGGACTGGTTGAACTCCTATATTTTACCGGCGGAAGCGAAGACCGTGTCGCCTGACATGGTTCGAGTGGGCACGCGGCTCGCGGCGCTCGAGATGATCGAATCGGGGACCACGACCTACGCGGACATGTACTACTTCGAGGAGGAGATCGCGAAGGCAACCCGCGAGGCCGGGCTCCGCGGCGTCCTCGGTCAGACCGTGATCCAGTTTCCCGTCGCCGACGCGAAGACACCGGCTGACGGGCTGGCTCGGGCCGAGGCGTTCATTCGCACGTTCAAGGGAGACTCGCTCATCGTGCCGGCGGTGGCGCCGCACGCGATGTACACCCTCGATGCGGCGGCATTGCGGGCTGCGGCCGATGTGGCTCGCAAGTACGACGTGCCGGTGCTCATTCACCTCGCCGAGACGGAGGACGAGCTGAAACAGGCGCGCGCGCGGCATCAAATGTCTCCGACTGCGTACCTCGAATCGATCGGGTTCTGGGGACCGCGCACGGTGGCGGCACACGGGGTGTGGGTCGACGACGAGGACATCGCGATTCTCGCGAAACGTCGTGTCGCCGTGTCACACAATCCAGAGAGCAACATGAAGCTCGCGAGCGGTATCGCACCCGTGACGACATATGCACGCGCCGGTGTGACGGTGGGGCTCGGGACAGATGGTGCGGCGAGCAACAACGACCTCGACATGTTCGAGGCGATGCGACAGGCGGCGTTGCTCGCAAAGCTCGCGACACGGGATCCCACGGCTGTGCCCGCGCGGGACGCGCTCGCGATGGCGACGATCGGAGGTGCGACGGCACTTGGGCTCGACGCGCTGATTGGCTCGCTCGAGGTCGGCAAGCGCGCCGATCTGCTGACGGTGGCGACCGACTCCGCTCGCGAAACGCCCCTCTACGACCCCATCTCCCACGTCGTCTATGTGGCGCGAGGGACCGACGTGCGGACGACGATCGTCAACGGACGAATCCTCATGCGCAATCGCCGCGTGCTCACGCTGGACTCCTCGACCGTCATCGCCGACGCCAATCGTGTCGCTGGCGCTGTCCGAGCCGCCGTCGCTCGCTGAGGACCTCAGCCCACAACCGCGATGTGCGGCAGGTTTCGGTACTGCTCGGCGTAGTCGAGGCCGTAACCCACCACGAAGCGATCCTCGATCCTGAAACCGATGTACTCGACCGGCACGTCCAGCTGTCGCCTGGAGGGCTTACTGATGAGGCATGCCGTCCGCAGCGTCCGCGGATTGCGGGCGCGCAGGATCTCCTTCAAGTAGGCGAGCGTGACGCCTGTGTCCACGATGTCTTCGACGATGATGACGTCTTTGCCGTCCAGCGCATGGTCCAGGTCCTTCAGCATGCGGACCTCTCCTGAGCTGGTCGTGCCTTTCGCGTAGCTGGACACCGCCATGAAATCGAGCGACACGCGTCCCTCGAGCGACCGCACCAGGTCCGCCATGAAGATGAAGGCTCCCTTCAGCACCGCGACCAGATGCACGCCATCGGGTAGGTCGTGATGGATCTCGGCGGCGAGTTCGGCCACGCGGCGCTGGATGGAATCGGCGGGAATCAGGACTTCGATAGGACGCAGGTCTGACATGGGGAGATAATACAAGCGCGGGGACCCTGACTCGCCGTATGTCCAAACGCTTCGACATCATCACCGAGGCTGACGCGCGCACGCTGGACCGTGGTGAAACCGTCACGCTCTCCCGGTTCGGCCACGTCACCCCGCTGGCAGCCGACACCCTTCGCGAGCGACGGGTCGTCGTCCTGCGAGATGGTCAACCGGCCGAGGGCGATGTCGCCTTGGTCCCTGCCGCAGACATCCGCACGATCGCGGTTGCCAGCGATCACACGGGCCTTGTGCTACGGGCGACGCTCGTGAGTGCCCTCAGGGGTAAGGGACTCATGGTCCTCGATCAGGGAACCCACGAGAGCGACCCGGTGGACTACCCGGATGTCGCAGCCGGGGTCGCGCTCGCGGTCTCGCGTGGAGAAGTCGATGCCGGCATCGTGATTGACGGAGCCGGTATTGGGTCGGCGATGGCCGCCAACAAGGTGCCGGGCGTGCGGGCCGCCATGGCCACGACGCCGACCATCGCCCGGTATTCACGTGAGCACAATGGCGCCAACGTCCTGACGCTCGGGGCGTCGCTCGTGTCCGAGGCCGACGCCCTCGAAATCGTCTCCACCTGGCTGACAACGCCGATGCGGGAGCCGCGCTACATCCGCCGCCTCTCGAAGATTCGCGACCTCGAGCGCCGAGCTCTCGAGGCGTTACCCGACGGTGGGGGTGTCGGCCGATGACGCGCGACGAAGTCCAGCGACTGATCGACATCGTGTTCCAAGAAGTGGTGGCGTTCTCTGCGACCCCTCAACCCGTTCGTTGCGGTTGTCATTCCGTCTCGGCCGACTGCTGCCCCGACCGCCTCAAAGGTGTCGTGGACGCTGGCGCGTCCCGCGTCGGTGTTCATGCAGCCGGTGGCGCGCCCGAAGGCATCGCGCGGATTATCGACCACACCCTGCTGAAGCCGGATGCCCGGCGCCAGGATATCGAAGACTTGTGTCGGGAAGCCGCGCAGTACAAGTTCGCCACCGTCTGCGTGAATCCCTGCTGGGTGGCCCTGTCAGCTGAACGTCTGTCGGGCACTGGCGTGCTCGTGTGCTCTGTCGTCGGCTTTCCACTCGGAGCGACGACTGCCGACGTCAAGGCTTACGAAACGCGTCGCGCGATCTACGACGGCGCGCGGGAGATTGACACGGTCATCAACGTGGGCGCGCTGAAATCAGGTGACCTGCCAACGGTCGAGCGAGACATCGAAGCCATCGTCAGGCCCTGTCGTGAGTGCGGCGTGCTCAGTAAGGTCATCATTGAGGCCGCGCTGCTGAACGACGACGAGAAGATCACGGCGTGCACGCTTGCCAAAGCGGCTGGCGCCGACTACGTAAAGACGTCGACCGGGTTCGGCCCCGGCGGTGCGACTGTCGCCGACGTGGCGCTGATGCGCCGGGTGGTAGGCGCAGAGATGGGCGTCAAGGCCGCCGGGGGCGTGCGCGACCTCGACGCGCTCAAGGCAATGGTGGCCGCCGGTGCAAGTCGCGTCGGTGCCAGCGCGGGCGTGAAGATCGTCCAGCAGTCGCGAGCGTAGCTCGGAATCGACAGGCGGATAGTCCAGGGAGTACCCCGAGGGACGGCCTCGCACACTGATTTACAGTAACATCGCATTTGGCGTCGTTGTCGTCGCCTGTATCAATCGAAGCGAGTGACGACGCATTCGTCAGGCCATTATCCGGCTTCGAACGAGAACTGCGTACCCGTTTCACACATAACCACCGCGGGCGTGGCGCGAAGCACCGGAAGCTGGGCGTCGGGCGTCCGCGCAGCGAAAGAGCTGGGTCCTGGGCCGAGCCCGAATAGGGAGTGGCGCTCGACGTCGTGACCAGAAAGGGGATAGTGAGTGGCTGAACTAAGTCGTGATGTAATGCATCGACTTGCCCGTCTGGGGGCACAAGCTCGCTTGCAGGAGCTACAACTCGAGGAGGCCGCGATCCGTCGCGCGTTTCCGGAGTTGTTCAGAGGCTCCGCACGCGGAGCGCGAAGCGAATCCGCAGCGCTTGGCGATGGCGGCACGTCCAAGGTGCGTAGGCGCCCCGTCATGTCGGCGGCGATGCGCAAGGCTGTGTCCATTCGGATGAAGAAGTATTGGGCGGAACGCCGTAAGGCGAAGGCGGCTTCGGCCAAGGGCAAGTAGACCACTGTCGGCAGGCCGGACATTCCTGCTCCGGCCAAGCCGCCTTCCGGTTCGCGGTCGGACCGCAATCACTTCGATCTCGACTAAGGCGCCGGGTGTCGCCAGCGCCGCGACTTGCACGGTCGTTCGCGCTGGTTTGTTGGGTTGTTCCTTTGTGCCGAAGTGCTTCGTGTAGGACGCCATCATCCCCGCAAAGTCCATCCGGCCCCCCATCTTCGGATCGCCCACCAGATAGACGTGCATCATGACGACATTGCTGAACCCGAGGCCTTGCTCCTTCAGCAGGGCTTCAATCTTCTGAAGGGCGCTTTCTGACTGCTGTTGGGTGTCGCCGTAGACGGCGGCCTTCCCGCTCGCGGCGTCACCCGGCGTCGTCGGATTCGGAAGCTGGCCACTCAAGTACAGCGTAGTGCCGGCCCACACGGCCGTGGCGATCGGAGATCGTTCGTTTTGGATGTGACGGACCTGCGCCGATGATGTCGTGGCGAACACCGGAGGCAGGAAGACGATGAGGACCGCGACCCTAAGACCGTTCCACATGTGACACCTCTGTTAGGAGCGTTGCGAGAGCGTGGATGCGTTCCGAGCGCGCGTCACCCGTTCTGGCCGCGATCCACGCGATGGCCCCTTTGACGGCCTCGTGTGTGAGGCGAACGAGCTGACCCCGCTCGTCGACCAGCGTCGAAATCACTTCGGTGACGATGCGCGCGGCCTCACTGTCTCCGCACGCGCGGTCCCAGCCGATGAAGGCCTCCGCAAAGAAGTCCGCCGCATCTGGGCCGCCGTACGTATCGAGCAGGCGTTCCAGCCGAGGCACGTGCATGGGCGAGGTCGCGTAGCGGCGCAGAAACTCATGTTGGATGACGCTCATGGCAACCCCTAACCCTGTTGAGTCGAGCCCGACGGCATCCGCGGAGTTGGCAGCGGCGCGTCGGACGCGAAGCGCCGGAGGACGTTCTCGGTGATGCGCGACACGTTGTTCGTATAGTTGTTGAACGACAGCGATCCGCACCACGCGATCGAGCTCGTGGAGAACACGGCGCCGCCCTTTGGGTACTCCAGATACACCATGTCCGCACGGACGAGCGGATTCACCGTTCCACCTGGGTTGGCGCCATTGGCCGTGTTGTTCTGTTCCACGACGTGCTGGTAGGCATCCGAATGGCCAAACGACGACGCCAAGACCAGCGTGTGGGGCGGCGTGCCAATGGCGAAGTCCGCGCGATCGAGCTCGGACCCGGCGGCCCCAAACTCCAGGACCAGCGACGGGTGATTCCCAATCAACTCGTTCGCGCCGATGCCTTCGAAGATGAACGACACCCGTGGGTCGAAGCTGCCAGGCATCCGCCTGAAGGGTGCGTTGCGGTCGAACCCCTGTGCGGTGAAGCCAACGCCGAAGAACTGCTGCGGTGCCAGGCCCCTGAAACGCCACAGGCCACCGGACTCACCGGTGGTGCTGTGGAAGTGCTCGCCAGGTGCGCCTTGCCAGTGCTCGGTGCCGTCTCGACGCCGGACCTCGATGTATCGTCCGCTTGGATCCATCGGCGTCACCCAGTAGAACCCGTTGCCGCCCATGTACATCACACGTCCGCCGGTCTCCAGATACGTGCGAACGCCTTTCAGCATCTCGTGGGAGTAGTACTCCGGATGCGTCGCCGTCATGACGACCTTGTACGGCGTGAGGACCGCAGCGCCTTCGGTGTGCAAGTCCTCGTCTGTGAGGAAATCCGCCTCGAACTGCTTCTCCTGAAGCCAGTCGACAAGGTGCGTGTCGGCCATGAACTGCCAGGGGTTGTTCGTCGTGATCTTCGGCCGCATGTTCGTGAGCGGCCGCAGGCGGGACGAATAGCAGACACCGCTGCCATCCGAGTGGCGCGAGTACAGACTGAGCGGGCGGAACGCGCTCGTCCCGGTCCCGCCATACGCCAAGTAGCTGAAGGTGGGAATGAGCAGGGCGATGCGCGCGCGCGTGGGTGCGCCTTTCTTCGGGCGCACCACGAAGGGAATGTAGTCCTCGTGTGTTGCTGTTCGGAGCCGTGCCGCGTAGAGCCCGCTCGGTTGTGACGCCGGAACGTGATACGTGAACGCCGGTGTCCATCTCGCGTCGGCGAGGTCATCGTCGTGGAAATAGATGGCGCCGTATTGCGCGGGAGCGCGCTTGTAGTCCATCTCCTCCGCGGTCCAATTGTGTCCGGTGACGGCACGCATGGGCAGATTGACCGCCACGCCGTCGAGGTGGCGTGGCGATTGATCGCTCACCGTGTCATGTCGGATATCGGCGGAGAAGTCCCACTGCGCGATCGGGTCGGCGGGCCCGCGGTCGTTACGGGCGCCGACCACCTCCTCACGGGAGAGCACGCGGCCGTACAGGCGGGGGCCATCGAGCTTGCCGTTGTAGAAGCCCTCGGGTGTGCCTCCCGCGCCGGCGAGCGCGGCCATCAGCAGCGGTGCCGTATTGGTTCCGACTGAGCGCGTGTCGACCTGGCGTTCCACAGTGGCTCTGGTGGCGTCGAACGGGAACTGATTCTGTGGGTCTTGCGTCAGGACCACGCGTCCCGTCGACCCGTCGAAGGTGACCGCGATGAAGTACCACGCGGTCGCCACGCCCTGTGGCCGTTGGTTCATCCCCGGGATGGCGGGTATCCAGGGCCGCAGCGGCACCTCCGCCGCCGCCTTCGTGACGCGTCCGCTCGCGTCGCCGAGCCACACCGCGAGATGCCCGGTTTCATCGATGACCACCGCGTAGCCGCCCTGGCCAGGCATCCACTTCGTCAGGATCCCCTCCGCGCCGCGCGCCGCGCCCGGACCCAGACGTTGCGTGGTCGGAGCGATCCATGCGGTGAATGAGAAGCTCCCCGTCAGGCGCAGCGCGGCGTGGTCGGCAACGGTGACGTACGAGCCGAGCGGAAGATCCTGGTGACGACCCTCGTACTCGCGGTTCACCGGTGCGTCGATGACGATCTCTTTGATGCCAGGTCCTCGTGGATTGGGATCTCCGTGAACCAAGCGCACGATGTCGCTGTGAAAGCGAGGCGCCTCGCTGCTCACCATGAAGGTGATGTCTTCGCCAGGTTGCACGCGCAACCGATCGGCGTAGCCGACGATGCCGCGGCGAACGAGGTTGTCAGCGACCTCCTGGCGAATGTTCATGTAGCCGGCGGAGTCGGGCAGCGCGGTCAGGTGGCCAGTCGGCGCGGCGCCGGGACGCAGGGGTTGAGCCGCGGCGCTCCCATCGGTCGCGACCGTCGCGGCCAGGCTGGTGACGCCAATCGTCCTCAGAAAACTCCGGCGATTCACGTCCAGTCGCGTGGGCACCTCGTCGCGTGACCGGTTTTCGTCCTGTGGAGCCATCGAACCTCCTCCCGGCGGAGCGTTTCACCCGTCGGCAGGTTACCAGACACGTATTGAAGATTGAAGGTTGAAGATGGGCCCTGCTCCTCCAGCCTCGGTGAGGCAGCGGCCTTGAGGGGCCGTTCGGCACGCCGGACAGATCCGACGACTGGTGCGACTTGTGGACCCGCGACTCGAGCCTTGTGATGGCGATGTGCGACGGGTGGACTCGTGACTACTCGATCGTGCCGATCCCCTCCAACGTGATCACGGGTCGGTTCGCGTGCCGTGATCCCTCGAGGTCGACTGTAAAGCGCGCCATCCAGTCGTTCTGACCCTCGAAGTCGACGAGCACCTGCTCGACGAGCCAGCCGCCGGCATGATCGGACCGGGTGACGTGGGTGTACCCGATGTTACGGCCCTCGGGATCCAGGCGGAGGCGATCGTGCTCCACGCGATAGGCCTCGAGAAGGGTCTTGAGGTCATCGGTCGTCCACCTGCGTGTCACGGTCAGCCTGTCCGAGGCTGCGGATTCCACAGCGGCAGGTGGCCCGATCGCGAGGAGCGCATCGAGTGCGGAGACATGGTCGCCGATGCTCCAGGCTCGGAGGAACGTGAAGACGCACGTGCGGATCACCGCCGTGAACGCCTTCGTGTCGCGCGTCATGTCCGCCTCGACGTCTGCCGCGCCTGGTGGCTTCAGCGACTCGCCCCGCCCCGCGGCAGACACGGCCGGCCGGTAGGCCGGGTCGCGCATCTTCTCCCACTCGTCCTCGAGGCTCGAGTCGACCTGTCGGAGCAGCGTCCGCAGATACAGCTCCATCTCGCGGACCTCGTCGGTCTTCAGCGTGTCGGGAACCGTCTGACTGAGGACCTTGTAGACGTTGTGCAGATGACGGAGGAGCAGACCCTCCGAGCGCTGCAGCTCGTAGTCGAGCACGTACTCGGCGAAGGATCGAAACTGCTCGAACATCTCGCGTGCGATCGACTTCGGGCGAATGTTCTCGGAACCGACCCACGGGTGCTTGTCAGCAAAGGCATTGAACGTGTCGTAAACGAAGTCACGGAGCGGCTTCGGGTATTCGAGCTTCTCGAGCTCCTCCATGCGTTGCTCGTACTCGATGCCGTCGGCCTTCATCTGTGCGATCGCGCGGTCTTTGATCCGATCCAACTGCTTGCGCAGGATGATCTCCGGGTTCTCGAGGATGGATTCGACCAGCGTGAGCACGTCGAGGGCGTATATTGGCGAGTCGACCTCGAGCTGCGGGAGCGTCTCGAGCAGGTAGAGCGACAGCGTCTGATCCATCGAGAAGTCGTCTTGGAGAGCGACGTTGACGCGCACCTTGGCTCCCGCGGCGGTTTTGGCGATGAGTTCGATCACGCCTCGCGAGACCAGCGCGCGGAAGAGCTGCCACCCACGCCGCCGATGCCCAGGTTTCGCCGCCTGCGGTTCGTGGCTGTCGCGGATCAACCGCTGCATCCCCTTGCACCCATCATCTGGCCGGCTCAGAACGTTCAACAGCATGCCGTGAGAGACCTGGAAGCGCGACACGAGCTGTTCCGGTCTGGCGCCGATCAACCGCTTGAACGTATCAAGGTCCCAGTTCACGAAGTTGTGCTCCGGCGGTTTGCGCTTCACGATCTTCTTGCCATCGCGCGCTGCCTTTTCGCTCAGTCGAATGTTCTCGATGACGTGCTCGGGTGCCTGGACGACGACGTAGCCCTTGTCGTCGAAGCCCTTGCGCCCTGCCCGTCCGGCGATTTGGTGGAAGTCCCGCGCCGTCAGGTGCGCGGTCTTCTGCCCGTCGAACTTACACAGCCGGGTGAAGAGCACGGTGCGGATCGGGACGTTGATGCCCGCGCCCAGCGTATCGGTGCCGCAGATGACCTTGAGGAGGCCCGCCTGGGCGAGTTGCTCGACAAGGACGCGATACTTCGGGAGCATGCCGGCGTGGTGCAGGCCGATGCCGTGCCGCAGCCACTTGCGGATATCGGCACCGTACGGACTGCTGAAGGCGAAGCCACCGATTCGTTCAGCGATGGCGGTCTTCTGTTCCTTGGTGCAGATCTTCAGGCTGGTGAAGTCCTGCGCGCTGCTCGCGGCATCCGCCTGTGTGAAGTGGACCACGTAGACGGGCGTCTTATCTTCGTCGACCAGCTTTTCGATTGTGTGGGCAAGCGGGATCTCCGAGTAGGCGTAGTCGAGCGGGACGGGCCGCTCGTGGCCCTTGACCGTGACTGTCGGACGACCGTTGAGGCTCGTGATCGCGTCCTCGAAGAACCGCGTGTCACCGAGTGTCGCCGACATGAGCAGAAATCTGGTGTGAGAGAGCGTCAGCAACGGCACTTGCCAGGCCACGCCTCGATCCCGATCGGCGTAGTAGTGGAACTCGTCCATCACGACATCAGCAATGTGCGCACCCGGGCCCTCTCGCAACGCGATGTTGGCCAACACTTCCGCCGTGCAGCACAGAATGGGCGCGCCGCGGTTGACGGTTGCATCGCCGGTCGACAAGCCGACGCGGTCCGGTCCGAACTCACGGCAGAGTGCCATCCACTTTTCGTTGACGAGCGCTTTGATCGGGCAGGTGTAAACCGCGCGGCGTCCTTTGGCGAGCGACTCGAACAGCATCGCCGAGGCCACCAGCGACTTGCCCGAGCCGGTGGGTGTGTTGAGGATGACGTTCTTCCCCTCGAGGAGCTCCAGCACGGCCTCTTCCTGTGCCGGATAGAGCGTCAAGCGTCGACCGGCGGCGTACTGAAGAAACCGCGTCAGCAGGACATCGGCAGACGGATCCCACTGCGCGTCGGCCAGCAGATCTCCCAGCGAAGACATCGGCATTCAGTGTAGGCCGGCGGACGTATGAGCTGGACTACAATCATGACCGGATGACGCGATCGGCTATGTCGGCGGCGGCTTCGGCTGGCACATCCTGGAAGAACGGTCCCCGGCGTTGTCGGCCACGGGCGACGTCCGCCAAGGGCATCTCGGTGCGCACCTCGTGGGCGGTGCGGAGTATCGCGTCAATCAGTTCCTGTGGCTGGCCGGTGAAGTGCAGTGGAGCAGCGTGCCTGACGCGCTGGGCCAGGTCGGCATCGGTCAGACGTTTGGCGAAAGCAATCTCGGGGGCACCACGTTTCGGGTGAAGGTCTTCGTCGGGCGCTGAGCTACTCCGGCGCTCCGCTGGATTTGTGAGCGCTGTCCGTGGACGCCGGCGGGGCGTCACGGTAGTACTGCTCCCGATGAATCGGGCAGACGCCTCGCGCCTTGATCAGAGAAACGACGGACGCGATCATTCCGCTGTTACCGCACAGATAGACCGCGAGGTCGTCGACCGCGGTGACATGCCGTTCCACCAAGTGCTGAACGCGTCCCACCTCGCCCGTCCATTGCCTCGAGGGCCTGGAGAGCGTTGTCGTGAACGTGAACTCTGGGTATTGCGTGGCCAGCTCGCCGAACTCGTCCTGATAGTACAGATCGCGTTCGGACCGTAGGCCCCAGAGCAGGACCACCGGTGTGGGGCTGGGCAAGCGAGCGCGGATCATCGACCGCATCGGCGCGATGCCCGTGCCGGTGGCGACGAAGAGCATCCGCCGGTCCGGGTAGTCACGCAGCAGAAATGTGCCCGCTGGGCCGTCGCAGCGCACCTCGTCACCCGGCTTGAGGGAAAAGAGGTACGTCGACCCTGGCCCACCGGGAACCAGGTTGAGCAGCAATTGCATGGTCCTCGCGTCCGTTGGAGGCGACGCGATGGAGTAGGGGCGCGTCAGCGGAAACGGCAGCCCTTCCTTGTGCACCGAGAACGAGACGAACTGCCCGGCCGTGAAATGCATGGTCGGTGGGTCGACCAGTTGCAAATCGATTTGCCGCACGTCGTGTGTGAGGTCGACTGCGCGCACGACTCGAGCGGTGATCCGGGGCGTCGCCATGTCGCTCCGATTCTATGACGTGCATCGCCGTAGCGTCGATAGAGCCGTTCAAATCGATTCAAGTCGATTTTATACACCGACTCTAGCTGATGTAGAGTGTGTCGATGTGGCTGCCCGACCGGGTGCGCTGGCTCGTGTGGGCGTGCGTGTGCCTGCTGTGGGGCGCGTGGTCCGAGAGGCCCCTCGAGGCACAGGTTGGCGCCGGAGTCGTGACCGGGTATGTCGTGGACGAGTCTGGCGCTGCTCTGCCTGGAGCCAGAGTGACTGCGGTCGCTGCCGCTACGCGACAGGTGCGCGTGACCGTGGCCGGCGCGGACGGGTTCTTCGTGATGTCGGACGTCCCGCCGGGCCTGTACGACGTCTCGTTTCAGCTCAACGGCTTTGCCGAGCTTCGCCTCGCGGGAGTCGACGTACGAATGGGCGAGTCCGTTCGGCTCGACGCACGCTTGACACTCGGCCCCGTGTCGGAGGAGCTCTCGGTCATCGCGGACGCGAACGCCTTGCGGCGAGAGGCCCCGAGCCTCGGCCAGGTGGTCGACAGCCGGAGCATCGTGTCGCTGCCGCTCAACGGGCGTGCGTTTGTCGCGCTCAGCGGTCTGGTGCCAGGTGTCGCGTTGCCGCCCGGATCGCTCTTGCCGCGTATCAACGGCGGTCGCCCGCGAGTCAACGAGTACCTTTTCGACGGAATCTCCGTACTACAACCGGAACCTGGGCAGGTCGCGTTTCTGCCCAACGTCGACGCCATCCAGGAGCTCCGCATCGAGACGAACAGTCCGCCGGCTGAGTTCGGGCGCTTCAATGGCGGGGTGGTCAACGTGACCACCAAGGCAGGCACTAATGCGTTGCGGGGAACCGGCTTCGAGTTCTTCCGGCACGAGGCGCTGAACGCACGGAACGTCTTCGCAGCGGGGGACCACGTCAAGCCGAGGTTTCGCCGAGATCAGTTCGGCGGCGTAGCGGGCGGCCCGTTGCGGAAGGACCGCGTCTTCTTCTTCGCTGACTACCAAGGACAACGACAGACAATCGGTCGCGCGATCGTGTCGACCGTTCCGACCCTTCTCCAGCGGCAGGGCCTTTTCAGCGAGGCGAGCTCGGGGCGGGTGCCGGTGATCTACGACCCCTCGACGTCGAATGGTGCCGAGCGGACACCCTTTCCAGGGAATCGCGTGCCCGTCGACCGATGGGATCCCGTGGCCCGCATGCTGCTCCAACGCTACCCGCTGCCCACCGGCGGCGGCACTGCGAACAACTACCGCAGGGTGGGTGAGGAACGCGTCGACCAGAACCAGATGAGCCTTCGTCTGGACCATCGGATGACCAGCAGAGACGCCTTGTTCGGGCGCGTGACGCGGTTCTCGGAGCGCTTCCTGCCGGTGACGTCATTCGCCGATGGAAGCGGCATCGCCCAGGGTGCGCCCGGCCCCCAGCGAACGAGGGCGTTGGCCGTGGCCTCGAGCTACCGCCGTGTGTTCGCGCTCACGCTGCTCCATGAGCTGCGCGTTGGCGACACACGTCGCGCGGTCTCGCGGACGGCCGTGATGTCGGACTTGCGGGAGTCCGGTGCGCTCGGTACATCCGGTCTCGAAGGAACATCGCGCTTCTCCAACCTTCTCCCGACTGTCGCGATTGCCGGCTACACGCCGCTCGGTTCGCCCCCCAATACGGCGAGTGATTTCCGGACCAGCGTTTCGCAGGTCGCCGACACGATTTCATGGACTCTGGGGCGACATGCGATCAAGGCGGGCCTCGACCTGCGGTGGATTCGGCTGGACGTGGTCCAACCGCCGTCGCCCGCCGGCGCGTTCACCTTCAGCAGCTTGTTCACGGATCGACCAGGAGACCCGGAGACCGGTCACTCGCTCGCGAGCTTCGTCCTGGGACAAGTCGAGCAGTTCGCGATCGATCTCCAGGCAAAGCCGATCAGAAACCGCGCGCACATTCAGGAGTACTTCCTGCAGGACGAGTGGCGCATCTCGCCGAGCGTGACCATCAACGGCGGTTTTCGATATACGCTCAACTTTCCCTCCACGGAAGTCGACAACCAGGCGGCCGTGTTCAATCTCGACACCCAGCAACTCGAGTTCCTCGGGCGAGACGGCCGATCGCGGGCGGCCCGTCGTCTACACAAGGCGAACGTGGGGCCGCGTCTCGCGGTCGCCGCCCGCCCGTCGCCGCGCACATCGGTTCGGTCCGCCTACGCGCTCATCTGGATCGATCAGCCCGGTATCACGAGCCCGTTTACCACATCCGCCTTCCCATTCATCCAGACGGTGACCCAGAGGACACTCGACAATGTCGCGCCGGCGTTCCGACTCGCCGAGGGACCGCGTGTGAGCTGGCTCCCGCTGACGGAGCACGCCGGCCTCGGGCAAGGGGTGTTCGCCGTCGATCGGGACCTGGGCTCCGGCTACGCTCAACAGTGGCATCTGTCGGCCCAGCGCGAGCTTGCGTCGCACGTGTCCGTGGAGGTGGCGTATCTTGGTTCCACGATCACGCGCGTCGGCATCCCCGACTCCAATCTGAACCAACTGCGCGTCGACCAGTTGGCGCTCGGCGCCGCGCTGCTCCAACGCGTCCCGAACCCGTACTTCGGCGTCATCCCGCGATCCTCGTCGCTCGGCGACCCCATGACTTCAGTCGCGCAGCTCTTGAAACCGTATCCGGCGTATACGACCGTGAGCCTGTATCGCCACAACGTCGGCACAACCCGCTATCACGGTCTCTCGGGCAAGCTCGAGCACCGGCTGTCTCGTGGGCTGTCGTTTCTCGTGTCGTACACGCGGTCTCGGCTCGTCGATGACGCCTCCTCTGTGTTCGACACGACGGTCGCGAGCGGTCCCGTGGCCAACGCGCCGGTGGCGGACGCCTTCGATCGCACACGCGAGCGCGATGTGTCGACCGGGGACATCCCGCACGTGTTCGTGGCATCGGGCACGTGGGAGATTCCCGGCGGTGACGCTCAGCGGTTTCCCACAGGTGGGGGATGGAGGGTGCTTTTCCGAGACTGGTCGCTGACGGGCGTGTTCACTCTCCAGTCGGGCGTGCCGATCGCGGTGACTCAGGCCACCAACCACAATGCGTTCGCGGGCTTCGGTACGCAGCGACCGAACCTGCTCCGCGATCCGCAGCCGCCCGCTGACTCGCGGTCAGTGGATCGGTGGTTCGATACGAGTGCCTTCGGCACCGCGCCAGCATTCACGCTCGGATCGGCCTCGCGCAACCCGGTGCGTGGGCCCGGGTTCTCCAGCCTCGACCTGGCGCTCATCCGGCGTGTTCCCTTCTCCGTCGGGGCGACGCTCGAGATTCGGGTTGAAGCCTTCAACGTGACGAACACGCCGCCGCTCGGCGCGCCACACGGCGTCTTCGGCACACCGGCGTTCGGCACGATTACCACTGCAGGAGATCCGCGAGTCATCCAGCTCGCGGGGAAGCTGATCTTCTAAGCGACGAGCCCGAGTCGCAATGCCGGTATACTCGCCGTATGGTGCGGGCAGTCGCGAGTGTCCTGCTGACAGTGCTCATGGGCGGGCCTGTGGCGGCATCGGCGTGCCAGGAGAGATGCGTCGACGCTGGCCACGGCTCCGCTGTTGCCACGGCGGATACGCGAGCGCCAGAGCCGACGCCCGTCCCGGAGCACCAGCACCATCACGAGCCAGCGGCGCGAGAGCCGTCGTCAGCTGAGCGAGTCGTCTCGACCTCGACCGCGCCGGCCGAGACGGCCGTCCGCGCGACCCACGACTGCTGCCTGGACCAGTCAGGCGTCGAGCCGGCGGCTGTGTCGCCTGGCAGGCCGCACGCGGAGACGACTGCCGAGGCCGTCGCGCTGTCCTGGGCCATGGCCGGTGTGTTGCCGGTGTCGACGATGCCCCCGGTGGCGCATGCGCTGGAGCCGCCGGCCGACCCCCCCCGCCTCTCGTCCGTCCTTCGAATCTGATTCCTCGCCCTCTCGGTCGTGGGCGTGCGACCAGAGTCCGCCCGCGCGAACTCCACCCTTCTGCGGAGCGTTTCGATGGAATCAGGTGTCACTCGGCGGACGTTCGTCACGGGACTTGCCACCTGTGGCGCGCTCGCGGCGCTCGACCGCGGGGTCGCCATGGCGAGCGGTGCGCCACGGGTGTTGGCGCGACGACCAACCGTGCTGAGCGGAACCGAATTCGAGCTGACGGCAGGCGAGTCGCTCGTCAACTTCACCGGGCGCGAGCGGATCGCACACACGCTGAACGGGTCACTGCCTGCGCCGACGCTGCGCTGGAAGGAGGGCGAGACCGTGACCCTGCGCGTCTCGAACGCCCTGCCCGATCACGACACGTCGATCCACTGGCATGGCATCGTCCTGCCTGCCAACATGGATGGGATACCGGGTTTGAGTTTCAACGGCATCGAGCCGGGTGAGACCTACACCTATCGCTTCCCCGTACGGCAGGCGGGGACGTACTGGTATCACAGCCATTCAGCGTTTCAAGAGCAGCTCGGCCTCTACGGGCCGCTCATCATCGACCCTAGCGAGCCCGAACCGTTCCCGTACGACCGCGAGCACGTCGTCCTCCTCAGCGACTGGACCGACGAACAGCCCAAGCGCCTCTACAAGAAGTTGAAGAAGCGATCCGACTACTACAACTTCCGCCAGCGGACGGTCTTCGATTTCATTCGCGACGTACGCCGGGACGGGTGGGCGGCGACGCTCGGTGACCGGAAGATGTGGGGCGTCATGCGGATGAACCCCACCGACCTCTCCGATATCACCGGTTACTCCTACACGCACCTCATGAACGGGATGACACCGACCGGCAACTGGACGGGTCTCTTCCGTCCAGGCGAACGCGTGCGCCTGCGCTTCATCAATGGATCGTCGATGACGTATTTCGACGTGCGGATCCCAGGGCTGCCGATGACCGTGGTCGCCGCCGATGGGTTGTACGTGCGTCCGGTCACGGTGGACGAGTTCCGAATCGCCGTGGCTGAAACGTTCGACGTGATGGTCGAGCCCGCTGACCAGCAGGCGTACACCATCTTCGCCCAGGCGATGGATCGTACGGCGTTCGCGCGCGGCACGCTGGCCGTGCGCGAGGGGCTGAGCGTGCCGGTGCCGGCCCTGGATCGCCGCCAGTTGCTCACCATGACCGACATGGGGCACGGCGATCATGGGAGTGCGCACCCTGCGAGCGCCGATCGCAGCGGTCACACTGCACCGAAACAGCCCGATCCGGACCGCGACGCGCCATCGGATCCGCACGCCGGGCACGACATGGACCCGACGAGCACGATGAGCGCCACGCTGGTGCACCCGGAGTCCGAGCGCGGCAACCCGTTGGTCGATATGCAAGCCGTAACGCCGTCCGCTCGCCTGAGCGACCCGGGCGTCGGTTTGCGCGATACCGGACGTCGGGTGCTCACCTACGCCGACCTTCGCAGCGCTTTCCCGGATCCGGACGGCCGCGCGCCGACGCGCACGATCGAGTTGCACTTGACCGGTCACATGGAGCGATTCGTGTGGTCTTTCAACGGCGTGAAGTTCTCGGATGCCGAGCCAATTCGGCTGACGTACGGCGAGCGGATCCGCATCGTGTTGGTGAACGACTCGATGATGGCCCATCCGATTCACCTGCACGGTATGTGGAGCGATCTGGAAGACGAGCAGGGACGCTTCCAGGTCCGCAAGCACACCATCGACATGCCACCCGGGACACGGCGGACGTATCGCGTGACGGCCGACGCGCTCGGTCGCTGGGCGTACCACTGCCATCTGCTGTTTCACATGGAAACCGGAATGTTCCGGGAAGTGCGGGTGGACGAGTGAGGGCGACAGCGACTGGCGCAATCGTGGTGACCGCGACATGGGCGATGCTCGCCTTGGCGGTCCCAGTGCAGGCGCAAGCCCCGGCGCCCTCAGAGCGGCCTGTCCCGACTCGGCACGATCATGCAGAGCACGAGGACTCCCAGCAGGAGCCGGCGCGGCCGGTGGTCCAAGCCGACCGTGAGGCCGCCTTTCCCCATCTGCACGACGCGGCGCACACCATCCACGACTACGCGATCAACTCGTTCGTGCTCTTCGATCAGTTCGAGTGGCGGCGCCGCGGAGGGTCGGATGGTGGTGTGTCGTGGGATGCGAAGGGGTGGGTGGGACAGGATGTCGACCGCGTCTGGTTTCGGACCGAGGGCGGCAGCGCTGACGGATCCGTCGTCGAGGCCCAGGCGCATCTCCTGTACGGTCGCGCCATCGCGCGTTGGTGGGATCTGGTGGCTGGCGTGCGACAGGACTGGCGGCCCGGCCCGGCGCAGACGTGGGCAGCCATCGGCCTTCAGGGGCTCGCTCCGTACTTCTTCGAGGTCGAAGCGACGGCTTATGTGGGTGCTGGCGGGCGCACGCACGTTCGGCTGGAAACAGAATACGACCTCCTGTTCACGAATCGGCTCATCCTTCAGCCGTCGCTCGAGCTTGAGATCGTTGGCAGGCGCGATCTCGAACGGCTCGTGGCACCTGGTCTCAGCACCGGCGAAGCCGGCCTGCGATTGCGATACGAGTATCGTCGCGAGTTCGCGCCGTACGTGGGCGTTGTCTGGAGCCGCAGTTTCTTCGGCACAGCTGAGCTCGCGGCTGCCCACGGGCGCGGGACGTCCTCGACTGCGCTCACGATTGGCGGTCGCGTCTGGTTCTGAGTGGCGCCGAGATCGAGAACGGCTCGACTCGCTGCTCGAGGCTCGCGGGCAGATGTCACCCGAGCCCGAGGAGCTGCTCGCGCCGCAGAGTCGACAGTTCAATCAGTACGCACAGCGTGGAAAGGCCGGAGTTGCGGCCGTCGACTCTCACGAGCGACGAGGGCTGACGTTCCGGAGTTAGAGTGTACACTGCCTCCGGGAGCACTCGTGATTCTCACGCTTGAGAGCGTGTCGCCACGCAATATGGGGCCCAGGGAGGTCGCTCGTCATACGTTTCGCCACGACGGCGGCTCGATCGGGCGGGACCCGAAGTCCTCGGCATGGGTGCTGTCGGATCCCAAGGTTTCCGGGCGTCACGCGGTGATCAGCTGGCGGGATTCCGTCTTTTATGTCGAAGACACGAGCCGCAACGGCACCTTTCTCAACTCGAGCCGATTGACGCGTGGACAGCCGCACCCACTGAGTCCGGGCGACACGCTGAGGATCGACCCCTACGAGATTCGTGTGTCCATCGAGGGTGTGCGCGAAGCCGCACCGTTCCCTCCGCTCCGCCCCGCGGTGCAAGAGCGACCGCTACCGGATGACGATCCGTTTGGGTCTGCGTCGTTCGACCGATTGGTGCCCGAGCCCGGGACGCCCGTCGGAGAGGCGCGTCTCGATCCATTGGAGCTGCTGAATCTGGCGGAGCCGTCACCACCGCTGTGGCGTGGACCAACGGCCGACGATCTGCAAGGGGGCGATCCTTTTGACTTTGCCTATCGCCTCCCCCGACGCCATGCCAGCTCCAGCACCGGCCCAGGCGCGCGTGGCACCGTCGGCGCCGAACAGCGGGCGCGAACCGGTGATTCCAGCGAACTACAACCCGCTGTCCGACGAGTCTCAGGTCTTGCTTCCGCCGTCGTCTGCGTCGTCCGTGCGCCTGCCGCGACCCGCGCTGGCTGTCCCGTCCGCTCCGCCACCCGCGCCGCTCCCACTGGCCGCGCCGCCCGTGGCGCAGGTGGAGAGGTAGCCATGCTGCTCACACGTCGAGAGTTCCTTCGTCAGTCCGGATCGTGCCTCGGCTACGCACTGGGCGTGTCGGCCTTTGCCGTAGGCGTGCAGCGTTTCAGCCTGATCAACGCGCTCGCGCAGGGCGCGGACTACCGGGCGCTGGTGTGCGTGTTTCTCGCAGGTGGCAACGACGGGAACAACACCGTCGTGCCGACGACCACGACCGAATACGATCAGTATGCCGCGGCGCGCACGAGCTCTGACCTGGCGATTCCCCGGGGCAGCCTGTTGTCGATCGCGCCTCCGAGCACCTCGAGTTCGTTCGGCCTGCACCCGAGCCTGACCGAGTTGCACGCGCTCTGGAACCAGCAGCGGATGTCGGTCGTCTGCAACGTTGGACCGCTGGTCCAGCCCATCACGCGAGAGCAGTATCGATCGGGTGTGCCGCGACCGTATCAGCCCTTCTAACACTTCGATCAGATCGCGCAGTGGCAGACCGCGATCTCCGATCGCGTTGGGTCCTCGGGATGGGGTGGGCGGACCGCGGATCAATTTGGTCAGCATCCGTCAGGGTTCCCGATGATCACGGCGCTTTCGGGTGGGCAGTTCACCCGCGGGCAGTTCACCTCGCCGCTGACGATTGCGCCGGCGCCGACCGCGCTCAACCATGTGCTCGTGCTGAATGGCTTCGGGACCGCGAACGACGAGGTGGCGCGTCGCAACGCCATGGACACGATCCGCTCGCTCGGCGGCGAGTTCGCCCTGGTCGGTTCGTCCAGCCGGACCACCCAGCAGGCGCTCGACATCGGCCGGCTCCTCTCGGCCGACGTCACCTTGGCGACCACGTTCCCGAATACCTCGCTCGGCAATCAATTGCTGCAGGTTGCCAAGGTGCTCCGCTTCAATCAGACGACGCCGGCATTGGGGTTGAACCGGCAGATCTGTTTCGTCCAGATCGGCGGGTTCGACACGCATCAGAACCAAGTCGGTAGGCAGAGCAACCTCCTCACCCAGGTGAGTCAGGCGATACAGGCGTTCTACAACGCCACCGTGGAGCTGGGACTCGAACGTCAGGTCACGACGTTCACGCTGTCCGACTTCGGCCGAACGCTGCAGCCCGCTGGCACAGGTGCCGGTGTCGTCGGGAGCGACCACGCCTGGGGCAACCATCATTTCGTCGTCGGCGGCGCGGTGCGGGGCGGGGACTTCTACGGGATTCCGGGGACCAATGGATCGATGTTCCCCGTGCTGCAGCTGGGTGGGCCAAGCGACACCGACACGCGCGGTCGTTGGATTCCGACGACGTCAGTCGAACAGTACGCCGCGACGTTGGCGACGTGGTACGGTGTCAGCGGATCCGACCTGCCGATGGTATTCCCGAATATCGGAAGGTTCGGTGTCGGCAACCTCGGGTTCATGAGCTGAGTGCGCGCCCGGGGCGGGTACGCGATGGACTCGACGAGCGACGCGCTCGCGGCGGCGATTATCCACGAAGCGAGACGACGCCTGTGCAGCGAGTGCGTGCCGAGGCTGAAGACGTGCGTGTCGATGCTCTCGACTGAGGAGATCTGGTATCGACCGAACGCCGAAACCGTCAGCATCGGGAACCTCGTGTTGCACCTCTGTGGCAACCTGCGGCAGTGGGTGCTCAGCGGTCTCGGCGGACGGCCGGACGTCCGCCGTCGTCAGGCCGAGTTCGACCAACGCGGTCCGATTCCGGCGAACGAGCTCCTGCAACGCCTGGACGACGTCATGGCGGATGTCGAGCTCGCGCTCGACCGCCTGACGCCGGGGCAGCTGCTCGAGGTGCGGCGTGTCCAAGGTTTCGACGAAACCGGCGTCGCCATCCTTGTCCACGTCACCGAGCACTTCTCGTATCACGTTGGGCAAGTCACGTACGCCGTGAAGAGCCGCAAGGGCGTCGACGTCGGCTACTACAAGGGCATCGATCTGAATTGAAGGAGGGCTGCGATCTCCTCGTCGGTCAGGTGTCGCCACTTTCCAATCGGCAGCGTGCCGATGCGCAGCGGTCCGATCTGCACGCGGACGAGCTTCAACGCGTGCGCACCGAGCGCCTCAATCATCCGGCGGACCTGCCGGTTGCGTCCCTCCGTCACGGTGATCTCCACGTGTGTGTACTTCGACGAGTCGCGGAGGCGCGTGACGGTGGCAGGTCGCGTCAGCCCATCCCGCAATGGGATGCCGTCTCGCAGACGCTGCAGCTGCTCGTCGGTGAGCACTGTCGAGGCCTTGACCAAGTAGGTTTTCGGTACGTGTGACTCGGGGTTGGTGATCCGCTCTGCGATCTGCGTGTCGTTGGTCATGACGAGCAGGCCAGACGTGTCGAGATCGAGTCGGCCGACGGGAGACAAGAACGTCTTGATCGACGTCGTGAGATCGTAGACGGTCGGTCGACCCTCCGGATCCCTGTACGTGGTGAGATAGCCAGTCGGCTTGTAGAGCAGGATGGACAGGCGTTCGCGGGCCTCGAGCGGTCGGCCGTCGAACCGCACACGGTCTCGAGTCAGGTCGACCCAGGCGTCCGGGTGTTGCACGACAGTCCCGTTGATCTGCACCCGACCCTGGTGAATCCAGCGGCGCGCCTCCGTGCGCGACCCGAGGCCGGCCTTCGAAAGGATGCGCTCGAGCGTCTTCAGCGCGCGTTTGTGCGACCTGGTCTTCACGTCAACGCCGCCGCGAGAGCTTGTGGCGACCCCACGGCTGGTTCAGGAGCGCGTTCCGCGTCTCGCTCTTGGACACGCCCGTCTTCGCGGGAGACGCCGACGCCGATCCGTTCGAGAAGCACGGGTTCGCACGAGCACACCCGTTCTCGGTTGCCCGCACATGACGCCTTCGTCATGGCCGGCTCTCCGATGATATCGAAGTGATATCGCATCGATATGGGTCTGCGCGAGGACTGACTGGCGACTTGTGCCGTGCGACCGGTGACTGCTCAGTGCGTCAACGCATAGACGATCGCGTTGATGCCGAACGCGTAGCCTTGTACGGAGAAGGTCAGGAAGTACTCGTGGCTCACGCTCTCCCGCTCGTAGGAATCTCCGAAATCAGTGTTGTACGACATCAACACCATGATCCGATCGCGCTCATCGGTAATCGCGCGCACGTGGGGCACGCGGCTGTCGTCGCCCCGCTCCGAGGTGCCGCCGGTACCGAGCCAGAAGTCGACGGCAGGGATTTGCGGGATGTTGGTCACGGTACGGAACTGATGGAAGAGCACGTGATCGAGCGGCACCTCGACGATGGGATGGGTGCTCGATGGGAACACCTTCCGTATCTGGCTCTCCCAGTTGTTCCAGGCGCGCGTCCCCCAGAAATCGTCGACCCAGAGGAAGCCGCCCTTGAGCAGGTAGTTGCGCAGCGCAGCGGTTTCCGCCTCGTCGATGAAGAAGTTGCCGACCTCGTACATGAACAGCATTGGGCAGCTGTAGAGCTCTGGCTGCGTCAACTGGACGACGAGGTGCCTGGGGTCGCCACCGTTGTCAAAGCTGACCGCGATCTTGGTCAACTCGGAGAGGCGCGTCGAGAGGTTCCGGTCCGCGTCAGGGTAGTCGGTGGTCCACCCGCCGCCGTCGCCACCCGGAATGCGGCGGAACGCGACGCGACAGAAATGAAAGGCGCCATCGTAGGATTCTGGTGTAGCGACCGGAAAGCGCCAGCGCTGAGCGGATGCCACCGACGCACCCACGATCAGCGCGAGGAGCACGGCTGTCACCCGCCGCCAGGTCTGCGAGGAAAACCACCCGTGAGCGCGCAAAGCAGGACCATTCTAGTCTGGCCGCACGGCGGGCAGGCCACTAACCCTTCGGGTTACGCGTGGAGAGTGACCGGTCTGCCGTTGATGACGTGGAATCGATCGGTCGCCACTTCCTGGAGGAGTCCGCAGTGGTTGCACCGATACATCAATCACAGCTCGCGTCCGCGCTCGCGTGAATGGACGAGCGACGCGATGCCCGTGTCGCACTCGTCGCACGGCTTACCGTGGGCGATATCGGGGCGACGGTCCGTCAGGCGCCGACCGCCGCGATCGTCGATTCGTCGGTCGTACGCTTCAAAACGGCGGTCGGGGAGGCAGAGCATGGTGTGGCAACTCCTGCAAACCAAGCGACGCCGTCCGCGCACGTTATTGCACGAGCCTGCAGCGTGAAGTCCACTCCCACGAAGACAGACAGCTCCGAATCGTCTGAATTCAGAGGTTCTTGCTCCGTTCCGGCCCTACGCCATCCCGCCGGAATCAAGAGCAGGATTATACGCTCGCATAGAAAGCAGATGAAGCGTACGTCGGCATTCGTCCCCGAAGAGCTCGAACGCGACCCGTATGGCCACGCCCGAACGACGCGGGAGGCCCGCGGCAGCCGTGGTCGCGAAGCGCTGGCGCCGGTGACCGGGCTTCCCGAGGTGGCGTACCTCCCGCACCTCGAGTTCGTGCCCTGCGTCACTCCGCTGCCGCGCCCGCAGGTTGCGCGTACACGCCCGCCGACGCGGTAGCCGTCGGCGCATGGCTGCCCGGCGCCCGATAGGGCACGCGATCCTTGAGACGCAAGATCGGGCGCTCGACGCAGACATATAGAACGACAGGTACGCAGAAGATGGCGATCCACGTGGCCATGACCTGAACGCTCGGTGACGTCACACCGAACCGTCGCAGAAACGTGGGGAGGTAGGTCATCACCGGCAGGTGCGTGAGATACAGGGAGTAGCTGATGAGGCCGAGGTACGTGAGCCCGCGGAACCGCAAAACGCTCAGGCGGCGGTGCCCCGTGTGGAGGATGATCCCACCCAGGACGCAGGCGTAGAGGACCGCAAACGCCAGGAACGTGACGACTTTCCACTGCGGTTCAGGGTTCCTCCAGAACACGTACGAGAGCACCAGCACGTACGCTCCCGCTGCGGCGCCACCCCAGACGAACCAGCGTCTCAGCATCTGGCGGCGTGCAACGTCCCGAGCCTCCGCACAGGCGATCGCCAGAACGCTGCCGAGTGCGAGACCATCGGGTCGCGACACCAGCATGTCATAGTGCCAGCCGATCGCCCGCCCGAGCAGGCCCAGCCCGAGCAGGCCCAACGCGAGAGGGACCACGGCGCGCCCGCCGAACAGGCGGAGGGCCAGGGGCCAGAAGAGATAGAACTGTTCCTCGACGGCGACCGACCACGAAGGACCGAACGTGCTGACGAAGAGTGGTTTCGTCCCAAACCAGTATTGCTGCACGTTCTGTGTGAAGGTGGCGTGCTGGAGCCACGCGTCCATTGGAAAGCCTGTGCGTGACAGCGCATTCGCCAGACACACGCCGACAAGTGTCAGGTAGTACACGGGCCAGATGCGCAGCGCTCGGCGGTAGTAGAACGCTCTCATGAACCCCGGGGCCTGCGCGTGCTCGAGGATGATCGTCGTGATCAAGTAGCCGGAGAGCACGAAGAACAGATCGACGAAGCTCCAGCCGTGGAAGAACGTGAACGGGAACGCGTAGAAGAGCACGACACCGAGCGCGGCGAGGCCGCGAATGGCGTCGTGCTCAGGGATGTGCGTGGGGCGCGTCGGCACAGCTGTGGCTTCCTATCGATCCTTGTCGGACGGGAACCTGAGCCGGCACACAGGGTCCGAGCGGAAACGACCCTCGGCCTCGTACGCGGCCAGGCGCTTCGGCTCAGGACTGCACGGAACGCGCTAGAATCCGTCACGGAGAGACTGCCCATGCTTCGAGTGATGACACCCGCCGCTCTGCTTGCCATGCTGCTTGCCGCGTCAGCCCCGGATGCCTGGGCCCAAGAGCGCATGCCGCCCATCCCGGCTGACAAGTTGTCCGACGCTCAAAAGAAAGCCAAGGCCGAGTTCGAGGCGGCGCGTGGATCAGTGTCCGGCCCATGGGCTGTGATCTTGCGCAGTCCGGAGATGCTGAATCGCGCGCGCGGCTTGAGCGACTACCTGCGGTTCAACAGCTCGCTGCCACCGCGTCTGTCCGAGCTCGTCATCCTGATCACCGCCCGCGAGTGGACGCAGAACTACGAGTACAACGCCCACCATCCGCTGGCGATGAAAGGGGGGCTGAGCCCCGAGATCTCGAAGGCGGTGGCGGAGGGCCGTCGGCCAGACAAGATGGCCGAGGATGAAGCCGCGTTGTACGACTTCTGTATCGAGCTTCACCGTCATCGCAGCGTGAGCGACGCGACCTACGCGCGCGCCCTCGCCAAGTTCGGCGAGCAGGGCATCGTCGACGCGATTGGCCTGAGCGGGTGGTACACGCTGGTGGCGATGACGTTGAATACCGCTCGCACGCCCCTTCCACCCGGCGCCACACCAGCGTTGGCGCCGTTTCCTCGATAGGGCATTTCGGTGCCCACGCCTGGCGCAAGCAGGCGTGGGCTCACGCCTTTCGCGGGCAGGGCGCCGTCGAGCCGGCTAGCGTCGTGGCTGAACGAATCGGAGTGTGTTGCCGTCAGGATCGGTCACGTAGAACTCACGCGTGCCCCAGGTTTGATCGAGCGGGCCTTCGTGGACGGGAGACGCCGGATTGCTGGGCGTTCGGAGCCCCCGACCCTGAAACGCGCGAAACAATCCGTCCGCGTCATCGGTGAGGACGACCACGGCCTGCCCGAATTGCCCGTCGCCCGCATGGCTCGACAAGAAGAGGACATCGGCGTTACGCCGCAGCGTGACAAAGGTCGGATCGTGACGCTCGCTCGTGTCGTCCTCGCACTCGAAGTCGAGGATCGCGGTGTAGAACGCCACGGACGCCGCGATGTGGCGACATCTAACCAGTGGGATAATCGGCACCGTTCCACCACCAAGCCTGATCTTCGAATCGGAGAGAGGCGCTCGGGCGGCTGACGCACTGGTCAGCGCCGGGTGCCTCGATTGTCTGGGCGAACAAGGCTACCCGGGGCGCCTCCCGTAGACAGTGTAGCCAGCCCATCAATCGACATCACGTCGTGCGCGGACGCGTTTGACACTTGCCACGGCCGTCGCGATACTGGCGTCGTTCATCGTTCCGAGTTCCAGTCGATCATCGCATTGACGGTCGTCCTGGGCGTTGAGTCCTTCACATCGCGCCAAGGCACGAACGAACCGATTCGCTTGTCGGCGCATGGGTTCGTGCGCATGGTCGGAGGGTTCGCCCGCTCGTGGAGTGAGGAGAGGGTCCAATGATGCTACGGACGACAAACCGTCTCGGTACAGCGCTGCTGTTGGTGTGGGTCTCGGCGCTCCGCGTGTCGGCGCAGGAGACGTCGATGTCGGGCATCGTGCGCGATGCCACAGAGGGCGTGCTGCCCGGCGTGACGATCACCGCCGTGCACGTCGCCTCCGGCAATACGTTCACGAGCGTTACCGATGGGGCCGGCCTGTATCGCATTCCGGCGATGCGCGTTGGTATCTATCGTGTCACGGCCGAGCTGTCCGGCTTCTCCACCGTCACGAGAGAGAACGTGTAGCTGCTCGTCGGCCAGAACTCCGAGATCAACTTGACGCTCAGCGTGTCCACCGTGCAGGAGTCCGTCACGGTCACTGGGGCGGTGCCGCTGGTGAACACTGGCGCGTCACAGTTGGCCGGCAACGTCACCCCGATCCAGGTGCAGGCGCTGCCTGTGAACGGCCGCAACTGGATGGCGCTCACGATGCTCGCGCCGGGCAGCCGCGCGAACGAAGTCGGGAACTCTCCAGTGGGCCTCGGCGCAGAAGCCGGCGGAGGCATGGCGGGACTCCGCAACGAAGGGGGCTACTACCAGCTGAACGTCGACGGGCAGAATGTCACGCAGACGATGGCCGGGGCGTCGTTCGGATCGCCCAAGTATTCGCGAGACGCCATGGCGGAGTTCCAGTTCGTCAGCGGCCGCTTCGACGCCACGCAGGGGCGGTCGGTCGGAGTGCTCGTGAATGCCGTCACCAAGTCAGGCGCCAACGTGCCCTCAGGGTCCTTCTACGGCTACTTCCGCGATGATTCGATGAAGGCGGCGGACTTCGTTGCCAATCGGGTGCTGCCGTACTCGAACCAACAGGTGGGTGGCACGATCGGCGGTCCCATTGTGCGTGATCGCATGCATTTCTTCGGGTACTACGAGAGCGAGCGCGAGCCGACGACGTTCACGTTCAACAGCCCCTATCCGAGCTTCAACATTCCCGACATCGGCGCCACGCGGGTGGAGCAGACGGCCGGCGCTCGCGTCGACACGCAATTGACGGCGAACACCCGGCTGCTCGTACGCGCGAATGCCTGGAAGAACGACATTCCCATCGACCCGGTCGGCTTCAATTCTGTGACGAACCATCCGTCGGCGCTGAACACACGCGAGTTCCAGAACTATCAGGGGTTCATCTCCCTGGCCCAGGTGTTCAGCGCGCGTGCGGTCAACGAGTTGAAGCTCGGGTATTTCATGACGTTTTCCGATCAGTACCGTCGCTGCTGTTTCGATGCACCGGCGATCCGGCTGCGCGGGTACACCATCGGCGGCGGCGTGTCGTTCCCGTTGCGGTTGAACGGCAGGACGTGGTCGGTGCGCGAGGATTTCTCGCTGGTGAAGGAGGCGCGGGGTACGCATGAGTTGAAGGTCGGCGGCGATTTCCTGTGGAACCACGACTTCTACGAGTGGAACGTCAATCGCTATGGTGTGCTCCAGGCCGACGGCGGTCCCGTGCCGGCCAACATCGAGTCCCTGTTCCCGCAGTGGGACAATCCGTCGACGTGGAGTCTGGCGCCCTTGTCGCCGATCTCCGTTCGCTGGTCCCAGTCCGTGACGCAGTTCGGCAAGTACAGCTGGGTCAACCGAGTGCCGTACGCAGCGGCGTGGTTCCAGGACAACTGGATGGTCAACTCGAGGCTGACGCTCAACCTCGGTCTGCGGTGGGACGTCGCGTACAACTGGGCCGCGAACCAATGGGAGGTGCCCGAAATTCGTGAGCGGACGAAACAGGATCTGAATAACGTCGGCCCACGACTCGGCTTCGCGTTCTCCAGTCAGGACCGAAAGACGGTCATCCGCGGCGGGTGGGGCGTGTACTTCATGGGCCCCAAGGACCAGTGGGCCCACCACACGCCGGTGAACGCGGAGCTGCTGCGCGTGCCGACGATCGTGAATGACAACCGCTCGAACTTCGCCAGCGATCCGTTCAACGGCCGGAAGCCGACCTACGACGAAGCCCGACGGATTCCGCAGGACACCGTCGGATGGATCGTGAGCACCACCGCCGAGACGCCATTTAGTTACCAGACGTCGATCGGTTTCCAGCGGCAGATCGGCGAGACAATGTCGATGCAGGCCGACTACATCTGGACCGCCGGGCGGAATGAACAGTACTTGATGAACACGAACTTGTCGTACAACCCCGCGACCGGTGCGCCGTACCCCTTTACCGATGTGAGCCGGCGCCCGTTCCCGAGCTGGGGCATCGTCCAGCAGGCGTTCAGCCGCGGCAGGTCGAACTACCACGGCCTCGAGACCGCCTTCTCGCGACGGATGACCGCACGGTGGCAAGCGTCGGCCACGTACACGCTCTCGGACTTCACGGACTACACCCCGCAGCCATTTTCGGGCCGGTCCGAGGTTCCGTTCCCAGTGCCCCGCGATCTTGGCAACGAGTGGGCACCGGCCGAGGGCGCACAGAAACACCGCGCGGTGTTCAACACCATCGTCGAGCCGGGGCTTGGCTTCCAGATCAGCGGGCTGTATCACTTTGGTTCCGGCCAGCGCTTCCTCACCAACTACGGCGGGGACTTGCGCAACAGCGGCAACTTCTCGCTCCGCTTGAGGCCTGACGGGACCATCGTGCCGCGCACCGACATCGTGGGTCGGCCTATCCATCGCATGGACGTCCGGATGATTCGTCGATTCAGGTTGTGGGGGCGCACGACGCTCGAGGGATCGCTCGAGGTGTTCAACGTCTTCAATCATGCGAACTACGGATCGTACGTGACCACCGAGGCCAGTCCGCTCTACCGGCAACCGCAGCAGAACATCGGTGCGGCGTTCAAGCCGCGGAGCGCGCAGCTCGGCTTCCGCCTCGTCTTCTAGGGGACCGTTGACCACCGGCGCATGACCAACGAGTAACCAGGGTTGACGGCTCGGCGAATCCCTCATAGGGTTGGCAGAGCACCCGATTGCGTGAGCCGATCCCCGGACACGGGATGGTGCTGAGGACCGACTCTATGCGGACGACGGGAGTGGCGGCGAGACACTGGCTGACGATGATGGCCCTTTGCGTGACCGCCCTCTACGCGGCACCCGCGAAGGCGCAACCCTCATCTGGCAACACCCTCTCGGAGTGACGAGGGTATTTTATCATCGGGTGGACGGGGTTCGATCTTGACGAGCTGAACGATCGACTCACGTCCAGAGGCTACACCGCATTTCCGGAGAGCCGGCTGACGCTCGGCGGTGGTGGCCACGGCATCCATGGGCGGTGGCTGCTCGGTGGCGAGGGTCAGGCGTTTCTCGGTCGGTCGCAGGACGTGACTCGCTCGGGCCAGAATTACGAGACAGCGCTCAATGGCGGATACGGGTTCTTCAACGTGGGGTATCTCGCCGCGAGGCGTGGCCATCTCCACGTGTACCCGTTCGCGGGCATCGGCGGCGCTGGCGCGCAACTGCGAATCGCTGAAAGCAGCGCGCCGACGTTCGAGGAGGTCTTGAGAAATCCGGGTCGGAGCGCAAGCCTGACGAAAGGCGGCCTCGCGCTGCAGAGCGGGTTCGGTGTCGATCAGCTCGTCGTCTTGCAGTCGCGAGACTCGGGAGGGCAGCGCAGCGATGCGGGTCTCGTCTTCGGGGTTCGGTTCGGCTACGTGTTCATGCCGGTGCAGAGTGCCTGGCGGCTCACCTCCACGCGAGTGGCCGCAGGGCCGGACGTCGGCCTCGGCGGACCGTACGTTCGATTCGTGATTGGCGGGGGCGGCCGCCGGTCGTGATCACTCGGGGCGCTGAGCCCAGACAAAGGAGAGCATGATGCGTCGGGCATCAGGGGGCGTCGTCCTCGCCATCGCGTTCACGATGGCGTCCATCGATGCGGCCGATCACGACAACTGGCCACGGTTCCGAGGGCTCCACGCCGGCGTCATTCCTGACAGCCCGAACCTGCCAGAGCGCTGGGGTCAGGTTGAAAACGTCGCCTGGAAGGTCGACATCCCGGGTCTCTCGTGGAGCTCACCCATCGTGTGGGGCGACCACGTCATTGTGACGTCCGTAGTCAGTGCTGGGAAGGAGCCGCCGCCAGAGAAGGGGCTCTACGATCCCGGCACCGACCACGGGAAGACGCGCGCCACGGCGCCGCATCGTTGGTTCGTGCACGACATCGATTTCCAGACCGGCCGAACGCGCTGGGTGCGCGAGGTCGCGCAGCGCGTGCCGCCCATCGGCCGGCACATCAAGAACAGCTTCGCCTCGGAAACGCCCACCACAGACGGCGAACGCATCTACGCCTACTTCGGCGGGATTGGCCTCATCGTCGCACTCGACTTCGAAGGGAAGACCATTTGGTCGCAGGAGGTGCCGACCGGTGAGACCTACTACGACATGGGCACGGCTGCCTCGCCGATCGTCCACAGCGGTAGGGTCTTCATCGTCAACGACAACCTCACGAACTCGTACATGCTGGCGTTTGACGCGCGCACCGGGACGATCGCCTGGCGCGCGGCTCGCGATGAGAACGACAAGGGGGCGACGTGGTCGACGCCGTTCGTGTGGGAGAACGAGCGGCGCACCGAGGTCGTGACCAACGCCAGCGGGAAGATCCGCTCCTACGATGTGGCTGGCCAGTTGTTGTGGGAGCTCAGAGGGCCGATGACGATGCTGACCGTGCCGTCGCCCTTCGCAAGCCATGGGCTTGCGTTCTTCGGATCGGGATATCCCGGCGACGCCCCGCGTCCCGTGTACGCGGTCCGGCCCGGCGCCCACGGCGACATCACCTTGAAACCCGGTGAGACGAGCAACGACTACATCGCGTGGTACCAGCCATTGCTCGGCACCTACAACACGTCCGCGCTGGTGTACGGGGACCACTATTACACGCTGCTCGACCGCGGGTTCTTGTTGTGCCACGATGCTCGGACGGGCAAGCAGGTGTACGGACGCCAACGGACCGCGCCAGGCGTCAGCGGATTTACCGCTTCGCCATGGGCCTACAACGGGAAGATCTTCATTCTCAGCGAGGACGGGGACACGTTCGTGATCCAGGCCGGTCCCGAGTTCAAGGTGCTGGGCAAGAACAGCCTCGATGAGATGACGCTGGCGACGCCGGCGATCGTCCGCGACAGCGTGATCCTGCGGACGCAGTCCAAGCTGTATCGCATAGCGAAGCCGACAGGCTGAGTTCTCTTCGGCATCCAACGCCAAGGGAAGACGGTCATCGTCGGTGACCTCGAGATCGAGACGGTCGAGCGCGTATCGGCGCGATGTCGAGCAGGTCTGCGGCGCGATCGTGGGCCTCCGCTCAAGGGGTACCGGTCGCGGTTGTCTTGCGGTCGACCCGACGCAACACGGCGTACGCGGCTCGTGACAGCCTCGGTCGGCGCCACCGACCCTCCACCGAAGTCGGTTGACAGCGAAGCGCGCCGGCTGCTAACGTCCGCGCTCGACGTAGGTCGAAGTGCGCTCGGGAAGCCGTCGATGGGGCGTCGACCGTCGACGCGCCTTCAATCGCGACCACCGGCGCATCCCGTCCGTGACGGGAAGGTATTTCAGACGCTCGTCCACCGGCCTCGCTTGCTTCCCTCGGAGGTGGTTGAATGGGTCGTCCAACAGTCGCGACGACGCTGCCCACGCTGTTGATGTGGCTGATCTCCGCGACTCCCAGCCGTTCGCAGGGGGTCGGCGCGATCGGCGGCACCATCACCGATGCCTCAGGCGCGGTCTTACCCGGCTCGACCGTCACCCTGTCCAATCCCGGAATGATTGGCGGAAACCAGGAGGCGGTGACGAGCGAGCGCGGGACGTTCTTGTTCTCCCGACTCGTGCCAGGCCGCTACAGCGTGCGGGCCGACCTCAGCGGCTTCACGCCTGCGCGACAGGATAACGTCATCGTGAACGCCGACGTCACGGCGCGCGTCGATCTGCAGCTCGAAGTGGGTCTGCTGAAGGAAGCCATCACGGTCAGCGGGCAGGCGCCGCTTCTCGATACGACGAGTGCGCTCAAGCAGACGACGCTTTCCGCGGAGACGCTGCAGACGTTGCCGAACCGCATCGACGTCTGGGGCATCGCTAAGGTCGTCCCCAGCATCTCACTGAACAAGGTTGACGTCGGCGGGTCGGAGTCGTTCCTGCAGTCGACTCCGGTGCTGCGGGGCGCGTCGAATCAGAACGCCTTCATGATCGACGGCATGGACGTCGCGTGGGTCAACAACCTGAGCGTGCTGTACTTCGATCCTTACGTGTACGAGGAAACGAACTTTCAGCTTGGAGGTGGTTCCGCCGAGGTGTCGTAAGGCGGCATCATCTTCAATCAGATCACGAAGAACGGGACGAACCGGTTTCGAGGCGGCGCGATGTTCGCTGGGGCCAATCGAGGCCTGGGGTTTCAAAACGCCTCACCGGCCCTGCGGACGCAGCTGCTGGCCGCCGTGCCGGCCCGAGCCCTGCAGGCCAATCCCAACATCGTGCCAGGGTCTGACATCCAACACATTTACGATTTCGGTGTGTGGTTGGGAGGTCCGATCCTGCGAGACAAGCTGTGGTTTCTGGCCGCCGGGCACTCGCAGGTCCTGAATCAGTTCATCCTGGGCAGTTACAACGTCGACGGGACGCAGGTCGTCGACGACAACGTCATGTGGAACGCGGTCGGAAAGCTCTCTTGGCAGGTCGCGCGTGGAAGCCAGCTCTCGCTGTTCCACAACCTGCAGTACAAACTGATCCGCTACCGCAACGACGATGCGAATCAGTTCGTAGAAACACGAGCGAGGAACTTCAACTACAAGTATCCGACCGTCACGCAAGGGACCTGGACCCACACGCTGAGCCCGAGAATGGTCGTGGACGCCGGCGGAAGCTTCTTCTACACGCCGGTTGACGCATTCCGACCGCAGCCAGAGGTGCGGGACGGGGAGATCTCACGCTTCGACGTGGTGACGAACACGCTGACGGTCGCGAGACCGACCTATAACGATCCTCGTTACTACAAAGGCGTCGTCCGGGGAGCGGCCAGTCTGTTCGCGGGCCCGCACGAGCTGAAGGCCGGCTACACATTCACCGATGCGTATCAGACGGTGGACGCGTTCTCGACGTCCGACAATATGCGCGCGGTCTTTCGCAACGGCGTGCCGGACTCGGTGAACACCTACAACACGCCAGTCGCGTTCAGCCAACACACCCGCGACCACGCGTTGTTCATCCAGGACCGGTGGGTGCCGTTCCGGAAGCTGACGATCAACGCGGGGCTGCGGTACGAGGACTTTAAGGCGTGGCAACCCGCAGCCTGCCAGCCACGGACGCGCTGGGTCCCCATCGAGCAGTGCTTCCCCGAGATCGACGGCGTCCCCCACTTCCGGGGCGTGGTTCCGAGATTCTCGGTCATCTATGACGTACGCGGCGATGGTCGGACCGCCGTGAAGTTGTCGGCGAACCGCTATCGCGTGCAGATGGGGACGAGTCTCATCTCCCAGGTCAGTCCGCTGCGAGTGACCAGCGACACGCGCTCATGGAGCGACCGCAACGGGGATCTGATCCCACAGGTCGACGAGTTGGGGCCGTCGACTGGCTTCAACTTGGGAACCGTCAATCGGTTCAGTCCTGGTGTCGACTGGCCGACCGCCACGGAATACGCCGTCGAGCTACAGCGACAGTTGCCGCGAAAGCTGGTTGTGTCGGCCGTTTACACGCACCGCAATACGGTCGACAACATCGTCGGGCAGAACCTCGCCGTCCCGCTCGAGACCTATATTCCGCTCACGGTCGTCGAGGCGGCAAGTGGTCGAGAGGTAATTGTCTACAACCAGGCGCCAGCGCTGAGAGGGCGGTTCGACGTGCTGTTCGACAACGCGTCTGAGTTGGACAATCGGTACGTCGGTCTCGACCTGACCGTACAACGGCGGCTGAGCGACGGGTGGATGTTGATGGGCGGAGTGAGCCTCTCGAGAAACACGGGCGACATCTACTGTCTGACCGCCGGCACGAGCGCGTGCGCCAGCTATCTGAGCAACCCGAACTTCGCGTTCCGCCGCGGTGTGGCTGGTTTCGACAGGCCCTACGCCTTCCGCATGTCTGGTGTCTACCAGCTACCCTACGAGCTGACCCTCAGCGGGACCATTGTGCGCGACTCAGGATATCCTGAGCTCACGACCGTGCTCGTAACCGGCACCACGATCGCGCTGACGCAGGTCACCCAGTCTCTTGTCGTCGCGCCACGCGCGACCACGCGCCTTCCTGCCCTCAATCAGCTCGACCTGACCATCAAAAGGACGTGGCGCCTTCGCGGCGCCTCGATCGAGCCGCGCGTCGACTTCTACAACCTGCTCAACGCGTCGACGATCCTCGGGAGGCTGACTCAGCTCGGACCCACATACGGCCGGGTGGCCAACATTCAACGTGGGCGACTCATCAAAATCGGCTTTAATCTAGACTTCTGAAGACACGAGGAGGAGGCATGCGTCGCGAGACTCAGCTGGATCGCAGAAGGTTCCTGAAGAAGGGCGTGGCTCTGGCCGGGCTGGCGACAGGTGCGCCCGTTGTCGGAGCATCACGCGCCGAGGCCGCGGCTGCTGCCGTGGACCTCAACGCCACCGAGCAGGTGCTGTACGGTCAGCGTTCTCGGTTCGTGACCACCACACGCGTGATTGAGGGGTCGAGCCACCGCGACATTGCTCCGCCGCGCCCCAATCCGTACCGGCCGAGCGCCCGCACGCCACTCGGCGAGTCGGTCGGTATCATCACGCCCACCTCGCTCCACTTCACGACGCAGCACAACTACGGGATCCCGGACATCAATCCCGCCGAGCACAAGTTGATGATTCACGGACTCGTGGACCGCCCGCTGGTCTTCACGGTGGACGAGCTCAAGCGGTTCCCATCGGTCTCGCGTATCCACTTCCTTGAGTGCGTTGGGAACCGCCCCGCGCCTGGAGGCAAGACGGTGTCGGATACGCACGGTCGCATGGCGTGCAGCGAGTGGACCGGGGTCCCGCTGTCGGTACTCCTGCGAGAGGCGGGGATCAAGAACAGCGCAACATGGCTGATCGCAGAAGGATCGGACGGCGGCAAGCACGAGAAGAGCGTGCCGCTGGCGAAAGCGTTAGACGATGTGTTGGTGGCGTACGGGCAGAACGGCGAGCCGGTGCGACCCGACCACGGATTCCCGCTGCGGCTGATCGTGCCCGGGTTCGAAGGCATCTACAACGTGAAGTGGTTGCGCCGCCTCAAGCTGGTCGATCAGGCGTACGTCACGTTCCAGGAGCACTCGCGGTTCATCGGATCCAATCCGCGGACACAGCCCGACAGCTACGCGTTCGGCCCGAGCTCGGTGATTACGTTCCCCTCCGGATCGCAGCGCCTCTCCGGTCGTGGACAACATGTGATCTCGGGGTTGGCCTGGTCAGGCGGCGGAGAGGTGAAGCGCGTGGACGTCTCCGTCGATGGCGGCAAAACGTACCAAGAGGCTCGCCTGACGGGAGCCGTGCTGCCGAAGGCGCATACGAGGTTCGAGCTCGTGTGGCGGTGGGAGGGAGAAGAGGCCGTTCTTCAGTCGCGCTGCACGGACGTGAAAGGGCAGGTGCAGCCGACGGAAGCCGAGTACGCGAAGTACTGGGGCTTCGCGAGACAGCAGCTATACACCACCATCCAAAGCCAACTCGGACACTGTAACTGGATCATGCCCTGGAAGGTGAATCGCGACGGCTCGGTCACCAACGGTCTCCCGCCAGTCGGCGCAGTGGTGGATGTCCATGGCTAGACGCCCTTCCCTCATCTCTTCGGCCAGCGTCGTCACCCTCCTCGCGGTGACGACGACGTTCGCGCAGTCCTCGGGCGCCGCCTCGACGCCGGGGCAGACGCACGGTTCACCTTCTGGGCTCGGCCGTGCCCCGACACAGGCGGAGCTTCGCGCGTGGGATCTGTCAATCGGACCGGACGGTGCCGAGTTGCCACCCGGCAAGGGTAACGCCTTGCAGGGTGCGCTCGTGTTCACGTTGCGTGGCTGCGCCGCGTGCCATGGGCCAACGGGTGTTGAAGGCCCGGGCCCCTTGCTCGTGGGCGGCAAAGCGACGCTCTCGACGAACTACTTCCCGGTTCGGTACTGGCCGTACGCCCCTTCAATTTGGGACTACATCATGCGCGCGATGCCCTACGATAAGCCGGGGCATCTGACGCACGACGAGGTCTACGCGCTGACGGCGTTCTTGCTCTACAAGAACGACATCATCAAAGAAGATGAGGTGATGGACGCTCGGACGCTCCCGAAGGTCCAGATGCCGCATCGCGCGGACTACAAGGGGCCCTCGCCGGCTCAGTGGACGCCGAACTCGCCACGCGGATTCAAGATCGTGCCCTGACGTCTCCGTGCGGGCCGCCAACGCGCGAGGCGGGACGTGAAGTGGGTCAGAGGGCGAGGGTTAGACGCGAGAATCGGCTACCTCGTCCTTCGCCCCAAGCTGAGCGTTGCGTGCCGGGTGTATAACGTCAGCATCCTAGTCACAGGGGGAAGCCGATGCGCAATATCCTCAGTCTGGTCTCCTTCGTCATCGTCGCGACAACGTTCGGGGCGTGTGCCGCCCCTGAAGAAACAGGAACGTTGCAGGCGGCGGCCCGCGTGCTCGGGACCGCCGAGTTGCGGTCGCTCGAGTACACGGCGACCGGCCGGTGGTTCCAGTTCGGCCAGGCGCCGAACCCGACGCTGCCGTGGCCAGCGTTCGATGTGAGCAGCTTCACCGCCAGCGTCAGTTACGAGGCTCCAGCCGCTCGCGTTCAAATGGTGCGCAAACAGGTGGCTGAACCCAATCGCGAGCGACCGGCGCCAGTCGAACAACGCCCGACTCAGCTTGCCAGCGGTACGTATGCGTGGAACCTCGCGGCCGCTCCCGGTTCGACTGAGCCTGTCCCGCAGCCCCAACCGGAGGCTCTTGAGGAGCGCACCATGGAGATCTGGACGACGCCGCATGGGTTCGTGAAGGCGGCGCTGGCCAACAATGCGACCAGTCAAGCGGCTGAGGGCGGAGGCTCGGATGTGTCCTTCGCCATGGGTGGCAAGTATCGATACGAAGGGCGCATCAACGCCGCTAGTCACGTCGAGCGAGTCCGTACCTGGATCGACAACACCGTCATGGGCGACACACCGATCGAGATCGCCTACTCGGACTATCGCGACTTCGGTGGCGTGATGTTTCCTGGTCGCATCGCGCGCACCCAGGGCGGCTACCCGACGTTGGAGCTGAACGTGAGCAGCGTGACCGCCAACGCAGCCGTCGATCTGCCGGTTCCAGACGACGTCCGGAACTTCACACCGCAGCCGGTGACCGTGCAAGTGGAGAAGTTAGCCAATGGCGTTCACTATCTCCGGGGCGGCAGCCATCACAGTGTCGCAATCGATCAACGCGATCACATCATCGTGGTCGAAGCACCCCAGCACGAGGCTCGTTCGGAGGCCGTTATCGCGAAGGTGAAGGAGATCATCCCGAACAAGCCGATTCGGTATCTCATCAACACGCACGTCCACTTCGATCACTCCGGCGGGTTGCGCACCTACGTTGCGGAGGGTGCCACGATCGTCACCCATGCCATGAACCGACCGTTCTACGAGTCAGCGTGGGCAGCACCCCGCACGCTGAATCCCGATCGCTTGGCGAAGAGCAAGACCACGCCTGCGTTCGAGACCTTCTCAGACAAGCACGTGCTCACCGACGGCAAACGGACGGTGGAGATCTATCCCATCGTCGGCAACGGTCACAACGACGCGTACGCGATGGTTTATTTACCGACTGAGAAGATCCTCATGGAGGTGGACGCGTGGGCGCCGCCCGCGCCTGGCGCCGCGCCGCCGACGTCGCCGAGTCCGTTTGCGGTCAATCTGTACGACAACATCCAGCGGCTGAAATTGGACGTGCGCCAGATTGCCGCCCTTCATGGACCGGGAGTGGCCCAATTGACCGACTTGCGGACTGCTTTGGGTCAGACCGCTCGACCGACCGACTAAAGCAGTTGTGAGTTGAGTTCGGATCGGCTGACTCAGAACTCGCGAGCGTGACGACGTGCGTCAGACCGAGCTCGCGCTGGGACCGGCATGTACGGGACGAGCTCCCGTCTCTCTCGTCCAACTACAAGGCCTGGCGTGACGAGAGCCTCAAGCCTCCCGCGTTGGTGGTGTAGGTCGGTTCCGCGACGCTGTCGTATCACCTGGGGTGCCTCGAGGACCTGGCGAAGATGCTCAAGAAGCACGGCGACTTGATGCCGCTCGGCAACGCCGACGAAGGGAAGCCTGTGCAGCCGGGTACGGTCGAGGCGTGGGCACGCGACGCCAAGAATTCGGTCGGCGGCTACTACGGGCTTCGGAAGGGCTACCACGGTCGCTTCGCGAACTACGTGACGCCGATTCTCGAGCTCATAGGGGTCGTGGAGCTCGAACACGGGCCCCGGAACAATCGCGTCCGCACGACAGGCCGCTAGTCCGTCTCGACCCCCGTCACCCGCCTTCGGCGTGCAGGCCGCCAATCGCACGCTGAGGGAGGTCGTTGACGCCCTACAATGTGAGATGGATGAGTTCTTTCCGTCGATGCCCCAGCCGCCGGATGTTTCTGGCGAGCGCCGCTCTGGCGGGCGTGGGCGGCTTGATGTGGGACTCCTTCCCGATGCGGTTCATTCGCGGTCGGATGGGGGAGTTCGGCCGGGTGGTGCCACCGGCGCGACAGACGCCCGACCCGCTGACGTGGTCCGACAACGCAGTGACGCTGGCCTGGCTCGGCCACGCGACCGTGCTCATCAACTTCTACGGTGTGCGCATCCTGACCGATCCGACGCTCTTCGCTCGGATCGGCATCGACGCCTGGGTCGGCTCGATCGGGCCGCTGCGGCTGACGGCCTGCGCACTCGGGCCAGATGCGCTCCCGGATATCGACCTCCTCCTCGTTTCGCACGCGCACTTCGACCATCTGGATACACCATCGCTTGCCGCAGTCAGCGGTCGACCGGCGGTGGTGATGGCGAGCCAGACGTCGGACCTGCTCCCGCGCCGACCGTATTCCTCCGTGCGCGAGCTGCGGTGGGACGAGGCCGCGCGGATCGTCACGCCTCGCGGCGACGTGCACGTGCGCGCCGTCCAGGTGCGCCACTGGGGCGCGCGCCTACAACACGATACCTACCGCGGGTACAACGGGTACGTGGTCGAACGTGAAGGGCGCACGCTTCTGATTGCCGGCGACACGGCCGACACACCGATCTTCGCGTCGTACCGGCGCTACGGCCCATTCGAGGCGGCCGTGATGCCGATCGGCGCCTACGATCCGTGGATCCGCAACCACTGTACGCCCGAGCAGGCCGTCCGGATGGCGGACGCGGCCGGCGCACGGCTGTTCGTGCCGGTCCACCATCAGTCGTTCCAGTTGAGCCGCGAGCCCGTACGTGAACCCATTGAACGGGCCCAGGCGGCGCTGAAGTCCGAGCACGATCGCCTCGCGCTGCGCGACATCGGCGAAACCATTCGCATCGTTTGACGAAGGCTCTGCCCCGAACCCAGGCTGCGTTGCGGCGCGGGTCCCGATGCCCGATCCCGTTCTGTCGCGGGTGCCCGCGCGCCGTTCTGCGAGGCGGCGATGCCTTCGGCCCAGCCTGACACGCCGCTTACGTTCTCGGCAGTTGACGCAACGCTCCTTCGGTTCGCACGGCCAGCCGTTTCAATCAGTCGCGTTGCAGCTCCAGTCCCGTGCGATATAAGTCGACGAACGAGGACGGGAACATTGAGAAATCAAGCTGTTCCCTGCCGCCCCAATCGGGCCGTCGGCCATCGACGTCGGTAAACCCGTAGTCGCGGCTCAATTCCCAGGAGCTCCACAGGTGCCCGGTGCGGTCGAGCATCCGCGGCCAGGGCCGCGACGGCGCGTCCTACGAACAGCGGCGATTCCGACTCCAGGAAGTTGCTGTCTTTCGCGCCAGCGTCTCGCCAGTTGTCCGCGGTGACGCCAAAGTGCTCCAACATCGCTTCGGACCGGAGGAACCCCGGCGTGACGGCCACGGCGGTGACGCCGTGCGCCCGCAGCTCGGTCGCCATGTTCAGTGCCAGTCCCTTGATCGCCAGCTTGACCGACCACGCAATCGGGTTGCCGCCGGCCCCGAGCGTATCGGCCTCCGTGACCTCGACGATGAGGCCCCGCGTGCGCGGAACCATCGCGGTTGCCGCGTGTTTGGCCGTGAGCATGTGCGACACGAGGGCCTGCCGCAGCGCCACGTCGGCGTGAGTCAGGTCCGCCTCCCAGAAGGACCCGTATTGCCTCATCAACGGCTCCTCTCCGGCGATGCTGTTGACGAGCACGTCCAGGCGGCCATGCTCGTCGGTGGCGCGGCGGACGAGCGCAGCGACCTCGGATTCCACCGTGTGATCCACGCGGATGGGCACGGCGGCACCGCCCGCGCCAACGATCATCGCGGCTGTCTCGTCAATCGTCTCCGGGCGTCCGTAGGGTGATGGATGGCCCGTAACACTGCGGCCCGTGCAGTAGACAAGGCACCTGCCTCGCCGAGTGCGCGCGCGATCCCGCGACCCGCGCCGCGCGTAGCTCCGGCGACGAGGGCCACCTGCCCCGAGAGAGGCCCGTCAATCCGGTGTGCGTGCGTGGACACGTGAGCTCCTGAGCCGATTCTATGTTGCGCGCGGGTCCAGATCGCGCCTCCAGTTTGATCCGTCATTCAGCCAGCGACGCGCTCGACCAGAGCACCACGACAGAATGCCGGCCGACTCTGCTGGGGTGGCGGGCGCGACCCGTCGATCGTCCCGCGACCGAACCTCCGTCGCCCGACACCAAGGGCTCCGACGAGAACGTGGAACTTCCACGAGGGGGGTGAGAGGACGGGGACTTCGAGGCCGCTCTTACGTCCGCGTCAGGCGTGCACGGAGTGTGTGCTTCCAGCTCTGTGACAGATGGTCGAGATGAGCGAGCGCCCACGTGTCGCCTTCGCGGAAGTGCATCACGCGGTTTGCGGCGGCAATGGTCCACTCAGGATGTGGCCGCTCACGCAGCGTCACCGAATCCCCGACTCCAACCGTACCGTCCTCGAGCACGCGGAAGTACCAGCCGGTGCGGCCCGTGTGGATGGCGCGGGCGGCGAGATCCTTGATCCGCCACTTTCGCGCCAGCTTCCAGCACGGCTGCCGCGGCTGCGACACCTGGACGATGACCTCACGGCCGACTGCGTATACGTCCCCGATGCAGACCCCGTCCTCTGTGAGACCCTGGACCGTGAAGTTCTCTCCGAACGCGCCGTACTCGAAGTCGGCGCCGTTCAGTTCCCGCTGCAGGTCGGCGCGCCAAAGCGGATAGTGCACGGCCGGATACACGCAGATCGCTTTGTCCGGGCCGCCGTGGTTCACTCGATCAGCCTGACGGTCGCCGGCCAGACCATCCTTGTGAACCGTTGTCGGTCCACCGACGCGTCGCTTGAAGATGGCCGTCGTCCACGGCTCGTCGAACCAGGCCGCCGCGCCGTCAAACCCGAGCGTCTCGGGCTCGCCGACGTGCATCGCGACGACCGAAGGAACGACTGTGTCCACAGGTGTCTCCATTGTAAATGACCACTTCGGCCGTCGACGGCCGCGATCGCCGCGCCGTACGACGTCCCGCCACGCTAAGATGTAAAGATGCCCAAGCTAACGGTTGACGGATACGGTACGTTCGACGTGCGGGACGGCAAGCGGCTCGTCCTTGCCATCGAGCAGGATGCCAAGGTCGACATCCTCCACGCGTGCGGTGGCAACGCCCGTTGCACGACCTGTCGCGTGGAATTCATCGCCGGCGAGCCGTCGACGATGACCGCGGCGGAGCGCGAGCGGCTGGCTGCGCGCGGGCTGAGCGGCGTGCGCCTCTCGTGCCAGATTCGCTGCGACCACGATATGAGCGTGCGGGCGATCAGTTGCCTCGAGGGATCGGGCCGACCGGACCCTGGCAGCACACCGGACGAAGCGATCACGCCTCCTGCAGTCTGGACATAGTCACCGTGGCCTTTTGTACGCCGCCCCGCTTGAGACGTCGATGTGAGCGCCGGGGCAGGATTCATGTCCTTGAACGATCTGCGAACGCCAGCCGTCCTGATTGAGTTCTCGCGGGTTCGCGACAACATCGACCGGATGCAGGCGCTCGCTCGTCGGGCGGGCGTGCGCCTCCGTCCGCACGCGAAGACGCACAAGAGCCCGCAGATCGCCGGCTGGCAGCTCGACGCGGGTGCGGTTGGCCTTTGCTGCGCCAAGCTTGGCGAGGCAGAGACGTTCGCCGAGGCGGGCCTTCGCGACCTGCGTGTGGTTTATCCATTACACCCGTGCAACGCCGACCGCGTGTTCGCCCTGCAAGACCGCGGCGTTGCGCTCTCCTTCGTGGTCGACCACGCCGAGGTCGTGCTCGCCTGGTCGGCTGCGGCACGGGCGGCTGGTCGATGGCTGGACGTGCTGGTGAAGGCGGACGTCGGCTTCCATCGCTGTGGAATCGACCCGAGCGATCCGGCTGCCATCGACTTCATCGAGGAGGTCGCAGCGGCGCCGGGCCTGCGCTTCAGGGGGTTGCTGAGCCACTGCGGGCACGCGTACGCCCAGCCGTCGGACGAGGCGCTCGCGACGGTCGCGCGCGACGAGGCGCGCATGCTGCGGGAACTGGCCGAGGCGGTGCGGACACGAGGCGTGGCCGTATCCGAGCTCAGTGTCGGCGCCACGCCGACGGCTCGCTTCATCACCGACACGCCCGGACTCTCCGAGATGCGACCCGGCAACTACGTCTACTACGACCGCACCCAGGTTGCACTGGGATCGGCGAGGTTGGATCAGTGCGCGCTCACGGTCCTCTCGACGGTGGTGACGACGCACGGCGATCGCGTGATTCTCGACGCCGGGAGCAAGACGCTCAGCTCGGACCTCATCGCCCGCGCCGGTTGTCCCGGCTACGGCGTGGTGTTCACGGATCTCGCGTCAGTCGACACCATCAACGAGGACTTGCACATCGACCGGCTCTCCGAAGAGCACGCGACGGTCCGCGTGAGCGGGGGGACCGCGCCTCGCCCAGGCGACCGCGTGCGCATCTTGCCGAATCACGCCTGCGTGGTCTCGAATCTCGCCAACGAGGTTGCGTTGGTTGCGGGGACTCACGTGGTCGAGAGGATTCCGGTGGCGGCGCGAGGGAAGAGCAGCTGACGATCTGCGCTGATCACGTCTAGCGTGACAGGAGATAGGTGGTCTTGATCGCGAATTGCCGATTTCGAATCAGCGGCGCGCCAATCGTGTTGGCCTGCATCTCGTCGTAGGTGACGAAGATGTCGCTGCCCGGCCTGTAGATGAAGTTGTAACGGAAGCTCGTCGAGAGCTGATTGGTCAACGAGTTGTACTGCGACAGCGTGCGGAGTGTCTGTCGCGGCGAGAACGAGAAGTCCACCCGCAAGATGCTCAGGTCGACGGCGAAGCTGCCCCATGGGAGATTGACGTTGTTGCGCTGATACCCAAGCTCGGTGGAGAAGCGGCTGCCGCCGCGCAAGCCGACCGTGAGGTCGAGATTTCGACGCGTGCCGTCGAAGAAGGTCTGCGGCGAATACCGGATGCTCTGGTAAAAGCGGCGAGCTGGATTGCTGTTGTACATGAACATGAACTCGTCGAACCGATAGACGCCGACCGGAATCGTCACGACCCCTTGGAGACGAAACGGCTCGTCGAGGCGCTCGTACCAGTTGTTCCACCACACATTCAGATAGGTCCCGTTTTGGAAGCGCGTGCCGAGCATGTGGTGGAATCGCCGCGTGAGCAGGCGGTTCTGCTGATCCGTCGTGTAGGTCACGTTCCACATCGGGTCCATCACGCGGATGATGCCGCCGGGCCGCGGGTTGCGCTCGATGTGCAGCTTCGACTGCCGGATGCCGCGTCGCGGCACGAAGCCGACCTCCGCATTGAAGTTGTCGCCGATGTCTGTGTACTCGGCAAATGTGTTCCATCGCGTGTTGAGGAACAGCGCGCGTGCGTGGAACGCCGACTGCTCGGTCGCGAGGTCAGGCGAGGACGTCTTCGCCAGGAAGGTCATCATCGAGAAGGTCGACGTCGGCATGTACAGCCCGTCAATCGCCATCGTGCGATTGAAGCGGCCAGTGCCGATTTGATCCTTGTTGATAAAGAGGCCGCCGAGCTTCGACCGACGCGAGATGTCCTTGCTGTAGCGTGCGACGAGGAAGTTGTCGCCCGGTCGCCCGTTCTGCCGCCCGGTGGTGTCTTCCGTCTGAATGTTCATGACGGCCAAGTTGTTGCCGCCGGGCATCTTGCCGGTCACCCGTGCGCCGCCGACGATGCCGATGGGCGTCCCGGTTTCGGAGAGGCCGATTCGTCGGCTGAAGAACAAATCCATCAAACGATCGGTGCCTTGATTGCTGATGGTGAACTGACCCGAGTTCTCGAGGAAGAAGTCCCGCTTCTCTGGGAAGAACAGCGCGAACCGCGTCAGGTTCACCTGCTGTTCGTCGACCTCAGCCTGGGCGAAGTCGGTGTTCACCGTCACGTCGAGCGCGAGCCCGGCCTTGAGCCCGTACTTCACGTCGAGACCGAAGTCGTTGATGGCGCTCGTGCCCAGCGCGCTGCCGGTGCGATCTCGGCGCGCGCCGCCGATATGGAACGGCTTGAGGCGGAGATCGAGACCCCGATTGATGTCGCGCATGCCCGTGAGCGCACCCGCCCGGCTGACCATTGGCAGGGCGTACGGCTTCGGGATCGGCGCCCAGTACACCATCTCGTTCTTGTGGCGGATGCTGCGGAAGAAGTTGACGCCCCATGTCTGAACGGGGAGGTCGGGCGACCGCAGCGTGACCAGTGGGATTTTCATCTCGGCCGTCCAGCCATCGCTCGTGCGACGGGCGGCCACGTCCCACACGCCATTCCAGTCGCGATTGATGTTCGACGCCGAGCCGCGGGCGTTGCCACCGCCCTCCTCGAAGATCTGCTCCTCGAGCTTGGCGCCGAGCGGATTGGTCACGAAGATGTAGCCGTTCCGGCGATCGCGGAACGTGTCGAACACCACCTGGAAATTGTCCTCGTCCATGATGCGCAACGAATCGCGGCGCATCTCCGTGGCGATGATCGACGCGGGGTCGGCGTCGAACGCGTGTATGGCGATGTAGAGGTGGTTCGCGTCGTACAGCATCCGCACTTCGGTGCGCTCGGTGGCGGGTTGCCCTTCCACAGGCTCTTGTTGCGTGAACTTGTCGATGACCGCCGCGCGTCGCCAGGCCTCGTCGTTCAGGACTCCGTCGATGGCCGGGGGACGCTGGCCGACGCTGGGGGGCTGGATCGAGTACTCCGGAGCCGCGCCGATGACGCCGCCCTGCCTGGGTATCTCGGCGGGCGCAGCCCCCGAGGCCGACGTGTCGGACGCGGGCGGAGGCTGGTGGTCGTGGGTTTGCCCCTGGGCGAATAGGCGTGCCTGAGTGCTGAGAAGCCCCGAGAGTAGCGAGAAACCCAGCGCGACCATGAGGCGTCGCAACCGAGAGGCCCTCTTCCGCCCTTGAAGCATGCGTCAGGGTATCACGGGCTCCTGCTCGGCTGAGTGTTGCGCGTTGTGCCGATTTTCGCTGCCAGTCACAAGGTTGCCAGCCCCAAGTCCCCAGTCGCGGGTCTCGAGGGTCGCCCATCGCTCGTGCGCCTTCGAGCCCTGAGGGTCGCCTTCGTGGGATAGGCGGAGTGCCGCGCTATGCCGACCGGTCTTCCCGAGTTTTCACGCTCTTGTATGGGCGAATGGCCGATTCTTGCCTTGGAGCGCGTATAGTGTGACTTTGTGCCGTCCCCAGCACTCCCGGACGTCCACACCACCCCGCTGCGTGAACGTGTGGCCCAGGATATCCGCCTGGCGCTGCTGATTTTGGCCGTGGCCGCCGGGGCGTACGTGCTGGTCATCTCGGTCCCGGTCGTTGTCAGCGGCACCGTGGGTACCACCTTCTTCATGCTGGCCGGCTTGACGCTAGCCACCGGCTGGGCCACGTTTCGGATGCGCGACGTACCAGTCAGCTTCTCGATCTCGGACACGTTCACCATTGCCAGCGCCCTGCTGTATGGCCCGGCGGCTGGCGCCGTCATGGTCATGTTGGACGCCCTGGTCATGTCGCTGCGCCTCACTCGTTCAAGCGCCTTTCCGGTTCGAGTGCTGTTCAACGCCACTTCCACCGCGCTCGCCATGTGGCTGGCCGCGCAGCTGTTCTTCGCCGCTGGCGACACCGGTCCGCTCGCGAATCAGCCCGGGACGATTCGTACCGTCATCGGCCCGCTGGTGCTCTTCGCCGCGGCCTACTTCATCCTGAACACCGGCCTGGTCGCGACGGCCGTGGCCTACGAGCGGCACGCGAGCATCGCGGCGGTGTGGCGGCAGTACTTCTCGGCGCTGTGGCTGACCTATTTCAGCGGCGCCGCTATCGGCGGTGTCCTGGTCCTGATGACCGTGGCCCGCGTGGTCGATGTGACCACGCTCTCCCTGATCCTGCCGCTCCTCTTCATCCTCCACGTGACGTATCGCGCCGCCATTGATCGGGTCCAGGAACAAGTGGAGCACCTGACGCAGATCGCGTCGTATGCCGCGGCGCCCCGCAGCACGACCGACGCGGTGCTGGTGACCGATCGCGCCGGCCGGATCTCGCTGATGAACCGGGCGGCCGCGGACTTGACCGGCTGGACGGAGGAGGCGGCGATCGGTCGCCCGGTCGGCGATGTATTCTCGATCCGCTCGATGGACGGCGCGCTCCGCGAGGCGACGCTCATCGGTCGTGACCACCAGGAGCGGCCGATCGAGCACATGGAGTCGACCATCCGCGGTGAGCGCGACGAGGCGATCGGCACCATCAAGACGTTCCGAGACATCTCCGCGTGGAAGGCGATCGACGGCGAGCGAGACGCGCTGTTGAAGCGCGAGTAGAGCGCGCGCGCCTCGGCCGATGCCGTGAACCGTCTGAAAGACGAGTTCGTGACGACGATGTCACACGAGCTGCGGACGCCGGCGGCCGCGATTCTGGGCTGGCTGCGGCTGCTGCGCACCGGGCGGATGAGCGACGATCAGACCCGGCGCGCCATCGACGCCTTGGCGCGAAACGCCAAGGCGCAAGCGGCACTCATCGACGACCTGCTGGACCTGTCGCGGATCGTCCACGGGACGTTGATGCTCGACCGCCAGCCCACCGACCTCATGACGGTGTTGGAAGCGGCGGTGGACGCCGTACAGCCGGCGATCGATCTGAAGGCGATTGACTTCGCCATCGACGCGCCCACGGATCCGGTGGTGTTGATGGCGGATGCCGCGCGTCTGCGTCAAGTGTTCTGGCACCTGCTCTCGAACGCGGTGAAGTTCTCGGACGCGCAGGGGGCGGTGCGCGTGACGGTCGTCGCAGAGCCGGGTTCCGCACAGGTCGAAGTCGCGGATGTGGGACGGGGCATCGAGCCCGAGGCCCTACCGGTGATCTTCGAGCGCTTCCGGCAAGCGGACGGATCGACCACGCGCGCACATGGTGGCGTTGGGGTCGGACTCGCGATCGTGCGACATCTCGTGGAGTCGCATGGCGGAACGATCACCGCGTTGAGCGAGGGGCGAGGGCAGGGTGCGACCTTCGTCGCGCGATTCCCGACTGTCGGTCGCTCAGAGACCGCGAGCGCTTAGTTCCCCCAGATCACCGTGTCCTGGTACGCGAAGAACGAAGCCAGCCACGACCACACGCCAGTCAAATCAAACATGATCCGCTCCTGTCGAATAGGAATGTCCCGCACCGTCGGGTAAAGCGATCGGCGCGATGCCCCTTTCAAGGGCAAGTGAAGTGCCAAGGTGTCTCGATCGGACCGCCGGCGAAGCCGGTGTCGCAGTTGCGCACAATGCGCCGCGGCGGCGTGGCGCAGATCTGTATGCAGGTCAGGAGCGGACCCGGGCTGGTAACCAAATTGAGCGTGGATCACGAATCTGTCGCCGCAGTCTTGGTCCTGGCTGGGACGACTGGCGTGGATACATGCAGCGGCGAGTGCGTCGACACGATCTTGGAAGCCGATTACGATTTGTGCGTCAACAGCCCAAAACGGTTGAGCCAGCGAGGATGGGTCAGAGTGGTCCGTGCAGGAGTCGGCGGGTTGAGCCGCTCAATCCGGCGGTGCGACACCCATCAGCTCGTCGCCGACGACTGTGATCTGGAGCGTGTGGGGGCGCGGGGATGGCCAGGGTTCGCCGGGGTCGGTCAGCCGCACCTCGGTCTCGAGACGTCGCTCCGTCCCCAGTTCCAGCGCGGGGCCGAGCCCGCCACCAAACGCGGCGCCAATCGACGGCCGCTCGCCGGCATGCTGATAGATCTCGACCCGCGTGAGATCGACGCGGTCTCATAGCGCCTCGAACACCCGCGCGAGCACCCGCGTCGAGAGTTCGGCGTCATTCCGCGCGAACACATTGCGACCCCAGTAGGCCGGCACGAGCAACAGGGGCAACGCAAGCGTGACCGCGGCGGCCCACCGCTGGCAGGCACGCGTACAGGTCGGATCGGACGGGGACGAGCGCCGGCAGCGCGTGCGCGAGCACGAGCCACACGCATCCCTTCAGCGCCACGCCACGCTCCTGCTCGCCGAACCACTCCGCGGACGGCTTCTGGCGCACCAGGACCAGCAGGCCCAGTAGCAGCGCCGCGGCAGCAAACGTCAGCGATCGGTCGGCATACTCGAGCACGTTGGGCACGAGCACGTCGGGGGATGCGCTGAGTGCGTAGTAGGAGGGCGCGGTGGCGGGCGTGAGGGCGGCGGTGTTTGCGCGGAGCACGAGGTAGACGCCGAGCGCGGCGCCGCTAGGCCAGGTGCGTTGCATGGCCGCGGTGAGCACTCGTCCGGTGGGCGCGCCGTCGCGTCACCGATCGATGGCGATCCACGATGCGAGAATCAGTGGGAGCAGGACCGGTTCCTCTTTGCTGAGCAGCGCCGCCAGTGTGAGTCCTCCTGCGGCGAAGGGGCGACCGCGCGTGCTGGCCTTGGCCGCGAGCACGGCAAACAACGTCGCAAGGAGCGACGTTCGGCCACTGATCCATGTGACCGCCATCCCGACGCCGTGCAGGTTGAACGTCCATACGGAAGCCGCGAACAGCCCTTCCAGCCGCGTGAACCTAAGGGCGCGGCAGAGCGCCACGATTGCCGCGGCGATTCCGCAGACGAGCAGCAGGTTGACCAGCGCGTAACCGAAAGGCCAGAGACCGGCGATGGCGCGGTTTACCGCGAACGACCACGACACCAGCGGGCGGTAGAAGCCCATCGGCGTCTCGACGAAAGGACGCCACGCATCCGAGGAGGATCCCACGGTGCTGTGTAAGATCCAGCTGAAGTCGTCGGAAATGAACCCGTGGCCGACGTCGGGCAGGTACGCCAGCCCGAAACAAACAAGTAACCAGGCGGAGGTCGGAAGGCTCCAGCGGTCCGCGGTCTGCACGCCGCCTCAGTGCGTCATCGCGTAGACGATGACGTTGATCCCGAACGCATAGCCCGGCACCGAGAACTGGCTGAAGTACTCCGGGTTCTCGCTTTCGCGTTCGTAAGAGTCTCCGAAGTCGGTGTTGAAGGTCATGAGCACCATCACACGACCGCGATCATCGAGGATGGCACGCAAGTGCGGCGTGGCCGTCGACCGTCCGCGTTCCGATGTGCCATCGCGACCATCCCAGTAGCCGATGCCAGGAATCTGAGGGAAGCCGGGCACCGGCAGCACCTGATGGAACACGGGGTGATCGAGTGGCACGTCGACGATGGGATACGCCCCAGAGGGGAGCGCCTTACGGAGCATCAGCTCCCAGTTGTCCCACGCGTCTTCGCCCCAGAAGTCGTCGGCCCACAGGAATCCGCCGCGTAGCAGATACTCGCGCAGCCCTTTGGCCTCGGCCTCGTCGAGGTAGGCGCCGCCCGGCTCGGTCATCATGATGAACGGACAGTGGGTCAGGACGGGGTCGCTGAGCCGAACGAGGAGGGGCTTGGGGTTGTGCCCGACGTCCATGCTGACGGACACCCGAGAAAGCTCCGACAGCCGGATGGACAAGTTCTCGTCTGCGCGAGGCCAGTCGACGTTCCACCCCGCCCCGTCGCCCCCGGGCGACTGACGGAAGACCACCCGGCAGAACTGGAATCCACCGTCGAAGTCGGCCAGTGTGGCGTAGGCGGCGCGCCGCTGGTAAAGGCCGCGACGGCCAAACTGTGCAACGGCGAATGACGCCACGAGCACGAACATGAGCACCAGTCCGCTAACGCGCCTTCCGTGCACGTCTGTCAGTGTAATCCTGTGCCCCAGCGGCCCCGATACCCAGATCCGATGGATACTGTCCTCATGGTCGGGAGTCCGCCGCAACGCCGCCGCCGCTGGCTGTGGGCCGTGGCTGCGATGGCGGTCGCGCTTCTCCCGCTCTCGCCGGGGCTGACGAGTTCCAGGATCTTCTACATTCGCGACCTCCGTCTGTATTTCTGGGGCCGGTATCTCTGGCTGCGGCACGAGTGGCAGGCCGGCGCCTTTCCGCGATGGGACCCATTCGCCGGTGCCGGGCAGGATGCCGCGTCGGACCCCCTGAACCAGATGTTTCTCCTGCCGTCGGTGCTCGTTCGCCTGCTCGGCTCGGATGTGCTCGGATTCAATCTCTGGGTGGCCGTGCCATTTCCGCTCGCGGCGCTCGGCACCTGGTTGTTTCTGTCGCGGCGATTCTCGCCGGTCTCGGCGGCTCTCGCCGCTGTCACGTTCGCGTTGTGTGGCCCAGTCTACTCGACCACGAACTTCCCGAATATGTCCTGGGCGGTGGCGGCCATGCCCTGGATGCTCTGGGCGGCCGACCGGCTGGCAGCGAACCCTGGCGCGCGACGTCTCGGCGTGCTCGCGCTCGCGGTCGCGGCTCAGGCCCTGGCTGGCGAAGCCGTCGGCATGATGGCGTCGCTCGGCCTGGTCGCGTTGTATGCGTGGGTGGTTGCGGTGCCGGACGAGCTCACCGGCTGGCGCCCGCGCGCCACCCGCGCCGCCTGGGTGTGGGGCGGTCTGGCCCTGGGGCTCGCGCTGGCGGGTATTCAGTTGGCGCCGATGATCGCGGCCGCGCCAGAGCGCGCCCAGCTCCTCAAGGACCCCCTGTTCTGGTCGCTGCATCCGCTCACCCTTCTGGAAACGATTGCGCCGCGGCTGTTCGGTGATTACTACGTCAGCCAATCCCTGAACAGCATCCCTTGGGTGCCTCTGGTCAACAGTGGCCGTGAGCCGTTCTTCTTCTCTCTCTACGTCGGCGTGCCGCTGCTGGCTGTCGCGGGTCTTGGCCTGATAGGCGGCGGGTCCCGCCGCTGGGCCACGTTCTGGGCTCTCGTGGCGTTGGTCGCGCTGGCGGGGGCGTTCGGCTCTAACACGCCGTTCTATCCCTTCCTCCACCGGCATGTGCCGCCCTTGCAATCACTCCGCTTCCCGGCGAAGTACGCCGTCATCGCGGCTGTGGCTCTCGCGGCGTTGACGGCGGCTGGTTGGGACGCAGTCCGTCAGCCGAGACCGAGCGAGGTCGGATGGCATCGCGGTCGAGTGCTGGCCATCGGATTCGCGGCCCTCACCGCCTGCCTCGCAGGCGCGACCGTGGCCTGGTGCTTGTTCTTCCCCACGCCGGCGGCCTTCCGGTTCTTCGCGATTGCCCGTGGACTGCGATCAGGAAGTCCGGTCGGTGCGGCGGAGTTCATGTTGAAAACGCTGCCAGACTAGGCGACCGCAGTGGCGCTGCTCGCGTTCGGAAGCGCGCTGCTGCTGTCCCTGGCCACCACCACCGCGCGTCGCGCGCCCATCGGTCGCGCGTTGCTGCTCGGGCTCATCTCGGCGGACCTCGTGACACGCGCCTGGCCGATCAACCCCACCTTCGATCCCTCGAATCTGGCGCAGCCGGCATGGGTGGCGGCGGTGCAAGTCGACCCGCACGCCCGCTTCTACATCGGAGGCAAGCGCGACGGGACACTCGACGTTGCTGACTCCGATGCGTCGCCCGCTTACTTGAATGCTCCCGGGTTGACCGGGTCGGCGAGCCGCGCGGCGCTGAGCGGACAGACAGCGTTCTATCCGTCGGCCTGGCGCGTGCGGGAGATGCTGTCGTACGACTTGACCGTGATCTGGTCCCGGATCTTCGACGTGACGACGAAACAGTTCCTGCGGTCAAGCGCGATCGAGCGCGATCGGTTCCTGCGCCGGACGAGGGTCCGATTCCGCATCCTGCCGGCAGCCGTCGCGGGCGATCGGGTGCCGATCATGCCGATGAAATACTACGTCGACTCCTACCTGTACGACTGGGGCACCGCGGACCTGGCGCCTCGGGTGGCCGTTCGAACCCGTGCGCGCGTCGAGCCCCAGGTGTCTCGGCAGGTCGACGCGTTGTTCGCGGCCGACTGGGAGGATGATACGGTGCTAGTGACGCACGAGCCTGCGTCGGCGGGACGTGCCGGTCTTCCCGAGGCTCGAGCTGCGCGAATCGTGTCAGAGGACAGCGACCGACTGACGATCGAGGCGAGTGCGGACGAGGCGGGTGGCTACCTCGTCATCCTTGACACGTATGCGGACGGCTGGTCGGCGGAGGTGGACGATGTCCCGGCCGAGATCGTCAGGGCCAACGGGCTCTTTCGCGCCGTGCGGCTGGCTCCTGGCCGCCATCGCGTGACATTCGTCTATCGGCCGAAGGCCGTCTGGTGGGGAGCGGCTCTTTCGATCGTCACGCTCGCGCTCATCGTTGGGCTGCTCGCGGCGCCGCGACGGGGCTCGAGCGCAACGGGCGTTCCCGACGTGCCGGCCGCTGCGGCGTCGGCGGCCTGAAGACGGTACACGTTGAAACCGTTGACGCCGGGAGCGTCTTCTCGGACCAGCGTCAGACGCCAGCCGTAGCCCCTCAGCCCGTCCACCAAGCGAAATCCCCGCTTCCAGTCCTCGACGACGATGAAGTAGTTGGCGTCGGCGGTCCGGGCAATCGTGTCAAGGGCCGCGTCACGATGCCGGCCGCACGATGGCCACGTGTGCGCGGTGTGGGCCTCGATGCTCGACGGCGTCTTGAGACCGACGAGGTCCACCAGGCGACGATTGGCGAGCACCGAGATAGCCCCGGCATCGTGAACGAGCACCGTGACGTCCGGCGGGGTATTGACGTCGACCCACGCCGCCACGTCGCGGAGATCCCGCGAATACGGCGCTTCGGGCGCCGGGACCAGGGAGGGCAGCCCGCGGAGGACCAACACGTCCACGAGCACAGCCATCCCGTGGGGGCCGAAACGTCCAAGGCGTACCGTCGCCAAAGCCAGGCCCAGCAAGCCCTAGGGTACCAGGAGCGTCGTCAGGTACCAGTATTCGTTGTGAGCGATCGCCCCGGGGAGCGCCCAAAGATACGCACCCAAGACGGCGGCGACGGCCGCAAGACCGGTACGGCCCAGCCACACGCCTGCGGTGGCCAGCACTCCAAGTGCGATGGGCACGGTGTTGCCGGCCCACGTCTTCAGTAGCCACCAGGTCATATCGAGGTTGTTCAAGAGCGGCCGGCAGCCCTCGGCGAAGAAGACACGCTTGGCCGCCATCGTTTGTGGCCACCACGTTCCGGTGTCGAGTCGTAACCACACGAGAAACGGAAGCGCGGTCGCAGCGGCGACGGCGACGGTGCGAATGACGCCGCGCCAGGACAAGGGCCACGCAGCGGCCAGGCACAACACCGCGGCGACCGGAGCGAGCTCGGGTCGCAGGCAGGGGAGTATGCCCGCGGCGAAGGCGGCCCAGTACGGCCGACGCTCGCGGATCCAGACGAGCGCCCAAATGACCGCCGCCGTCGCCCACGCCGTTTCCAGACCGTTGGTCAAGGTCGCGAGGACTTGACCGGACAGAAGCATGACCAACGGCAGCGCCGCGCGCTGCCAGAGGGGGAGGGAAAACGAGCGGCCGAGCGCCAGCTCCCGAACAGGCTCGCCGTCAGCCCAAGGATGTTCGCCACTTGGATGGCTGGGGCGCCTCGTACGTGAAGCAGCTCGAGCACCACGACCAGGGCGAGATACGCGGGGCTGGTGACACCAGTGAGGGCCGGCGACCCATACGCCGCATCGCGGCCCGACAGGACCACATCGGCGCTGTGCAGGATGATGTAGCCGTCGTCCAGGTACGGCCACACCGGCACGAACCACCACGAAACGATGGCCGACGTCAGGAGGGCTACCCGGGAAGAGGCGGTCGCTTTGCCCACTCCCACGACAGGGTTATCGGGCCTCGTTTGGCGGCTCGACAGCGCGAGCGAAGGGCCCCACGCGCAACCGCGCGCGGGGCTGTGAAGGGGCGAGTCGAACCGAGGGACTCGACCGGTCCGGACCTACGCGTACGCGACTTCTTCGCCGCGCCCTCGTTCTACTTGTCCTTGGCGCGTGCACCCTGCAGGATGCCGACGAGACCGTAATTGCCCTCGTGACACGCGTACTCGTAGAGCTGTTCGTCGATGGCGCGCAGCGGCATCACCGCAGTCCAGGGGCGCGTGTACGCCGTGGGATCCGTGACGGTGAACTCGTAGCGGATGGTGTCGGCGTCGACGCGCGTGAACTTCTCGACCAGGCGCGTGTTCGCGGTCGAGCCGGGGAGGCTGGTTTCGCGCTTGAAGTTGATTGTCTCGACGACGAGCGTGTTCCCCTCCCACCGACCCCGTGAGTCACCCACCCACTGCCGGATCGTGCCGTGCGGACGGCCGTCGGTCGGGATGATGCGCGCGTTGTGAATCATCTCATTCACGATGACGACCTGGCCGGGCGTCTGGAAGATCTGGAGGTTGTTGTTGTACGCGCCCGAGACCATCGGCGGTCCGGAGTTGAAGCCGAGAATGCAACGGTCCGCCAGGCTGCGATCCTCGTAGGAGTCGGCGAAGCCGGTGTTGTTCTTGACCCCGAACTCCGCCATGCGCTTCCGCGTGGCATCGTTGAGCGGAATGCGACCATCAGGTGGATCGACAATCAGCGACGTGCGCCGATCCTCGGTGACCTGGTTGCCCCGCTCATACCAGAACTCGTTGTAGGAGAGCACGCCGCCTTGCGATCGCGGCGCATAGCCAGCGCTGGGCTGTCCCTTCTCCGGGTCGAAGAGGTCGCGGTTCAGCCGCCTGTTCTCGCTGGCCTCGAACGCCGCAGCTTCCTCCGCGGAGAGAGTTTGCTTGCCTGCCAGCGCCTCGGGACGTTGAAGCGGCGTGATGGTGCTGAACGTGTACGTGCCGGAGAAGTCGGGCTTGCCGTCTGGAGTGCGCGGCGCCGTCCCTTTCTTGGGGGCGGCCGGCGCGCTCCTGGCTTGGCCGGTCGCCGGGGATGGAACGAACAACAGCGCGAACACACCAGCGATCACGACGAAACCTCGAGCCTTCATCAGCACCCTCACCCTTCAATGGCCCGCGAACCTTCCGAAACACGTCGTCCGAGGATCGCGCCACGGACCCGATCCGCTGAAACCGTGACCCGTGAAGTTAGCCGACTCCCGGGCCGGCTGGCAAGCCCTTCTAGAGAATCAGGCGGCCTGGGAGTCTTCCGCGGCGGCCGCCGGCTCGGTCCCCCGTCGGCGTGGCCCCCGCGCCAGGATGGCCCCGACGAGGAGTCCGCCGGCGACGGAGATCGGTAGCCAAGTCTTCAGGATGGTGTGCTCATGCTGAAACCGCACGTAGTGCGTTCCGGGGGAAAGGCGCACGGCACGATAAAGCCCGTTGGCCTGGAAAAGGGGGGTGGGTACGCCGTCCACGTCGGCGCGCCAGGACGAGTCGAATGTGTCGAGCAGCACGAGATATCCGCCTCCGTCCGGCACGCTCGCCTCGACGTCGACCCGCTGGTCCTGGTCGATCACGATGCGGGCGGCCGCTGCCGCGGGCGGTCCGACCGGGCCAGACGCAGGGCCGGCGGGACGCTCGAGCATCGCGGTCGACTCGGCCGGGAAGTCCGCCTCGAACAATCGACGCACGGCGTTGTACATCGACGGTTCGACGATGGCTTGAGACACGATATACGCGCGGCGTGCATCGGGCACGCATTCGTACACGGCCATTGAACTGAACGCGTCGCCGACCCGCGCGAGCGGGACGGCGCCCTCGTACGGCGTGTCGCCGAGCACGCAGTAGCGGACCCCGCCGCGCTTCATGAACCGCAGGCGGGTGGCGCGATCGCCGTGCCGAAAGCGCTCCTCAGCCTCCGCGTGGGCGACCGGCCAGAGTTTCGGCAGGTCGTACGACAGCAGTTCGCGCGCGCCCCATCCGGCCGGTGTGACGGCCAGTTGGGCCATGAAGAGCGACCGGGCCTCACCGAAGCTGGCGCCCTCGGGCGAGCGCCACCCGGTCGTGGGCATGTCGGGATCCCCGATGGCGAGTCTGCCGTCGAACTTGGCACCGAAATAGAATCGATCGCCGGGCTGCGCCTTGATGACCTGCGTCCATGCGGGAGGACCGAGTCGTGACGCCGGCATCACCGGGTTGTGTCCCGCGTTTGCGACGAGCAGATCGCCGACCGCGAGCACGCCGAACGCGCCGACCACGAGGGTCCCACCCCTACTGACGCTCGTGCTGGCGAACGCCAGCAACGTGCCGACCGCGAACAGGCTCACCGCGCGGCCGCCGACGGCGGGCACGCTGCGGAAGAAGAACGCCGCTCCTTCGACTGGATCTGCGAGGTGGGCAAGCTGGCCCAGTGTGAAGGCCCCGCGGGCCGCAACCAAGGGTGCCCAGAGAAACAGGCCGACCAGGCCAGCCACGGCCAGACCCGCGCCGAGCGTGGCTCGGGTGATGACACGCCTCGTGCGGGGCTGCTGAGCGGCGTCACACCACGCGTCCACGCCGTGCGCCGCGAGCACGGCCGACGCCAGCGCGGTGAACAGGAAGAATTTGATCGGGAAGCGAAACGTGCGCAGGAGCGGAAACGTGTCCTGAAGCCAGGGGTAGACGGGCGCGAAGTCCCCTAGCGCACACAGTACGCCCCCGACTGCGACCAGCACCCAGAAGCGCGCGCGGTGGCGTGGAGCGGTGAACGCGCCAGCGATTGCGAGCACGATGACCAGCCCACCGACGTACAACGAATAGAAGAAGGGATCCCGCCCGCTGTTGAGCGGCCACAGCCACGGCATCTCCAGTTGAGAGCCGTCGAACGCGTGGCCGTACACGCGTGGGAGCACGGCTTCCGTCAGCCACAGCGGGTGAAGCGACCAATACGCGTCGCCAAGCATCAGGCCTCGCACAGAGCCACGCGACGCCAAGGCGGTGGGCGCCAGCTGGACGATGGAGACGACGCCAGCGAGCGCGGTGCCGACGGCGAAACGCCAGAGAATCCGCAGGCGTTCGGACCACGACGTCCGGGCTTCGCCACCCAACGTGACATACAGGGTCGCCAACGCCAGGCTGCCCAGCATCGTGACCGGCTTGCCGGGCAGCATCTGCAGCGCGGCGACGAGGGCGACGAGGGCCAACGTCCGAGGCGACCGATGATCGCGATCCCGATCGAGCGACCACAGGAGCCACGGCACGCACGCGATCGACCACGACAGGTTCGGGAAGTTACCGGTCGATACCATCGGTCCGCCCGCCGCGAACACGATGGCGCCGACGGTGGCGCTGGGCGCTGACACGCACCGTCGCAGGAATAGCCACATGCCGAGCGCCGCCAGCGGAAATGGGGTTGCGACGATCGCATTGAACCCGACCACCGGTGGGAGCAGGAGCCGCAGCAGCAACACCGGCGGCAAGAACATCTGATTGAGCGCATTCGGATCCGTCGGCTGTCCGCCACCCACGTAGGGATCCCACGATGGCCATGCGCCGGAGAGGAGCGTGTCCCGGAGCCACAGATACTGCGGCCAGAAGAACATCGAGAGATCGCGCAGGTGAAAGACACGTGTCGAGCTGATCGCCCCGACAAATGGGACGCAGGCGGCCACGACGGCGAGCGCTGGCCACAGGCTTCGCGTCAGCCACCGGGTGCGGGCGGGCGGGTCGGGCATGACAGGCTCTCGAGGCTTTATCGGCCCTTGCGGGTGCGAGACGCAGCAGGAACCCTTCGCGAAGAGGCAGTGCACAAAAAGGCGCGTGGCGTGGCACAATCCGCCTAAGGTTCCGGGCTGAACCTGGATTGGTACCTGGATTTGTTGCATCCATGCAGGAGAACGTCATGAGAGGCCTGACCAGCGGCGTGAAGGCAGCAGTGGTGTGGAGCGCGGTGGTGGTAAGTCTGGCGGGTGCCGGCCGTGGGACAGCGGCCGCTCAAGGAGGAGGAGCGTCCGCCGGGGCCGACCGGGCCAGGTTCCCAGGCGCGTATGAGCTCGTGACGGTCGAGATCCTCGACCCGGCGAGTGGGCGATGGATCGCGTCACCGGGTTACAACTCGAACGGCTACATCATCTACGCCGAGACAGGGCACATGGGCGTGCAGATCCAGCCGAAGGTGCGCGAACGCTTCGGGGGTGCGATTCCAACTGGTGATGAGGCGATCGAGGCACTTCGCGGATATACGGCCTACTTCGGCTCGTTCACGGTGAACGACAAGGAGCGCGACAAGTTCGTCGTCCACAAGCGGTTCGGTCAGATCAATCCAGGCGGCGACGTCGAGGTCCGGCGCTATTACGACTTCGAGACCACGCCAAATGGGAGTGTGCGGCTGATCCTCACGCCGCCACCAGCCGACGGCGGTGGGAAGGACAAGGCGCGCCGTCGGCTCGTGTGGCAGCGGATGGCCGACGCGCCCCTGTCAGCCGAAGCGAAGAAGTTCATCGGGTTCTGGCGGCTCCATTACACCGACAGCTATCGTGCGAAGAACGGCAAAGAAGTGTTCCACGGCGACCGCGTCGAGCGTCGAGCCGGGACGTCGTACATCATCTACGCACCGTCCGGCCACATGATGGTGCACCTGATGAACAAGGAAGGACGCACGAAATACGCGGGCACTCAGCCGACACCCGATGAGGCGTTTCAGGCATACCGCAGCTACACCGGCTACTTCGGTCGGTTCATCACGTATGAGAACCACAATCCGCCGTTTGTGTACCACAGCCAGCAAGGGTCGATGAACCCAGGCGGATACAGCGAGCAGAAACGCTTCTATCAACTCACGGGCAACGTCCTGAGGCTTGCGCCGCCTCCGTCGCTCAACGACGCGGGCGAGATGACGCAGGGGCACTTGTATTGGGAGAAGCAGGGACCGGTGTACTAGCCCAGCTCAGGTGAACACGCGCCTCGCTGACCTGCAACCGTACCCCTTCGAGAAGCTGCGTGCGCTTTTCTCGGGGGTGACACCGCCCGTGTTGTCGCCGATCCGACTGTCGATCGGGGAGCCGCAGCACGCGACGCCGTCCTTCATCGGCCAGGCGCTCGTCGAGCGATTGAGCGGGCTGTCGACGTATCCGACGACCGCCGGGACAGACGTGCTGCGCTCGGCGCTCTGCGAGTGGTTTGCCAGGCGGTACCACGTGCGTCTCGATCCGGCGACGCAGGTGCTGCCAGTGAACGGCACGCGGGAGGCGCTGTTCTCATTCGCGCAGACCGTTGTTGACGCCCAGGCACACCGCGATCGCGCACCTCTTGTCGCGTGTCCGAATCCCTTCTACCAAATCTACGAGGGTGCCGCCGTGTTGGCTGGTGCCCAGACCGCCTTCCTCAATCAAACCGCGGACGCCGATTATTGCCTCGCGCTCGATGCCCTGTCTGAGGAAGAGTGGAGGCGAACCCAGTTGCTCTACGTGTGCACGCCAGGGAATCCGACCGGACGCGTGCTGCGCCTGGAGGAGTGGGCCCAGCTGTTCGAGTACGCGGACCGGTACGGGTTCACGATCGCTTCCGATGAGTGCTACGCAGACATCTATCCGAACGAGCGGGAGCCGCCGCTGGGCGGACTGGAGGCTGCGGCCCGCTTGGGTCGCGTCGACTTCCGGGGCCTCGTCGTGTTCGTGAGCCTGTCGAAGCGATCCAACGCGCCGGGTTTGCGATCGGGCGCCGTCGCCGGTGATGCCGTGCTGCTCGAGCGCTACTTGCTGTATCGCACGTATCATGGGTGCGCGATGAGCCTGGCCGTCCAGCACGCGAGCGTGGCCGCATGGCGAGAGGAGCTCCACGTTCGCCAGAATCGCGGGTACTATCGGGAGAAGTTCGAGGCCGTCGTGCCGATCCTTGCGCCTGTGCTGGACGTCTCACCCCCGGAGGCCGGGTTCTACCTCTGGGCGCGCGTTCCGGGTAGCGACACCGATTTCGCGCGCGAGCTCTTCGCCGCGACGCACGTGACCGTGCTGCCAGGGCAGTTCCTGGCTCGCGACGCTCACGGCCTCAATCCCGGCGTGGGCTACGTGCGCATCGCGCTCGTCCCCGAGCTGACCGACTGCGTCGAGGCCGCTCGCCGCATCGCCCATTTCACAGCTGAGAGCTGAAAGCGGCTGATCCCATGAACATCCAGACGCTCGAGTCCGTGATCGACGCCGCGTTCGAGCGGCGTGCCGAGTACTCGCCGACCCACGTACCGCACGGTCTGACCGAGGCGCTCGACAACGTGATCGCCGAGCTCAACGCCGGCCGATTGCGTGTCGCAGAGAAGATCGACGGGAAGTGGGTCACCCACCAGTGGATCAAGAAAGCGGTCCTGCTGTACTTCCGCACGCACGACAACCAGCTGATGCCGGGTTCGGGAACCACCTGGTTCGACAAAATCCCGCTCCGCTTCAAGGACTACGCAGCGGAGCAGTTTCGAGCGGCAGGCATCCGCGTCGTGCCGCCGGCCTTCGCCCGGACTGGTGCCTACATCGCCAAGAACGTGGTGATGATGCCGTCTTACGTCAATATCGGCGCGTACGTCGACGAAGGGACGATGCTCGACACGTGGGTGACGGTCGCCTCCTGCGCGCAGATCGGGAAGAACGTGCACCTGTCGGGCGGCGTCGGCATCGGCGGCGTACTCGAACCACTCCAGGCGAATCCGACGATCATCGAGGACAACTGTTTCGTTGGCGCGCGATCGGAGATCGTGGAAGGTGTCATCGTCGAAGCCGACTCGGTCATTTCGATGGGCGTGTTCATCGGACAGAGCACGAAGATCTACGACCGTGCCACTGGGGAGGTGATGTACGGGCGCGTCCCCTCGGGGTCGGTGGTCGTTCCTGGCAGCCTCCCGTCCGCTGACGGCAGATACGCGCTGAACTGCGCCGTCATCGTGAAGCGGGTGGATGCACAGACGCGTGCCAAGACGTCCATCAACGAGCTCTTGAGGGACTGAGTGGCCGATCCCACCGATCCGTACCGCGCGACGCTCGACCTAACCCGCCAGCTCATTGCGTGTCGCTCCGTGACCCCAAAGGACGACGAGAGCTTGACGCTCATCGCGGATCGGTTAGCGCCCGTGGGGTTCGCCTGCGAGCGGATCGATCGCGGTGGCGTACGGAACCTCTGGGCCACGCACGGCCGCGGTGCTCCCATCGTCTGCCTGGCGGGGCACGTGGATGTTGTCCCGCCAGGTGCGTTGGAGCGCTGGACCGCCGACCCTTTCACGCCGATCGAACGAGACGGGCGTTTGTACGGACGCGGAGCCTCGGACATGAAGGCGTCCGTTGCGGCGATGGTGACGGCGCTCGAGCGGCTCGCCGTCGCTGATCCGGCGCATGCGGGCACGCTCGCCCTCCTGTTGACTTCAGACGAGGAAGGCGAGGCGGTGAACGGCACTGTCGCCGTGGTCGATGCGCTGTGCGCGCGCGGCGTGACAATCGACGCGTGTGTGATCGGCGAGCCCACGTCCACCGAGGTCTTTGGCGACACGATCAAGAACGGCCGGCGCGGCTCGTTGAGCGGGGCGATCCGTTTCTACGGTGTCCAGTGCCACGTGGCATATCCGGAACGAGGCCGGAACCCGATTCATGACGGCCTTCCTCCGCTGGCGGCGCTCATCGCGACCCCGTGGGACGACGGGGACGAAGACTTTCAGCCGACCAGCTTCCAGATCACCAATGTCCAGGCAGGGTCCGGCGCGACCAACGTCATACCGGGCGTGATGGAAGTGTCGTTCAACTTCCGGTTCTCGCCACAATCGTCGGTGGCAGCCCTCCAACGGCGGGTCCATGACGTGCTCGACGCCACAGGCGCGACGTACACCGTGGACTGGACCCTGTCGGGTGAACCGTTCGTGACGTCACGGGGTCCGCTGACCGACGTGCTCTCGACCATCATCGAGGAGGAAGCGAGCGTGCGGCCGTCGCTTTCCACGCACGGCGGGACCTCAGACGGGCGTTTCCTCTCGGCGGTGTCCCGCGAGGTCGTCGAGTTCGGTCCATTGAACACCACGATCCATCAGGTCGACGAGTACGTGCGCCTGGACGAGCTGCGTCCGCTCACCACGATCTTCGAGCGTACCGTGAAGGCGTGCCTCGAACGAGGCAGCTGAGCTCGAGCTCCCTCCCTGCCTTTGTCAGAACGTCAGTTGCCCGCCGAACTGCACGAGCCGCGCTTCCAGGAATCCGCTGCCCACGGCGGTCGAGAGCGGTGTCAGCCAGCGGGATCCATACGTGGTGTTCACGCGGATGACGCCGTTGCCGTTGAGGACGTTGTAGACGTCGACGTTGGCGCGCAGTCGCCACGAGCCTCGTAGCGCGAACATCTTGCTCAGGCGGACGTCGAGCTGCGTGCGCCGAGGCTCGAACATGGAGAAGGGCGCGATGAGCGGAACCGTGGCAGTGGCGGTGCACGGTACGCGAGTGCCGCACGCCGCGAGGTTGCGTCCCAGCGACGGCGCGATCTGATCGTTCGGAATCGGCGCGTGCGCCTCGACCGCGATGCCTGGCAGGTTCTGCAACATGCCGCTCACGATGATGCGATACGGCAGCAGATAGCTGCCGAACACGCGCATTTGGGTGTTGCTCTTGAACGGTGCCACCGTCTTGCAGATCGACTGACCGTTGATCGTCGTGTCACGGTTCAGGCCGTAGAACGTGGCGGTGAAGAACGCGGGCGTGTAGGTCGACACGCCGGGTGCGTCGACCACGAAGCAGTTGTTCTCGACAACCCGTCCGGTGTCGAGGCTGGCGCCAAGGGTGTTGCCGCCGCCGAAGCGCGTGTCGAGCGCCAGCGTGAAGAAATTGCCGATGCGCGACCGGTCGCCGAAGTTCGAGGGACGCACCACGAGGTTGTCCTGTTGGCCGAACTTGGCCGGTTTGACGTCGTACAGGCCGCAGACTTGATACCCGCCACCACCGGGCAGACGTAGATCGCGGGGAGCCGTCACGCAGAAGGGATCGAAGTCGGCCGCCGTCACCGCAAGGTTGTCGGTTACGCCGGTGTTCCACCCCACGTCACCCAATGGCGGGAAGTGGCTCGTCCAATTGCGGTAGTACCCCGCCTTCAGCGACATGCCATCCCGCAGCTGCTGCTGCAACTCGCCCGCGAACTCCCAGAAGTAGTCGCGCTTGTTGAAACCCCGGATCAAGTCGTCCGCGTAACGGGTCGCATTCGGGTTGTTGCGCCCGAAGTTGACGTTGTCGATCGGACCGCACTCGCCGTTGGCGCCGAAGCTGCGCAGGTCGCAGTCGGGCACGTAGTTCCGGTTGGCGTCCGCCCACACGCGGTTGGTGCTGTTGACGGCCGTCAAGGTCGGGTTGTTGTTCTGTGCGACGTTGATGCCCATCGGGCCCACGTAGCGACCGAGCGAGGTCTTCAGGGCCGTGCGTCCGGTGCCGAAGAGGTCGTACGCGAGCCCGAGTCGCGGATTGAGATCGGTCCACTCGGGTACGCGTGATACCGGGTCGAAGTTGCGCTCGGCGACGAATGCGCTGGCGGGTACGTTCTGTGGCGGCACGTACGAATTGAAGTAGTCGAGGCGAAGTCCGGCGTTGACGGTGAACCGATTCACCGACCATTGGTCCTGCACGAACAGGCCGAGATCCGCCTTGATGCGGTTCTTCTGCAGATACGGCGCGGCCCACTGCGTGATTCGCAGTGGTGCGCCATTCAGGAAGGTGTACTGGACCGGGCAGTCGGCGCAGAACGGGTTGAGTCGATCGCTGTTGACGAACGTCTCGACGTCGTAATACCCCTGCTGCCACTCGAGCCCCGCCTTGAAGGCGTGCGATCCGGTGACATACGACGTCGTGAAGCGCTCGACCACGCGATACTGGATGTGAGTCGGGCTGTACGTCGCGCGTGCGTTGTAGCGGAATCCCGTCGAGGCCTCGAGAATCGTCACATCGTCTTTGGGCACGGTAAAACCGAAGACGTCCGTGGACTGCTCGTGGCTGCCGGGGAAGTCGTTTCGGGTGAGGGAGAACCCTGCCTGGAGGAGCAGGCGACTCGTGAGTGGCGCACTCCAGGTGCCCTGATACAACCCCGCCGGCCAGAAGCTCCACACGGTGTGGGACTCGGGCGCGGTGAAGTCGCCACGTCCGCGCACCATGTAGTTCTGAACATCGGCGAACCCGTTGAACTTGTGCTTCTCGGTCGCTTGCCAGGTGAGCCGAACCGCCTGACTCTTGAGCCACTCCTTCCGGTACCCGGGACGGCTGGGATCCGGGGTGTAGAAACGCGTCCCGCGTGTCGTGTTGAAGAAGACGTCGTTGACGCGATTCCTGTTGCCAGCGCCGCGCGTCGCGGCAAAGAACCAGAGGCGATTCCGCCGAATCGGGCCACCGACCGCGCCATTGATGTCGTAGACGCTGAGCACCTTCGTCGTGTTGGCGACGCCGCGGCTGCGCAGCGTGTCGTCCAAATTGTCACCATGTAACCGTTCGCCCGAGTACAGGCCACTCGCCAGCACGGTAAACGTGTTGCCGCCTTCCTTCGGGATGAGATTCATCGTGATGCCGGCAGCGTTGCTCTCAGCGTTGGCGCCACCGGTTTCGACGGCCGTCTCCTGCACCGTGGTTGGATTCATCAAGTAGCTGGTGGCCCCGCTGCCGCCGTAGTTGTTCGTCTGCATGCCGTCGTAAGAAAACTTGGCGCCACCCTTGCCGTGCACGGTGTCCGCGATGACGTTCCCGGTGGCCCAGAGTCCGGCTGCGCCACCGACGTCGGATCCACCCTTGAGCCCGGGAATCAGCTTCGCATAGCCGACGAGGCTCTTCCCGCCGCTCGGCAACGCATCGAGGAGGGCTTCCGAGACGACGGTCTGTTGGCGGACGTTCTGCGTGTCGACCAGGGGAGTCGCGCCGCTGACGGTGATGGTTTCGTTCAGCGATCCGACCTTGAGATCGGCGTTCACGGTGGCTGTGAAGCCTGCCGTGAGTTGGAGACCCTCGCGCTTGAACGTGTTGAACCCCGCAAGCGTGAACGTCACCGCATACGTGCCCGGCCGCAGATCGATGATGTTGAAGCGCCCCTCGCCGTCGGTGACGACCGACCGAACCTTCTCGATGAGCGCGGGGCTCATTGCTTCGACTGTGACACCGGGCAGTAACGCGCCAGACTCATCACGAACGGCGCCAGCAATGCCGCTGCTGGGTTGCGCAGAGACGCGCGTGGGAAGCGTCCCAACGGACGCCGCGACAAGAAAGACCATCACGCCGACACGTCGGCATCCGCTCGCCATCGCCATCCTCCCGTCTACTGTTCAGCTGGGCCGATCGCTAGCGTGATCTCCGCCCGTGTCAAGCCCATCATTTATGGTCGAGCTGGTTCGGCGTGCCAGGCGTCGCAGGCGACAACCACTGTTGCGGAGTGGCCACTGGCGCGTGTGACGCTGCCTACAGCCTGGGCGCAAGGAGTCAACTGAACGCAGGTTCGTGCCTTCGTGGCGAAGTGCCTGCGCGATCGAATCGACAATCGCCCTACGTCAACGAGAGTGCACCGCGGCTGTCACCGAACCGGTCGATCGGGAGATCCATCAGCTGGCCGATCGACAGCAGGAGGTTCGCGAACGGAGTGTCGAGCGGCTGCGACAGGTGTCGCCCACCCGCGAGACGACCGGCAGCGCCGCCAGCGAGAACCACCGGAAGCGGGGAGTGACTGTGCAGGTTGCCATCGGCCATGCCGCCGCCGTAGAGGATGAGGGTGTGATCCAGCAGCGAGCCGTCACCATCCGGTGTGGTGCGCAAGCGCTCGAGATACGACGCAAACAGGCTGACATGGTACGTGTTGATCTTCGCGATCTTCGCCAGCTTGTCGGGGTCGTCCTGGTGATGCGAGATCGCGTGGTGCGGGTCCGAGATCCCGAGCTTCGTATACGCCCGCTGGCTCAGCTCTCGGGACAACATGAAGGTGGTCACGCGCGTCACGTCGGCCTGAAACGCCAGCGCTTGGAGCTCGAACATCACAGCGACGTGCTCCTCGAAGTCGTCCGGCACGCCCACCGGTCGGTCGGGCAGTGCAAGCTCCGACTTGCGCTCTTGGGCCTCGGCATGCTGAATCCGGCGTTCGACCTCGCGCACCGCGTCCAAGTACTCGTTGATGCGCGTGCGGTCCGGCGTACCGAGACGCGTGCGCAGTCGTCCGAGCTCCGCCGTCACGGCATCCAGAATGCTCCGGTTCTCCCGGAGCCGGATCGCGCGCTGCTCGCGCGTCGCGCCATCGCCGAACATCAGCTCGAAGACGACACGAGGGTTGGTCTCCATCGGCAGAGGGGAGGTCGGCGTCCGCCAACAGAGCGTGTCGATGTAGACGCAGCTGTAGCCTGCGCCACCGCAATCGCCCACCAGGCCCGTGGCCTCAGTTGCCAGCTCGAGGCTCGCGAGCTGCGTGTGGCCGCCCATCCGCTGTGCCACGAGCTGATCGATCGTCGTGCCCGCGTGGATGTCCGCCCCTTCGGTGCGCTTCGGATGCACCGCGCTCAGCCACGCCGCCGGACCGCGGGAGTGATCCCCGCCTCCGTCTCCCCACGCATCGGCGGGGCTGTTGCCGAGGCCGCTCACCACGACGACGCGGTCCTTGAGCGGGGCCAACGGCTGCAGGATGGGCGACAGATCGAAGGTCTTGCCGGCTTCGGCGGGCGTCCAGTGCGCCATGTTCGCGCCGTTCGGAACATAGACGAAGCCGAGCCGGCGCACCGGTGCGGCTGCGGTCTGCGCTGTCGTCGTCGCAGCCGGCACCATCGCGTCGAGCAGCGGGAGGGCCAGCGTCGTGCCCATGCCCTTCAAGATGGCTCGCCGAGGCAAAGCGCGTCTGGTGATCAGCACGTCGACTCCCAGTCTACTTCCGCTGCGCGTCGGCCGCCTGTCGCTGCTGGAACGGCGCGCTCTTCACGATCCCGACGATGAGCGACGAGAGACGATGATCGGTCCCGGCTGCGCCCTTGATGATGCCACGGACCGCTGGGGCGTCAGAGTACTCGAGCCCGCGTCCCAGCGCGTAGGTCAGCATCTTCTCCGTGACGGTGGTGAGAAACTCGTCGGGTTGCGTGACGAGCGCCTGGCGAAGTCCCGTCACGCCGGTGAAGGCCTTGCCGTTGGGCAAGGCGCCAGACAGATCCAGCGGCTCGTTGGATTCTCCGCGCACCCGGAGCCGTCCCACGGCGTCGAACTGCTCGAGCGGCAGCCCGAGCGGATCCATCTTCGCGTGGCAGCCCGCGCAAGCCGGGTTGCGCCGGTGCTGCACCATCCGCTCGCGCATCGACAGCACCTGGCCGTTGTTGTCCGTATCCACGAGCGCGGGCACGTTCGGTGGCGGCGGCGGTGGAGGCGCACCGAGGATGTTCTCGAGGATCCACACGCCGCGAAGTACCGGTGACGTCCGGTTCACGTACGAGCGCACCGTGAGAATGCTCCCTTGCCCGAGGAGTCCGCCGCGTACGCCATCCTCGAACGTCACGCGTCGGAAGCGCTCGCCGTAAACGCCGCGAACGCCGTAGTGTCGCGCCAGCCGCTCGTTGATGAACGAGTAGTTGGCGGTCAGCAGCTCGAGGGCCGGCCGATCGTCACGTAACAGGCCCTCGACGAAGAGCTCGGTTTCGCGACGGAACGCCTGCCGCAGGTTCTCGTCGAAATCCGGGAAGAGCTGCCGGTCGGGCCTGACGTGCGGGACATTTCGCAGGTAGAGCCACTGGCCGACGAAGTTTTCCACCAGCGCGTGCGCCTTGAGATCCGCGAGCATCCGGCGCACCTGTCGCTCGAGCGTACCGGGATCACGAAGACGACCGCGTTCGGCAAGGGTCAACAGTTCTTCATCCGGAATGCTGCTCCACAAGAAGAACGAAAGGCGCGAGGCCAGCTCGACGTCGCTGACTGCGTGAACGGACCCTGGCCGCGCGTTGGGCGGATCGAACTCCATGCGCAGCAGAAAAGCTGGTCCGACGAGGAGCCGTGTCAGCGCCAACTCGATGCCCGCGTCGAACCCGCCGGCGGCTCGACCTTCGCGGAAGAAGGCGAGGAGATCGTTCACGTCAGCGGGCGTCACTGGACGCCGATACGCGCGCCTCGCCAACGTGGAGAGGATGCGACGGGCGCACGCGACGGCGGCCGTGTCCGCGCTCGGCTGACAGGTCAAGAGGCGTCGACGACTCGGTGTGTCCCCACCGGCTGTGCCGTCGAACGGGCCAGTGATCGCGACGCTACTGAGATACGGTGCGCCGTGCGAATCGCCGTTCTCCGGTGCCGCCCGCAGGAAGGGTTGCCGAATGCTCTCGATCTCGACGGCCGAGTGGCGGGCAAACGTCACGCCGAGCAGTCGCGGTCCCGCTCTCACCAGCACGCGGACCCGCAGCCCCTCGTCCGCGACGCGCGCCACATCGTCGCCATAGAAGCCGAGGTTTCGTCGGGAGCCGGGTATGATCAGAGTGCCCCGTTCTTCGGGAGCGAGCGAGCCGTCCTCGTGCCGCAACCGCCCATCGACGAGGGTGAACCGCTTCACGCGCACGCCGTCGATCGTGACGTCGATATCGTGTCGTCCCCTGATCCCAGTCACCGCGTCCGTGACCGACTCACGAGCCAGCCGCAGGCGGATGTCGTAGGCGCCGTCGAGCGGGAACGTGTAGGGAATCACGAGGCCGCCTCGCGTACCGAACGGCTGACCGGGCGCCGTCGTGTCCTGCGTCAGGTCGGACGGCACGCGGAACGTGTCGGTGGTCGGCGCGATCGATGCGCTGCCGATGGCGACACGACTGATCCGGCGAGCGGCGGAGAGATAGCGCTCGATCAGCAGAGGCGAAAGGCCCAATACGTCGCCGATGTTGTCGAACCCAAAGCTGCCCGAATCGGGAGGCAGCAGGTCGGCGACATCGACGCCCACGGCGAGGAGATCGCGAATCGCGTTGCGATACTCCGCGCGATTTAGGCGATGGGCCGAGGCGGGGCGTCCCGGGTGTGGCCGGTTGGCGGCTGCGTGATCGATCGTCCGTTCCAGCGTGGCCACGAAGTCCGACACCGCCGCTGGATCGGGGCGTGGCGATCCCATGGGCGGCATGGCACCAGCTCGTAGCTTGCGGATCACCTTCTCCCATACGCTCGCCTGAGCCGGCGCCTCCGCCGGGTCCAGCTGCTCGAGAGTCAGCTGCGCGGTCCGCAGGCGGTCGTTGTGGCAGGTGACGCAGTAGCGCGCGATCAACGATCGGTCGTCGGCACTTGGGTTGGATGCCGCTTGGCTCGCGCGCGCGTCGGAGAGCGGGTGTAATGCACCTGTCAGGAGGACGCCGACCGCCAGTCCGCCGATACGCACCACACCTCCGAATCTGCTTGCTCGTATCGCGGCGACCACCGGCCGCAGGCTCGTCGGGCTCGCCTCTGCGTCCGAGGAAGGATATCATGCCCCTCATGCGGCTGAGCCCACTCGCCGTTCCCGCCAATCGAGCCCGCGCAGCCATCCTGCTGTGCCTCGTCGCGTGTTCCTGGCAGGCCTCGGCGGCTCAACGCGCGAGTGACGGCACCGCCACGTCGCGCCTCGTAGATGCGGTTCAGCGTGGGGATCGAGGCGCCATCGGCCAAGCGTTGCGGGAGCGCGCCGATGTCAACGCACCAGCGGCGGACGGCGCAACCGCGCTGCATTGGGCCGCCTACGCGGACGATGCGGACCTGGTCGATCGATTGATTCGCGCGGGTGCGGACGCCCGAGCGGCGAATCAGTATGGTGTGACCCCGCTCTCACTGGCCTGCGCGAATGGAAGCCTCGGCATCGTCGACCGGCTGCTCGAAGCCGGCGCAGACCCGAATGGTGCACTGCCGGAAGGCGAGACGCCTCTGATGACGGCCGCGCGGGCTGGAAGCGTCGCCGTGGTCGAGCGGCTCATCGCCAGCGGCGCCGACGTGAACGCGCGCGAGCGCTACCGCGGGCAGACGGCGCTCATGTGGGCGGCAGCCCAGGAGCATCCAGCGGTGATTCGGGTGCTCGTGACGCACGGTGCCGACGTCGACGCGCAGTCGACCGCTGGATTCCCGGCACTCGTGTTCGCGGTCCGCACTGGTGATCGGGAGACGGTGGATGTGCTCCTCGACACGGGTGCGCCGATCGAGACCGCGGCACCAGACGGCAGTTCTGCGCTCATCGTGGCGATGGTCAACGCGCACTACGAGCTTGCGCTGCACCTGCTCGAGCGGGGCGCCGATCCGAAGGCAAATCGACTCGGATGGACACCGCTCCACACCCTGGCGCGGTCCAGGCGACCAGATACCGTGGCGATGCCCAACCCGATCGGCCGCGGCACGGTCGACAGCTTGACGCTCGCCAAAGCGTTGCTAGACCGCGGTGCGGATCCCAATGCGCGCGCGACGAAGGCGGTGCCTGGCGTCTTCACCTTCTTGAGCACCAAAGGCGCAACGCCCTTGCTCCTTGCCTCGCAGGCGGTCGATGTTCCCCTGATGCGGCTGTTGATCGAGCGCGGCGCCGATCCGGCGCTGGCGACCGACACCGGCACGACCCCGCTTGTCGCCGCTGCGGGCATCGGGTACGACGAAGGTCGCCACACGTGGTGGACGGAGTCCGCATCGCTCGAGGCCGTCACGTTGCTCGCATCGCGCGGCGCGCGCATCGATGCCGTCGACATCGCCGGCAACACTGCCCTCCACGGGGCGGCCTTGACCGGCGCGAATTCGGTGGTGCGGTTCCTCGTCGAGCACGGTGCTCGCTTGGATGTGACAAATACAGATGGTCTGACGCCGCTCAGCGTGGCGGAGGGGATTCACCTTGGCGCGCTCTACAAAGTGCGTCCGCAGACGGCCGCGTTCATGAGTGAGCTGATGGGTGCCGGTCGGTCCACCGGTCGCTAGGTGACCGCCGCGAAGGGGAGGCTGTCCATGGAGAGACTGATCCGTTCGACCCGGCGAGGCGTGCCATCAACCGGCGTTCGCTCTCGAGCGCACCGACTCGGTGTCGCGATTGTCGGCACAGCGGCCGTCGCCGCTGCGCTCGTGGCCTTTGCGGTGGCGCCAGCCGCGGCACCCGCCTCGATAGGTGAGGATGTCGGCCTGTCGCTCGAACGTCTGCAGCGGATTGGGCAGCTGGTGCAGCGCTACATCGACGAGCGCCAGATCGCTGGCGCGGTGACGCTCGTGGCACGGAGTGGGCGCACGGCTCACTTCGAAGCCACTGGAATGATGGACGCCGAGGCGAAGACGCCGATGCGCAAAGACGGCGTGTTTCGCATGGCGTCCATGACGAAGCCGGTGACCGGTGTGGCGATTCTGATGCTGATGGAGGAAGGCACGCTGCGTCTCACCGACCCGGTGTCGCGATTCATCCCGGAGTTCAAGAACACCACAATCGCGATGCCCAAGGCGGCGCCCGCGCGGTTGGCCGCGGCGTCGGGGGCTCAAGGCCAGCAGCAGGCCAGTGAACCCGAGATCTACACGGTGCCCGCTGCACGTGAGATCACCGTTCGCGATCTCCTGACGCACACCGCGGGGCTCCAGAGCGGAGGCGCGGGCACGCGCGAAGGCGGCCGCATCGCCCCACGCAAGCCCAGCGGCACGCTCGCCACATGGGTTGCACAGCTCGGCGCGGTGCCACTCGACTTTCAGCCAGGCACGCAGTGGCGGTACAGCGGATTGGCGGGCATCGACGTTCTCGGCCGGATCGTCGAAGTGGTCTCCGGGCTGACGTTCGATCAGTTTCTCAGACAGCGGATCTTCGATCCACTCGGCATGAAGGACACCGGCTTCTTCCCGCTGGACGCTCATGCGCCGCGCATCGTCACGCTGTACCGCCGCACACCGGGTCGGCTGGATCGGCAGGACACGCCGGACTGGCTCGCGACGCGGACGTTCTTCTCGGGCGGGGGCGGTTTGTGGTCCACGGCTCAAGACTACGCGCAGTTCGCACAGATGTTGGCCAATGGCGGCGCGTGGAACGGCTCGCGCCTCCTCAGCCCGAGGAGCGTGGACCTCATGTCCTCGAATCACACCGGCGACCTGTACGCGCAGTCGAATCCTGAGGGCACGCGAAAGGGGATGGGTTTCGGTCTGACGGTGGAAGTTGTCTTGGATCCGATCACGGCGAATCGTCGCGTATCGGCGGGAAGCTTCGGCTGGGACGGCGCCTTCGGCACACACTTCTGGGTGGACCGCAAGGAGCGGCTGACCGCGATGATCCTTATCCAACAGGCGATGAATGCCCAGCTCAACCGCGATTTCGAAAACGCCGTCATGCAGGCCATCGTCCAATAGGGTTCAAGGATTCAAGGGTTCGAAGGTTCATCGGATCATGGGCTCAAAAGTTCACGCGTTGGTGGTTTCACGGGTTGTTGGGCTTATCGCGTTCTGTCTCGCGCTCTCGATGCCGGCGCTCGTCATCGGGCAGGGCGACCCTGTGATCGGCAATTGGCGGGGCACGCTGAAGTCCGCGGACGGCACGGTCAGTTTGATCATCATGACCATCGTGAAGGCGGGCGACGGTTATGCTGGGTCCACCAGCGGCGTGGGCGAGAACAGCGAGACCGCGCTCGCCAAGGTGACCGTGAACGCGCCGACGGTCTCGATCGAAGGCGTGGCGGACTCCAAGCTTGGCGCTGTGCGAGTCGCGGCGGATCTGAAGGCGGACGGGAACGTGCTGCGCGGTAACGGCACGGTCGGCGTTGGCAACCAGGCGATCGCCGTGACGTTCGATTTGCAGCGGCGCGCACGCCAGGACGTTGCGCAAACGCACGTCACCCAACGCGCAGACTACTTTACGGGCCGATGGAAGTTCGATTACCTCGGCGGTGAATTCCCTCCCCTGAGCTCCGGCGAGCGCTCCGGCACAGTGACGTTCTCGACGCCCAGCGGCACACAGTTCGTACAGGGCACGGTCGACGGTCAGTCGATGGGCAAGCCGTTCAAGGAGACGATCGCCATTGGCGTCAATGCGGAGACGAAAGCGATCGCCTACCACGAGCGGCGTGCGGATGGCGTCGAGCTGATGAGTCTCGGTAACTGGACCAGTCCGCTCGCGATTGTCTTCCAGACCACACCGCTCGTGTCGGGCGGGAAGACGTATCAGTTACGTCGCGTGATGTCAGTGCTGTCGGAGACCGCGTTCGACATCAACGAAGAGTTCTCCGTAGACGGCGGGGCGTTTCGGAAGCTCGGAACGGCTCACTACACGAAAGAGCCGTGACGAAAGGCGAGAGCAGGGAGAGTCCCCTCACTCCACGGCGAACGCGAGCAGGACGTTCCCAGGACGGCCGCCGAGCGCGCCGTAGCCGGAGTTCACGAGCACCATGCCTCCGGCGACGACGGGGCCGGGTCCGTTGATGGACGCGCCTGCGGCTTTCACACCGTTCGCGGTCGTGAACTCCCGGTTCGTGTCGAACTCCCACAGCAGCAATCCGTCCGTCGTCGCATATGCGCGGAGGCCGCCATCCATGGCGCCTGCGAACACGGCCCCGGGAATCACCGTGATTGCTGCGAGGATGGCCGGTGTGCAGCCGCGTCCGCGTGCGCCGCAGAGCAGAGGGCGCGGAGGCGTCAGCCAGGCACGCTCGCCCGATGCAAGCCGCACCGCGTGGAGCTCGCCCGCCGTCGGCTGATTCGGGTCGGCTACGGGGAAATAGGCGTTGGTGTCATCCGCCGCGGATCCGAACTCCATCCCGCCTAGCGCACTCCCTTTTCCCGCGCGATACTGCCAAACGATCTCGCCACGCTTGTCAGGGTCGAGCGCGAAGCCGACGCCGGACTTCTGACCAATCACGATCATGTCTCGACCGCTCGCCAGATTCACCAGCATCGGAGCGTTCCCGAAATCGAAGTCCGGTCCGAGACCTTCAACCGTGGGGCAATTGGCAGGATTGGGCCGATTACAGCCGACGACGAAGACGTCATTCGGAGTCGCCTGCATTGTCCACGCGATGCGGCCGCTGTCCAGATCGAACGCCATCACGGCATCGCTCGTCTTCTGCTGCGGCTCGGTGTACATGTTGCCGGTCGCGGCGTAGAGCAGCCGCCGCTTGACGTCGATGGTGGGGGAGGCCCAGACACCGGCGCCCGACGGGCCGAAGCGCGTGGATCCTCCACGGTTCGTACCGATCGGGCCAGGCTCCGCGTCAATCGTGTACGTCTTCCAGACGAGCGAGCCATTGGCCGCGTTGAGCGCGACGATGCTGCCGCGAAACGTGCAGCAGTCGTATTTGGCATTGTTCCCTTGAGCTTCCTCGAAGGAGGCGATGCCGACGTAGACCCGCCCTTGGTACACCGCCGGTGCGCCGGTGATGTGAGAGCCGGGATGATCGTCGGCCGGTCGCGTCCAGAGCAACTGGCCTGTGGCGGCGTTAAGCGCGTAGACGTTCGACCGCCCGTCGCCAAAGTACGCCGTGATGCCTGAGCCGACCGTCGCGTCGATGACGACGGGAGCCCGCACGCCGGCTTTCGCCTTGAAGGTCCAGATCGTGCAGCCGCTCCTCGCGTCCAGCGCGTAGACGGTCCCGTCCTGGCTCCCAAAGAACACACGGTCGCCCGCGACGGTCGGGAGGCCTCGCGCCGATGTCGCGGCCGGCAATCCGAACGCCCACTTCAGTTTCAGTCGCGGAATCTGGTCGACGCGCAAACCGGCTTGTGCCGCCGGCTGGAACCGTGCGTTGGAGAGCGATGGACCCCAGCCGCCCCACAACACGCGGTCTGTCGATGTCAGCGGGGGTGCCGCTACGCACGCTGCCGGCCTGTTCGCGACGACGTCCGACGCGCGATCCGCCGGTGCGCGGCCCGTCAGGTACGTCGCGATCGCGCGTCGCTCGGCGTCCGTCAGGCCGCTGCCTTGCTGGCGCATCGACCCGATGTTCAGCGCGTCGAGCACGGCTTCCGGCGTCCGCTGCCGGAGTGCCTCAGCGGAGGGGATGCGGACATCGGTGCCCCCGTGGCAGGAGGTGCACTGCGCGCGGAACAGCGCACCCGCATCGATGGCGTCTGAGGACGAACGCGCCTGATGCTGTCGGGCGTGCGCAGGCGTGTGCGCGGCGATCCCGATCACGAGGACGCACGCAACTGACGCGACACCCGTGAGACCGGCCCCGCGCATGTGGCACCGTGTCGCGGCTTCACCCCGAACGCGGGCAACCCTGAGCACGGCGGAGGGTCTAGTTGCCCCCGCCTGTTGTGCGGTTGGGCCCTGTGGCGCCACGTGTCTCGATCGTGCCGTAATAGCCGATCAGCATCTCCTCCCACGTCTGATCGCCCCAACGTACCGTCGCGGTCGGATCCGGATTGAAGCGATTCGCGCGGGAGTTGTCGTAGTGCGCCGTGACAACGAGTGTTGAGCCCTGCGGCACGAACTTCGGCTCCGCGAACTTGTACCGCATCTGCCAGTTGAAGTCGTACTTCGGTACGCTCAGGAGTACCTCTTCCCGACCGTCTGGGTACTGAAGCGTGTACTTCACGTCCTTCCCGCGGATGTGCATGTGCGGATAGAGATTCGCGAGGTGGGTGTCTTTGTCGAACGTCTTCCTTGCCGTCACCTCGTGATTGTCGGCCCCAGGAGGAATGACGAACGTGAAGTTCGGGATCTGCCCACCCGCGACGACCCTCGTAGTCGCCTTTGGCGGTTCCTTCGCGAGCAGCAGGCCAACCTCCGTCTGGTCGGTTACGGGCTGTCCGATCGTCGTGTAGTGCATCTGCAGCACGATCGCCGATCCGGCCGGGATCTTTCGCACGATACCCTCGTCAAACGCCTCGTAGAGCCGCCCGGGCACGAGGCCTGCTCCAAGTCCGCTCGGGATCTCCTTGAGCGACCGGTCGCGCGTCAGTCGGGGCGTCACATCGAACGGTTTCCCGTTGCCCTCCACGAGGTCGCTGATGATGTGATGCACGACGCGGCGATCGGTGGGACGCAGTTCTACGCCCCGGATCCAGACATCCTCCTGGAAGTTGGTCGGAATCGTGATGTAGGTGTAGGGCACGGTGCCGTCGGCGGGGACTCGGAACGGTGCCGGCATCTTCAACACGATGTCTGGCTTGCCAATCGTCCACCCTTCGGTGAACTCAGGCAGCTTCGGCAGGTCGGCGCGGTTACCCTCCGGCGCGCCCGCGTCGACCCACGCAGCGATCGTCTCGATCTGCGTCTTGGTCAGGCTTGGATCGTTGGCCCATTTCCCGATGGCGGGGTCTGCGCCCCACGGCGGCATCTCGCGGGCGCTCGTCCGGCGCTTCATCGCCCGCGCCCACGGCCGCGCATCCTCGTACGACACGAGGGACATCGGCGCCATGCCGCTCGGGCGGTGGCACTCTGCGCAGCGGGAATAGAGAATGGGTGCTACGTCCTTGCTGAATGTGGGCGGGCCGCCGGCCGCCTCAGCCGCGGCGGCGCTCGAGAGCGCGAACGAAGCCATGACCAGCTCCAGGACGCCGGGGGTTCGGGCCGTCAGACGCATCATGAAGTCCTCCTGTTACACGCGCAGCAGTCGCCTGGGCGCATCCGATGGCGCCAACCCGAGCAGTATACGCCCACCTCGGGACCTCTGTCAGATTCGTGTGTCGGCCACTTTGTGCCGCACGGAGGCCCCGTTTCACACAGAGTGGTGGCCGGTGCTACCATCAACGTCCCCGTACCCGAGTGACGTTGGGGCATGAGCGCGCCATCTGATCTGCAGCTTCGGAGCGTCGACCGCCAAGCCGTCGCACGGCGTCGAGCCCGGCATTTAGCCTTGTTCCTATCGGAGGCTGAGCGTGCCGTCAGTGTCGGCGACATCGGCACGGCGATTGCGTCGTGCGAGGAGGTGCTCATCCTCGATCCCGACAACGACGTCGCAGCACAGCTCATTGAACGAATCCGCTCGTGGCAGGGCGGTCGAGAAGCGCCCGTTGATGACGTTGCCGACCTGCCATCCCCGCAGCCGACATACGCAGCGGACCCTCAAGCTCGTGTGCCTGGGCCGAACCTTGAACTCGGCGCATTCCCGAGCGAAGCCAAGCTCCTCGCGCAGTCGGAGCCTGAGCTCGCGTTTCGAACCGAGGCAGAGATCGCCGCGGACCGCAGCGTTCGCGCACGTTCCACGCCCTCGGAGACGCCCGCTCGCTCAGCGGCGCCCGAGCCGTCGACAGATCTGTACCTACGCCATCCGGCGCCGCCACGCCCGTCAGCCGCAGAGGCGCGCTCGATACCGCCGCCCGAGCGCCGTCCACCTGCGACCCCCAGAGCCGGTTCGTCGGTGTCTCCACGAGCGACGCAGTCACCGAGCGGCCTCACTAATCGGCACGGCTCGTGGTCGCCGGCGGCGGGTGCCGTCGCGCTGTTGGCGCTCGCCCTGGGAGCGGTGAGCCTCTGGGCGATACTCGGAGTGCCCTCCGCGGAGCTGACCGCCAGCGTGCCCCCCGCCGTCCCGACCAGAACGTCGCCTAAGCCGGCGCCGCCGGCGAGCGCCGTGAGGTCCACCGCGTCCAGCGCTCTTGAGACCCGCCCGGACAATCCCGAAGCCACTCGGCCCCCGAGTGCCCCACCGGCGCTGCCCTCCGACGACGGCCTCGTTGCCAGAGAGCCGGTCAGCGCGCGCGTGGCCCCGGCTCCCGCCGCGCCCGCGACGGAACCCACCGTTGCCGCCGTGGACGCACCGTCGAGGCCGATGCCGGCCGATGAGGAGCGTGCCGTGCGCGACGTGGTCCGAGCCTATGCCTCAGCGTACTCGGGGCTCGACGTCGACGCCGTCAAGGCCGTCTTCCCCGGTATCAACGACGCAGCGCTGCGCCGCGCGTTCCGTTCCCTGCGGTCGCAACGAGTGGAGCTTCGGGGCGTCGCAGTCGCGGTCTCGGGCAACGCGGCGTCGGTGTCTGGGACGTGGGTGTCATCGGCAGTCGGACAGGTCGGCAAGTCTACCCCGCGGCGCGACGAGCGACCGGTCATCTTCACCTTGGAGAAGCGCGATGGCGCTTGGGTGATTGTCACCCGGCGCTGACCCTGCGCTTGCCACGTTCAATCGAACGACCAAGACCTTCGATCCAGCCTATGCGGAGCGCGCGGCGACGTCGGCGCGGGTCGCTTCGTGGTTGGCATGAACGACGCCCACCGGTCGTACACCACGCTCGACGGCCTCGATCACGCGGACGGCGACACAATTCACGTCTCAGCCCCGCGAGCTACACCGTGTCACCCCACCGGGCACCTGTTCGCGCCCTGATCACCGGCATCGGTGCGGTCGTGAGAGTCAACGGGAATCTGATCGTTTCCGCACACCTGTTGATGCCGATTGCGCACGCAGGTTTGCGCAGCGGCGTGTCACTCGTCGCCGGCTTGGACTACACGTTCTAAGAAATCGAGCCGACATCCTGATTGACGCCCGCCCGGCCGTGCAGCCTCGATGGTCGTGGCGCACCACCTTGCCGGCCTGTCCCTTTCCCGTCGTCTGGTTGGCGTCACGGGCTCAAGCCTGGGCACCGACTGATGCTCATGTCGCAACTGGCGATTCTGATCGGCGATGCCACGCTGGTGGGAGGCCTCGTCCTGCTCCTCTTCTGGCTGAGGCGCTACATCGGGCTCAACTCGCTGTTCGTGGCAATCGGGGCGATTCAGTACTTGCAGGTCGTCTTGGCCGCGTCCGTGTACGTCGAAATCCTGCCCAACGTCTGGGTCAGCCCTGGCTCTGCGGCGCTCTTTCCGGCGACGATTTTTGCCGTCTTGTTGATCTACGTGGAGGGCGACGCAAACGGAACGCGAACGCTCGCGTACAGTCTCGTCATCTCGAATCTCGTCCTCTTCGCGATCTCGACGTTGGCGGCGCAGCACTTGAGGCTGGATCATCAGCGCAATCTGCTCGATCTGCCGCCCGCCCTCTTTCAGCAGAACTCGCGCATCGTCCTCGCTGGGACGCTGGCACTGTTTGTCGACATTGTCGCGCTGATCGTGATCCTTGAAGCCATCAGTCGACGGTTCGGACAGGCGTTGTTCCTCCCGGTACTGGCGACGCTCATCCTCATCATGGCGCTCGACAGCGTGCTGTTCGCGACGGGCGCGTTCTTGGGCCAGGGCAACGTGCTCGAGGTGATGGTGCAGGGGTTCGTGGGCAAGGCGATCGTCGCTACGTTCTACGCGGGGCTGCTCTTTGGGTACGCGCGGCTGGTCGAGGTCCCTGGACGCGATCCGGCCGCCCAGGGAGCGGTGACCGACGTGTTCGCACTGCTGACGTACCGGCAGCGCTACGAGGCCGCGCGTGCTGAGGCCATTCGCGACAAGCTCACGGGGTTGTTCAACCGCGGCTACTGTGACGAGTACATCCCGAAGCAGATCGCCCACGCGAAGCGGAGCGGCAGGCCAACGAGTCTCGTCGTGATCGACGCCGATGGCCTGAAGCAGGCCAACGACCGGTATGGCCATCCGGAGGGCGACCGCTTGTTGCGCGTCATCGCGGAGACGCTGAGCGAGATGGTCCGCGTTTCTGACATGGCCTGCCGGTACGGCGGCGACGAGTTCATCGTCGTGCTGACAGCGGCGTATGGTCGCGCGGCCCGGGTGTTCGCCGAGCGGCTCATCCAACGGCTGCGTGTGCGGTCCCGCGCCCTGGATCCGCCCCTGCCCTGGGGTGACGTGGGCGTGACGATCGGGATTGCCACGTATCCCACCGAGGCGAACTCGGTCGGGGACCTCATCGCGCTGGCCGACCAGCGCCTGTACCAAGGCAAGCGCGCTGGCGGAGGCCGTGTCACCGGCGGCGAGATCGTGACGGCCGCTTCACCAGTGGCATCGGCCTGAGCGCCGCGGCAGTCGTTCACCGGCGTGCGGTGATGGCCATCCGGTAATTGGAGGCCAGCTCTGCCAGCCCGATGAACTCTGCGCGATCGCCGTGCTCATCGCTCCCTCGGAACCGACGCGCGCGAGCGATAGCGGACTCGAACCGGGCTCCGGACGCGTGCGCAGACTCCCGGAGCAGGAGGCCGACTTCGGCGACGGCTGACGCGAATCCAAGATTGGATTCGAGTTCTCGGGGCCGGTTTCGCACCGGGACGGCGATCAGGCGGCTCTTGTCGCCGTCAGGCGCCTTGTAGCGCAGCTTCACCGTGAGGAGCTCGCCGGCTGAGGTGTTGCCAAGCGGGCTCGTCGGCGTTTGGTATTTGAGCGAGTCGACGGGTGGGACGTCCACGTCGAGACCCGCGGGCACGATCTCATACAAGGCCGTGACGGAGTGGCCGGCCCCGATCTCTCCGGCATCCTTCTTGTCGTCGTTGAAGTCCTGCGCGTGGAGCATCCGGTTCTCGTATCCGATCAGTCGGTAGCCGCTCACGGCTTTGGGATTGAACTCCACCTGAATCTTCACGTCCTTGGCGATGGTCACGAGCGTGCTGCCGGCTTCGCGGATGAGCACCTTCCGTGCCTCGTGCAAGGAATCGAGATAGGCGTAGTTGCCGTTTCCTTTGTCCGCCAGCGCCTCCATCGTCGAATCCTGCAGGTTGCCGGTGCCGACACCGAGGACCGACAGAAACACGCCGCTGGCGCGTTCCTGCTCGATGAGCCGCACGAGCGCGTCCTGACTGGTGACGCCGACGTTGAAATCGCCATCGGTGGCCAGGATCACGCGATTCACGCCAGCGCTGTCGAAGTGCACGCGCGCGACACGGTAGGCGAGTTGGATGCCTTCGCCGCCATTGGTCGATCCAGCCGCTTCTAGCCGCGCGATCGCGCGATCGATGTCAACCTGCCGATCCCCTGGCGTCGATGGCAGTACGAGCCCGCTGCTGCCGGCTTAGACGACGATCGCCACACGGTCGCGTGACGTCAGCGAACGCGCGAGCAGACGCAGCGCATTTTGGACGAGAGGGAGCTTGTCTGACGACATCATCGATCCAGAGACATCAACGAGGAACACGAGGTTTCGCGGAGGCAGCGCGTGATCCGCGATCTCGCGGCCCTGGAGTCCAATCAGCGCCAGGAGGTGTTTCGGATTCCACGGACAGGGGGCGAGCTCAGTCGCCACCGAGAACGGTTGGCCGTCGACCGGCTGCGGATACGAGAAGCGGAAGTAGTTGACCAGCTCCTCGATGCGGACGGCGCCAGGCGGCGGAAGCATGCCGCCGTTGAGAAACCGACGGACGTTCGCGTACGACGCGGTGTCGACGTCGATCGAGAACGTGGACAGCGGGTTGGTGGCCACGCGGCGGAACGGATTCTCATCTAGATACTGGTAGGACTCCCGATCGACGCGCGCGCCGGCGCTGGCATCAGACGCGTTGGGCGCCGCTCCGCCGATTCGGCCGCCGAGCGTTTCGAGGGGGGCTTCAATCGCCAACAGAGCGGGAGGGGTCTCTGAAGGCGCGGGGGGGTGCGATGCTTCCGTCTCGGGCAGATTCACGGCTCGCGGTGCAGAGTCGGCATGTGGGGCTGGGACGGTCCAGTGCGCAGAACACCCCGCCAGAACCAGGAACAGGAAACCAGCATAGAGACGCGCGTACATGGGTCCCTCCTTGTCAGGCACAGACGATTGGTCGTCACCCGCGATGGGGGCCCCCCATCCAGCGTCGTCAGCTGCTTAGACACCGTGGCCCAGCGTTTGGCCGTGACGGGCAGTCCACCGTGCAGGCGCGTACGGGCTCGAGTGAGCGCCTTCAGGAGTAGAACGGAATGACCCCTCGCGGCTTGCACGCGGCACCCGTCCTGCGCACGTCTGCCGACAGATCTGAACCCCGGCCGATACACTGAAACTTCGTGGCGTCGGCTACGGGCTTCGCCGGTCGGCGGGCCATGAGACAATCCCTCTGGAGTCCAGCGCGACCGTCCACGCCTACCGTGAGCACGATTCGAGTTGCGGACAATCGCGGTCGAGCAGATGCGCGCGACCTGGTCGTCGAGTTTGGCAACTGGTGGGTTGGTCCACACAACTGATGTAGGACAAGAAGGCTGCCATGAACACGAAATGCCGCTATGCAATCACCGCCTGCCTAATGATCGCGTTCGTTGCGTCGTTGGCCCGCGCCCAGACGGTGGCCACACCGGTCCTCAGCAAGGACCTGCCCGAGTTCGCCGGTAAGGAGGTCGTTGTCTCGACCGTCGTCTATCCGCCAGCCGTTGCGTCCCCACCCCATCGGCATGACGCCCACACATTCGTCTACGTGCTCGAGGGCTCCGTCGTCATGCAGGTGGCTGGCGGGCAGGCGGTCACGCTAGGGCCGGGGCAGACGTTCTACGAGAATCCGACCGACGTGCACTCGACGTCCAAGAACGCCAGTCAGACAGCGCCTGCAAAGATTCTCGTGTTCATGATCAAAGAGAAGGGCAAGCCTCCGACACGGCCAGCGGAGTGAGTGCCGCGGCCCGAGGACGCCTGCGCGGAGACATCCCGTACGAGCCTCCAGTTGTCGGCACGCCGTCGACGACGCGCGTCTGCGGCGTGATGTCGGGCGCGGCCGGGATGCCGCACCGTGGGGCCGAGTGGCTCTCCGGACGACGCGCTACCGTTCGTTGGCCGCCGCGGTCAGCTCTCGCTCCGCGGTGAGCCAGTCGGCCACGGCGTCGCCTGCAGATTCATTCCGCTCGAGCGAAAGATAGTACGCTCGAAGGCGGATGTGTTCGATGGAGACGGCGGTCGGGCACGCTCCGGACGTGGATTTGCGCTTTGCTCGCGTCGCGAACGCAGCCGGACGCCGTTTAGGCGCTGGGCCTGTCTCGACCGAGGGTTGCTGTTCTGCCGACGGACGTGCCTTTTTCGTCGCCATCCCTCACTCCACCTATCCTGTGCGTCACGCTGCGCGATCGGACGTGATCGCCTTCTCCGGACCGGCATGCGTGCTACGGTGGCTCGTCGCCGAGCGTGGATGCGTCTTCACCTGTGGTGGCCTGGACGGGCCACAAGCTGAGGCAGGACGCACAGAGCCAGAAGTCCATCGTCGCGGTGCAGTCGCTGCTCGTCAGGCGCTCTTGTCGAACGAAGTGCCGGTCGTGGCACCTCGGGCAGGTCGGAGGGAATGGCCGACGCGTGTGTTCGCCTCGGCGTGTCTGCGGAGGAGGGGCCATGTCTAACACCGGACGTACGTGCCGTCGGCCGCCTGCGTGAGAAATCGTTTGTGCAGGAGCGTTGAGAGCGCGGCCTCGCAGGCCTCGGTTGAGAGATTCCACAGTCGCTGGACTTGCCGCGACGTCAACTTCAAGTGGGGCACCTCTACGTACTCGATCTGGATTCTGGCTTCAGCATCCCGCACGGTCGATCGGACTTCCACAAGACCTTCTTTCTGCCTGCCGCGCTCTGATCGCTGACTGTCGCGGCCAGGCCCTGAGCCGCGATTGTCCGGGTCGGCGAACCGAGGGCTGTTGGGCTGCGCGATTTGTGAACACTGATGTAGCAAGATTGGCGCCCAGTCGCCCGCCACAAACGAGTCGGGCCTTCCGACCAGATCGGGAGGAGCCGAGTCCCCTTAGGTCACACGCACTTGTCGACTGCCTTGCGGGTTCCGTAAATTCTGACCGTTCCTTTTCCGGAAATGCTGGCCGCTCTGAGCTGACCCCTTCGGCGCAGACACTCGCTGCACCAAGCAGCGAGGGAAGGG
>VFZL01000009.1 GCA_016871175.1 Acidimicrobiia bacterium | reverse complement strand
CATCGAACCCGAGGTAGCGCCTGTAGTAGTCGGCTTCTGAAAGCATCACGCCGACGTTGGAGAGCACGTGTTGGAATCCCTGAAAGTGGAGCGGCTCACTGTTGGCGATGACGCCGTCGAAGTCGAAGACGATGCCGCGCAGGCTCACGATGGCTTCATCTTCTCGCCGGCGCGTATCGGGGCCTTCAGACGATTCTCTGCGGGCGGAAGCGGACAGTCGTACGTGAGATTGAAGTAGCAGTACGGCTGATAGGCGTAGTTGAAGTCGATTTCGTAGACGGCCGTCGCGGTGCGGTCCAAGTCCATGTAGCGACCGGCCGGGTAAGTCTCGGTGCCGCTGGTCATGTCGCTGAAAGGGACGAACAGGCGATCCAGATCGCGCGCGCCTTCCTCAACGAATGCGGTCAGCCTCATCGACTGACCTTTCAGCGCGAACTCGAGCACGCCGACACGTCGCATCTTCCGCTGTTGCCCGGTCGATGTCGGCATGATCAGCATCGGGCCATCTGTCGTCGGCTTCAGCACGCCAGGGACGTTGTAGTCGGGATCGACTGGGAAGTAAGCCAGCGGCAGGAACTCGTCCTTCTTCGCTTCAGGGATCGGATCCTTGGATGCCTTGAAGCTCGCGTCCTTCGACGCGCGCGACACCTCGACCTTTCTCACGTAGTCGGTCGCCGCTGGTGGCTCGTTGCGGCATGCACTGGCCGAGACGGCGGCGAGTGCGATGAGTGCCCGAAAGAATACCAGGCGAATGGAATGACGTATCCGCACAGGATCATTCTACTGAAGCCCTCGCTGATGAGGCGCGGGCTCCATGGGTCCCGTGGCCGACCCGACGGGCTGTCGGGTCCCCCGCAAGCGACCGAGCCGGGGTCGGGGCAGAGCCCCGATTACAGAGGATAGGCGCGGCGCGAAACCGCCTCGTCCGCGAGCCGACGACGCAGCGTCACCGTGTCGATCGGCGTCCACTTGAACAGGCGTCTGGCCCCCGCCAGCATCGTGCGAAGCGTGTCGCCCTGCATCATGGCGGCGAGCGCCTGTCGTGTGCTCATTTCCACCCGAGCCACCGCGTCGTTCACGAACACCCGCGCAGCATCTGCGTGCAGCGCGGCCCGACCGTGGCCGTCGGCCGCGGTCGCTCTTGCGCGCAGCAGGGCACTGTCGGCGGCGTAAACGTCCGCACAGATATCAGCGACGTAGGTCAGGACCTCCTGCTGATCGGAGAGTGTCTGCCCGTAGGTCTGCATCGCGAGGCCGAACACCATCAACGCCGCCTTCTTCAGCGACTCGACGGCTCGCATTTCCGGCGCCAACACCCCGTCCTCGTCGGCTGCCATCGAGGGTGGCGCGAGCAGCTCGTCCTGCAGCGCTCTTGCCGCCGCGATGAAGGGCGGATTGCCTTTCATCGCGCGTCGAGCGAGCATGCCTGGAATCAACAGGCGATTGATCTCGTTGGTCCCTTCGAAAATGCGGTTGACACGGGAGTCACGATACTGCCGTTCCGCCGGATAGTCGCGAACAAAGCCGTTGCCGCCATGGATCTGGATGTTCTCGTCGAGCACGTAGTTCAGCGCTTCGCTGCCGAAGACCTTGGCGATTGACGCTTCGATGGCGTACTCCTCGAACGCGGCAAGGGCGGCGGACTGATCGGTCGGGTTGTGCTGGGCGTCACCGATCCGCGCGTCGATGATTCCCGCCGTACGACAGGCGAGGCTTTCGGTCGCGTACGTTCGTACGATCATCTCGCCAAGCTTGTGCTTGATGGCACCGAACGATGCAATCGGTTCGCCGAACTGCCGGCGTTCCGCCGCGTACCGTACGGCCTCACCGATGGCGTTACGCGCGCCGCCACCGCACATCGCGCCCAGCTTGAAGCGACCGAAGTTCAGCACGTTGAACGCGATCTTGTGACCCTTGCCGACCTCGCCCAGCAGGTTATCAGCCGGCACGCGCACGTTCTCAAGCAGCACCGGCGTGGTCGATGACCCGTGCAGCCCCATCTTGTGCTCTTCTTTCCCCGAGCTGACGCCACCAAACGCACGCTCCACGATGAACGCCGAGAAATGCTCGCCCGCGTCGTCCAGGACCTTCGCGAACACGATGAACAGATCGGCGAAACCACCATTGGTGATCCACATCTTCTCGCCGTTCAGGAGGAAGCTCCCGTCCGGCTGCTTGACCGCGCGTGCTTTCGCGCCAAGGGCGTCGGATCCCGATCCAGATTCGCTCAGGCAATACGCCCCGACGCTCTCCCCCGTTAGCAGCTTCGACAAGTATTTCTGCTTCTGTGCCTCGGTACCGAAGACCGAGAGCGGCAGCACGGCCAGGTTCGTATGCGCGCCAAACGTCGCGCTGAACGACGCGGACAGCGCAATGCGCTCGGCCACGACGAGGGAGGTGGCCTTGTCGAGCTGCAGGCCGCCGTAGGTCTCCGCGACGTCGACGCCGGTCAATCCGAGCTCGCCCGCGCGCCGCAAGAGCTGTCGTGAGAGCTCCCAGTCCTTCGCTTCGAGCCGATCGAGCGCCGGGAGGACCTCTTGGTTGACGAAGTCCGTCACCGTCTGCGCGATCAAGCGATGCTCTTCGGTCATCCGCTCGGGGGTGAACACGCCAGCAGGATCGGTCGGTTTGAGCAGCCATTCGCCGCCTTGCAGGCGCGAGGTTGCGAGTGTGTCGGTCATCGTAGCCATGATCTGTGCTCCCCCGTGTGTAAGATGGCAGCCGTGTCGAGCCGACAGCTCGACACGGTCTTCTTGCCTCGGCCTACGCGCGCTCGAAGATCCCCGCGGCCCCCATGCCGCCGCCGACGCACATCGTGACGAGGCCGTATCGTCCGTTGCGGCGCTGCAGCTCGTAGAGCAGGGTTGTCGTGAGTTTGGCCCCTGTGCATCCCAGCGGATGGCCCAGGGCGATCGCTCCGCCGTTCACGTTGAGCCGTTCCGGATCGAGCGGCAGCTCACGCAAGCACGCCAACACCTGAGCGGCAAACGCTTCGTTGAGCTCGATGAGGTCCATCTGCTCGAGAGTCAGACCGGCGATCTTCAGCACCTTGCGGATCGCCGGCACCGGTCCGATGCCGAACCGTTCGGGTTCCACGCCCGCGGTGGCGTAGGCGACGAAGCGGCCCAGCGGCGCCAGCCCGCGTTCCTTCGCCAGTGTCGCCGACGTGAGAACCACAGCCGCCGCGCCGTCGCTCATCTGCGACGAGTTGCCAGCCGTGACGCTGCCCTTCGCGTGGAACGCGGCACGGAGGGTGCCCAGCGCGGCGAGCGTCGTGTCGCGTCGCGGACCTTCGTCCATCGTGAACGGTTGTGCAGCGGCCTTCGGTGTGCCGCCGGCGGTGTCGACGGTACGCGCCGTCACCGGGACGATCTCGTCGGCGAAGCGTCCAGCGTCGATCGCCGCCACGGCTCGCTGATGACTGCGGAGGGCGAACGAGTCCTGCTCTTCGCGAGAGATCTTGTGGTCGCGTGCGTGGTTTTCGGCGACGAGGCCGGTGCTCAGGTAGGCATCCGGATACGTGTCCATCAGAGTCGGGTTGGGCGCAATGGTGTGTCCGCCCATTGGAACGAGGCTCATCGACTCGGTGCCGCCCGCAAGAATGGCCGAGGCGCCGCCGCACATGATCCGCTCAGCGCCATAGGCAATGGCCTGGAGGCCGGACGCACAGAAGCGGTTGATCGTCACCGCCGACGCGGTGACCGGAATTCCCGCTCGGAGGCTGGCGATCCGCGCGACGTTCATTCCTTGCTCGGCCTCGGGCATCGCGCACCCAAGGATCACGTCCTCGATCTCCGAAGGTTCCAGCCCAGGCGCCCGCCTGAGCGCTTCGGCAATGGCCGTGGCCGCGAGGTCATCGGGCCGGCTGCCTCGGAGCGATCCCTTGGGGGCTTTGCCGGTCGGAGTACGTACGGCGGAAACGATGACGGCATCCTGCATGGCTCTTGTCCTCCGGTCGTGTGTCGTGGCCCCGCGTTATGTCGGTTCCCTGTTTGCCGCCTCTGGCCAGTCCGCGAGCAGTTCCTCGATGGCATCGCCCACGTGGCTGACTTTGCCCTGGAAGAGATGATCCGCGGCCTCGATGACGACGAGCTCCTTGGGATCGGCCGCTTGCGAGTAGAACGCGCGAAGCGTGTGTATCGAGCAGATCTCGTCGAACTCGCCGTGAATGAAGAACTTCGCCTTCGCGCTGTCGCGTACCGCGTCGTAGTTGTACCGGTCGACCGGCATCGCCACGCCGATGAGCGCCGAAACGCGCGGATCGCGCGCGCCGACGGTCAGCCCCACCCACGACCCGAACGACATGCCTCCGGCCCAGAGCGGCACGGAAGGGAATCGATTGGCCATGAAGTCGAGGGCGGCAGCGAAGTCTGCTTGTTCGCCAATCCCCTCGGCGTAGGTGCCTTCGCTCAGGCCGACGCCTCGAAAGTTGAAGCGAAGAACGGCACACCCGATCCGCGCGAGCGCCTTCCCGGTCTGATACGTCCCCTTCGTGTGCATCGTTCCGCCGTGCTGCGGGTGTGGGTGGCCGAGGACCACCGCCGCGCGCGGAGCGGTTGTGCGCCCGACCTCGAGCAGCCCTTCTGCGCTGACCCGCGTTTGGCGCGGCGGCTCGTCGAGCATCGTCTGGAGCCGTCCCGACGGTCCTTGAATCTCACGCAGCATCGTGCGTGGCCCTCTGCGTGCGCGTCGTCACCACGGACCCATCAGCGCTGTGGAGGGTCGCCTGCGCCGGGGATGATTCCACGAACCTCCGAATTATGTCCGCGCATAGCCGCGGCCTGGTCACGAGACCGAGGTGTCCCGTGTTCGACACCACGACCCCCTGCGCGTTCGCGATGAGCCTGGCGTAGGCGAATCCGCCGTCACCACTGATGACGTGGTCCAGGCCCGGCTCACCCGTCAGCACCAGCGTCGGGCTGGTGACATCACGGCACTGCTCAGCGGCGTCGAGCTCTGCGATCAGCCGCGCGCGCCTCGCCATCCGCGCCGGTGAGAGCGGTGCTCGGAGGAACGTGCGTAGCTGCTCTCGCTGGAAGCGCCGGCGCTCGGCTGGATCGGGGATCGATGCGTTCAGCTCGTGACGCAGGCGCCACGGGGCCTCGGTGAGGAACACGGGTCCGAAGAGCCACGGGAGCCGCGTATAGAGGTCGTGTCGACGTCGGAGGTGCCAGCCGGGTGCCGGCGTGGACACGAGCACCAGAGCTGAGGTGCGCCGCGGTCGAGTGGCCGCGTACCGCAGTGCCACGAGCCCACCGAACGACACGCCGCAGACTATCGCGGACGCAAGCCCTCGCGAGTCGAGCACCGCGTCCACCTGATCCGCGAGCCCGTCGAACCCTCGAGAGCGGTCGTACCGCTGGCCGGATCTCCGTTCGCCCGCGAGCGAGAACGTGAGCACGCGAAAGTGTTCAGCCAGTGCGTCGACTGCAGGCCGCATGTACTCCCATCGCCCCTGCACGCCAGGCACCAATACGAGCGGCGTCCCGCGACCTCGCTCGACGACTTCCATCATCTGATTCCACGTGCCTGTGGTCTTCGGTGCACGCATGTTCTAGTTCCGCAGTGGCTTGCCTGTCTTGAGCGTGTGTTGGATGCGCTCCAGGGTCTTGCGCTCACCGCACAGCTTGAGGAACGCCTCACGCTCGAGGTCGAGCAAGTAGTCTTCGCTCACCGTGGTCCGGTGTGGGAGCTCGCCTCCTGCCAGAATCCGCGCGAGCGCGCGCCCGACCACGACGTCGTGGTCCGTGATCCGCCCGGCGCGCCAGGCGAGGTGAATGCCCAGCTTCAGCGCGGCAAACACGGTTTCGCCGCCAACGGGAATGGCCGTCCGCTTCGCTGGCGGTCGATAGCCCTCGCGCACACGAGCCATCGCCAGCTGCTTGGCATCCGCCATCAGCCGGTCGCGATTCATCGTCTCGCCATCGACGTCCCGAAGGTAGCCGAGCTCGTGCGCGTGGCGCGCGCTCGTGGAGACTCTGCCGAATCCGATCGTTTCGAACACGGGTTGTACCGCCGGGAATAGATCGTCGGACGGCGGAGTGGCCTCCATCGCGCGCGCCAGCATCTCCTTCGTGCCACCACCAGCCGGGATCAGGCCCACTCCCACTTCGACAAGGCCGATGTAGCTCTCGGCGGCCGCCTGCGCGCGGTCGCCGTGCAGCACGATCTCGCACCCGCCCCCCAGCGCGAGCCCCGCGGGGGCCACCACCACTGGCACGGCTGCGTGCTGTAGCGCCATCGTCGCGCCCTGGAACTGGCGGATCATCACGTCGATCTCGTCCCAGTTCCCTTCCTGCGCCTCGAGCAACAGGAGCATCAGGTTTGCGCCCGCGGAGAAGGCTTCGGCCTCCGTGCCGACCACGAGCGCTGAGAAGTTGGCGGCGGCTTCCTTCACGCCAGCCTGCAGCATCTGGATCGTGTCGGCGCCGATCGCGTTCATCTTCGAGTGGAACTCGACCGCCAGCACGCCGTCGCCAAGGTCGACCAGGCTCGCACCCGCGTTCGCCCTGACGGTGCGCTGGCGATCTCGGGCGCTCTTGAGGATCTGAAGGTCCGGTGAGGCTGGCGGCAGTCCGTCTCGGAACCGGTCGTGCCCGGCCCGCAGCCGATCCGCGACGAGTGCCGGCGCCTCGTTCTGCGGCATCGACGACATGACGCTTCGGATGCCGATCGCGTCCCAGATCTCGAAGGGGCCGAGGTCCCAGCCGAAGCCCCACCGCATCGCGCGATCCACATCGTCGATCGAGTGCGCAATCTCGGGCGCTACGCGCGCTGCGTAGAGGAGCGTCGGGCCGAGCGTGGACCGGAGGAACTCCCCGACGCGGTCCTTGCCGAGGTACAGCGTCTTGAGCCGTTCGGCCACGGGCTCGATCGCCTTCGCCGCCTCCAGCGACGCCAGCGTCGGCGACTGTCGTGCGCGGTAGGTCAGGGTCGCGGTATCGAGCGTGAGGATCTCCGATTCGCCACTCGCGCCCTTCTCACGTTTGTAGAAGCCCTGGCCGGCCTTCTCGCCCGTGGCTCCCCGCTCAATCATCTGCTCGATGAGCGTCGGCACGACGAACATCTCACGGACCGCAGGGTCCGTCATCCGTTCCGTCATGTTGCGTGCGACGTGGCCGAGCACGTCCACGCCCACGACGTCCATGGTGCGGAACGTGGCGCTCTTGGGCCGGCCGATGGCCGGGCCGGTCATCGCGTCAATCTCCTCAATGGTGTAGGCCCCGGACGTGAGCGCCCGCAGCACCTGCATCAGCCCGTAGACCCCGATGTGGTTCGCGATGAAGTTCGGGGTGTCCTTCGCCACGACCACGCCCTTGCCCAGGCGATGATCCGCGAACCACGCGATGCGCTCTAGAACAGCCTGGTCGGTGTCGGCCGTGGGAATGAGCTCGAGCAGGTGGAGATAGCGCGGAGGGTTGAAGAAGTGGGTGCCGAGCCAGTGACGCCGGAAATCCTCGCTTCGTCCCTCGCCGATGGCGGCAATCGATATCCCCGAGGTGTTCGAGGACATGATGGTGCCGGGTGTGCGCGCCGCGTCGACGCGTGCGAGCAGCTCGCGTTTGACGTCGAGTCGCTCGACGACAGCTTCCATGATCCAGTCGACCTTCGCCAGACCGGAGAGATCGTCGAACCCGCCCGTGCGGATCAGTTGTGCCGCTCCTCTCGTAAAGAGCGGATCCGGTTTGAGGGCCATCGCGCGCTTCAGGCCATCGCGGGCCGTCTGCTCGGTCAGGTCGAGCAGGAGCGTCGGCACGCCGATGTTGGCAAAGTGTGCGGCGATCTGAGCGCCCATCGTGCCGGCGCCGAGCACCGCAGCGGAACGGATAGGGGTTCTGGCGGTCATCGCGTCGTGACTCCCCTCAGGAAGAGATCGAGCACCGGCTCGACGTTGCTTTCCAGCGAGTAGCGGTGGCGGCTCAGAATCCAGTTGGTGGCCATCTCGTCGAGCGCCCCGAAGAACACCTTGGCGGCGGTCGTGGCGTTGAGTTCGCGGCGAAACAGGCCAGTCTGTTGTCCATCCACAATCGACGCTCGGATCTGGCCGAGGTACTCGCGAAAGAGCGACGAGGAGAAGCGTTCCATGAACTTGACTGACTGTCGCAGCTCCACCTGAAAGACAATCGCCAGGTTCCGATCTCGTCCGAGACGGCCCAGGTGCACGCGTGCGAACCGGCGCAACCGCTCAGCGGGATCGTGCACTCCGGTGGTGGCACCACGACCTTCCTCGAGCGCGTCTTTCATCGTGCGCTCGAAGACGGACATCAAGATGTCGTCTTTGCTGCGGAAGTACAAATAGACCGTACCGGCCGCGACGCCAGCCGCGCGCGCGACGTCGGCGACTTGTGCGTTGAAGAACCCACGGTTGGCGAAGACGTCGATGGCGGCGCGCAGGATCGCGTCGCGCTTGGGCATCGGGGACGGGCCGGCGCGGCGACGGGCGGTTGCGACGGAAGGCATGACTGAATGAATGTTCATTCAGTGCACCCTCCGGCGTCAAGCCGAACCGTCCCCTGGGTATGCCCACTTCTGCGCAGGCGTGCTGTCATTGGCCTCGAGGTCACCGCCCTCTGATCCCGGTCAGGGAGGCCGAGGTGGCCCGGATCCCGGACGGCGAGTACCGTGCCCGTCGATCCCTTTGCACGCGTTTGGAGGGCGGAAAGCCCAGGTGATTTGGTAGACTGGGGTCGATGCGGCAGATCGCGGTGTGGACGCTGATCATGGCGCCGTTTTGGACGTGTCACGCATCGGCTCAGGCGCGTGGGTCGATCGAATTGGCCGCGCATGTTGCGGCGGCCCGCCTCGGCGAGCTCGATGCGGACGATGTGGGCGTCGGCGGGCGCTTCGCGTGGCGTCCGGGCAAGATCCTCGGGATCGAAGCTGAGGCAACGTTCTACCTGTCGGACCTGCCGGATCGCTCCCCCGTGAGTCGCCGACGGGTCGAAGCGCTCTTCGGTGTGACGGTGGGACCGGTCATCGGTCTGGTCCGACCGTTCGCCCGAGTGCGGTCTGGCGTGATGCACGTCGCGGAGGCGCCGGGGCCAATCGCGTGCATCGCGATCTTCCCTCCGCCGCTGGACTGTCTGCTCGCGGCTGGGCGCACGTTGCCGGCGGTCGACGTCGGAGGCGGCATCGAGCTCGGGGCGCGCCGAGGCGCGTTTGCTCGAGTCGACCTGGGTGACCGCATCGTGCGCTATTCAGGTCCCGCGTTCTCTCGAGGGCGACGTCGCGACGGCGGGTTCTGGACGCACGACGCGCGTGTCGCCCTCGGCCTCGGGGTCCGCTTCTGATCGCGCCCTCCGACCCTCTTCGAGAGCGTGGCTCTTACCGCCAGCACGTCAGGATGGTCTCACGGCGGAAAAGCCGCACGCTGATCGCGAGGAGCAACAGCCACAGAACCAAGAGGCCCAGGCCGACCAGCACCAGCAGACGAGCCGACATCCAGAACGTCCCGAGGAACTGCGCGACGAGCGCCGCCGTGATCGGCACGATCAGCAGGACACCTGCTTGCTGAGCCGTCCGCGCGTCGTTCACGCGCGACGAGACGATGAGCGCGGCCTGAAGGCCCACGAGCGACGCGCCGGGTGCGACCAGCAGCACCAACGCGGCCGTGGAGGGATTGGCCATCGCCCCCGCCACGCCCGGGAGCGCCAGCCAGAACATGCCGGCGAAGTAGACGCCCACACAGACGATCGCGATGGCGAGGCTCGGCCAGAGCGCACCAATCACCTTCGCCAAGAGTAACTCTCCGGTGGTCAACGGGGTCGCGAGCAGCGGCTCCAGCGTGCGGGCCTGTTTTTCGCCGACGATCGAATGAGACGCGAGCGCCATGGATCCGGTGATTGGGGTCAGCAGGAAGAGCAGCAGGAACTGCTGCAGCAGAAAGAACTGTACTTTGGCATCGGCTGAGAGATGTGATGGGGCTCCTGACAATGCGCTGACGCGCATCAAATCACGGTCGTCGCCCAAACCTTCTCCGGTCAACGCCGGAATGGCGATCGCGACGGCGAACGGCAGGATCAGCGCGATGACCGCGACCAACACGACGGGGGCCAGGGCGCCAGGATTCCTGATGAGATCCAGCCACTCCTTCCGCACTATCGACAGCACGCGTCGGTGGCTCATCGACGCCCTGCATCAGATGAAGGTAGACGTCTTAGAGCGCCGGCAGTTCGGGCCGCACCTCGAGGATGGGCGCGCCCGCCGTCGCGAGCGCCGCCACCACCTGCGGCGTGCGTGCCTCGACATCGCCAAGCGTGAACGTGAGGAATGGGCCGTCCACTTGGACCGACGGGTCGATGGCGCGCACCCACGTCGTCCACGCGGCCGCTTCGCCCTCGACGCGCACGATCAACCGCCCGGTGCCGAGCCGACGGCGGAGCGCCGCCGGCGTGTCCAGCGCCACGAGCTGCTGCTGCAGGACGGCGATCCGATCGGCCTGCCGCTCCGCCTCGTCGAGATTGTGTGTCGACAGCAGGATCGCGCAGCATCGAGAACGGCAGTCGCGCAGCAGGTCGCGAACCAGCTTCGAAACCTCCGGATCCAGCCCGGACGTCGGCTCGTCGAGGAGCAGGATGTCGGGTTTGTGGAGGAGCGCCCGACAGATCGCCACCTTCTACCGCATGCCTTTCGACAGCTCCGCGGCCCGTGCACACCCGTGCGAAAGCAGACCGAACGTGTCGAGCAGGCGATCGACCACGTCCCCGGCGTGCTCGATGTCGTACACTCCCGCGTACACGGTGAGGTTCTCGCGGACCGTCAGGCGATCCCAGAGTCCAGGCGATTCGGTCAGGAATCCGATCCGCCCACGCAGGCCGGTGACAGTTTTCGCTGTGAGCGGGAGTCCGGCCAGACTGATCGCGCCGGCCGTCGGCGCGATCAGTCTGGCCAGCATTCGCAGCGTCGTCGTCTTGCCGGCACCGTTGGGGCCGAGCAGGACCACTACCTCGCCCGCTGCCACGTCGAACGAGACACCGTCGACCACGGTGCGCGAACCGAACCGGCGCGTCAGGTTCCGAGCCGCAATCACCGACTCATGTTAACCGGGGACAAGCCACTGCCGTCGGACGCCGTCACTGGGACGCGTAGCGGCTAGTACGCGGCCGTGTCGCGAATCGCCTGGAGCACATCGGACGACTGTGGGAGGATCGCCTCTTCCAGCTCGGGGCAGTATGCGACCGGGGTGTCGAGTGCGGCCACCCGCCGGACGGGCGCGTCCAGATTGCTGAAGAGTTCACCGGCGATCCGCGCCGCGATTTCGGCGCCGAATCCAGCCGTCAACGCGTCCTCGTGTGCGACGACCACCCGGCTCGTGCGCTTGACGTGCGCCGCGATCGTCGTCCAGTCGAGCGGCGCGATCGTCCGGAGGTCGATGACCGTGACGGCGATGTCGTCTCGCTCTGCTTGCTGTGCGGCGAGCAGTGAGCGCTGGACGAGCGCTCCCCACGTCAGCACGACGACGTCCCGACCTTCGCGCAGCACGTTCGCGCGCCCAAATGGGATCATGAAGTCGCGGCCGGCGTATTCGCCCTTGTTATACGTCTGCCGGTAGAGGTGTTTGTGCTCCAGAAACAACACGGGATCGTCACAGCGGATCGCAGTCCGGAGCAGCCCGGCGGCGTCCGTGGCGTTCGACGGGTACGCGATCCGCAGACCAGGGCAGTGGGCGAAGATGCTCTCGCCTGACTGGCTGTGGTACGGCCCTCCGCCCCGGAGATACCCCCCGATCGGCACACGAACGACCACTGGGCAGGAGAAGTGGTTGCTCGATCGGTAACGCAGCATCGAGAGCTCGTTGCGGATCTGCATCATCGCCGGCCAGATGTAATCGAAGAACTGAATCTCGACCACCGGCTTCAGCCCGCGCGTCGCCATGCCGATCGCCCGACCGATGATGCTCGCTTCGGCAATAGGCGAGTTGAACACCCGATCGTCGCCGAATTGCCGCTGCAGGCCGTGCGTAACTTTGAAGACGCCGCCCTTGCCCTTGACCTCCGAGAGGGCGGTGCGGCGGCTGGCGTCCGCGACGTCCTCTCCGAAGACCACCATCTGCGGATTCGCGGTCATCTCGTCGCGCAGCGTTCGATTGATCGCATCCACCATCGTTTCAGGTTTGCCCTCGAAACGAGCGGCGACGTCGAACGCGTCAGACGCGGGATCGACGTCGGGTGAATACACGTACCAACCGGCCGTGTCCTTGGCCGGTTTCGCCGCGCTGAGCGCCTGGCGCGTCGCTTCCTCAATCTCCGCGTCCACGTCGGTGACAAGACGCTCGAGCTCGGCCTTCGTCGCGACCTTGTGTGCGACGAGGAACTCAGCCAATCGCTGGATCGGATCCCGACGGGCCTCGTCTTCACGTTCGACCCGCGTCTTGTAGAGCTTCTCGTCATCCGAGAGAGAGTGCGAGTACGGGCGCACGACGTGTGCGTGGACGAGAGCAGGACCCTTGCGGCTGCGAACGTAGGCGGCCGCCTCGCGCATCGTGCGCAGGCTCGCGAAGAAGTCGGTACCATCAACCGCCGCGACATGCAGACCGGGAATGGCCTTCAACAGGTCGGAGATGCTGCCGCCTGGCGTCTGGACCTCCACCGGGACCGAGATCGCGTACCCGTTGTCTTCGACGAGGAACAGTACGGGAGCGTGGCGCGTGCAGGCTGCATTGATCGCCTCCCAGAACTCTCCTTCGCTCGTGGACCCCTCCCCGAGCGAGGTGTACACGATCTCCTCAGCGTGGAAACGCGATGCGGCGTCCGGAATGCTCTTGGCGAGGCGGTCGAGGATCTGTCCGCCTTCGGCACAGCCCACCGCATGCAGCAACTGGGTCGTCGTCGCGCTCGAACCGGCGACGATGTTGAGCGAACGCTTGCCCCAATGTGAGGGCATCTGGCGTCCGCCGTTGCTCGGATCGGCTTCGGCGCCGACACCTGCCAGCAGCATCTCCAGCGGCGTGATGCCCAGTTGGAGGGCGAGCGCGCGGTCGCGGTAGTAGCCGTGGACCCAGTCGTGTCCGACCTTCAATACGAGGCCGGCCGCGATCTGGATGGCTTCGTGGCCGGCACCGCTGATCTGGAAGAAGATGCGGCTCTGGTTCTTGAGCTGGATTTCCTTGTCGTCCAACCGCCGCGAACACACCATCCGGCGGTAGACAGCCAGCAGCTCTGCGCTGGTCAGCCCCTCGAACGCGTCGGATGGGGAGGCGGCCGCCTGCCCTGCCTCGCCTCGAGTCTGTGTCGCGGCCGTACTGGCGTTGATGACGCTCGTGCTCATACGAAGCGACAAAGTATATCATCCGGTCCTGATGAGATATGCTCCTGACCCCATGACGGAAAAGGGCGCCGTATTGCACCGTTGGGACGAGATCGCGCTCGAAAAGGTCACCGAGATGCTCTCGCGGAAGGTCGTCAGCGGGGAGCGGGAGATGCTGGTACAGGTCTACATCAAACGGGGATGTTTGGTGCCGCTCCACGCCCACGAGAGCGAACAGATGACCTACGTCCTACAAGGCGCCTTGAAGTTCCTCGTGGCCGGCGAAGAAGTTACGGTTCGTGAGGGGGAAGTGCTGCTGATTCCATCTGGCGTCGCCCACCAAGCCGAGGCGCTCGAAGACACGTTCGAGCTCGACGTCTTCAGTCCGATTCGAGCGGAGTGGGCGGCCTACAAGGATGCCGGCGATCCGCTCGCGTAGGGTGGATGCCGGCCACGCGAGTACCCGCCGCCGGTGCGCTGGGCCCTGTTGCCTTCGGGCCGGGCACCAGTCTGAGCATCAATGGACTTTACGATCCCAATCGTTCGCGCGGCCGCCTTGATAGACGTCGAACTTCTTTCGCACCTTATTGATCCTCCACTTCGCATAACGGTACTTCACCTCGGCCCAGGGGTAAATCCGTCCGCTCTTGAGGTAAAGGTAACCGACAACCAGCCCGCCGAGATGCGCCGCGTGTGCCACACCACCACCCGACTCAGCCATCGAGGAGTAGAAGGCCAGCGCGCCCATGATCATCACGAAGTACTTCGCCGGAATCGGAAAGACGAAGTACATGTAGATGTGCCGGTCCGGGAAGTACAGCCCGTACGCGAGCAGGAGGCCATAGATCGCGCCTGACGCGCCCACGACCACGACGGACGGGTGTCTCAGCGAGGGAAGCAGCGTATACGCCGCGACGACCGTGAGCGCCGCCGCGCCGATGCCGGTGACGAAGTAGAACTTCAGGAAGTACCGCGTACCCCACCTGCGCTCGAGCTCGCCGCCGAACATCCAGATCGCGAGCAAGTTGAACAACAGATGCGCGACACCGGCGTGGAGGAACATGTACGTCGCAAGCTGCCAGACGTACCCACGCCTGACGACGCTCGACGGATTGAGTCCCAGGAACGTCGAAAACCAAGGCGTCGGCAGATCGCCGATGGCGAACTGATTGAAGACGAGCTTCTCCAGCAGGAAGACTGCGACGTTGCCGAAGATGAGCAACTTCAGGGCCGGCGTGAGCGGGCCCGGGCCGAAGGAGAACGAAGACGCGTACGGCGATGAAGCCCGTCGCATGGAAGCCGCTGGATCGTATCACGCTGTCCGCATCAGCCGGCTGCCAGCCTGGCTCGCACGAGATCGCTGACGATCTTGCCGTCGACTGCCTGCCCGGCCAGCCGCGGCATCACAGCCTTCATGACTTTCCCCATGTCCTTGGGTGAGGTCGCCCCGGTCTCCGCAATCGCCCCTTGGACGGCAGCCTCGAGGACAGCCGGGTCGACGGCGGGCGGCAGGTAGATCTCCAAGATCGCGATCTCGGCACGCTCCTTGTCGGCGAGGTCCTGGCGTCCCCCTGCGAGAAACTGTTCGATGGCGTCCTTTCGCTGTTTCACGAGCGAGGTGACGACTTGGATTGATTCGGCCTCGTCGAGATCGCGCTTCTTCTCCACGGCGCGATTCATCAGGGCCGCCTTGAGCATGCGCAACGCACTCAGACGTGGAGCGTCATGGCTTCGCATGGCGTCGGCCATCGCAGAGGTGACGGTGTCGATGAGTGGCATCGGGACGAAGAATGAGAACCCCGAGACTCGCAGGTCTACTGTGGGTCTGGCACGCCCGTCGCGGGCGGCGGCTGAATCATCATACCCGGCGTCGACACACCGCTTGGCATCGCCCCGCCAGTCGATCCACCAGGGAACTGCTGAACCGGTGGGAATTGCGCGCGCGGGAACTGGCCTGGCGGAACCTGGCCGACCGGTGGCATCGCCTGGCCCGGCACCGGCGCGTTGGGGGGGGAGGGGCTACCCGCCTGCGGGAACACCGGCCCTCGCTGTGGCAGATTCGGGTTCGCACCCGGTCCGCCAACCGGAAACTGCGGAAAGACCGGGGCGCGCTGCCCTCCATCGGGGGGACCGGGGCCAAAGTCATCGATGTCGACGTCGTCGGCCGGCAGTGAGACCGGCTGCGGAAACGCCTGAGCCTGCTGCGGCGGCGCGGTTGTGCGCGGTGGCGTGCTCGTCGGCATCACGAGTATGCGATCGAAGCGCGACGCGTTCGGGATGGCGACCGCCCGCGGCGCCGCGAGATAGCCACTCACCGAGCGCAGTACGACGTCCAAGGCCTCGGCTTCAGGGACTTGCACGAGGTACAACGTCAACGGGGCACCCGTCACGCGCTCCGCGTTGACGATTCGCGTTTGGCCCACTCTCGCCCACTCGGTCAAGATCTGACGAACGGTCGCGTCCTTCGCGTCGACAGACACCTTCCCGTCGCTAATGGTGATCTTGACCTCGGCCCGCACCGCGGCTGCAGACCCGAGGATCGCGAGGCACGTTGCCGCAACGAGTCCGTATCGAAGACAGCCCTGCATGGTCCGAGTAGACGCGCCGCTCGGCGTCGTACCAAGCCCGACGGTCCGACTATTTCGCCCGGAAGTAGTCAAGGACCTGCAGGAGGATGTCGTCCAGTGAATGCTTGGGCTCGTACCCGATCATCTTGCGGATTTTGGTGAGATCCGGCACTCGACGCGGCATGTCCTCGAACCCCGACTCGTAGGCCTCGTCGTAGGGGACGTACTTGATTGTCGATCGGGAGTCCGCGAGCTCTCGAATCCGTGTGGCCAGGTCGGTGATCGTCACCTCTTGGGTATTCCCGATATTGATGACCTGCCCAATGGCCTCCGGCGACTGCATGAGCGTGACGAGCGCGCCCACGACGTCAGCGACGTGAGTGAAGGCGCGCGATTGCGTGCCGTCACCGAACACGGTGATCGGCTCGCCTGCCAGCGCCTGTCTCACGAAGTTCGGGATGACCATGCCGTGCTGGCCGGTTTGCCGAGGTCCGACGGTGTTGAAGAACCGGACGATGATGACCGGCAGCTTGCGTTCTTTCCAGTACGCCAGCGCGAGAAACTCGTCAATCGCCTTGCTGCACGCGTACGCCCATCGGTGCTTCGGCGTGGGTCCCATCACGAGGTCTGAATCCTCGCGAAAGGGCACGTCGTTGCTCTTGCCGTACACCTCCGATGTGGAGGCGACGACGACCAATTTCTTCTTCTTGTTCGCGTGTTTGAGCACGACCTCGGTGCCGTGCACATTGGTCTCGATGGTGTAAACCGGATGCTCGACAATCAGCTTGACGCCGACCGCCGCGGCGAAGTGGAACACGACGTCGCTCCGATCGATGAGCTCGGCCAGCAGCGGCTCGTTCTCGACCGTGTCGATGAAGTACTCGAACCCGGGCCTTCCCTTGATGTGGGCGATGTTGTCGATCGATCCGGTCGACAGGTTGTCGAGGATGAGCACATCGTGCCCGCGTTCGAGCAGTGTCTCGGCCAGGTGTGATCCGATGAAGCCCGCGCCACCAGTAATTAACGCTCTCACGATGTGATCCTTTCGAACGCCGCTCAGGCCGACGGCTGACGATGGAGTGCCGCCTGAAACCGACCAATCGCGCTGGCAATCTCGTGAACCGCCGTCTCCTCCAGGCCGGGGTGCAGGGGCAGTGAGACGACCTGCCGGCACGCGGACTCGGCGCACGGGTACTCGGTGGAGGCGAAGCGGGCGAACGCCGGTTGCGACGAAATGGTGGTGGGATAGTGCACCAGTGTCTGAACGCCGCACTGATCCAGGAACTGGCGGAGACGGTCGCGCGCGGCCGGCTCGTCGCCGGCGAGTACCACGAACAGGTGATAGACGTGCCCGGCGTCGAGTTCCGGCAGTACGCGGATCGGCGCGTCCGCCAGCGCCGCGCGGTAGAGGCGGGCCAGGTGTCGTCGGACCTCGGTCCATGCCCGCAGGCGTGGGAGTCGGGCGCGGAGAATCGCGGCTTGCAGTTCGTCCAGTCGCGTGTTCACACCGAACTCCACGTGATGATACGTGGTGGTCTGGCCGCCGTTGCGGAGTCGGCGCGCGCGAGTGGCGAGGCTCGCATCGTTGGTGATGATCGCGCCCCCGTCCCCGAGCGCGCCGAGGTTCTTGGTCGGGTAGAAGCTGAACGCGCCCGCGACACCCATCGTGCCGACCGGTCGCCCCGCTGCGTGCCCCAGGTGTGCCTGGCAGCAATCTTCGACGATGGCCAGGTGATGACGAGTGGCGATGGCCGTCAGCGTGACCATGTCCGCGGCCTGACCGTACAGGTGTACGGGCAGAATGGCGCGTGTTCGTGGCGTCACCATGCGCTCGACCTGTGCGGGGTCGACCGTCAAGCGCCTCGGATCGATGTCCGCAAAGACAGGTGTGGCGCCAGCCATCTGGATGGCCAATGCGGAGTAGGCGGCGGACAACGGCGTTGTGATGACCTCGTCGCCCGGCCCGACGTCGAGCGCACGCAGAATGAGCGCGATCGCGTCCGTGCCGGTCCCTACGCCAATGGCGTGGCTCGCCCCGCTGGCGGCGGCGAACTCCTCCTCGAAGCGCTCGACCTCGGGCCCGAGCACGAACCATCCACTGGCGAGCACTCGCTCGATCGCCGCTCGGACGTCGGCCTCGTCTTCGCGCGGTCGCAGCGTCACAAACGGAATCCGCGCGGTCATGACGGTGGCCCCGCCGCCTCCGGTTCAGCCAGATACTGCGCCATGTGCTGGCGGTAGAACGCGACCGTGCGTCGCAGTCCCTCCCGAAGCGTGATGGTCGGCCGCCAGCCGGTGGCGCGCGTGAACTTGTCGGAGTTGGTGTAGAAGCTGCCGATGTCAATCGCCTTCTTCTGGGCCGGCCACGGCACGAACTCGGCGCGTCCGGACCCGGCGACCTCGATGAGGAGCGTCGTCAGGTCACGATGGCCGATGTGCTCGAGTCCCCCGACGTTGAAGACGTTCCCGTTGCACGCGTTCGTGGCGCCCGCGCGCAAGAAGGCATCCGCTACATCGTCCACGAAGACGAAGTCGCGAATCTGCGAGCCGTCGCCATACACCTGAATAGGGCGGTCCTCCACGGCGAGGCGAATGAACCAGCCGATAAAGCCCTGTCGGTTGTGCCGGATCAACTGGCGGGGGCCGTAGACGTTGGTGAGCCGCAGCGAGCATGCGCGGACGCCAAACACATTATTGTAGACTAGGTGATAGTACTCGCCCGCGACCTTGTTCACACCGTTGATGTCCGTGGGGCGCACCGGGTGCGTTTCGTCGACCGGCAGCGAGTCCGGCCGCCCGTACACCTGCCGCGTGCCCGCGAACACCACCTTGGCGCCCGGATTGTGGTGGCGACAGGCCTCCAGGAGCGTGAGGGGGCTGCGGCAGTTGGCCTCGAGGTCCAGGTAGGGATCCTGCATGCTGTCGATGTGGCTCACTTGACCGGCGAGGTTGAAGATCACTTCGCGATCCCGCACCAGGTCGTTCATCAGCGATGCATCGCAGACGTCGCCGATGTGGATGGTGATCCGGTCCGCCACGTCCGCGACGTTGTACCGATTGCCGCCAGCGTCCCGGAGGAGCGAATCGACGATCGTAACCCCGGCGCCCAGGTCGACGAGGCGCCGCGCCACGGTGCTGCCGATGAACCCCAGTCCGCCTGTCACGAGGACGCGACGGCCCGCGTAGAACCGGTTCGGCGAGGATGCGTTCGTCATTGAGCCCTCGGTGGCGCCTTTCGCGCGGTTTCGGGGTTGGCGATGAGCCGCCACGGGATGATCGCTGACTCGAACAGGACGCTCTTCGAGATCTTCGACTCCCCGACACGGCGCTCGACAAACGTGATGGGTACCTCCGCGATCCGACAGCCACGCCGGCTGGCGACAAACAGCATCTCGACGAGAAAGCAGTAGCCATCCGAGGTGAATCGCTCGAACGGCAGACCCGCGATGGCTTCCCGGCGCCAGCATCGAAAGCCGCTCGTGCAGTCGCGCGCGTCAAGGCGTGTCACGCCCCTGATGTAGATGTTCGCGAATCGACTGAGGAGCTGCCGGCGTTTGGGCCAGTTCACGATGGCGCCGCCTGGGATGTACCTCGAGCCGATCACGACGTCGGCCTGCGCGCTCGCCGCGATGAGCCGCGGTAGCTGTTCCGGATCGTGTGAGAGGTCGGCGTCCATCTGGCAGATGAGGTCCACCGGTTCTCTGATCGCCCACGTCATGCCCTCGATGTACGACCGTCCCAGGCCGCGAGGACCCGTCCGGTGCATCACTTGGATGCGCCCCGGATGCTCGACCGCCAAAGCATCGGCCAGTGCGCCCGTGCCGTCGGGAGACTGATCGTCCACGACCATGAGCCGCACGCCGTCGTGCTTCATCAATCCGGTCACGAGGGCCGGCAGGTTGCCGCGCTCGTTGTGGGTCGGCACGACAACGAGCGCCTGCGCGCTCACGACCGCGGCCCTTCGAAGCGAAGGGTGGCGATTTGCTCCGACACGAGGCCAATGAGAAGGATCAACACGCTCACGACAATCAACAGCACCGAGGAGTTGGTGACATGAGACTGCGTCACGATCGTCCACGCGGCATACGCCGCACCGACCGCGAACGCGGTCACGCTCACCGGCAGGAACACCCGCAGCGGACTGAATATGGTAATCACCTTGAGGAGGATTAGGAAGAATCGAAGGCCGTCGCGTCCCAAACGGATCTTGGAATGACCCTCGCGGCGTTCGGCGTCGATCGACTCGAAGCGCACGCTATAGCCGGCTCGGAGAAACGCCAACGTCGTGGTCGTCGGAGTCGAGAACCCGTTGGGCAACAGGTGAATGAATTCCAGCAAGGGCGCTCGTCGCGCGGCGCGGAACCCGGAGGTCAGGTCCGGAATGGGCATGCCTGTAAGGTAGCTTGCGAGCCAGTTCAGTATCGCATTGCCCGCCTGGCGTGCGCGAGTCGCCTGGCTCCGAGCCGAGCGCGCCCCGACGACCAGGTCGTAGGTGACGAGTCCGCTGACGAGACGAATGGCGTCGGCAGGGCGGTGCTGGCCGTCGGCGTCCAGAATCAGAATGAAATCGCCCGTCGCCCGTCGAAGCCCGGTCTTGATGGCCGCGCCGTTGCCCTTGCGGTAGGGGTGTCGCAGGACGCGTGCCCCCGCCCTCTCGGCCACGTTAGCTGTTTCATCCTCGGACCCATCGTCGACCACTAACACCTCCCGCCAGGTGGCGACCGCCCTCAGTGCTTCGACGACTCGAGCGATGGTTGTCTGCTCGTTGAAGGCCGGCAGGATGACCGACGTGTCTGACGTGAGAGACTCACGAGCCATAAGCTAGGTCGAAAGACAGAATAGGCCAGATAAAAGCGAAAATAAGACGTAACTCACTGAAGCAGTATGGTTCTGCGTTGACAGGAGCCGGCTCGTCCCCTACTATTTCGGTGGATTTTTTTGGTCAGAAGTGGGAGACATCCGCCTTGTTTAGGGGCAACTCGCCGGCTCGCATTGACGACAAAGGCCGCCTCAAGTTGCCCCAGGGTTTTCGCGCGGCCTTGGAGGATAAGTACGGCCGTGAGTTGTTCCTCACCAGCCTAACGGGCGAGTACGTGCGTGTCTACCCCATGCCGGTCTGGCTCGAGATCGAGCAGAAGCTCGCCGCCATGCCGTCCACGCATCCTTCGCGATTGCGATTCCTCGACCGCGTGAACTATTTCGGCGATCTGGGCGAGCTGGACGCCCAAGGACGCGTCCTCGTGCCGTACCGACTGCGCGATTCCGCCGGCATGGTTGGCGACGTCGACGTGTTGGGCCAAGTCCACTACCTCGATGTCTGGAATCACGATCGTTTCTTGAGCAAGCTGCAGCGCGAGCCGTTCACCGACGAGGACGGGCGCTCGCTCGCGGAGTTCGGCATTTGATCGCGCACGTTCCCGTGCTGTGCGCCGAAACCGTCGCTCTGCTGCGTCCGGATCGCGGCGGACTCTTCGTCGACTGCACGGTCGGTCTGGGCGGACATGCCCGCGCGCTGCTCGAGGCCGGTGCCACGCGCGTGCTCGGTCTCGATCGTGATCACACGGCGCTCGCCCGCGCGCGGATCACGCTCGAGCCCTGCCGGGACCGTGTGACGCTCGTGCATGCGGACTACCGTGACCTGGACGGGGTGCTGCGTGCGCAGGGCATCGACGCCTTGGACGGCGCCCTGGCCGATCTCGGTGTGTCGTCGCTACAGCTCGACGCGAACGATCGCGGCTTCAGCTTTCAGCGGGATGAACCGCTCGACATGCGCATGGACACCAAGACGGGGAACACGGCAGCCCAGCGTCTGGCGACCGTGCCCGAGGACGAGCTCGCAGACGTCATCTTCCGGTTCGGCGAAGAGCGGTTCTCGCGTCGCATCGCCAGGCGTATCGTCGAGGCGCGTGCCGAACAACCGATCGACACGACCGGCCGACTCGCGGCCATCGTGCGTCGTGCGATCCCCAGGCAGGGGCGGTCGCGCATCGACGCGGCGACCCGGACCTTTCAAGCGCTGCGCATCTGGGTGAATCGCGAGCTCGAGGGACTGGACGCGTTTCTGGCCACGGTCGCCCGCCGGTTGCGCGCGGGCGCGCGCTTCGCGGTCATCACGTTTCACTCGCTCGAGGATCGAATCGTGAAACACACGTTTCGCGCGCTCGCTCATGGCGACACGCGACTTGTCACGGTGCTCACGAAGAAACCAATTGTGGCCGGGCCCGACGAGATCGCGCGCAACCCGCGAGCACGCAGCGCCAAGCTGCGCGTGGCGGAACGTCTATCCAGCTAGGTGGAGGTATGGAGCCTTTCGCGTACGCCATCAAGAAGGACGTCCGGAACAACACGATCATGCGCGAGCTGGATCATCACCGCCATCGCGAGCTGTGGGGGTTGGTCGGTGTCATTGGTCTGGCTGCCATCGCTCTGCTGTTCTGGACCTGGCAACGGTTCGCCCACCTGGAACATGGATACGAGCTCGGCAAGGTTGAACAGGAGCGCGCGATCGCTGAAGAGGCGCGCCGGCAATTGCGCCTGGATTACGAGACGTTGCGCGCGCCACAGCGCATCGAAGCGCTGGCCCTCGGCACGTTGCGCCTCGTGCCGCCATCCCGCGAGAACACCGTGATCCTCGAGCGTGTCCAGCCCTCGGACCCGCCGCCGGCCTCTGTGGTGGCACGGCGGTGAGGAGACTCCTCGACCGATGGCGGCGCCGGCCGACTCGCGAGTCGACGACGGCTCGGGACGCCGTCGATTGGCGCGGCGTGATGAGGCGCCGTGTGCGCATGGCCAGCTTCGGTGGCGTGTTCTGGGCCCTCGCCATCGTCGGTCGACTCGTGCAGCTTCAAGTGGGCCAATACGACGATCTCCAGGCCATCGCCGAACGGCAGCACAACCGCACGGTCAAGTCCGCCGCCAAGCGCGGAGACATCGTCGACCGTCACGGCCGCGTCCTCGCCATGAGCGCCGAGGCAGACACGATCTACGCTGTGTCCGGCGAGATCGCCAAGGCGGATCGGGAGGCCTGGATCGTGGCCACGGTGACCAAAGTGTGCGCCGCGCTGCGCGACTGCACGGCCGAGGAGCGCAGGACGCTCGTTGAGCGCATGGGCCGCCTGCCGGCATTTGCGTTCGTGCGGCGACTTGCCGATCGTGCGCAGGCCGCCCGCGTCCGCGCGCTCAACCTCAAGGGCATCGGGTTCATGCCGGAGAGCCGACGCTTCTATCCGAACGGTACGCTGGCGGCGCACGTGCTGGGCTACGTCGGCACGGAACACCATGGACTCGGTGGCATCGAGCACACCTACAACAGGCTGATCGAGGGACAGAGCGGGATCACGCTCGTGCAGTCTGACGCCAAGGGCATGGTGTTCAGCCGCGAGGAGCAACCGCCGACCACCGGCGCATCGCTCGAGTTGACGATCGACACGTACCTGCAGCACTTGGCCGAGCGCGAGCTGCGGGCCGGCGTGCTCGCAAGTCGTGCCGCCGGCGGTTCCGCCATCGTCATGAATCCGCGAACGGGCGAAATCCTGGCGATGGCGAACGAGCCGACCTTCGACCCCAACGGGTATCGGCAGGCCTCGGAGATCGAGCGCCGGAATCGAGCGGTCCAAGACCTCTTCGAACCGGGTTCGACATTCAAGATCGTCACGGCGTCGGCCGCCCTGCAGGAGAAGGTCGTGCCGATCGACGAAGCGATCGACGTGAGCGGCGGCCGGATCAAGATTGGCAATCGTGTGGTGCACGACGACCACCGCTACAACGTGTTGTCGTTTGCTGATGTCATCGTGAACTCGAGCAACGTCGGCGCCATCAAGATCGGTTTCAGGCTGGGCACCGAGCGCTTGAGCGAATACGTGCAGCGTTACGGATTCGGCAGACCGACCTCTCCCGATTTTCCCAGCGAGTCACCCGGGATCGTCTGGGACTCGGCGAAGTGGACCGAGAGCGCGCTTGCGTCGGTGTCGATGGGGTATCAGGTCGGCGTGACGCCGCTCCAGATGGTGACCGCCGCGAGCGCCGTCGCCACCGGCGGCGAGCTGATGGAGCCGCGGGTCATCGGCGCCGTCTACCGCGATCAGCTGCGCTACCCGGTCCCACCGAAGGTCGCGCGTCGGGTCATCGACGTCGATACGGCCGCGACCTTGACCGGCATCATGGAAGGGGTGGTCGAGCGCGGCACCGCCAAGTCCGCGCAGATTCCCGGCTACGTCGTCGCGGGTAAGACCGGTACGGCAGCCAAACTGGTCGACGGGCGCTACTCGAAGCAGGACTACAACGCCTCATTCGTCGGCTTCGTGCCGTCGCGCAATCCGGCCCTCGCGATCATCGTCGTGGTCGACTCGCCCCGCGCTGGCACGTACTACGGCGGCACCGTGTCGGCGCCCATCTTCAGACGTATCGCCGAGGCTGCCTTGCGACATCTCGGTGTGCCACCGACACTGAACCCTGCGCCAGCCGTGCTCGTGGCGCGTGAGACGCCCGCCCCCCCGAAAGTCGAGGTCCAGCCAACAGTGGCGACCGGCCCGGCGCCGACAGCGGATGTGATGCCGGATGTGGCCGGCCTGAGCGCGCGCGACGCGGTTCGGACGCTGGTACAGCACGGGTTGACGCCACGGCTCATCGGCGATGGCTTCGTCATCGGACAGACGCCCCAAGCCGGAACGGCCTTGCACGCTGGGGCGGACTGTCGCCTGGTGCTGGGCCGGCTGCACGCCCGGCGCGAACCGGAGTCCACGGCCAGACCATGACGTGGTCCGTCTTGCACGAGCGGCTCGTCGCACGGCGCCTGGTCGTGGCCACTTCGGCACCCGCGACCGGTTCGGCCGGCGAGAACATGACGGGGGTCACGCACGACTCCCGTCGAGTCGAGCGTGGGCACGTGTTCGTTGCGCTCCGCGGTCAACGCACCGACGGCTCCGATTTCGCGCGGCAGGCGCTCGAACGTGGCGCGCTGTGTGTCGTGTCTGAACAAGCGGCGCCAGCCGATCTCGGCGCGCGCTGGGTGCAGGTCAGCGACGGTCGTCTGGCGCTTGCGCTCTTGGCCGATGCCTTCGCCCGTCATCCCAGTGGCGACATGATGGTCGTCGGGATCACGGGCACCAACGGCAAGACGACGACGGCTCACTTGGTGGCGTCGATCCTGGACGCGGCCGGTTTGCCGTGCGGACTCCTGGGCACGGTGGGCTACAGGATTGGCACCGAGGTCCGCGAAGCGACCCACACCACGCCAGAGGCCCCGGACGTCCAGGCGCTCCTCCGCGACATGGTCGATCGTGGATGTCGTGCCTGTGTCATGGAAGTGTCGTCACACGCGCTGGCACTTCGTCGCGTGGACGGGATTCACTTATCGGCGGGTGTGTTCACCAACCTCACCCGCGATCACTTGGACTTCCACGGCGACATGGAGTCCTATTTCGAGGCGAAGCAGCGGCTCTTCGAGATGCTGCCGCCAGGTGCGCCTGGCCTCATCAATGCGGACGATCCACGGGCCGCCGCGCTCGTCGCCATGTGCGCGCGACCGGTCACGTACGGGATGCATCGGCCCGCCGACGTGACGGCTGGGCCCGTGACGTTCTCTCTCGACGGGTTGACATTCGACATCCGCACGCCTCGCGGCACACTGCGCGCCCGGTCGTCTCTCGTCGGGCGGCCGAACGTGTCGAATATCCTGGCCGCGGCCGCGACCGGCACTGCCCTCGAGTTCCCCGGTGAGGCCATCGAACGCGGCATCACGTCGCTCGAGGGCGTACCCGGCCGCTTCGAGGTGGTATCCGCGCCGACCGACGGCGTCACGGTGGTCGTCGACTACGCGCACACCGACGATGCGTTGCGCAACGTGTTGGAGACGGCTCGGCCGCTGACCAAGGGCCGGCTGATCACCGTGTTCGGCTGTGGCGGCGACCGCGACAGGACGAAGCGGCCGCTCATGGGCGCCGTCGCCGGGCGACTCAGCGATCTCATCCTCATCACGTCGGACAATCCGCGAAGCGAGGACCCGGCTCGGATCATCGAGGAGATTCAGCGGGGGATTACGCCGGATACGCGTCGCGACGCGAGCCAGCGGTTCCTGGCGATCCTGGATCGGCGCGCCGCCATCGCACGGGCGATCGAGCTGGCTCGACCAGGCGATGTGGTCCTCATCGCGGGGAAGGGACACGAGAAGTATCAAGTCATTGGGGATCGTGTGCTGCCATTCGACGACGTGGCGGTCGCTCGAGAAGCGCTTGCGTGTCGGCGCAGCAACTCGAGCGTCGCGTAGGAGGAGACGCGATGTTGTATCACCTCCTCTACCCCTTCCACACCGAGATCAGCGTGTTGAACGTGACGCGCTACATCACATTTCGCACGGCCGCGGCCAGCATGTCTGCGCTGGCGATTAGTCTGCTGCTGGGTCCCTACATGATTCGCAAGGTCCGTGAGTTTCAGATCGGCCAGGTCATCCGCCAGGAAGGGCCGACCTCCCACAAGGCCAAGGCCGGAACGCCGACGATGGGCGGATTGCTCATTCTGGCGGCGTCACTTGGACCCACCTTGCTCTGGGCGGACCTGACGAACGCGTACGTGTGGATTGCGGTCCTCACGACAGCGGCGTTCGGGGCCGTGGGCTTTGCCGACGACTACCTGAAGATCGTCCGTCGCTCCCACCACGGCCTGTTGCCGCGCTACAAGATGGGCTGGCAGGTTGCGATCGGGCTCGCCGTCGGCGTCGTGCTGCTGGTGCTGGCGCAGAGCGGCGACTACAACACTCGCCTGATCTTTCCGTTCTTAAAGCGGCTGATTCCTGACCTAGGCGTGATGTACGTGCCGTTCACGATCTTCGTGCTGGTCGCAGCGTCAAACACCGTGAACCTCACCGACGGCCTCGATGGTCTGGCGATCAGCACATTCGCCATCTCGGCGGCCGCGTTTACCGCACTTGCCTATGTCACCGGGCACCGCGAGTTCGCCGAGTACCTGCTGCTGGTGCGCTTTCCGCAGTCGGCAGAGCTGACGGTGTTCTGCGGCGCGCTGGTCGGCGCATCGCTCGGCTTCCTCTGGTTCAACTCCTATCCGGCAGAGATCTTCATGGGTGATGTCGGCTCTCTCGCCTTGGGCGGCGCGCTGGGAACCGTCGCGATCCTCATCAAGCAGGAGCTGTTGCTCGGCATCGTCGGCGGAGTGTTCGTCATCGAAGGGCTGTCCGTCATCATTCAGGTGGCCTCGTTCAAGTTGACCGGTCAACGCGTGTTTCGCATGGCGCCGCTGCACCACCATTTCGAGCTGATCGGCTGGAGTGAGCCGAAGGTGATCACGCGGTTCGTGATCGTCGGCATCCTGTTTGCGCTGCTCAGCCTCACGACGTTGAAGCTACGGTGATGGGACGCTCGAATCCGCACGTACTCGACGTGGAGGGCCGCCGCGTGACGGTGGCCGGCGCGGCCCGCAGTGGCATCGCGGCGGCGGAGTTCCTGGTGCGTCGTGGCGCTCGCGTGACCGTGTCCGACCTGCGCGCAGACCTGGCGGACGAAGCGGCGAGCGAGCGCTTGCGGTCGTTGGGTGTCGAGCTCGAGCTCGGCGGCCATCGACCGGAGACCTTCGCCAACGCGGATCTTGTGGTCCTCAGTCCGGGCGTCCCACCTGCGTTGCCGGTGATCGAGGCTGCTCGCACGGCGGGCGTGCCGGTGCTCGGCGAAATCGAGTTCGCATTCCGTTTCTTGCGGGGTCGCGTGATCGCGATCACGGGCACGAAAGGGAAGTCCACGACGACCGCGCTCACCGGACGCATGCTGGATGCGGCCGGATTCGACGTCACGGTTGGCGGCAACATTGGCGCACCGCTCAGCGGACAGATCGAACGGTCCACACCAGCCACGCTTCACGTGGTCGAGACGAGCAGCTTCCAATTGGAGCAGATCCAGACGTTTCACCCGTGGATCGCTGTGATGCTGAACTTCTCGCCGGATCACTTGGATCGACACCCGAGTGTCGACGCGTACGCGGCCGCGAAGGGTCGCATCTTCGAGAACCAGAACGGGGACGACTGGGCGGTGATCAACGTGGACGACCCGACGGTCCTGAGGCTCGCACGGACTGGGCGCGCGGCCATCAGGTGCTTCAGCCGTCACGAGCTCGTCGGTCCCGGTACCGCGGTGGAGGGCGGCTGGGTCGTTTATCGCACTGAACGTGGTACCGAACCGCTCGTGCCGCTCTCGGCTGTGCACCTCCTCGGGTCTCATCTCGTGGACGACGTGCTGGCGGCGGCCACCGTGGGTCGATTGGCCGGGGCGTCGCCAGCCGCCATGACGGCAGCCGTCGACGAGTTTCGTGGGCTCGAGCACGCCATGGAGCTCGTCGCCGAGGCCGAAGGCGTCCGCTTCGTCAATGATTCGAAGGCGACGAATGTCGATGCGGCGCTGCACGCCATCGAGAGCTTCGACCGCGATCTGATTCCGATCATCGGGGGACGATTCAAGGGCGGCGATCTCAGGCTGTTGCGCGGTCCGCTCGCGGAGCGGGCGAGAGCCGTGGTGACCATCGGCGAAGCCGCCGATCTCGTGGCCGACGCCCTGAGCGGTGTGGTGCCCGTGCATCGGGCGTCGACGCTCGGTGCGGCCGTCGACGCTGCGTTCGCCTTGGCGCGGCCGAAGGGTGTGGTGTTGTTGGCGCCCGCGTGCGCCAGCTTCGACATGTTTCGCGACTACGCAGAGCGCGGCCAGCAGTTCAAGGCCGAGGTCGCGCGGGTCGTCGGTCGCACGAACGACGAGGAACGTCACGGACGACGGCAGGAGTAGAGGGGGTAGAGAAGGCGAGTGCTGAGCGGTGAACAGTCGCCAGCAGGTCCACGCGATGCGGGACTGGCTGCTGGGAACGCAGGCTGCCCCGGCCTGTGAAGCCGGTGCCTCCATCCGGGACCGGCTGGCGACTGTTGACCGCTCAGCCTGAGACCATCGGCGACAGTCGCCAATGGTAGAGGAAAGGGCGAAGAGGGACGCGACGTGGCCCGCAAGCTGAAATCGGATTGGGTGCTGTTCATCACCACCGTGATCCTCCTGTTCCTCGGTGTGCTGATGGTCTACAGCGCCTCCGAGGTGCTCGCCCGGATGCGGTATGGCGACAGCTACCTCTTTCTGCGCAAGCAGGTGCTCTTGGCAGCGCTCGGACTGGGGAGCCTGGCGCTGGTGATGCGTGTCGACTATCGCACGTACCGACAACCACTCTTCGTCTGGTCCTCGCTGGCGATCGTCTTCGTCGCCTTGATCGCGGTGCTCTTCAGCGCGCCGATCAACAGCGCGCGTCGGTGGTTCTCCGTCGGAGGGCTCGGCATTCAGCCGTCCGAGCTCGCGAAACTGAGCGTGGTGTTCTTCGCGGCCTCGTTCCTGGAGCGCCGGATGCACCGGGTCAATGACGTGAACGACGCAATCCTCCCGATCGTCGTGATCCTGCTGCCCATCGTGGGCCTCGTGTTGCTCGAGCCGGATTTCGGCACCGCGCTCACGATCGCGTTGATCGCCGCGGTCATGCTGTTCGCGGCCGGCCTGGACTACGCCTACTTCATTGGCACGTTGACGCTCGCGCTCCCTGCGGTCGTCTTCCTCGTCGTGTCGACCCCGTACCGCTTCCGGCGCCTCATGTCTTTTTGGGATCCGTGGGCGGATCCGCGGGGCGATGGCTTCCAGATCATCCAGTCGCTGGTGGCTGTCGGCACGGGCGGGCGGTTTGGCAAGGGCCTGACCCATGGGGTGCAGAAACTTTTCTACCTGCCCTATCCCCACACGGACTTCATCTACGCCGTGATTGGCGAGGAACTCGGGCTGATCGGCACCGTCCTGACGCTCGTGTGCTTCTGCGTCGTCGCGTGGCGTGGCTTCACGATCGCCGCACAGGCGCCGGATGCGTTTGGCTCGCTGGTGGCCCTTGGTATCACGACAATGGTGTCGCTCCAGGCGCTCGTGAATATCAGCGTCGTGCTGAGCATGATGCCGACCAAAGGCATTCCCTTGCCGCTCGTCAGCTCGGGTGGATCCTCATTGCTCATCAATCTGGTGGCGATCGGCGTGTTGCTCAATGTCTCGCAACACGCCTCAACGGAGGAGTGACAAACGACCCACGACCGTGACCAACGTCTCACACCCAACGCCCAACGACCAACTGCGTCTTGTGATTGCCGGCGGCGGCACCGGGGGACATCTCTATCCCGGCATCGCCGTCGCGCGGGAGCTCCTGCGTCGGCGGCCGGATGCGCTGGTGTCGTTCGCGGGGACGGCTCGCGGCATCGAGGCCCGCGTGCTCCCGCGCGAAGGATTCGAGCTCGACGTCATTCGCAGCGGGGGCCTGAAGGGGAAGTCGCTCGCGGATCGGGTGCGTGGCGCGTGGCTGATTCCCTTGGGCTTGGCCGACGCGTGGCGCCTGCTGTCGGCCCGTCGCCCGAACCTGGTCATCGGTGTCGGTGGGTACAGCTCCGGGCCAGTCGTGATGGCGGCCGCGCTTCGCAGGATTCCAACCATGCTGCTGGAACAGAACGCGGTTCCCGGACTGACCAACCGGTTGCTGGCGTCGGTGGTGCGAGCGGCGGCCGTCACGTACGAGGCCAGCCGACCGTTCTTTGGCGACAGGGCGTTCGTCAGCGGCAATCCCGTCAGACCCGAGTTCTTGTACTCGAGCGGGGAGGTCAGGCCGGTCGCGACGGCAGGCGCCGGTCTCCATGTGCTGGTCTTCGGCGGTTCACAAGGTGCCCACGCCATCAACGTCGCGATGAGCGAGGCCGCACCGACTCTGGCCGCGGCCCGACCGGCCCCGCACGTCGTACATCAGACTGGCGAGCGCGACCTCGAATCGGTCCGAACGGCGTATCAACAGGCGGGCCTGCAGGCCGAGGTCGAGCCGTTCTTGTTCGACATGGGGCGGCGGCTGCATGCGGCGGACCTGGTCGTCTGTCGCGCCGGAGCGACGACGCTGGCGGAACTGACGGCCGCGGGCAAACCGTCGATTCTGATTCCGCTACCGACAGCCACCGACGACCACCAGCGGAAGAACGCGGAAGCGTTGGCCGCGGAAGGGGCGGCGGACGTGTTGCTGCAAAACGAGGCCACGGGAGAGCACCTGGCCGCTCGAATCCTGGCACTGGCGGCGGACGTGCTTCGCCGAGACCGGATGTCGCGGGAGGCACGGTCGCTCGCGAAACCGGACGCGGCGCGCGTCATCGTCGATCGAGCCCTGGCGCTGGCTGGCTGACGGACACGGCCGTGCTGGGCAAGACTCGACGCGTGCACTTCATCGGGGTGGGCGGGATCGGCATGAGCGGTATCGCCGAGCTGCTGGCCAACCTCGGGTACATGGTGAGCGGATCGGATGCGAGGCGCTCGGCGGTGACCGACCGCCTCGAGATGCTGGGCATCAAGGTCCGAGTCGGACATGACGGGGCTCACGTTGGCGAGGCGGACGTGGTGGTGATGTCTTCCGCAGTGAAGCCGTCGAACGCCGAGGTCGTGGAAGCGCGGCGCCGCGGTGTGCCGGTGATCCCGCGAGCCGAGATGCTTGCGGAGCTGATGCGCCTCCGCTATGCGGTCGCGGTGGCGGGGGCGCATGGCAAGACGACGACGACGTCCATGATCGCGTTCGTGCTCGAACGGGCAGGGCTCGACCCAACCGCGGTCATCGGCGGCCGATTGAGTGCGTTCGGCAGCAACGCGCGGATCGGACGGGGTGAGGTCATGGTGGCTGAAGCGGACGAAAGCGATCGGTCGTTTCTCCACTTGTTGCCGACGATGGCTGTGATCACCAACATCGACTACGAGCACCTCGAGAGCTACGGCGGCTTCGCCGAGTTGCAGCAGGCCTTCGTGGATTTCGCGAACAGAGTGCCCTTCTACGGTGCGGTGGTCGCTTGCGCGGACGATCCGCATCTGGCCGAGGCGCTTCCGCGAATGACGCGGCGTGTCATTACCTACGGCCTGTCGTCTCCGGACGCCGAGATTACCGCCGACAACGTGAGCGTGGGTGCGCACGGACCGATGACCGTGTCGGCGCGTGTGCATCGCCGTGCCTGCGCACGGCGGCCGGCGCCAGGGGTGATGCTGGGCGAGATCGCGCTTCAGGTACCAGGTCGGCACAATCTGCTCAACGCATTGGCGACCGTGGCGGTTGGGCTGGAGCTCGATGTGCCGTTCGAGCGGATCGCCTCTGGCCTGCACGAGTTCAAGGGCGCGGAACGGCGTTTCGAGGTTCGAGGTGAACCAAACGGCATCCTGGTCGTGGACGATTACGGCCACCACCCCACGGAGATTGCCGCGGTCCTAGCGGCGGCGCAGGATCTCCGACGCCGGATCCTCGTGGTGTTTCAACCGCACCGGTACAGTCGCACGAAGGCGCTGCTTCGTGAGTTCGGCCTCGCGTTTGGGGGCGCGGACCGCGTGATCCTCACCGACATCTATTCCGCCGGCGAGGAGCCGATCGCGGGGATCAGCGCCGAAACGCTGGCGACGACGATTCGCTCGGCGATCGGTGTGCCCGTGGACTTCGTGCCGCGCCTGGACGACGTACCAGACGCGGTGGCGAGAGTCGCCACCAAGGGTGACGTGGTGATCACGCTGGGCGCCGGATCGATAGGCACGCTCCCGGATCGACTGATGCGCGCATTGGGTGGAACGTCATGAGCCAGGTCGCCGCTCCCGCCGATCGGCGCTTTCGTCGCGCGCACGTCAAGCCCGGGCGCAGGCGTCGCTGGCGTGTCCTGCTGCGGTACGCGGGCATCACGGGCCTCCTGCTGCTGATCGTCGCGTTCGCGGCCTATCGAGGAAGCGAAGTGGTGATGCACGCGCGAATGCTCCAGATCGATCGCCTCGTAGTCACCGGCAACGAGCGAGTGCCAAGTGCCAAGGTGCTCGAAGCCGTGGAGGGACTCAAAGGTCAGAACCTGGTCTGGACCAACCTCGAGGCGTGGCGAGGGCGATTGCTCAAGTCTCCGTGGGTCCGCGACGCCGCGTTGCGTCGATCGCTACCGTCGACGGTGGAGATTGTCGTGTCGGAACGCCTGCCGGCCATCATCGCGCGCGTCGACGGTCGGCTGTTCCTCGTGGATGACCAGGGCATCATCATCGATCACTTCGGACCGAGGTATGCGAGCTTCGATTTGCCGCTCGTCGATGGCATCGCCGTTTCGCAGCCCGGCCCGGGCGTGCAGGCCGACCAGCCGCGTGCGGCGCTGGCGGCGCGCGTGGTGACGTCTCTGCGGAGCAATCCCGACGTCGCGAAGCGGGTGTCGCAGATCGACGTCGCCGACCCGTACAACGCCCATGTCACCCTGACGGGCGACCCAGCCGTGCTGTATCTCGGCGACGAGTCGTTCCAGCAGCGCGTGGAGTCGTATCTTCAGCTCGCCGATCGGCTGCGGGAGACGGTTCCGGATATCGAGTACGTCGACTTACGGTTCGGCAGCCGGGTGTTCGTCGGACCCGTGCGCTCCGCACGCGGGGGGGTGAGTCGGCCGCAGGGAGCCGCAGGACGGGCGCGCCACTCGAGCGCCACGACCGAGGCTCCCCTTCCGACGCGAGCGAACGTTGTCTCCAGGGCCCCGTTGGCGGTCGCGCCGGGTATGGAGCAGGAGACAGTGTCCGATTCCACGGAATTGTCCCACGGGCGGCGGGCTGCGATCGCGAGCACGCGGGCAGGCGCCAAGCGTCCGCACGCGCCGAGGCGTTAGGGAATGCGGGCACGGAGGCACGTTGGGGCGTAGGGAGCGCTACCTGGTCGGGCTCGATGTCGGCACCTCCAAGGTCGCGGCGGTGGTCGGCGAAACCATGGACCACGAGGGGCTCGACATCGTGGGCTTGGGCGTGGCCGAGTCGCGTGGCATTCGCCGCGGCGTCGTCGTGAACCTGGAGGCTGCCGTCGAATCGATCAAGAAGGCGATCGAAGAAGCCGAGCTGATGGCCGGCGTCGAGATCGATACGGTGCACCTCGGGTTGTCCGGGCCGCACATCAAAGGGTTCAACAGTCGGGGCGTGATTGCGGTCGCAGGCAAGAACAGGGAGATCACGCGCGAGGACGTGCGGCGGGCGATCGACGCGGCCAAGGCGGTGTCGCTCCCCACCGGACGGGAGATCCTCCACGTGCTGCCGCAGGACTTCGTGGTCGATGAACAGGATGGTATTGCGTCGCCGGTCGGGATGACGGGGACGCGGCTGGAGGTCAACGTACACATCGTCACCGGCAGCCAGAGCTCCACGCAGAACATCGTGGCCTGCGTCAATCGCGCTGGCGCGCAGGTTGCGGAAACGGTGGTCGAGCAGCTCGCGGCCTCCGAGGCGGTGCTGACGCAGGACGAGAAGGACCTAGGCGTCGCGCTGGTCGATATCGGCGGCGGGACTACGGACATCGCGATCTACGAAAGAGGGAGTCTGTGGCACACGGCGGTGGTGGAACTCGGAGGCGACCACTTCACGAACGACATCGCCGTCGGGCTGCGAACCCCCGTACCGGACGCGGAGAAGGTCAAGCGCAAGTGCGGCTGTGTGCTGACGTCACTCGTCGACGAAGACGAGACGATGGAGGTGGCGAGCGTTGGCGGCCGCAAGCCGCGCGTGATGGCGCGAAGGATCTTGTCGGAGATTCTGCAGCCCCGCGCGGAGGAGATCTTCCACATGGTGTGGGACGAGATCCGGCGAGCGGGGTACGAGAAGAGCCTGAACTCGGGCATCGTGCTGACCGGAGGCGGTGCGATCCTGGATGGGATGCCGGAAATCGCCGAGCAAATCTTCGATCTACCGATTCGACGCGGCTGCCCCGGCGACGTCGGCGGACTGGCCGATCACGTGAACAGCCCGACGTTCGCGACGGGCGTGGGTCTGGTGCAGTACGCGTATCGCAACGTGGTGGGCGACTTCGGCCGAGCGCCCATCGGACAAGGAGCATTGGCGCGCGCGGCCGTGGCGCTGCGCTCGTTCTTCAAAGAGTTCTTCTGAGCTACCCGCAGGCGGTGAGCCTGCTTGACGTGCGGGATCGAAGGCCCGCGCACAGGGGAGAGACGATGTCCGACGTTGATCGCCCAGTTGACTCCAACACGCTTCAGGATTCGCAATTCCGGTTGCGACTCGAAGAAGAAATCAACGTGGGCGCCCGCATCAAGGTGATTGGGGTGGGAGGCGGCGGCGGCAACGCCGTGAATCGGATGGCGCGACAAGGCCTCGACGGCGTCGAGTTCATCGTCGCCAACACGGACGTGCAGGCGTTGCGCAACAACGCTGCGTCGGTGAGACTTCAGATCGGATCGAAGCTGACGAAAGGGTTGGGCGCTGGTGCCGACCCGAACGTCGGCCGCTCGGCTGCCCTCGAAGACACCGACAAGATCATCCAGGCGCTTGATGGAGCCGACATGATCTTCGTCACCACCGGGCTTGGCGGCGGGACCGGGACCGGTGCCGCTCCCGTCATCGCGAGCCTGGCCAGCGAGCTCGGCGCCTTGACCGTGGCCGTGGTGACCAAGCCGTTCAAGTTCGAAGGCCGGAAGCGCATGCTGCAGGCCGAGCGCGGCCTGGATGCGCTGCGTGACTGTGTCGACACCATCATCACGATTCCGAACGAACGGCTGCTCTCGATCATCGACCAGACCACCTCGCTGACCGATGCGTTCAGCACGGCCGACGATGTGCTGCGGCAGGCCATTCAGGGGATCTCGGATCTGATCCTGGTGCCGGGCCTCATCAACCTCGACTTTGCCGACGTCAAAACCATCATGTCCGGCATGGGCTTCGCCATGATGGGCACCGGTGTGTCGGAGGGGGGCGATCGCGCGATCGAAGCCGCCCGCCGGGCGATCTCCAGTCCGCTCTTGGAAGGCGCCAACGTCAACGGGGCACGAGGCGTGATCATCAATATCACGGGTGGTCCGGACCTCTCGCTCATCGAGGTGAGCTCCGCCTCCACGATCGTCCAGGAGGCCGCCGACGAAGACGCCAACATCATCTTTGGCGCGGTCGTGGACCCGGCGCTCAAGGGCAAGGTGAAGATCACGGTGATCGCGACAGGGTTCGGTGCGGTCAACTCGGACGGGATTCGACCCAACGCCAACGCGGAGACCCCGGTGGACATGAGCCATTACGCTGACGTGGCGCGTCTGCGCGCGGAGCCCGCGCCGCTGCCTGGCCCGCCCTCCCTCACCGTCGACCGATCATCTGCCGCCTTCCGAATGCCGGGCGCGCGGAAGCCCTTGTTCGAGCTGCCGACGGCCGTGGGCGCTGGCCTGTCGTCCCTTTCGAGCGGCCCCGGCGACCTGGGTGACGCCGGCGACCCGCCCTCGAACTTCGACGTTCCAGCGTTTCTGCGGCGCCAGGAGAGCTGATCGCGGGTGGCGGCACGGAGGTGTCCCTCGACCGCGGGCGGCTCAGCTGCGCCCGTCGCCGGGGGTCGCCGGTGATACACTAGATACACCCACGGAATTCCCGAGCGCCGTCGCCAGAGCGTCAGCGTCTTCGTGCCAATTTCGTCGCGCTCGGGTCGCGGTAAGGCCTGCGACTGTGGGCCGGTCACGGCCGCCTGCCGTTCGAGTATTTGTGAGCATTTGGCAACAGCGCGAACGCGCACGGTCCATCCTCGCCAAAGAAGTCGGCTACACCCTGAAGCCACACGCGGACTGTGTGCGTGTGGCCCTGGCGTTTCCCAACACCTACTGGGTTGGCATGTCCAACCTCGGTTTCCAGACCATTTACCGACTTCTCAACGCCGAGGCGGACCTGGTGTGCGAACGATTCTTCCTGCCGCCCAAGCAGGAACTCGCGCAGCTGCGAGCCTCGCGCACACCGATTGTGACCGTCGAGTCAGGAACGCCGGTCGGGGACTTCGACGTCGTCGCCTTCTCCGTCTCGTTCGAGTGGGACTACGTCAACGTGCTCACCCTGCTCCGCATGGCGGGCCTGCAGGCGAGGGCCGCGGAGCGATCCCCGCGTGACCCGCTCGTCGTCATCGGCGGTGCCGTCACGTTCGTCAACCCCGAGCCGCTCGCCCCCTTCGCGGACGTCGTCGCGGCAGGCGAGGGCGAAGCGCTGATCCCGGCTCTCGTCCGCGCCCTTCGCGAAGCCCCAGACCGCCAGAGCTTGCTCGAACGGCTTTCGTCGGAGCGCGGATTCTACGTCCCGTCGTTCTACGAGCCCAGCTCCGACGAGCACGGTCGGCTGATCGGCTGGACCCCGGTCGGCGGACGCGGCGCTCCTGTGCCGGTCCGAAAGGCGGCGGTCAAAGTCACCGACGCGCTCGATCCGCCCGCGACGACAATCTTCACGCCCGAAACCGAGTTTGGATCGCGGCTTCTCGTGGAGGTCGTCCGCGGCTGTGCGAACCTGTGTCGCTTCTGCTGGGCCGGCTACAACTACCTCCCGGTCCGCGCGTTTCCGACCGAGCGCATTCTCGCGCTCGCACAGGCCGCGCGATCGCACGCCAGTCGTGTCGGCCTGGTGTCGATCGCGCTCTGCGACCACCCGGACATCGAGCGCATCTTGCGACGCCTTTACGAGATGGGCTATTCAATCAGCCCGGCTTCTCTTCGTCTCGACGACCTCACCGAGACGATCCTCTCCGTGCTGCAAGCCAGCGGTGAGCGGAGCGTCACCATCGCGCCCGAGACCGGATCGGACCGGTTGCGGCGCGTCATCAACAAGACGGTGACGAACGAGGAGATACTCGATCGCGCCGAGCTCATCTTCGCCTCCGGATTCGAGAACCTGAAACTCTACTTCATGATCGGCCTCCCCACTGAAACAGACGACGACCTGGTCGCCATGCGAGACTTGACCGTCGCGCTGCGCGACCGTATGGTGAAGCACGCCAAGCGGCGCGGACACCTCGGCCGAATCGTCGGGAGCGTGAACCCGCTGGTGCCGAAGCCGGGCACCGCGTACCAGTGGATGCCGATGGAAGACCCGTCGTCGACCGAACGCAAGATCAAGCGTCTGCGCAGTCTCATGGCGGATCTTGACAACGTGTACTTCAACATCAAGTCGGAGCGACACTCGTACTATCAGGCTCTCCTTTCACTTGGCGACCGACGCGTCGCTCGCGTCATTGAAGTCGTTGAGCGCAACGGTCAGAACTGGCGAGCGGCGGTCGCGGACGCCGACCTCGACACAGACGCCTTCATCTTCCGCGACCGAAGCGCGGACACCTGCCTTCCGTGGGACATCATCGACGGTGGCTTGAAGTCAGCGTTCTACCGCTCCGAGTTCGACAAGGCGCTCCGAGCCGAGTGGACGCTGCCGCCGAAGCGCGCACACGAGAACGCGCACCTGCTGCTGCCCATCGCCGGGCAGAACGAGGCCCCTAGCGTGTCAGAGCCGCACGCTCCTCAAAGTCATGAAACGCCTCGAGGATGAGATCGCGAATCTTGTTCTGAGCCGTAGTATCCACGACCGGACGGAGCAGCGCGTAGCTCCGGCGCTCGCCATTGACCGTGTACTGTCGCGCAGGAAAGGTGACGTTTCGGCTGCCTGAGCTGCCACGCCGTTCCCACACGGAAAAGCCAATCAGCTTGAGTCCGTCGAGGGGACCCTCGACGAAGTGGAGTTCTGCGTCAGCCAGCTTGCCCGCGGGGTTTCCCTTGTCGTTCGGTGTGATCTTGACCGTCATCTCTCATCCGCTCCGTTCCGACCGTATGGTCCATCGCTCGAGAGAGCAGGATGGATGCCCGAGGCTGGCCGTCCGCGGTGAGGCTGGAAGTCACACATGGACCGTCGTTTGGCCGACCCGCAGACGATCAGGTGACGCGATCGTTGCCTCGCGCGCGTCGAAATCGACAACCGGGGTTGCTCGCGGCGGTCACCGGCCGAGCAAGATGACCTGCGCCAACGCGACGGTCTCCGAATGCGTGATGGTGAGGAGGGAGGATCCACCACCCATCATCTCGAATCGCCGAAGGGCCCCCCCGCGGAGGATGAGCCGCGGAGGGCCGCCAGGGCGCACGACCTCGATGTCTCGCCAGAAGACGTCGTGCGAGAAACCCGTGCCGAGCGCTTTCATGGTGGCTTCTTTCGCCGCGAATCGCCCCGCGAAATGAATCCCTGGGCGATGGCGCCGCCGGCAGTACGTGATCTCCCCCTCGGTGAAGATCCGTTGCACGAAGCGCTCTCCCCAGCGCCCGATCACGTCCTCTATGCGTGGGATGTCCGTGGAATCCAGGCCGAGGCCGATGATGTCGGGCATAGATGTGATGATAGTGGGATGAGCCTGCCTCTGCCCGGCGATTCGTTCGAGTGGCGAGACCAGCAGCGAAGACCGTTCCTCGTGTGCCGGCCGCTCGAACCGTTCGCGCCTCACCTGTTCACGACGGCCCTGTGGGCCCTTGGCGCCCGCGCACGGGACGCGACGGCCGAGACCGGCGAATCGTCTCTCGAGGAGGCGTGGCGCCAAGTCACTGACGCGCTGTCCATCGATCAGCATCGCCTTGTGCGGGCCACGCAGGTGCACGGTGCCGCCGTCATCGTCGGGACGCGCGCGGCGGTTGATCGTGTTCGTCCAGAGGCGGATATCATCCTCTTGGGTGAGCCGGACGCGGCTGCGGCCGTGCAGGCAGCCGACTGCGTGCCGATGCTGATGGTGGACCGCGCGACAGGCGTGGTCGCGGCTGCGCACGCCGGCTGGCGAGGCATGGCGGCGCGTGTGCCACAAGTTGCGCTTCGGGCCTTGGAGACGACGTTCGGCTCGCGGCCAGCCAACGTGATCGTGGCGCTCGGGCCAAGCATAGGCGCGTGCTGCTACGAGGTGGGCCCCGACGTGCGGGATGCGTTCGCGAGCACCCACTTCTCGAACACGCTCCTCGATCGCGTGTTTCTCGAACAGCCCCACGCGAGCAACCTGAACAAGCCGATGCCGCCGCTTGCCACCGCCGCCCGGCGTCCCGATCGCTGGTTCTTCGACGGCTGGCTGATGGCGTCGGACCAGCTCGTGGAGGCTGGAGTTCCGAAGGCCCAGATCTATGGGGCGGGGCTGTGCACCGCGAGCCATCCCCGGGTGTTGTGCTCGTACCGCCGCGATGGGGTTCCGGCCGGCCGGGTCGTCGGCGCGATCAGGTGCCAGCCGCGTCCATAGCGGCGTTGGCCAAGCGATCGGCGTGCGCATTCGATGATCGTCCGACGTGCTCGTAGGTGACGCGACCGACCTCTCGCGCCAGGAGCGTCGCTCGAGCGTGCAGTGCCTGCAAGCCAGCGTTCTTCACTTTGTACCGGCCCAGTATCTGCTGCACCAGCAGGAGCGAATCGGACCGAACGTGCACGCGGGGGATGCCCCGGTCGTGCGCGTACTGGAGCGCCGCGATGAGGCCCCGGTACTCCGCCACGTTGTTGGTGGCGACGCCAATCGAGTCTCCGAACTCCGCAACGAGCGTGCCGTCGGGGCGCTCGATCCGCACGCCGTAGCCCGCAGGTCCTGGGTTGCCGCGCGCGCCACCGTCCGTGTAGGCGACGATCTCCCGCAGCCGGGCCCTGCCGGCGGGGGGTGACGGGTTGGCGTCGAACAGGGGAAGCTGGCTCACGTCGCCGTTTGAGCAGCGCCGGCGGTGGCGGCCGGGACGAAGTAGAGGATGCGCTGACAACTGTCGCACTGCAGGATTTCTTCGTTCCGGCGCACCGTGTTGAACACCTGTGGGCGCAATCGCACGTGACAGATCGTGCAGATGCCGTCGCGCGCCTCGGCGACCGCGACGCCGTTGCGGCGCCCGGACACGAGCTGAAACGTCGCGAGGACCGTGGGATCGAGCTGCGCCACGACCGCCGCTCGCTGCGCGGTCAGACTCTCGATGACCTTCTTCAGCTCGCTGACCTCGGCGGTGAGCGCGCGCTTGTCGGCCTCGAAGGCCTTCTGAGCGCCCGCGAGATTTTCCTCCGCGAGCTTGACCGCTGCCATCAGCTCATCGCCCTCCAGCATCCGCTCGAGGATCTTGTCTTCGAGCGTCTTGACCTCCGTTTGAGCGAAGGCGATCTCCTTCTGCATCGCCTGGTACTCGATGTTGGTCTTCACGGCCATCAGTTGGTCGCGATACTTGGAGAGACGGCCCTGGTGGACCGCGACTTCTTTCTCGACCTCACGGCGAGCGGTCTGGCTTTGAGCCAGGCCTTCCTTGACGGAAGCCAGGTGTTGCCTGGCGGTCTCCAGCCGCGCGTCGAGCGCCCGGAGGCGATCGGGTTCGTCGGCGAGACGACGCTGCGCGTCGTGAACGAGGGAGTCGAAGCGTTGCAGTTCGATCACGCGCTGGAGATCCGCATTCATCGCCAGGATTGTGCCTCCACCGTGTGGAACCGATTCCCGAGAGCAGCCTACCGTCCCTCTCACGTCGACTTGCACGCCACCCGAAGCTCACATTCGATGTCCCAAGTGTGAGCGTCCTCGTGGCCCGTCACCCGAAGCTCGCGCCACACATGTCAGGCGCGAGCGGAAGGTGGTGGGCCCACCAGGATTCGAACCTGGAACGGGCCGGTTATGAGCCGGCGGCTCTCACCGTTGAGCTATGGGCCCCACTTTGTCGCAAGCCCCAAGTCGCAGGTCCCAGGTCGCGTTTTCCTGCGCGCCGACCGCGGGCTCAGGTCCAGTGACCATCGATGACTTCACGCGACCATTGACCATCGACTGCAGACCAATGACGAACGACCAACGACTACGAGGTTCTTCCCTCCAAGAACGCGCGCAGCTTGCGGCTCCGAGAGGGGTGCCGCAGCTTGCGGAGCGCTTTGGCCTCGATCTGGCGGATGCGCTCGCGAGTGACGGCGAAGCTCTGGCCGACCTCCTCCAGGGTGTGCTCACTGCCGTCGCCGACGCCGAACCGCATCTTGATCACCTTTTCCTCGCGTGGCGTGAGCGTCTTCAGCACCGACTCGGTCTCTTCCTTCAGGTTCAGGTTGATCACCGCTTCGGCCGGCGATATCACTTGGCGATCCTCGATGAAGTCGCCAAGATGCGAGTCTTCCTCTTCCCCGATTGGCGTCTCGAGTGAGATCGGCTCCTGGGCGATCTTCAGCACCTTGCGGACCTTCGACACCGGGATGTCCATCCGCTTGGCGATCTCTTCGGAGGTCGGCTCGCGTCCCAGCTCCTGGACGAGTGCTCGGGAGGTGCGAATGAGCTTGTTGATGGTCTCGATCATGTGGACCGGGATGCGGATGGTCCGCGCCTGGTCGGCAATCGCACGTGTGATGGCCTGACGGATCCACCACGTGGCGTAGGTCGAGAACTTGTAGCCGCGGCGGTACTCGAACTTGTCGACCGCCTTCATCAGGCCGATGTTGCCTTCCTGAATCAAATCGAGGAACTGCAATCCACGGTTCGTGTACTTCTTGGCAATCGACACCACGAGACGAAGGTTGGCCTCGACCAGCTCCTTCTTGGCCTGCTCGGCTTGATACTCGCCGCGCACGATCGTGTTCAGCGTCTTCTTGAGCTCGGCGGGCTCCTGCTCGAGCGTATCGGTCATCGCCTTGAGCTTGAGCTTGTAGTCCTTGATTTGGCGCTGGACGTCCTTGCGATCCTCTTCCTTGAGCTTGTGCTTCTTGTTCTTCGGGTTGAGCAACCGATCCAGCGCTTCGATCTCGCGCTGCACGCCCTTGACGGACTCGACGGCGTCCTTCATCTCGTCGATGAGGCGCCGCTTGACCGATTCGGTGAATTCGATCTCTCGGATCTTCTGCGACAACTCGATCTGGGCGCGCATGGCGGCCCACCTTGCGCGCCGATATTTGCGCTTGTCGCGGGTCGTCGTGCCTCGCGGCGTTTCCTTCAGCTTCTCGAACAGCTTCTCGGACGCCCCCCGCGACTTGCGGACGGCTTCAATCTGCTTCTGGACTTGCTTCGACCGCTCCAGGATCCGCTCGTCCGTAATCTCCTCGTCGTTGAAGATCACGAGCTCGCGAATGGTGCGGTCGCCGCTGTGGAGCTGGTCGCCGAGCTCGATCACCTTCTTGGCGACCAGCGGCGTGCGCGAAATGGACTTGATGACCGCCAGCTTGCCGCGTTCAATCCGGCGCGCAATCTCCACCTCGCCCTCGCGGGTGAGCAACGGGACCGTGCCCATCTCCCGCAGGTACAGGCGTACCGGATCGTTCGTCTTGTCCAGCGTCCCCGGAGTCAGGTCCAGCTCGAGCTCTTCGGAACCCTCGGCCGTGCGGTCGATCGGCTTGTCGTCCCGGAGGTACTTTTGGTCGGAATCGATGACCTCGATTCCGGCACTCCCGAACGTGTTGAACAGGTCGTCGAGTTCGTCGGACGAGGTAATCTCCGACGGCAGCATCTCGTTGACCTCGTCGTACAGCAGGTAACCCCTTTCCTTGCCGATATTAATGAGCTGCCGTACTTCGTCGTATTTTTCTTCGATCGACATGCAAAAAGATCCTTCGGAGGGCTTGCCGAGTCGCGCCTCATCTCACCTTCAGCGCAGTCCGACATCTTGCCACAGATCGTCGTTCAGCGATCGCTTCTGACGGGAGAGTTCTTCCTTCTTTCTGAGCAACGCGTTGAGGTCGTCGTCGTTCCAGTAGGCGCCTTGCAGCAACTGTTGGATCGCGCGTTGGACGCCGGCCAGCTCGTGGTCGATACGAAGCCGACGAACCGCGGACACACATTCCTCCAACGACTTAGCGGGAGCCACCTCTTCGGACGCAATTCCGGTGACCAGTTCAGCGTCCTGCTCGTTTAGACGCTGAATAAGGGCGGACGGAACCCCCTCGGGCGGAAGATTCTGCAGGGACTGGGCCAGTTGTAGTACCGGTCGCGTCACGAGCAGGCGCAGGTCGTCCTCCTCCAGCGCGACGACGGCCGGCAAAGCCTCGATTGGACGCTGAATCAGCCACCAAATCAGGGCTCTTTCGGCCGGCTTTATCTCCCCGAGGCCCGGTAGCTCCGCCCGGGTCAGACTGGTCTGCCGCTTCGCGGCCAGCTTACGGAATTCGCTCTGGACGACCTCGGCTGTGATGCTCGCTCGATGCGCGACTTTGTCCGCGAATTGGTCCCGAGCCGTGGCCTCGGGTAACCAGGCCGCGATGGCCAGCATTTTGCCCAGAAACGCACGCTGGGCGTTGGCGTCCTGCATCTTGACGCCTCGCGTGGCGGCATCCATCAAGTAGTCCAGATACGGCCGCGATGCCTTGAGTCGGGCCTGGTAGGCCGCTCCGCCGTTCCGCTGGATGAACGTATCGGGATCCTGCCCGCGGTCCAGAACGAGGACGTTCACGTCGAACCCCTCCTTGACGAGGAGCTCCGACGACTTCGCCGCGGCCCCCTCGCCGGCGGCGTCCGGGTCGTAGCTGAGGACGACCTTCGTGGTGAACCGACGAAGCAGCTCTGCCTGATACGGCGTCAGCGCGGTGCCACAACTGGCCACCACAGGCGCCGCCTGGCTTTGGAACACTTGCGCGAAGTCGAAGTATCCCTCCACGAGCACGACGTAGCCCAACTTGCGGATCGCCTGCTTGGTGAGATGCAGCCCGTACAGTATCCGGCCCTTCGAGTAGATCGGGGTCTCAGGCGAGTTCAGATACTTTGGCACCTGATCGGATTCCATCGCGCGACCGCCGAACGCGATGATCGAGCCGGTATCGCGGCAGATCGGAATCATCAGGCGATTGCGGAACCGATCGACACCCTCCCCGTGCGCGGAGCCGGTCCCATGGGACGAGCCCGAAGCAGGCGCCTGAGCCTCGCGCTGCACCACCAGACCGCTCTGGAGCACGGCTGGGAGCGCGAATCCTTGCTTGAGCAGGCGCGCCTTCAGCCCCTCGCGCGACGGCGGCGCGAACCCGAGCCCCAGCTGCTGGGCGGTGCTGGGGTTGATGCCGCGGTCGGCGATGAGCTGACGCGCGCGTGCACCCGCGGGACCTTCAAGCTGCTCGCGAAAGTACGCGCTCGCGACCTCGTGCATCTTGAGCAGCGACTCACGCGCACCGGCATCGCGGCGCGAGTCGTCCTCATTGGTCGTCTCGGGTAACGCGACGCCGAATTTCTGCGCCAGGAATCTGACGGCTTCCGTGAACGTCAACCGCTCGTGGAGCTCGAGAAACTTGAACACGTCCCCGCCCTTGCCGCAGCCGTGGCATTTGAAGAACTGGCGGTCGGGAACGACATGGAACGAGGGGGTCTTCTCGGAATGAAAGGGACAGAGGCCCTTCCAACTGTTTGTGCCCGCCTTCCGCAGCGGCACGTACTCCTGCACGACCTGCAGGATGTTGGCCTGCAGCCGGAGCTCGTCGATGAACGACTGCGGATAGAGGCCCACGTCAGTCCTTCAACTCCACGAGCGTGACACCGCCGCCACCATGCTCGGGCGGCGCCGCCTGGACGCTGGCGACCAGGGGATGCTGCCTCAGGTACGCGGTGAGCCCTCGCCGAAGCTGGCCGGTCCCGTGGCCGTGGATCAGGCGGAACGAACGTTGATCGGTCAGCAGGGACTCGTCGAGGAACCGCTCCGTCCGCGTGATCGCTTCGTCCACCGTGCAGCCGATCACGTTCAGGTCCAGCACGGACCCGGTGCGCGGTTGCAGATCGACGTGGACGTTGACGCGAGGTGGTGCGGGCGCACCACCGAGGACGCGCACCTCTCGGGCGTCGGCCCGCATGCGCTTGCCTTTCACGTCAACGACGAGGTTCTCGCCCTTGACCTCTGTGACAGTCCCCTCGATCCCGAGTGCGCCCACGCTGACCCGATCGCCGACGGCTGGTGGCCGTTTCGGTTCCGCTTCGCTCGGCGATGGGCCCGAGGGCTCGCCGTGTCGCCTCATGATCAGATCGACGGCCGCGCGCGCGTCTCGCCGCGCGTGGCCGGTGTCACCAGTGGTCACGAGTCTACCGGCGCCCTGCGCGATCCGCTCGGTCCGTTGCTTCAGACCGTCGATGATCTCGTCGATCTCACGCCGGGCCTGTCGCACTTCGGCCTCGACCGCATCGCTCAGGCGCTTGCGCGAACTCTCCTCGCGTTGGCGCAGCGCGTCCTCTCGCTGGCGGAGCCTCGAGTCGAGCGCCGTCAACTCCTCCCGCTCGCGCGCGAGGGCGCGAGTGTCGTGCTCGAGTGCACGAACGTCGCGGTCGATCTTCGCCAGGTGTTCGGCGAGCTGCGCGTCTCGCGTGCTGATGTTTCGCCGCGCGTTCGCGACGATCGAAGGGTCCAGCCCGAGCCGCGCGGCGACCTCCAGCGCCAAGCTTCGTCCGGGCGTGCCGTAGACGAGCTGATAGGTGGGCGCAAAGCTGGTCGCGTCGAAGCCGAACGCCGCGCACGCGACCCCGGGCGTCGTGGAGGCATACGTCTTGAGCGCGTCGTAGTGACTGGTGGCGACGACGGTGGCTCCCCGGGTTCGGAGATGATCGATGATCGCAACACCCAGCGCGCCGCCTTCGATCGGATCGGTGCCCGATCCGACTTCATCCAGAAGGACGAGGGCCGGCGTTTGCAGTTCGCGATCCATCGACGCGATGTTCGTGATGTGTGCGGAGAACGTGCTCAGGCTCGCTTCGATGGATTGCTCGTCGCCGATGTCCGCGAACACCGACTGGAAGACAGGCAACCGCGAGCCTTGGGCCACCGGGATGCGCAGACCCGCTTGCGCCATCAGCGCCAACAGTCCGGCGTTCTTGAGCGCAACCGTCTTGCCGCCGGTATTTGGCCCCGTGATGAGCAGAACCGTCGACGGCGGCAGCAGCCGGATGGTGACCGGCACGGGGTCGCGCTTTCGCGATTGCCGCGTCCCCTCATCCACGTCGGCGTCCGGCGGGAGCCGATCGAGCACCTGCGGCAGGAGCAGCGGATGTCGAGCGGCGAGAAGCTCGAATGTCCCGTCCTGTGTGAAGGTGGGTTCGACTCCGTCGACGAGCTCAGAAAACCGCGCTCGTGCCTGGATCACGTCCAGTCGCGTCGCCGCCTCGACCGTCGCCTGGACCTCGTCCGGCCGCGATCGAAATGCATCGGTCAGCGCGAGCAGGATGCGATGGACCTCTTCCGCCTCTTGCTCGTGCAGCGCGACGATGTCGTTGTTGATCTCGACCGTGCTGAGCGGTTCGAGGAAGAGGCTCGCCCCACTGGTCGAGGCCCCGTGGACGATGCCCGGGATGTTGCCGCGATGCTCGGCTTTCATCACGATCACGTAGCGTCCATTGCGCTCGGTGATGACCTGGTCCTGCAGATACTTCGCGGTGTCGCGTCCCCGCAGGTACGATTCCAGCTCGCCGCGCAACCGCGTACGTTGCTTCCGCAGGCGATCCCGAATCCCTCGCAGAGCCGGGCTCGCGGCGTCGACGACCTCGCCGCTCGGGTCGATGGCCCGACGTACGTCCGACGTCTCTCGCTGAAATGACACAACCAGTGCGCTCGTGGCGTCCAGCAGCGGGTAGGTTATCGCCGATCGCGCGATCGACAGGCGTGTCTGCGAAACAGACTCGATGAACGACGCGAACGCCAGGAGGCGGGTCGGCTCGATGGCGCGTTGCTCGACCTTCAACGCGTCCAGTGTGTCGGGGAGATCATCGGCCGCCCGAATCCCGAACAGTCCGAGCTTCGCCATGAACAGGGTCGCCTCGGTCGTCGTCGCGAGCAGGCGTGCCACCGCTCGCGCGTCCGTGATCGGCGTCAGCGCTGCAAGCCGCGCATCGCCCATCGGTGTGAGCGCGAAGCTTCGGACCGCATCGATGATGCGATCGAACTCGAGGGCGCGCAAGACCCCAGATTGCATAGGAGGAAGGGGGGCGGGATGGTACTACACGCGAACCCCTGAAGCCTATTCGAGGTGATTGATGGCGCTTGCCACGGCCGCCGCGCCGAAACCATTGTCGATGTTGACGACCGAGACCCCGGACGCGCAACTGTTGAGCATGCCGAGCAGCGCCGCAATGCCACCGAAGCTGGCGCCATACCCCACAGACGTGGGCACCGCGATCACGGGCACGCTGACAAACCCGGCCACGACGCTCGGCAGGGCGCCTTCCATGCCGGCGACAACGATGATGACTCGTGCGGCTTCGAGGCGAGGGAGGTCGGCGAGGAGCCGATGGAGTCCGGCGACACCGACGTCGTAGAGCCGCTCGACGCGGTTCCCCATGAGGTCGGCTGTGCAAGCCGCCTCCTCGGCGACGGGAAGATCCGACGTGCCCGCCGCCACGACCAGGACGGTGCCGTGCCCGGCGGCGACGTCTGTCTGACGGAGCGAGATGACACCGGCATCCGCCTGGTACACCGCTTGTGGCACAACGGCTCGCACCGCGTCAGACGCCTCGAGCGTCGCCCGCGTGACCAACAGCGTGGATCCGCGGCTGGCGATCTCGGCCGCGATCGCGGCGATCTGGGCAGGAGTCTTGCCCAGACCGAAGACGACCTCGGGGAAGCCCTGGCGGACCGCGCGATGGTGGTCGACGCGGGCGAAGCCCAAGTCATGAAAGGGCGGCGTGCTGAGCGCGTCGAGCACGCGACGTTCGGCGTGTGCCGGATCAACTCGACCGGACGCGACGCCGTCCAGCAGCGTACGAAGTTCGAACGTAGACAGCGTCATGGAACGTGCCTCGACGTGAGCTTTCTGAGATCGCTGGCTCGGCGCGCTCGGAATTGTTGACCTGCTGTGGATCGGGACAGTAACATAAACCTTTGATATAGTTAGAGTTCGCCAGTCCGCTGTGGGACTGAGCTGCATCCAATCATTTTCATGACGCTCTCCGAAACGCTCATCCTCGCCTCCTACTTCTTCGTGCTCATTATCCTTGCAGTCTACGGTTGGCACCGGTACTACCTGGTGTACCTGTACATGCGCCACCGTGACCGGCAGCCGAAACAGGGCGCTCCGCTCTCGCCGCTGCCATCCGTCACGGTGCAGCTGCCGCTGTTCAACGAGATGTACGTCGCGGATCGATTGATCGACGCCGTGGCGCGCCTCGATTATCCGCGGCACCTGCTCGAAATCCAGGTACTCGATGACTCGACCGACGAAACGCGGAAAATCGCGGAGCAGGCCGTGCAACGGCTGGCGGCGGAAGGGTTGGACATCAAGTACCTGCACCGCACCGACCGCACCGGATTCAAGGCCGGCGCGCTGGATGCCGGTCTGAAACTGGCCAAGGGTGAGTTCGTCGCGATTTTCGACGCAGATTTCCTGCCGATGCCGGATTTCCTGATGCGTTTGCTGCCGCACTTCGCCGACCCGAAGGTCGGCATGGTCCAGGCCCGGTGGGGACACATCAATCAGGACTACTCGCTTCTCACCAAGATTCAGTCGATTCTGCTCGACGGCCACTTCGTGCTCGAGCATGGTGGGCGCAACCGCGCGGGGTGCTTCTTCAATTTCAACGGAACGGCCGGCATCTGGCGGCGCCCCGTCATCGGCGACGCGGGCGGTTGGCAGCATGACACTCTGACCGAGGATCTCGACCTGAGCTACCGCGCACAGCTCCGCGGCTGGCGCTTCGTCTTCGTGCCGGATGTGGTCGCGCCGGCCGAGGTGCCGGTCGAGATGAACGCCTTCAAGTCGCAGCAGCACCGATGGGCCAAGGGCTCGATTCAGACCTGCCGGAAGGTCCTTCCCGCCATTCTGGCATCCGACCAGCCGGTGGGAGTGAAGGCGGAGGCGTTCTTCCATCTCACGGCGAACTTCAACTACCCGTTGATGTGCGTGCTGTCGGTGCTGATGTTCCCGTCGATGGTCATCCGCTATAACATGGGCTGGTACGAGATGCTGCTCATCGACGTGCCGCTCTTCATGGCGGCGACCTTCTCGGTCTGCAACTTCTACATGGTGTCTCAGCGCGAGATTCACAGAGACTGGAAGGCGCGGTTGAAGTATCTGCCGTTCCTGATGTCGATCGGGATCGGGCTGTGCATCAACAACACGCGGGCTGTGTTCGAGGCACTGTTGAACAAGCAGAGCGAGTTCGCGCGGACGCCGAAGTACCGCATCGAAGGTGGCGCGGACGAGTGGGTCGACAAGAAATATCGTCAGTCGGTGGCGGTGCAACCGATCGTCGAGCTGGCCCTCGGTCTGTATTTCACCGCGACCGTCTTCTACGCTATCGCGAACGGGATCTATGGCACGGTCCCGTTCCTGGTGCTGTTCCAGATCGGCTTCCTCTACACCGGTCTGGTCTCGATCGTGCAGCAATACGCCGGCGACGATCAGGTCGTGCTCGAGACGCAGGTCGCGTCCGGCAAATGACACGCCGCGGCTAGCGAGATCCAGGCGCCCGCATGGCCACCGCGGACAAGCCCAAGGCCGGCCTCGAAGACACCGTCGCCACTTCGTCTGCGATCTGTTACCTGGATGGCGAACGCGGCGTGCTGGCCTACTGCGGTCACGACATTCACGAGCTCGCGCGGCACGCGACCTTCGAGGAGGTGTGCTATCTGCTGTGGCACCGGCGCCTGCCGACGCGCGCCGAGCTCGGCGATCTCCGATCACGGCTGGCTTCGTCTCGTCCGCTGCCCGAGCCACTGATCCGGATCATGCGGTCGCTGCCGCAGGGCGATGGGATGGATGCCTTGCGCACGCTCACCTCCGTACTGGCGCACTACGACCCCGATGCGCGCGACAACAGCCCGCAGGCCAACGAACGCAAAGCGGTGCGGTTGACCGCGCAGCTCGGCACGCTCGTCGCCACAATGGGCCGGGTGAATGCCGGTGGCGGGCCGATCGGGCCCGACCCGGTGCTGGGACACGCGGCGAACTTTCTCTACATGTTGACCGGTGAGCGTCCAAGCGCGCTCGCCACTCGCGCGTTCGACATCGCGCTGATCCTGCACGCCGATCACGAACTGAACGCGTCCACGTTCGCCGCACGGGTCGCCGCTGCCACGCTTACCGATATCCACTCAGCGATCGTGGCGGCAATTGGGACGCTCAAGGGACCGCTTCACGGCGGTGCGAACGCCGAAGTGATGAAGATGCTGCTCGACATCGGTCCGTCGGCCGGACCCGACAAGGCTGAGGAGGTCGTTCGCGCGAAGCTGGCTCGCAAGGAGAAGGTTCCAGGCTTTGGCCACCGCGTGTATCACACCGAGGATCCGCGCGCCACGCACCTGCGGCAGATGTCGCGCGACCTCGGGAAGCGTGCCGGGCAGAGCATGTGGTTCGACATGTCGCAGCGGATCGAAGCGCTGGTGAAAGCCGAGAAGAAGTTGAATCCGAACGTAGACTTCTACTCGGCGTCCACCTACCACGTGCTTGGCATTCCGATCGACCTCTTCACTCCCATCTTCGCTGTGAGCCGGATCTCAGGGTGGACGGCGCACGTCCTCGAGCAGTACGCGAACAACCGCTTGATCCGCCCGCGCGCCGAGTACACGGGCCCCGCCTATCCGCAGCGCTACGTACCGGTCGAGGCTCGGTAGCTCGAGACCGCGCCGGGGTTCGGGCGCAGCCCCGACTCAAGACGACGATCCCGGCCGATACGTGGCGTAGATCGCCTTGAAGCCCATCGACAGGTACTGCTGGGTCTCCTTGTCGTTGGCAGTCACCATCGCACACGTCTTCTTCCTGGCGACGCACGCCTTGGCGACCGTTTGAATCGCGGCCTCGGTGTCCGGCTTCTTGTCTTCCGGGCTGTTCCACCGCCCTTCGCCGTGGTTCATCGTCAGATCTGACGGTCCAATGAGCACACCGCCGACGCCCGGGACGTCGAGGATCGCGTTGACGTTCTTCACGCCGAGCGGCGTCTCGATCATCGGGAACGCGATGAGCTCGCCTTGCGGATTGAGCGGCCAGACATCTGCGAGCGAAACGTAATCCGCCGGATTCTGCAGCCCCCAGCCGGCGCCGCCGGAGCAGCCGCACCCACGGCGCCCCGGCGGGTTCGGATACTTCGATCCTTTGAGCTGCGGATAGCGCATCGACTGCACGACCTTCAAGGCCTGCTCCCGTTCTTCTACCTGCGGCACGATGATGCCCATTGCACCGCTCTCGAGCACCTGTTTGATGATCCAGCGCACGTCCTGGTCGCCCTCTGCCGGGATCCGGACGATGGGTGCGAGAGTCGGCTGGCCTTGTGCATTCTTGTTCGCCAGCAGCTTGTTCAGCGTCGCGCGAAGCTCCGTGATGTCGTAGGGACGATGCTCCCGGTCCACAAACGTCCAGGTTTCGCCTGAGATGGCCGACTTGTCCTGGGCGAGGATTTCGACGAGCCGATTCGCGCGCCGCTGCGGCTGCTGCGCGACCAGGTGTGGAGCTAGCAGCACCAGGAGACCCACGAATCCGGTAGTCCCCTGGACCAGCCGCCAAGCGCGGCCCCGCACCCCTTCGAAGAACCTCCTGTTCATGCCTTTCCCCCCGTGTGGGCGGAGCTTACGGGGCCCACGAGATCCGGTCAAGTTGGTCAACGCTGTGAAACCGAACCGCTCCACGCGTTTGACGCTTTCCCCTGGCGGGCGTAGCATTTGTCGATCCTCGTTCGAGCCTTCGGGTTCCGAGGGTCTGGCGGTGGATCCGGTCCATGGCGAGAGGGAGCCTTCCGATGAGTAGGGACGTGCGCTTCGGTTTGTCCGCGCTTGGGATTGCGTTCGGGGTGTTCTCGGCATCGGCGGTTGCGGCCGAAGTACCGGCGTCCCCGACCTACACGCGCGACGTCGCGCCGATCTTCCAGGAGAAGTGCGAGGCCTGTCATCGCCCGGACTCGATCGCGCCGATGTCGCTGCGCACGTACGCCGAGGCACGGCCCTGGGCCCGGTCGATTCGCGCGAGAGTCGACGCGCGCCAGATGCCGCCGTGGCACATCGACAAGGCGCTCGGCATCCAGAAGTTCAAGAATGACCGATCGCTCAACGACGACCAGATCGAGACCATCGTGAAGTGGGTCGACCAGGGCGCGCCGCAGGGCGATCCAAAGGACATGCCCGCCGCGAGGGTCTGGCCGACGACTCAGGAGTGGGAGTACGCAAAGGTCCTCGGTCAGAAGGAACCGGACCTCATCATCCGCTCGACCCCGTGGACGCAGAAGGCCGGCGCCAACGATACGTGGCACACGCCAATCGTCGCGACGGGTCTAACCGAACCGCGATGGGTGCGCGCGGTTGAGACGCGGCCAGGCACGATCAAGGGTCGCAAGATCACGCACCACGCCAACGCCGACATTCTTCAAATCGACCCTGACGCGCCGGCAGCCGCGATGACACCGGGTCGGTTCACCGAGTGGGCGGTAGGCAAGGGCGTGGAGCTCATGCGCCCGGATAGCGGGATGCTGATGCTCCCGGGCTCCCGCATCGGGTGGGACATCCATTACTCGAACGGCGGCGAGGACATCACCGATGTCGTCGAGCTCGGCATCTACTTCTATCCGAAGGGTCAGGAGCCGAAGCACCGCCAGCACCTGGTCCGGATGGGCAAAACGGGTCCGGGGGCGATCGACATCGCGCCGAACAGCCTCCAGTTGACCGAGTTCTACTTCCCGCTGCGGCAGGCCGCGCGGATCGAGAGCTTCCAGCCGCACATGCATCTGCGGGGGAAGGCGCAATCGCTCGAGGCGGTGCTGCCCACAGGGCAGACGGTCGTCCTCAGCCACGTAGCGGAGTTCGACTTCATGTGGCACAGCGCATACGTCTACGCCGATGACGCGGCGCCGCTCCTTCCCAAGGGCACGATCATCAAGGTGAAGACGTGGCACGACAACACCGCCGCCAAGCGTGGGAATCCCGACCCCAACGTGTGGGTCGGCTACGGCGGCCGCACCGTCGACGAGATGGCGCATGCGTGGGTCAACGTAACGTACCTGTCCGATCAGGATTACGACGCGGAAGTGCGCGCGCGACAGGATCGCTTGACGCGGTCGACGCAGCAGCAACAGCAGTAGACCTGCGGGCGGGCGCGTGGCGCATGGTGCTCGTGGGGCTGATGCGATGATGACGCGTGCTGGTCGGCTTCGCGTCGCGATTTCGCTCGTGCTCGCAGCCGCCGCGTTGACGGCCACCGGTGTCGCGCAGCAGCGGCGGACACCGCTTCCGGCGGAGCCGCTCGGACGCACCGGCGAGGCCATCTTTCCAGCATTCGAAGGCTGGGGGCGGCACACCGACGGCTCAATGGTGCTGCTCCTCGGGTACTACAACCGCAACAGCAGCCAGGCCTACGACATTCCGATCGGACCGGACAATAAGATCGAGCCGGGCGGACCGGATCTCGGGCAGCCCACGCACTTCGATCCGCGCCAGAGTCACGGAGTGTTCGCGATCAGAGTACCGAAGGACTTCGGCAACAACAAGCTCACGTGGACGCTGACGGTGAACGGTCAGACGTCGACGGTGAGCTTCTGGATGAACCCTCCTTACTTCGTCGACTTCTTCAAGCACGCCGCGAGCGGGAACACCCCGCCGGTCGTCCGGTTCGCGGAGAAGGGCTCGACACACTCGGGCCCCCCGTACGACGTGTCGCAGACGCTCTCTGCGACCGTTGGCCTGCCCCTGCCGCTGCGGCTCTGGGTTTCCGACGCGCCGTCGACGCAGCGAGGTGCCGAGGAGGAATTGGCGGACATCCGCTCCCGCACGAGCGTTGTCGATCCGGTGGCGATCATCGGGGATCAGACCTTCGGTGGACGGACTGGCGGACGTCCCCGCGGACCGCGCCCAGACATTACGGTTACGTGGAAACTCCATCGCGCCCCAGGAGAGGTGACGTTCGCCCCGGCGCGCATCCCGCTCACCACCGGCGGCGACCCTGGTAAGGTCGTCGAAGCGTCGACAACCGCCACGTTCGCCAAACCAGGCGAGTACGTGCTCCGCGCACAGGTGAACGACGATTCCGGAGAGGACGGCGGTGGCGATCAGTGCTGCTGGACCAACATCCTCGTTCGCGTCAATGTGAAGTAGCGCGGCTCGAGCCCGCGCCGGCGCGCGTGGGGCTGCGTCCCGGTCTTCAGTTCGCCATCAGCGCGAACGTCCACACTGAACCGCCCGCGGGGACGTCTCGGGCCGCGTAGCGCCTCGCGAGGCTGCCGCCGAGCCCCGAGACGATGGTGACATACTGGCGACCGTTGTGCGTGTAGGTAATTGCCGTCGAGTTCACGCTCGACCCGGTCTTGAACTGCCACAGGGTCTGACCGGTGGCCTCATCGAGCGCGACGAACTCCCCGGTGAGCTTGCCGGTAAAGACGAGGCCGCCTCCCGTCACCAGCATGCCCGCAGAGCTCGGCATGTCAGGCAGCGGAATCTCCCACTTCTTCTGACCCGTGAGCGGATTGATGGCCAGGAAGTGTCCGGCGATCTCGCCCGGCTTCAGCACCGGCTGGCGTCCGACAACGCCGGTGGAATTGGTACCGATGACCTGTGGCTTCGGGGGCGCCAACTTCTGGATGCGCGGCACGTTCCACGTGGTCGCATAGACGAGACCCGTGCTGGGATTGAAGGCGATCGGCACCGCGTTGGTGCCCCGCTGTGGGTAAATCTCCACCTCTTGGCCGGACAGGAACTTCTCGTATAGCTCGGTCAACACCGGTCTCCCGGACTCGAGATCGATGCGAGACGCCCAATTCACCCTCGTGAACGGGTGCGCGGCAATGAGCGAACAGTTCGTTCGGTCGAGGACGTACACGAATCCATTCTTGTTGGCCTGAATCATCGTCTTGCGCGGTTTGCCGCCGATGGTGAGATCGGCGAGCACGAGCTCGTCGGTGCCGTCCACGTCGTACACATCGTTGGGTGTGTACTGGTAGTGACACACGGTTTCGCCAGTCTTCGGTCGAATCGCGATCACGCTGGACGTGTACAGGCTATCCAGATGGCCGCGCGGTCGCGGATCGTACGGCTCCGCATTGCCAGTGCCCCAGTACACGAGGTCCAGCTCGGGGTCGTACGAACCCGAGCGCCACGTGGCGCCACCACCCCACTTCCATGCGTCCGAGTTCTTCGGCCAGGTCTCGGAGCCCGGTTCGCCTGGCGCCGGCACGGTGTAGCGACGCCACAGTTTCTGTCCGGTCTCCGGGTCCCAGCCGTCGAGAAAACCTCGTGTCGTGAACTCTCCGCCTGCCACCCCCGAGATCACGACGCCGCCCGCGACGATCGGCGCGCCCGTCGCCGTGTAGCCCTCCCGGAAGTCGGCGAACACCTGATCCCACACCACCTTGCCCGTCTTCTGGTCGATGGCGAGCAGATGGTTGTCGATGGTCACCCGGTAGACCTTCCCGTTGTAGAGCGTCGCGGCTCCTCGGTTGATGGCGCCGAACGGCGCCACCTTGTACACGCCCTCATCGAATGAGATCGGCGAGCGCCACACCTGCCGACCGGTGGCCACGTCGATGGCGAACGTCCATTTGCCGTTCACGATGTACATGACGCCGTTGTGGACGGTGGGCGCGCCGAGCTCGCCGATCTCGTTCATCAGGCTGGTGCTCCAGATCGGGACCAGCCGCTTGATGTTCGACGGATTGATCTCCGTGAGCGGGCTGTAGTTCCGACGGTCGAAGCCCAGGCTTTGCGTGACGACGTTTGCTGGATCCTTGCCGTCGTTGATGAGCTCGTCCATGGTCTGCGCCATGCCGAGCTCACACCAGCCGCCCGCCATGACCCCGATCGCGAGGGACAGAAGGATTCGGGCCATAGTGCGCATCCTAACTCTCGCCGGGCGGTAGCGCCAGCCCCTCGCCCCGTGCCCCTCGCCCCGCGGCGTCGATGCGGCCGCGCTCCGTGATCTGGTCGCGGCGGTCGAGCGCGACGAAGGCTCCGTGCTGGGATCCTCTCGAGATCCGTTCGGCGGAAAGGCAGTGCTCCTCGTCGCGTTGCCGATTGACAAGGTCGCGCCGAATCAGGAATGAGTCGCGATGCTCGGCGCGTCGCGTCATAATGAGCCTCGTGGCAGCCACCACGGTCTATCTCGACTGTGCGGCGACAACACCGCTCGACCCTCGCGTCGGCGCCGAGATGCGACGTTTCTTCGAGGAGGAGTTCGGCAACGCGGGCAGTCGCACGCACGAGTGGGGGACGCGAGCTCGGGCGGCCGTGGAACGGGCGCGCGATCAAGTGGCAGCCGCCATCGGCGCCAGCCGAGGCGACGTGGTGTTCACGAGCGGCGCCACCGAGAGCAATAATCTCGCGATCCTCGGACTGATGAACGCCGCTGGCGAACGCGGTTCAGTCGTGGCTTCCGCGATCGAGCACCGCGCCGTGCTGGAGCCGCTGCAGGCGCTCGAGCGTCGCGACGGCAGGCTCACGCTCACGCTCGTACGGCCGGGACGCAGCGGCGTGGTCGACCCCGTTCGCGTGCTCGAGGCAGTGACCGACGACACGCGACTCGTCTCGGTGATGCACGTCAACGACGAGACCGGCGCGATCCAACCGATCGAAGCGATCGCAGACGGCCTTGTGAATTCGAAGGCGTACTTTCACGTAGACGCGGCCCAGAGTTTCGCGCGCGACGAGCCGGGGCTCCGGCATCCGCGGATCAATTTGATCAGCGCCAGCGCACACAAGATTATGGGTCCCAAGGGCATCGGCGTGCTCATCGTCCGGCGTCGAGGGCAGGAGGGACCGCCGCTGCACCCTTTGATGTTCGGCGGCGGATAGGAACGCGGTCTGCGACCAGGCACGCTGCCGGTCCCGCTGATCGTCGGCTTCGGCCTGGCCTGTGCGCTTGCGACGTCGGAGGCCGGCGATCGCGCGCGCCGCTGTGCGGCGTTCCGCGACGCGCTCATGTGCGGTCTGGCGCCGCTCGATCCGGTCGTCAACGGAGATCCGCAGCAGCTGGTGCCCTACATCGTCAACCTTTCCATCACGGGCGTTGAGGCCGAAGTCGCGATGGACGCGTGGCACGATCTCGTCGGGGTGTCGCACGGCGCGGCGTGCACCACACTGACGCAGACCTGCAGCCACGTGCTCGAAGCGATGCGGCTGGACGGGTGGCGAGCGGATGGCGCCATTCGCTTCTCGTGGTTCGCCGACACACCACAGCCGGATGGGTCCGCGATGGTGCGGGCGCTCGAGCCGTTTCGCCATCGCTCCAACGCCGCGCGATGACTGCAGTACCACCAGAACGCACGGTGTACTACCGCCGCTCGCGATTTACGACACATTTGCCCGTGGATCGTCTGTACTCGCCCGCGCACTACTGGATCCTGGAGGAGGCGCCTGGCATCTGGCGTGTCGGACTGACGAGGTTCGCCACGCGAATGCTCGGCGATATCGTCGAGTTCCACTTCACGGTCGCGTCGGGTTCTCGAGTTGAAATTGGGGACGAAGTGGGTACTGTCGAGGGGATGAAGGCCATCTCGAGCGTCTTCGCCGTCGGAACGGGTCAGTTCCTGGGCGACAGCCCAGCTCTGCGCCAAGACGTGACGCTGGTCGAATCCGATTGCTACGGCGAGGGATGGCTGTCTAAGCTTTCCGGCCAGCCGGCGCCAGATGTGGTCGACGTTCATGGATACGTCGCGATTCTCGACGCCACCGTGGACAAGATGCTCGCGAGCAGGTACACCGGAAAAGACGCTGAAGAAGACGGACGATGACTCCTGACTACATCATGGTCGGCGGATTTCTGGGCGCCGGAAAGACGAACGCGATTCTGCGCCTCGCAAGACGTCTGACCGAGCAAGGCCGTCGCGTTGGCGTAATCACCAACGATCAGAGTGAAGGATTGGTCGACACCACGCTTGTGTCGGCTCATGGGTACGCGTCTGCCGAGATCACCGGTGGATGTGTCTGTTGCCGATTCCACTCATTGACGGAAGCGGCCGATCGCCTCATGCGTGACGCTCGCCCCGACGTGTTCCTGGCCGAACCGGTAGGGAGCTGCACCGACCTGCACGCCACGGTTCAGTATCCGCTTCGTCGGATGTACGGCGAGAACTATCGCGTCGCGCCGCTCAGCGTTCTGGTCGATCCAGTCCGTGCCGCGCGTGTCCTCGGCCTGGAGGTCGGTCGAACGTTCTCGCCGAAGGTTCAATACGTCTACGAGAAGCAACTCGAAGAAGCGGAGATCATCGTTGTCAACAAGTTGGATGTGCTCGACGACGCGCGGCGAGACGCGCTGGGCGACGCACTCCGGTCGCGTTTCCCCAAGGCTGATCTGCACTTCATGAGCGCTCGGACCGGTGATGGCGTCGATGCGTGGTGCTCACGTGTCGCGGGTGCCGGGGCCGAGGGTTCCGCGACCACGTTTGCCCCGACGATGGACCTGGACTACGACCTCTACGCGGAGGGCGAAGCGTTGCTCGGCTGGTTGAACCTTACGTGCCGTGTGACGGCGGTGACGCCGTCACACGGCAACGAGTGGTTGGCACGACTGGGCGCGGCGATTCATGGGCGACTGCACCGGGAGGACATCGAGATCGCTCACTTCAAGATGACGCTGTCCCCGGATTCCGGCAGGGACCTTGCCGTCCTCAACATCGTCAGATCCGATGGCCGGCGCGAGTCGGTGCATCGCCTCGAGGAGCCGCTGGCGGAAGGCGAGGCGATCGTCAACCTTCGCGCCGAGGCCGATCCTGAGCCGCTGCACAGCCTGGTGGCCCAGAGCCTCGACGAGATCGCCCGTGAGACAGGTGTCACCGTCGAGGTGCAGCACCGCGAGCACTTCCGGCCCGGTCGTCCGCAGACCACGCATCGGATGGTGGTGGCATGAGCGGTCGTCCCGCGCTGCTGTACTGTCACTGCGCATACGCAAAAGTGATCCCGAACGAGGTTAAGTCCGCCGTGTTGCGCGGTTTGTCCGAAGCCGGCGTCGAGTTCGACGCCGGCCCGGACCTGTGTGCCATGGCCGCGCGCCGAGACCCGCGCCTGCAGGAGCTGGCGAAAGGCGAGCCGCTGCGCGTGGCGGCCTGTTATTCGCGAGCCGTTCGCTGGTTGTTCGCCGCTGCGGGCGGTGACCTGCCGCAGAGCGCCCGGGTGTGGAACATGCGCCTCGAACCGGCGCAGGAGGTCGTCAGCGGCATGCTCGGCTCCGACGCATCGGAACCAGGGCCTTCGGCGGAGACGACGACGGTGTGAACATAGTCCCGATGTCCGCGTCGCAAGTGACGTTGCGTCTCGACGGTCAGCTGAACCCGGCCGATCGAGCGACGCTCGCAAGTCTATTGTTGGACAAGGGGCTCGAAGTCGTGTGCCGTCACGAGCACGGTGCCGACCTGGCCAGCGCCGTGGATCTCACGGTAGCCGCTGCGAAGCTGGAGGCCGAGATCAAGCCGCCGTCCGAGAGTCCGGCCCCAAGGTGGAAGCCGTGGTTCCCGGTGATCGATTACTCGCGCTGCACGAACTGCATGCAGTGCCTGAGCTTCTGCTTGTTCGACGTGTACGGCGTCTCGCCCGACCGGAAGATCCAGGTCCAGAATCAATCGAACTGCAAGACGGATTGTCCGGCGTGCTCACGTGTGTGCCCTGAGGTGGCGATCATGTTCCCGAAGTATCGGCACGGGCCGCTCAACGGCGAGGACGTGAAAGCCGACGACGTTCGTCGAGAGGCGATGAAGGTCGACATCTCGGCGCTGCTCGGCGGCGATATCTACTCCATGCTGCGCGACCGCAGCGCCAAGGCCAAGTCTCGTTTCTCGAAGGAGCGCGACGACGAGCGCGCGCTGAAGGAACGGCAGAGCTGTCTGATCGCGCTGAAGCAGGGTGGACCTTCATCGGCCGAACTCGAGCGCCAGGCTGCGGCCACACGTCGAGCGAGGTGTACGGTGGCTGACCGAGCACCAGAACATCGATGGCGGCTGGGGCGATACGGTGCGCAGTCGGAGCAATATCAGCACCACCGCGATCGTGTGGGCCACACTCTCAGCCGTTGCTGGCACGAGCGAGTCGTGCGCCATCGCGGTGGAGAAGTCGGCCACCTGGCTGCGCGGGGCCGCAGGGGAGACGACGCCGAATGCCCTGCGCGAGGCCATCCTCAAACGTTACGGCAAGGACCGGACGTTCTCGGTGCCCATCCTCACGGTGCTGGCGCTGTGTGGCAAGCTCGGGTCGGATCCGATCCGCGCCTGGAGGCACGTGCCGCAACTGCCGTTCGAGCTTTCCGCGCTTCCACACACCTGGTTTCATCGACTCCGACTGCCGGTGGTCAGCTACGCGCTGCCCGCGCTCATCGCGATCGGTCAGGCGAGGCATCGGTTCGCGCCGACACGGAATCCGCTGGCGCGAATCGTGCGCAACGCCACCGGCGAACGGACACGCACGATCCTGCGCGCGATACAGCCGGCGAGCGGCGGCTACCTCGAAGCCAGTCCGCTCACGAGCTTCGTCGTCATGAGTCTGGCTGCGGCCGATCACGCCGATCACGCGGTGGCCGAGGCGGGCGTGCAGTTTCTCGTCGACACGGCGCGTCAGGACGGAAGCCGGCCGATTGACAGCGATCTCTCGACGTGGGTCACGACGTTGTCGGCTATCGCGCTCTCGTCGAGCGGCGTGCTGACGCATGGTGAGAGGACGGCCATCGGCCGCTGGGTCGGCGCACAGCAGAGCCGCGTCGAGCATCCGTTCACACATGCGGCGCCGGGGGCCTGGGCCTGGACGCCTTTGAGCGGAGGCGTTCCCGACGCCGACGACACGGCTGGGGCACTCGTCGCGCTCTCCGAGCTTGGTGGAGCAGATGTCGCGATCGGCGAGGCTGGTGTACGCTGGTTGCTGGGCGTGCAGAACCGCGACGGCGGCATCCCAACCTTCTGCCGCGGATGTGGCGCGCTGCCGTTCGATCGAAGCACGCCCGAGCTCACCGCCCATACCCTTCGCGCGTGGAGCACGTGGTATCCGCTCCTGAGGCGGGCCACGCAGAACGAGTTGCGGCGCGCGACCCGCCGCGCCATCGACTACCTCGATCGCTCGCAGCAGCCGGACGGGAGCTGGGTGCCGTTGTGGTTTGGAAACGAGGCTGCGCCCGAGGAGGACAATCCGCTGTATGGGACAGCCCGCGTGCTGCTTGGCCTTCGCGCAAGCCTCTCGGCGGCCGATGAACGCGCGGGTCGATGCGCGGAACGCGGCGTCCGCTGGCTGCTCGCCTCTCAGAACATCGATGGGGGATTCGGCGGCGCGCGTGGGGTCGCCTCGTCGGTCGAGGAGACCGGCGTCGCGCTCTCGGCTCTGGCGGCGATGGCGCAGACGACGGAGACGAACAGCCGCGAGTCGCGCGACGAGCTGTCTCGGGCGCTGCGAGCCGCCGTGCGCTGGCTCGCTGATGCCTGCCGCGACGATGAGCCACGACCAGCGCCAATCGGGTTGTACTTCGCTCGCCTCTGGTACTTCGAAGACCTCTATCCGTTCATCTTCGCCGTTGAAGGCCTGTCCGCCGCACGGCGATACCTGCGCGATATCACGCCTGAACCCGTCCGCGGCTGACCGCCAGCTATAATCGGATGTGTCCACCTCACAATGAACGCTCGCCTCATCCGCAATTTCTCGGTCATCGCGCACATCGACCACGGGAAGTCGACGTTGGCCGACCGCTTTCTCGAGATCACGGGTGCCTTGCAGGCACGCGAGATGGAGGCTCAGGTGCTCGACGCCATGGAGCTCGAGCGCGAGCGCGGCATCACGATCAAGGCGCATCCGGTTCGCTTGACCTACAAGGCCAACGACGGGCAGACCTACATCCTGAATCTCATCGACACGCCGGGGCACGTGGATTTCTCGTACGAGGTGACCCGCTCGCTGGCGGCGTGCGAAGGGGCGCTCTTGCTGGTCGATGCCTCGCAAGGGGTGGAAGCGCAGACGCTGGCCAACGCCTATCTCGCCGTCGATAACAGCCTGGAGATCATCCCCGTCATCAACAAGATCGACTTGCCAGGGGCCCAACCCGAGGAAGCGCGTCGCCAGATCCAGGAGATCATCGGGCTCGACGGCGCGGGCGCCCTCCTCGCCAGCGCGAAGATGGGCACGGGCGTGCCCGAGATTCTCGAGGCGATCGTCCACCGGCTGCCGCGGCCGGCCGGCAACTCCGACGCACCGCTGAAGGCCCTCATCTTCGATTCCTGGTACGACCCGTATCGCGGCGTCGTCATAGTGATCCGCGTCATCGACGGCGCCATTCGGAAGAACATGCGCATCCGCTTCATGGCGGAAGGTCAAGACTACGACGCGGAGCAGCTCGGGTTCTTCACCCCCAAGGCCGTGCCGACCGACGAGATTGGCGTGGGTGAAGTCGGTTTCCTGGTGGCCAACGTCAAGAAGATCAGCGACGCGAAGATCGGCGACACCATCACGGAGGCCTCTCGTCCGACCGCCGAGCCATTCCCCGGCTTCAAGGAGCTGAAGCCGATGGTGTTCGCGGGACTGTATCCGGTGGAAAGCCATCAGTATCCGGAGCTGCGCGACGCACTCGAAAAGCTGCGCTTGAACGACGCGTCGTTCTTCTACGAGCCGGAAACGTCCGCGGCCCTGGGCTTCGGTTTCCGCTGCGGGTTCCTCGGCCTGCTGCACATGGAGATCGTCCAGGAACGCCTCGAGCGCGAGTTCGATATGGACTTGGTCACGACGGCACCGGGTGTGCTGTATCGGGTCACGACCACGGACGGGCAGATCGAGGAGATCGATAGTCCGTCCAAGTTGCCGGACACCGGTCGGATCGCGAAGATCGAGGAGCCGGTCATCACGGCGATGATCCTGACGCCGGCCGAACATGTCGGCGGCATCCTGCAGCTCTGTCAAGACAAGCGAGGCATTCAGAAGACGATCGAGTATCTCGCGTCGGATCGTGTCCTCATCACGTACGAGCTGCCGTTCAACGAAGTCGTCCTCGATTTCTACGACAAGCTGAAGACCATCTCGCGTGGGTACGCATCACTGGACTATCACGTCACCGGCTATTGGCCGTCGCCGCTCGTCAAACTCGACATCCTGGTGAACGGAGATCCGGTGGATGCACTCTCGGTGATCGTCCATCGCGACATGGCGTACGAGCGTGGACGGGCGCTGGCGTCGAAGATGCGCGAGCTCATTCCGCGTCAGATGTTCGAGGTGGCGATTCAGGCGGCCATCGGTGGCCGCATCATCGCGCGTGAAACCGTCAAGGCGCTGCGAAAGAACGTGCTCGCCAAGTGCTACGGCGGCGATATCACGCGGAAGCGGAAGCTGCTGGAGAAGCAAAAGGAAGGCAAGAAGCGCATGAAGCGGGTCGGCAAGGTGGAGATTCCGCAGGATGCGTTTCTCGCCGTACTGCGAATGGGGACGACCGATGGCGACTGAACGTGCGCGCGTGAGACCTTCGCGGGAGGTCCAGTCGGTGAAGCCGGAAAAGAGCGAGTCCGTGCCGTTTCGAAAGAGCACCGCCCGTGAGTACTTCGAGTCCATCGTCATCGCGGTGATTCTCGCCCTCTTCATCCGGACGTTCGTCGTGCAAGCCTTCAAGATCCCGACAGGCTCGATGGAGAACAACCTCCTGATCGGCGATCACCTGCTGGTGAACAAGTTCATCTTTGCGCCCACGGCGACCTCGATCGAGAAGGCGCTGCTCCCGATCGCCACCATCAAGCGCGGCGACATCGTCGTGTTCAAGTACCCCGAGGCTCCGGAGCGCGACTTCATCAAGCGCGTGATCGGTCTGGCGGGCGAGACGCTGGAGCTCAGGGACAAGAAGGTCTACATCAACGGTCAGCCGTTGGACGAGCCGTACGTGCACTTCCTGAGCCCGCCATCTGGACCGTCCGAGCTGAGCGAGCTGACGACATCGGATGTGCGAGACCGGTTTGGTCCGGTCACTGTGCCGGCGGATCAATACTTCGTGATGGGCGACAACCGCGACAACTCACAAGACAGTCGCTACTGGGGATTCTTGACGCGCGACTACATCAGAGGCAAGGCGCTTGTCATCTACTGGTCGTACGAGTCTGACGCGCAGGACTACATCGAGCCCGACACGACGACGACGATCCGTAATCTGTTCACGGTCTTCACGCATTTCTTCAGCCGCACGCGCTGGGAGCGGATGTTCCAGCCGATTCACTAGACGAGGCTGGTCGAGAGGCCCGCTGGCCTGTCTCGCGGCCCTGTTCAGCCCTGGACGGCGCGGCGGAGCTGTTCGAGATTCGCCACCAGCGCGCTGGGCCCGCTCGTGGCCTTGTCCGTCTTCGGAGGCTCTGCCTTCTTCGCGGCCTCCGACTCTAGCCTCGGGCGATGGAGGAGGACTTGTCGCTCGTCGCGGTCGCGGGCGTCCTGCTCGCGCACGTAGTCGAGCGTGTTGCGAAGCGTCTGGATGGTTGACTCGAGCGAGGTCTCGACGTCCCGGCGCTTCAGTGTCAGACCGTCGATCTCCCGTTGGATGTCCTCGAGTCGCGCCTGCGTCCTCTCGAGCAACAGGTCGGATCGACTCTGCGCCTCGCGCAGCACGCGCTGGGCCTCGCTCTCGGCATTGTTCGTGATGTCGTCGGCCAGCTTCTGCGCTGCCATGAGTGTCGACTTGAGGCTCTTCTCGTGCTCGCGGTACTCGGTCAAGACCGCCTCGAGTCGACTGACGTCTTGACGCAAGCGGTCGGTGTCCCGCAGCGCCTGCTCGTAGTCGTCGGCCGCGGCCATCAGGAAAGACGTGACCTCGATCTTGTCGAAGCCTCTGGATGAGGTGTTGAATTTCGCCTGCCGCAAATCGAGGGGACTGACGTTCATGGGAGTGTCCTGATGAGCGTGCTCTTCCGCGTACAGGTATCGGCTCGCCAGTGTGAGGACTGCACACGGTGCAGAAATACGAAGGCTCAGGGCTCTTAGGGTCTCATTCTCCGGGGCGTGTCTGGGTCGCCGTTCCGCCGCCCGCGTGCTCCTCGCCGCCAACGCGCCGACGGAGCCGAAACCCAGGAACCCGCGAACTCCGAACCCTTCGAACCTATCCTCGTGCCCCGAAAATCGCTGTCCCGACTCTGACCATCGTCGCACCCTCCTCGACAGCGACCTCGAAATCGTGGCTCATGCCCATCGACAGCTGCGCGAGGGCGGTACCCGGTACACCGTCGGCGCGCAAGCGGTCCCGCAGCTCCCGAAGGGACCGGAAGTACGGGCGTGCTTGTTCGGGGTCGTCGACCGCTGGAGGCAACAGCATCAACCCGACGAGCCGGGCGGCCGTGCATCGTCCAGCGGCCTCGAACAGCGGCAGCATGGCACCGGGAGGGATGCCGTGTTTGGTGGCTTCGCCGGCCAGGTCGACTTGCACGAGCACCTCAACCGAACGTCCGGCCTGCTGCGCGCCTTGATCAATGGCGTCGACGAGCTCGACGGAGTCGACCGACTGGATCGCGTGAAAGAGCCCACCCGCCTTGCGGGCCTTGTTGGATTGCAGGTGGCCGATGAAGTGCCAGCAGAGAGGCAGGTCAGCAGTGGCCGCGATCTTGAGTTGCGCCTCCTGGACCTTGTTTTCCCCGAACTCGAGTTGCCCGAGCGCGGCTGCCGCCCGCACGTGATCGGCGGAGAACGTCTTGGAGACGGCGATGAGGCGAACAGTGGAAGGGTCGCGGCTGGCCCGCCTGGCGGCAGCCGCGATACGAGCGCGGACCGCCGCCAGTCGAGCCTGAAGCGCGACGGAATCGATCACGAAGGAACTACTTCACGGCGTCGATCAGCTGCTTAGCCGTCGAGGCGTTCGGGCCGGTGGGCGCCAGCTGGAGATACTTCTCCATCGCCGCTCGCGCAGCCTTGAGGTCGCTTCCCGCCAACGACATGCCCAGCATGTAGTGCGCCTCGGCGTGATTCGGGTTGGCCGCGATCGCCTGCTCGAAGAGCAGCTTGGCCTCCGCGGACTTTCCGCCGTTGAACAGGATGACGCCCTGGTTGTACAGAGCATCAGCGCCCCCACCGCCGGTCGAACCCGACAGTTGGGTCGCCTTCGCGCTGGCCTCCTGAGCCTCCGTGAACTTCTTCTGCGCGTTGTAGACGTTGGCGAGACCGTTGTAGGCGGCCGCGTCGTTCGGACGGATCTCCGTGGCCTTCTTATAGGCCTCCTCGGCCTTCGGGTAGTCCTTCAGCTGCATGTAGCTGTAGCCGATGTTGTTGTAGCAATCAGCACAGGCGCTATTGGTTTGGATGCCCTGCTGGAATTTCTCTATGGCGGTCTGATGATTGCCGGCGTTGCTGGCAGCCACGCCGTCCTCGAAGATCTTCTTGAGCGCGGCGGCAGCTTCCTGCGACGCCTTCGTGTTGGTCCCCGCCGCCGCCGAGACGACCAGTGCCACTTCGGCGGGCTTGCCAGCACTGACGTTCACGTTGGCAGGCATCGAGGCCAGCTTCTCCTTCTCAGCCGCGACGGCATAAGCACCGGAGGGCAGACCGATCTGGATGAACTCACCCCGTTTGTCGGTCCTGGTTTCGAACTTCCGGCCGGTGCCGCCGACTTGGTTGATGCTGACTTTGGCGCCCTCAACCGTTGCGCCTTTCTCGTCGCGGACCGTGCCCTTGACCATGCCGTTCTGAGCGAAGGCCGGTGCGGCCACGGCGATCGCCACGAGCATCGAGAACGCCACCAGCCACGCGGGCCGACGGTTCAATCGGCGGACCATACATCCTCCTGCAAAAACGTTAAAATACGCTTTACAACATTTTAGATCGGAAACCGGGTCTGTTTCTCATCGCGGCTCCGCGGCGAATCGGCTCAGTCGCTCGAGGGCCCCCGCACCTCGCCGTCGCACCGTCGCGCCCGTTCTCTGGCGTCGTGGTCGACGGGGGCCCGCTCCGCCGTTTGGTCGGCTGAAAAGAATGCCTCGACGGCATCGAGCTCGTGCACAACTGGTGCCGGCGGCAGAGCGCTGATGAACCGACGGCCGTACACTTTCGTCCGGAGACGGGGGTCAAGGATGACCAACACCCCGCGGTCCGCCCGATGGCGAATGAGGCGACCCAACCCCTGCTGCAGCGTGAGCACCGCGAGCGGCACCTGGTACTCGTCGAACGGTTCTCCGCCACGTGCGCGAATGGCGTCAATTCGTGCGCTGGTGATGGGATCGCCCGGCGATGCAAACGGGAGCTTGTCCACGATGACGCAGCTCAGTGCTTCGCCGACAACATCTACGCCTTGCCAGAAACTCGAGGTCGCAAAGAGCACGGCGTGGGGCGTTTCCCGAAACTGCTTCAGGAGCTGCGACCGCGGGGCCGAACCCTGCACGAGGATCGGGTACGGCAGCGCCATCTCTGCTACGGCTTGCAACGCACGCAGGCCCGCGTAACTCGTGAACAGCACGAACGCCCGGCCTTGCGTCCGCTTCAGAATCTCGATGACCTCGCGCCCGGCGGCGGTCGCGAACTCGGGCGATCTCGGGTCGGGCATCCGCCGGGGCAGGTACAAGAGGGCCTGCCGACTGTAATCGAATTCGGACGGGAGCCGCAGCTCGTTGGCGTCTCGAATCCCCAGCCGTGTGCGAAGGTAGTCGAACGAATCGTCGACAGCGAGCGTGGCTGACGTCAGCACGGTCGTACGCATCCGCTCGACGAGGAGCTCACGGATGATCTTCGAGACGTCGATTGGTGAGGCTCGCAGGAAGACACCGTTTCCGCGGAACTCCGCGAAATACACGAACCGCGGGTCGTTCGCTCGCATCAGGAAGCGAAGGTCGTCTCTGAGCTGTCCGGCACGACGCGCGAGTGATCGGAGCGCTTCTGTCTCCAAACCGTGGTCCGCAGGGGAGTCGGTCTCCCGATCCGACGCGTCCTCATCGGCCGCGCCCGACGACTTGATCGCGAGCACGCTCAACGTCGACTCGAGAACGTCGAGAGTGCCCGCCAGGTAGGCGGTGGGCTCGCGTGCCGCCGCGAGCGTGTCGGCGGTGACGCGGACGCGCTCCTCCGTTCGATTCGCCGAGGGACCCCGTGCGCGGTGCGCGAACCCGATCTCGTCGAAGCACCGGCGGCCATGGTCGCGCAGCCGCCCAACCGCCTTGCCAAGGGACTCTTGCTCCACGGCGTCGAGCCCGTGTCGCCCGGCTGACCGCTCGACATCGTGGGCGAAGTTCTCGATCCGATACGTGCTCACCGCCACCCCGAAGTACTGCGTCACAACGTCCTCGAGCTGATGGGCTTCGTCGAGGACCGCGGTGGCGCATGCCGGAATCACTTCGCCGAACGCGTTCTGTCGGACCGCGACGTCTGCGCACAACAGGTGGTGGTTGACGATGACAAGGTCCGATTCGGCCGCGCGCTGACGCATCCGGGTGACGAAGCAGTCGTTGTAGCGGGGGCAGTCCGTGCCGAGGCACGTCTCAATGCTGGCCGAGACGTCGCTCCAGAACGGCAGATCCTCCGGCAGATCCTCGAGCTCGGCGCGATCGCCGGTCTCGGTCCGCTTCGCCCATTCGCGGATGATCGGCAGGAACACGCCCTCAGCCATGAGAGGCGCTGCCCCTCGTATCGCCGAGCTGCGCGATCCACCTCGCGGCCGTGTCTGCTTGTTTCCGGCGGGAATCGTCTGCGCCTCCCCGGTCAGCACATCGAGCCGATGCAGACAAAGGTAGTTCCCTCGACCCTTCATGTACGCGGCGGTGAAGGGCACGTCCAGGGCTTCGCGCAGCAGGGGGACGTCTTTGAAGAAGATCTGCTCCTGCAGGGTCTTCGTTCCGGTGGACACGAGCACGCGCTGGCGACTCAGAATGGCTGGAATGAGATACGCGAGAGTTTTCCCCGTGCCCGTGCCCGCTTCGGCGAGGAGCACGCCGCCGGCGTCCAACGTTGTCGCGACCGCGTCCGCCATGTCGACTTGGCCGGCACGCGCTTCGAAGCCAGGCAGCGCCCGCGCCAACGGTCCGTCGGGCTCGAAGACCGCCGCAACTCGCTCGCGCAGCGAGGTGGTGTCGCTCAGCTCTCGACGTCCGGGTACAGCGGGAACTTCCGACACAGCCGCTCGACCTCGGCACGCACCATTCCAAGCGCCGTCTCGTCGTCTGGCGTGCGCAACGCGCGCGCGATGAGCTCGCCGACGAGATCCATGTCTGCTTCGCGCATGCCCCGCGTCGTGACGGCGGGCGTGCCGATGCGGATGCCACTCGCGACCATCGGCGGATTCTGGTCGAAGGGGATCGCGTTCTTGTTCACCGTGATGCCGGCCTTCCCGAGTGCCGCTTCAGCCACTTTGCCGGTGAGGCCCTTCGAAAAGACGTCCACGAGCATCAGATGGTTGTCCGTGCCGCCGCTGACCAGCCGATAGCCGGATGCCGACAGCACGCTGGCGAGACGCGCGGCGTTGTTGACGATCTGCCATTGATACTCGGCAAACGCTGGCTCGCCCGCCTCTTTGAAGCACACGGCTTTCGCGGCGATGATGTGCATGAGCGGACCACCCTGGACGCCGGGGAACACGCTCCGATCCAGATCCTTCTGGTACTGCGCGCGAGACAGGAGCAGGCCGCCCCGGGGACCGCGCAGCGTCTTGTGGGTCGTGGTGGAGACGATGTCGGAGTGGGGGATGGGGCTGGGATGCACGGCGGCGGCCACGAGCCCCGCGATGTGCGCCATGTCGGTGAAAACCTTGGCGCCAACGCGATCGGCTGCCGCGCGGACTCGCGCGAAATCAATGACACGCGAGTAGGCGCTCGCGCCGATGAGGACCATCTTGGGCCGCTCGGCATCGACGAGTCGATCGACCTCGTCGTAGTCGATGCGCTCATCTTCCCTGCGAACGCCGTACGGCACAATCGTGTAGAGCTGCCCGGAGAAGTTCAGCGGGTGGCCGTGCGTCAGGTGACCGCCGTGCGCCAGGTTCATGCCGAGCACTTTGTCGCCCGGCTTGAGCAGCGTCATGTAGACCGCCATGTTGGCCGAGGCGCCAGAATGCGGCTGTACGTTGGCGTGCTCGGCTCGGAAGAGCGTCTTGGCTCGATCGATGGCGGTGCGCTCGGCGACGTCGACGAATTCGCAACCACCGTAGTACCGCCGCCCCGGATAGCCCTCCGCGTACTTGTTCGTCATCACCGAGCCGGCCGCCTCGAGCACGGCGCGGCTGACGAAGTTCTCAGAGGCAATGAGCTCGAGCCCGCGGTTCTGCCGGCGCTGCTCGTGAGCGATGGCCTCGGCAATAATCGGGTCGCTCTCTGCCAGGGTGCGCCAGCGTGCGTTCGTGGGCGTTTCGGTTGCCATGTCGTATATCACTGATTTTCTCGCGCGTCCCTAGACGCGCACGCGTTCCACAGCGGCGATCTGATCCAACCGGCGCTGATGCCGGCCCCCTTCGAAGGGCGTGCTCAACCACAGCGTCAGGATTTCGTCCGCGAGGCCGAACGCCACGATGCGACCGCCCATCGACAGGACGTTCGCGTCGTTGTGCTCGCGGGAGAGGCGGGCCGTGTACAGGTCGTTGCACAGCGCCGCGCGGACCCCTGGCACCTTATTGGCCGCGATCTGCTCACCCTGTCCACTTCCGCCGAGCACGATCCCGCGATCGACTCGACCGTCCGCGACGTCACGTCCGACTGCGAAACAGATGAGTGGATAGTCCGTCGAGGCTTCGCTGTCGGTGCCGTGATCGACCACGGCGTGCCCCAACCGGTCGAGGGTCCCCTTGAGGTGCTCCTTGAGCAGAAAGCCTGCGTGATCGGAGCCGATCGCCACCCGCATGAGAAAACGATTGTACTATGTAGCCGCGCCATGCCGTCACTCGTCGTCATCTCGCCCCGGGCTGAGCAGCGCCTCCGCGGCGGCCATCCCTGGATCTATCGCAGCGACATCGTCGATGCTCAGGCGGCCGGCGGCGAGCGTGTCGCGGTCCGCGGTCGGCGGGGGCAGACGCTGGGGTTCGCGCTGTACAGCGATCGATCGCAGATCGCCCTCCGCATGTTGACCGATGGCGACCAGGAGCCAGACGATGCGCTCATCGAGCGGCGTCTGGACGCGGCGTTTGCGTTTCGGAAGACCCTTCAAATCGATGCGACGGCGTATCGCTTGGTTCATGGCGAAAGCGATCGCCTCCCGTCGCTCATTGTCGACCGCTACGGCGACTACGTGGTGATACAGACGCTCTCGCAGGGAATGGATGCGCTCACGCCACTCGTCGTCCGGGTGTTAGAGGATCGTCTGGCGCCGCGCGGCATCTTGGCGCGCAACGATCCGCGGGCCCGTGCCCTCGACGGCCTCGAGCAGCGTGTCGATGTGCTTGCGGGCGAGATCCCCGAGCGGGTCAGCGTACGCGAGTTGGGGATCGAGTACGACGTGGATCTCCGGCACGGACAGAAGACCGGCCTTTTTCTCGACCAGCGTGACAACCGGGCCGCCGCGGCGCTGTATGCGCGTGGCCGGTTGCTCGATTGCTTCAGCTACCACGGCGGATTCGCCCTGGTGATGGCGCGTCGGTGCGCTGAGGTCATCGCGTTCGATGCATCCGAGGACGCAGTGGCCCGCATCAGGGCGAACGCCGCAGGCAACGGTGTCGCGATCGCCGCGCGCGTCGGTAACGTCTTCGACGAGCTGCGCGCATTGGAGCGGGTCGGCGAGCGGTTCGACACAATCGTTCTGGATCCGCCCGCGTTTGCCAAGAGCAAGGCGGCGGTCGAGAAGGCCACCAGCGGCTACAAGGAGATCAATCTGCGCGCGCTCAAGCTGCTCACGCCCGGCGGGACACTCGTCACGTGTAGCTGCTCGTACCACATCAGTGAAGCCGCGTTCGCGGACATCGTCTATGAAGCCTCCGTCGATGCCGGAGCCCACGTGACGGTCGTGGAAAAGCGGATGCAGGGGCGTGATCACCCGGTCCTCTTGGGCGTGCCCGAGACCTATTATCTCAAGTGTCTCATGCTCAGGAAGTTGGGCGACTCACGGTCAGGGACGGTCCAGGCTCGACGTGATCACGACTGACCACCAGGCCGAAGTAGCCTGAGGTCATCCTCAGCCGATATACTTAGCTCTTGTGCCCTTTGGCCCTCCCCGTGCCGCTCAGGCTGCGTTCCGTGTCCGAACGACGCTGGTGCTTGCGTCTGCTCTGCCTGATTAGTTGCCTCGGAGCACTGCTTCTGCGGCCGACGCCCGTCGTGGCGCAGAGTTCAGGCACGCCCACCACCGCATCGACCTCAACCGGCGATGCCGGCCTGCTAGCCGCCACTGCCGCTGGTCTGGAGCCGGGATCGTTCGATGCGCGGTTCGAGGGCGCGGTCCGATCGGCGTCGCGGGCCATGCGCGCCGAGCCGATGCGTGCGGAAGAGCGGGTGGTCTTGGACGGCATGTTCGACGAGGCCATCTGGAAGCGCGCCGTGCCGGCCGCTGACTTCATCCAGCAGGACCCCGTGCAGGGCGGCGAGCCAACCGAACGAACGGAAGTGCGGATCGTCTTCAACAAGACCACGCTCTACATGGGTGTCACGTGCTTCGACTCGGAGCCCGACAAGCTGCTGGGCAACACGATGAAGCGCGACGAGTTCCTCGGCGGCGACGATCGCTTCATGTGGACGATGGATACGTTCCTCGATCGGCAGACGGGTTACTTCTTCGAGATGAACCCGTCTGGGTTGATGGCCGATGCCTACATGGGCGCGTCCGGCGAGAATCGCAACTGGGACGGCATCTGGAATGCCCGCGTGCGCCGTAGTGAGATCGGCTGGACGCTCGAGATCGAGATTCCATTCACCACGCTGACCTTCGATCCTCAGGCGCCGGCGTGGGGCATCAACTTTCAGCGCACGGTCCGGCGGAAGTACGAAGAGAACGTGTGGACGGGCCACTTGCGCAATCAGGGCGTTCGGCGCATGGCCAACGCCGGATTGCTCGTCGGCATCAAGCAGGTGAGCCAGGGCGTCGGGTTGGACGTAAGGCCGTACGCTGCGGCGAACGCGTTCGGCGCACCGGGCTACAAGACGCCGAATCCACTGGCCTTCGGCGGGGCGGGCGGTTTGGACATCCTCTACAACATCACGCCCAGTCTTCGCAGCAACCTCACGATCAACACAGACTTCGCCGAAACCGAAGTCGACCAGCGTCTCGTCAACCTGACGCGCTTCCCGCTGTTCTTCCCCGAGCGCCGCACGTTCTTCCTGGACGGCGCCACTTTCTTCGACTTCTACCGTGGCGGCGGTGGCGGGGGCGGTGGCGGGGGCGGTGGAGGTGGAGGATTTGGTGGCGGCGGCGGCGGCGCATCGCCGACACGGCCATTCTTCAGTCGGCGGATTGGGCTCGACGCGAACGGCGACCGCCAGCCGATCGATGTCGGCGTGAAGATCACGGGGCAAGCCGGCCGACAGGACATTGGTGCGCTCGTGCTGCGCACGCGTGAGGTGTCTTCAGCGGACGGGAGGGTGACATCGCCCAGGGAGGACTTCGCGGTACTGCGCGGCAAGCGGCGATTCTGGGCCCAGTCGTACCTCGCGGGTATCTACGCCGGTCGCGACACACGAGGTGGCACGCTCGACACCCCTCACACGCACACGGCGGGTGCCGATCTGCGACTGCAGACGAATCGGTTCCGTGGCCGTCAGAACCTCGAGTTCGATGCGTTCTATCTCTGGGCGACGCAGGTGCAGGGGTTGGGCGACAGCGCCGCGTACGGAGCGCGGATCGGGTTCCCGAACAATCCGTTGGATTGGAGCTTCTCGTGGGAGGTGATTGAGCCCAATCACGCCCCATCGATTGGGTTCGTGCCGCGGAGCGGTTTCAAGAACTACAATCCACGGCTCCGTTTCGACCAGAACTTCCAGCGTCATCCGTGGCTGCGACGCCTGGGCTTCGGCGGCGATGCCAACCTGTTGGTCGACATGCGCGATCAGTGGCTCACGCGTGAGCTGAACGCGTACGCCCGCCTCGAGGCCAATGGGCAAGACATGGTTGGCATCGGGATCAGTCCGGAGTATCAGCGGCTCGAGGATGACTTCCCGATCGCAAAGGGCGTCATCCTACCTGTCGGAAACGAGTACTCGTTCAACCGGTGGCGCGTGTTCGGGTTCAGCGCCAATCGCCGTATCGTGTCGGTCAGCGGCAACGCCGAGTTCGGCGACTTCTTCTCGGGCAAGCGGAGCGAGATCAATGTGAATATCAACCTACGGCCGCGACGTGGTGTGCGCCTGCGGCTCGAGAATGAGTGGAACGACATCAGTCTCGCCGAGGGCGACTTCAAGACGCGCGTCTACCGCCTGTCCACCGACACGCAGTTCAACCCGTTCATGTTCATCGTGAACAACGTCCAGTTCGACACCGTGTCGAAGGTGCTCGGCTGGCAGTCGCGGTATCGCTGGACCTTGATACCCGGCAATGAACTGTTCTTCATCTACACGCACAACTGGTACGACTTCGACCCCAACGATCCGGCCGTCGGCACGACCGTCGGCATTCCGACCAGGTATGGCTTCGGCACGCTCAACCGCGTCGCCGCGGTGAAGTTCGTCTACACTCGGCGATTCTGAATGAGCGGCGCCGTTCGCGTGGTCCGCGACGCTCGACGCGAGCTGGCGCGGCTCGCGCGCCCGTCCGCGCGCTCGCGCGTCGCATCGTCTCGGAACGTCCCGACTGGACTGTGGACGATGCGATGGCGTTTGCGGAGGTGTCGATGCCCGATCCCGTCCTCGAGGTGAAGGGCGTCGCCGTGGAAGTCTTCGCGCGATACCGGAAGGTGTTCCGTCCCGCGCTGCTCGCGGCATGGAAGCGATGGCTGGCCAAGAACTATTCCGCAAATTGGGCGACCACCGACGGTATTTGCGGCAGCTTGATTGGTCCGCTTCTGCTGCAGCATCCCGCTCTGGCTCCGAAGATGCGCGCCTGGTCGCGAAGCCCGAACCTCTGGGTGCGACGGGCCTCGGTGGTCAGCCTGATCCCGTTGGCGCGACGTGGTGAGCAGCTCGACCTGGTGCACGAGAACGCGCGCCGGCTGCAGCCCGATCGCGAAGACCTGATGCACAAGGCCGTCGGCTGGACGCTGCGCGAGGCCGGCAAGGCCGATCTCCGGCGCCTCGAGCGCTACCTCATCGCGCAGGGCGCTCGAACGCCCCGCACGACGCTCCGATATGCAATCGAGCGGTTCCCCGATACCAAGCGTCGCGACCTGCTGGCGCGAACTCGCTGAGTCGGGGACGCGCGGCTGAGCCTTCGGAGGAACCTCGCCTCCGGATTTCCCACCCGCTCCCCGAGATCCGAGTTATAGTCGGAGGGCCGTCAGGGGTATCCCGATAGGGATTGAGAACAGACCCTTGGAACCTGCTCCGGTTGAGACCGGCGAAGGGAGCGCGGTGCACGCCCGCCTTCGTTCTCCGGACTCCGCGACGTCGCAGGACAGGAGAACGGACATGACCGAGTTTGCCACCGCGTATCCCAACTCGCGCAAGGTCTACGTCGACGGCTCGCAGGGCGTGAAAGTGCCGATGCGTGAGATCGCGCTGTCGGGCGGTGAGCCGCCGCTTCGCGTCTACGACACGAGCGGGCCGCAGGGCGTGGACGTTCGTCAGGGCCTGCCGACGTTGCGGGATGCCTGGATGACCGCGCGCCGAACGAGAGCCAACGCGGGTGAGTGCATCACCCAGCTCGCGTACGCGCGCCGAGGCGAAATCACGCCGGAAATGGAGTTCATCGCGATCCGCGAGGGGCTGCCAGCGGAATTCATCCGCGACGAAGTGGCGCGCGGCCGCGCGATCATCCCATCGAACGTCAATCACCTCGAGCTCGAGCCGATGATCATCGGCCGGCACTTCCTCGTGAAGATCAACGCGAACATCGGCAACTCCGCCGTGTCCTCGTCCATCGAGGAAGAGGTCAAGAAGCTGCAGTGGGCCACCCTGTGGGGTGCCGACACGGTGATGGACCTGTCGACCGGCAAGAACATCCATGAAACGCGCGAGTGGATTATCCGAAACGCACCGGTGCCGATCGGCACGGTGCCCATCTATCAGGCGCTGGAGAAGGTGGGCGGCCGACCCGAAGAGCTCACGTGGGAGATCTACCGCGACACGCTCATCGAGCAGTGCGAGCAGGGCGTCGACTATTTCACCGTCCACGCGGGCGTGCTGCTGCGCTACGTGCCGATGACCGCTCGCCGTGTCACCGGCATCGTCTCACGCGGCGGGTCGATTATGGCGAAGTGGTGCCTGGCGCATCACAAGGAGAACTTCACGTACACCCACTTCCGCGAGATCTGCGAGATCATGCGAGCGTACGATGTGTCGTTCTCCCTTGGCGACGGCCTGCGTCCCGGGTCGATCGCGGATGCGAACGACGAAGCGCAGTTCGCGGAACTGAGGACGCAGGGGGAGCTGACGAAGATCGCGTGGGAGCACGACGTCCAGGTGATGAACGAGGGTCCGGGGCACGTGCCCATGCATCTCATCAAGGAGAACATGGAGTATCAGCTCGACTGGTGCCACGAGGCCCCGTTCTACACACTGGGACCGCTCACGACCGATATTGCGCCAGGCTACGACCACATCACGTCGGCGATCGGCGCGGCGATGATCGGCTGGCACGGGACGGCGATGCTCTGCTACGTGACGCCGAAGGAGCATCTCGGCCTGCCCAACCGCGCCGATGTGAAGGCCGGAGTGATTGCGTACAAGATCGCGGCGCATGCGGCGGACTTGGCGAAGGGACACCCCCGCGCCCGCGAATGGGACGACGCACTATCAAAGGCACGGTTCGAGTTCCGGTGGCAAGACCAGTTCAACTTGTCACTGGATCCCGTGACGGCGCGTGCTTATCACGACGAGACGTTGCCCGCTGAAGGGGCCAAGGTCGCGCACTTCTGCTCGATGTGCGGACCGAAGTTCTGCAGCATGGAGCTGACGCAGCAGGTCCGCGAGTACGCGCGCGAGAAAGGCCTCACGGAAGTGGCGGCGACAGCCGCCGGCATGGAAGAGAAGGCCCTCGAGTTCCGCAAGCGACGCGAAATTTACGTGCCTGCGGAGAAGGACTGAGACAGTCACACGTCAGCAGGTCGCGGGTCGTCTCTCCGGCGGGCTGGTGTCCGCCCCTGTCATGGGCGAAGGTTCGCGTGCCCGAGATGCCGACTGGCGATCTGTGATTGCGACTCGCGACTGTCGACCGACTCAGTTCTCAGCGCGGGAACCGTTCGTTCCCCGCTTCCAACTGCACCCCATAGGCGTTCAGCGACATCGATGTCGCGCGATACGAGCTCGCGGTGAAGACGCCGCTCATCAGGTGCTCGGTATCGTACTCCGCAGAGAGCGCCTTCCACGTCGCGTCGGAGACCATGGTGTCGCGATAGAGCTCGTCGACGGCCCTCAGGATGGTCTGCTCGAAGGGCGTCCATCCCTGGGCGGATGGGCCGTCGGCGATCTTCACCGGATCCAAGCCCCAATCACGCGCGCGGCCGACGCTGCCGACGTGTTGTGCCCACTCATACTCGGACTGGCAGTCCCAACCGATGCGCAGGATGAATATCTCGCGGTCGCGCGGCGTGAGCTTCGAGACGCGGTTGATGAAGTTCGCCCGTGGAGACCGGGCTTTGTTCAGTTCCGCATGGCGGGCGAACGTGCGATTCACCGCGATGCCCTCGCCGGGGAGCGGTTCGACCCGAGCGGCCTTCAGTGCGGGCTCGCGCGCAGGCACGTTGATCCGGTATGGCACGCTGGTCGGCAGGCGGTCGGGTGTCGACGGGTCCGGCTGCACGCCGAAGGAGTTGTACAGCATCGACAGCACCACGAAGTGATTCGCCGTCTCGACGGCGTCCATGAGATGGTGTAAGTCGTACGATGCGGAGAGAGCGGCCCACGTCTTCTGGCTGATCGAGGAATTCCGGAACAGCTCGTCGGTCATCGTCAGCAGCGTGACCTCGAATGGATCCCATCCGCGTGCGGCAGGTCCCTCGGCAATCCGACGGAGATCCGCATCGCCCAGCCCGGCCTTCTTCGCACGTGCGGCGTGGTCGGCCCAGATCACCTGGTTGCCCCCGAGCCAGGCCGCCCGCAGGATGAGCAGCTCCCGGTGCCGAGGCGTCAGCGTCGACGCCGTGGTGAGGTACGTCGTGTACGGCATCACACCTTCGGCGAGGGCCGGCACGTTCAGCAGCGTGTCGAAGCCGTGATCGATCTCGCGGGCGTTCGGAAAGGCTGCCGCCACTTTTCGATGGCCGTCGGTGCGTTTGGCCTCGGCAAGAGGCGCTACCCGAGGAGTTGACGGCGCCTGTGGTTGACGACCACCAGGAGGCGCAACCTGGCGTTGTGCCTCCAGGACAACCGTCGCGATCCCGAGCACGCCCATCAGACCCACAACGGCGACTGTTCCCATACGCGCGATTGGCTGCATGACCGTCCCCTCGGTTACTTCCTCAACGAGGCCTGTGAAAAGAGCGCCTCCGGAATCTTCGCATCGAACTCCGTCGACGACACGACGAACTCCGTGCCGCCATCGCCTTTCAGCGCATCTTTGAAGATGGATCGCTCCGCTACCCAGCGCTGATGCACTTGGGTGACCTTCGTGACCTCAGCCACCTTCAAGAGCTTGCCACTCGTCGCGAACCGCTCCTCTTTGAGCACGAGGTAGCGCTCGCGGTCGACCCACAGCTTCCGTGCATGATACGCGGGATCGGCGCCCGGCTTTGCTGTGAGTTGCACCACCCAGCAGAGCCGCTCCAGGATCCGCTCTTCGCCGGCGACCGTGGCGGTATACAGGTGCTGGAGCTTCGGATTCTCCATGAGATCCTCGTACGACATGTCCGACCCCATGACAGACTGGCGAAGCATGTGGCCGGCGATCTGAATCGTTCGGTCCGTCGAGGGTGTGAAGGTCCAGAGTTGGCCGGCGAGCTTGAGCATCTTCGTGCCGGCGTCGCGCGCGGGCTCGAGATACTCCGTGAAGGCTCTTTGGGTCCCCTGCACCCACGATTTCGCCTTCATCGTCCGGCTGCCCCGCCGTCCTCGGATGGTCATTTCCCACACGGTGATGCGGCTCTCGGCCGACTGGTTGGCGTCCACCCTGGCGACAATCGCCTCACCGGAAGGCGTCTGGGCGAGCGCGGTCGGTGCGGGCGAGGTGACGAATATCGTCACGAGTGCCGCCACGAAGGTCCTCATACCTCCAGCTCCTTCATCAATGAGGCCGTTTGGCGATTGTAGATGCCCCTGCCCGACACGGCCGTGCCGATGCCCGTGGCCAGAAGTCCCGGGAGAAAGCCGATGACGAAGGTGGCTGGTGTGATCTGTGCCCGTATCACGGTCTGAATCATGAGCGAGGCGTTCTGCATCATGTAGCCGATGTCCCATCCGCGTGATTGAAGCCAGTACGCCGGACCGAGCGCGAGCAGCGTCCCGACCACGGATCCCACGAGTCCAATGAGGAGCGACTCGAGGAGCATCGCTCGGTACAGTCGACCCTTGTCCTCGCCGAACGCCAGGCGGACGCCGATCTCGCCATATCGCCGCAACGTGCCAATCAGACCGGCATTCCACAACACGATCGACATGACGAACGTGAACGCGGCGACGATCCCGACGGAGACCCGATCGGTGAGGTCAAGGAACTCGACGATGCCGGGGAGCCGGCTCATCGCGACCATCGTCGGGCCGAATTCGTCGGCGTCCCGGGCGTGACGAGCGTTGAAGCTGTCGGCGGTGCTCTCAGCGGCCGCCCGGCGGTAGAGCGTGTCTGGATAGAACCCGAGTAACTCTCCGGCCGCGTCATCCATCTCGAGGGCGCGCTGGATGTCTCGGATGTCCGCCACCATGGTGCCCCGATCCATCGCGCGCACGCCGAAGCGGAGCGTCCCAGCGATCGTGAAGTTCGCTGTTGCCATCGCCCCGTGCATGGTCGATCCGATCAATGTCGCTTTGGCGCCAGGCCCAATGTTGAGATGCCGAGCGAGGTCCTCGCTGATGAGCGCCTCGCCCGGCGCGACCGGCGCACGGCCGCGGACGATGGCCGATTCGAGGGCCAGCACAGGTCGATCGGGTGCGTCGGCGCGAATGAGCTCGACGCCGAGGCCGGCGACTGGTGCTTGTGCTTTCGTGAGCCCCTGGTCGTCGGGCACGTCGATCAGACCGCCAAACCGGATCCGCGGCGCCCACGCCAGATCGGGCGCGTCGCGACGAAGCCCCTCGAGGAGTTGGTTGACGCCAGCCAGCGCGAGCTCATTGGACGCCCGATCGCCGGCCTTCGCGGCGGCTCGTGAGATCACCTTGACGTGTCCGCTGCTGAAGCGCGCAGAAGACCAGCTCAAGTTCGACGAGATCCCAGCGAGGTATGTCTGCATCAGCACCGTGACCATCGCACCAGTGGTCACAGTGAGAAACGGGAAGAGGCTCCGCGTGGGATCTCGCCAGAGCCCTTTCGCCAGGAAGCGGATCATGTCAGCCGTCCGCGAAGCGCGTCGGTCGACTTCAGCCGCGCGATCCTCCGTGTCGGCATGTAGCTGACCACGGTTGTGACGACCAAGACCAGCACTGTCGTCCCGAACACCAGGGCTGCGCTGTATGTGGGATAGAGCCGTTCTCCAAGCGAGTATCCGCTGCTCTCGATCGCCGCAGGCATCGGGATGCCGGCTCGCGCGAGCAGGAACAGCAGCGGTGTCGCGTAGACGGCGCCGGCCACGGCCGCGAGCACCGCGTTCAGCGCGCCTTCCACGGTGAACAGCCGAATCACTCCGCCTCGAGTCACGCCGAGCGCCATCAGCGTGCCGATCTCCTTACGGCGGTGGAATATCGACAGAATCTGCGTGTCGAGGATCGCGAGCATCGCGAGGAACAGGAGGATCAGATACGCGACCGAGCCGCCGATCATCTTCGTCCGCACCATCGCGTTCAAGTCGCTCAGAAGGAAATCGAGATCCTTGTGCAGCCACTCTCCGGAGGCCGCGATTGGTCTCGCGTCTCGCGCCAGGACGACGAGCGTCGCCTCGCCTTCCATGCGCGCCATCTTCTGTAGCGCCGCGAGCGGGAGCCACATCTGACCGCTGTCTACTGTCATCACGGTGGTGCTCATGATGTGCGCGACCTGGACCTCGGTGGCATCGAATGTTCCACGCGCGTCACGCCAGCGGATGGTGACGGTGTCGCCGACCCTCAACCCGCTGTCGCGCGCCATCCGGCTGCCGATGAGCACGGGTGGCGACGAGCCCGCCGCGTCCGCGAGCGCCGATGACGGAATCGACAGCACGCGTTGCGCGGGGTCAATGCCTTTCATCAGGATCGGCTGGAGGTCGCCGCCTGTGTACAGGAACCCCTGCACCACGAGAATGGGCGTAGCGGCGCCGCTCGCGACGAGGCCGCTCAGGCCTTCAGGGAGCGTTTGGTGGGCATCAGGAAGGCTGAGCAGATCGAGCGGGTCGTACCGCAGATGCCAGTACTGGCCGCCACCGAGCTCGGTCGAGACGCTCGCTTCGGTCGCCTGACCGTACATGCCCTGGTAGAGTCCCTGCATCGCGATGATCGTGATGAACGACAGCGACAGGACGCCGACCCGCAGCCAGGTCTTCATGCCGCCCCCGAGCAGATTCCGCACGGCGAGCTTGAGCGTCAGCATGGTTACCTTCCTAGGGCCGGTACCCCGCCAGCTGTGGTGTCGGCTCCGTGGACGTGTCGGCCACGACGCTCCCGTCATTCAACCGGATGGTGCGTCGCAGATGGCGAATGACCTTGTCATCATGGGTCGCGAACAAGAACGTAGTCTGGAGATCGCGATTCAACTGGACCATCGTCTCGAGGATGCGGCGCGAGTTTTCGGCATCCAGGTTCGCGGTCGGCTCGTCCGCCAGCACCAGCGCCGGCCGCTTGACGATGGCGCGTGCGATGGCGACGCGCTGACTTTGGCCACCGGAGAGCTGGGCTGGCTTGGAGTTGGCGCGGTCGCCCAACTTCACCCAGTCGAGTGCATCGCGGACCGCCTGCGTTCGCAGGGCGGCAGGCATGCCTAGGACGAGCAACGGAAACTCGACGTTCTCGAAGACGGTATAGACAGGAAAGAGGTTGTGCGTTTGGAAGATGAAGCCGATGTGGCGGCTTCGCAGCTCGGCCGCCTCAGCGTGCGAGAGCGTCTCGATGCGGTGACCCAAGACTTCTGCGCTCCCCTCCGTCGGTTGGTCGAGCGAGCCCACGATATTCAAGAGCGTCGTCTTGCCTGAACCGCTCGGGCCGACGAGTCCTGCGAACTCGCCTTTCTCGAACGTCAGGTTGACGCGGTTGAGCGCGACGAGCCGCCCCTGTTCCATCGGATAGGCCTTGACGAGATCTCGCGTGCGGATGAGAGGAGACTCCGAGGGTGTGGTCATAGGCGCAGCTCGCACGCTGCCGCGCAGCGTAGCACCGCTACCACTGGCGCCGCCAGCGGTGGTTGAACACCGCCATCACCTGGCCGCCTGTGCCGGCCAGAGGGCTGCGACCGAGCGATCGGCCCCCGACCCCCGGCTGAACGATGGCCTGTTGCGGATTCCAGAAGCCCATCACGTAGAACTGCCAGCGGTCGTAGGTCCGCTGCCAGCTGACGAAGCGGTACGCGTCGCCGGTCGCGGTGTCCACGTAGACGATTCCTGAGACCGAGTCGAGCAGGCCGAGTGGATAGCGCAGCAGTGTCGCCACGATCCGCGGTCCCTCGCCGGGGCCGAGCGGACGTGCGGCGCGCTCGAGCAGAAAGAACTCGCCGAGCGCGTACAAGCCGTTTCCGATGTCGAAGGTGTAGTCCGTACCGACATTGAGCGCGCGCTGAGCGGGCTGCTCGAGGCCGCGCGCGGACTGGTGTGTCAACGACCCTTCGAACCAGACGCCGACGCCGACATCCCACTTCCCGTCGAGCGCGTAGCGATGCTCGGCCGTGAACGCCGGACCGATGGACACCATCGCCTGCGGCCCGCGGCTGAAATCAACGTCTCGGTGATGCGTCGTGACAGCGAGCTGTCCTCGTGGAACGGGTAACTCCAAGCGCCCGCCGACCTCTGGCCGTCCCGTGCGAGTGCCGTCTGCTTCCCAGCCCTTGAGCGATGTGTTTCCGAAGAGCCCCCACGCCCAGACCGTCGCCTTGTTAGGGAAGTAGGATCGGAAGAGTCCCGCGTACACGCCATCGGTGATCTGCAGCGGATCGCGTGGATCGACCGTGTCGAACCACATCAGCGGTCGCAGGAGCGTGGCCGACCCGAAGTTGATCTTCTGAAGGCCGACCCGACCCTCGTAGCGCGACGCCTTGAATCGCACCCAGGCACGATACGGCCGTGCGCGCGCGACGCGAGTGAGACCGGTCGACGAGTCGAACGGGGCCGTCGCGAAGAGGTTCGGTGACAGCTCGAGGTCGAGGCTTCGCTCGTTCGCCAGTGGCTTGTCCAACGCGATCAGAGGCAAGTAACGGATCCCGGCCGTCGAAGCGCCACTGTCCTGGGCGTTGACGACGGACCACGCTGACAGTTGCCCTTGGACGTCGATGTGCTGGGCGTACGCAGGCGAGACCGGCGGGGTCGCGAGCGCCACGAACAGCAGGAGAGACCACGCAAGGTGGAGGGATTCCTGCCGTTTCACGCGATCCAACGATACACCAGGCATTGGAGGGCACCGGCGGCGCCAGCGGAGACAATTCACGACAATTCGACCCACTCGCCCAAGCCGGGGCTGGATACGATTTGCTGTTGAGATCTCGACCTTCGATGCGGAGAGGCTCCTGGCTGGTCCATCTCACGGTGGCGGTCGCGACGCTTGGCGCGTCGCCTGGCGGGTTGGTCCGCGTTGAGGCAGCCGCCGCGGGAGAGCCTTCGCCGACCGCTCAGTCGTCGGCGACTGTTCGTGCGGCCATCGATCGATATTGCGTCGCCTGCCATAGCAATCAACTTCGGACGGCTGGTCTTTCACTGCAGTCTGCTGACCTCGGTGACGTTCCGCGACATGCGGAGCTGTGGGAGAAGGTCGCGCGGAAGCTGCGAAGCGGCGCGATGCCTCCCGCTCAAGCCCCTCGACCCAGTCAGACCGAGACGCTCGCAATTTCCTCGTGGATCGAGGCGACGCTCGACGAAACGTCAAGGCGCGATCCGAATCCGGGACGCCCCGCGGTCCATCGGTTGAATCGCAGTGAGTACACGAACGCGATTCGTGATCTGCTCGCGCTCGACGTCGACGCCCGTCAGTTGCTGCCGACAGACGACCAGGGATTCGGCTTCGACAACAATGCCGACGCACTCGGCACGTCACCTGGCTTGATGGACCGTTATCTCCGCGCCGCGCGCAAGGTCGCGCGCCAGGCGGTCGGCGATCCGACCATGCGTCCGGTCGTCGAGACGTTCCCGCTCTCGCGACTCCTGACGCAGTCCGATCGCGTGGGCGAGGACTCTCCGTTCGGCACGCGCGGCGGTCTCGCGCTGCGGCACACGTTTCCGCTCGATGCCGACTACGTCCTTCGAATCCGTTTGCAGGGTGCTGCCCTTCGCAGTGCGGAGCAGGTGGACGTTCGTCTGGACGGTGAGCGGCTTGCACGATTCGCCACGGGCCAGGCACGCGTGAAGCCGGGGAGTCAGCCCGCGACCGAAGGCGCTCCCGATCCCGTGCTCGAGACGCGATTCTCAGCCAGAGCGGGCCCCCGCACCCTGAGCGTCTCGCTCGTGAATCGTCACGTCGTTCCCGAAGGCGTGATGCCGCGACGGTTGCCGGTGGGGAACATCAGCTTCCGCGCCAGCGGCGTGTCGAACATCGAGCTCGAGGGCCCGCTCAATGCGCAGGGGGCTGGCGACACCCCGAGTCGTCAGCGGATCTTTGTCTGCCGGCCGACCGCCCCAAAGGACGACGTGTCCTGCGCAACACGGATCCTCTCGACCATCGCGCGACGCGCGTATCGACGTCCGGCGACCGACCGCGACGTGCAGACCCTCCTCGACTTCTACAAGGACGGCCGTGCCGAAGGGTTCGACGTCGGTATTCGGACCGCGCTGGAGCGGATTCTGATCGATCCGGAGTTCCTCTTCCGCGTCGAGCGGGATCCTGCCGCTGGCACCAGAGGTGCGGCACATCCCATCTCGGACCTCGAGCTGGCCTCGCGGTTGTCGTTCTTCCTCTGGAGCAGCATCCCCGACGATGAGCTGATCGAGGTGGCCGCCGGCGGTCGCCTGAGAGCCCCTGGTGTGCTGCCGCGCCAGGTGCAGCGGATGCTGGCTGACGAACGGTCGCGGACGCTGGTCACCAACTTCGCGGCGCAGTGGCTTCACCTGCGCAACATGCGGGCGGTCGCCCCGGACCTGACCGAGTTCCCTGACTTTGACGACGACCTGCGCGAGGCCTTTCAACGGGAGACGGAGCTCTTCATCGAAAGCCAGTTGCGCGAAGACCGCAGCGTCGTGGATCTGCTGAGCGCCAATTACACCTTCGTCAACGAACGTCTGGCTCGCCACTACGGTATCGCGGGCGTGTACGGCAGCCATTTCCGTCGCCACACGTCCGATCGTCCCGAGCGTGTAGGACTGCTCGGGCACGGCAGCCTGCTCACGGTGACGTCTTATGCGACGCGGACGTCGCCGGTCGTGCGCGGAAAATGGCTCCTCGAAAACGTGCTCGGCGCGCCGCCGCCAGCGCCGCCGCCGAACGTACCTGCGTTGAAGGACAACGACCAGGACAGTCCGCCGCAGTCGGTCCGGGGGCGAATGGAACAGCACCGGGCGAACCCTGTGTGCGCGAGCTGTCACGCGCGCATGGATCCGCTCGGGTTCGCCCTCGAGAACTTCGATGCGATTGGCAAGTGGCGCGACGTTGGTGAAGACCACGCGCGCATCGATGCCTCCGGTGTCCTCCCTGACGGCTCACGCTTCGATGGGTCCGCGGCGCTTCGGAAGCTGCTGCTGGAGCGGCGTGACGAATTCGCGAGCATCGTCGCTGAGAAGATGTTGACGTACGCTCTGGGCCGCGGGGTGGAGTACTACGACCGCCCAGCGCTGCGTGCCATCGTGCGCGACGCGAAGGCGCAGGGCTACACGTGGTCTGCCATCATCAACGCGATCGCGTCGAGTCCCCCGTTTCAGATGAGGAAGCCGACATCATGATCGTGACCCGCAAGGTCCTCCCACGGCGCACGCTGCTTCGCGGGCTTGGAGCGACCATCGCGCTTCCGCTGCTCGACGGCATGGTGCCCGCGCTGGTAGCGGTCCAGAAGACCGCCGCGGCCGGCAAGCGACGACTTGGGATTGTCTACGTGCCGCACGGCGCGGTGATGAACCGGTGGACGCCACGCGACGCGGGAACCACCCTCGAGCTTTCTCCGACGCTGGAGGCACTGGCCCCGTTCCGCGATCGCATCGTGGTCATCAGCGGTTTGGATAACGCACCCGCGTTGGCGCTTCAGGGGGAGCCCGCCGGTGGTCACGGGCGCATCGGCGCGGCGTTTCTCACGGGCGTCCACGCGAAGCCGACCGAAGGCGCAGATTTCAGAGCCGGTATCTCAATTGACCAGATTGCGGCGCGACATCTCGGCCAAGAGACGCAGCTCGCGTCGCTCGAGCTCGGCCTCGAGTCCACCGACCTCGCGGGGGCGTGCGACGTCGGCTTCAGTTGCGCCTATGTCAACACGCTGTGCTGGCGAGGTCCGACGACCCCGCTGCCGATGGAGAACAACCCGAGAGCCGTGTTCGAACGGCTGTTCGGCGATGCGTCCGGTCTTGATCCCGTGGCTCGCCGCACGCGGATGCGCAGAGATCGGAGCCTGCTCGATTCCGTCACGGAGAAGGTGGCGGATCTGAAGCGCACGGTCGGGCCGGGTGACCGTCGCAAGCTCTCCGAGTACCTCGAGGCGGTGCGTGATGTCGAGCGCCGCATCCAGAAGGCCGAGGCCCAGAGCACGCGGGAGCTTCCGGCCTTTGATGCGCCGTCGGGCAGCATCCCGACCCGGTTCGAGGACTACGCGAAGCTGATGTTCGACCTCCAGGTGCTCGCCTATCAGAGCGACATGACGCGCGTCATCAGCTTCATGATCGGCAAGGAGCTCAGCGCGCGCACGTTCCCCGAGCTCGGCGTGCCGGATCCGCACCATCCGCTCTCGCATCATCAGAACGATCCGGCCAAGCTCGAGAAGCTGAGCCGCATCAACCTGTTCCAGCTTCAGCTCTTCGCGCACTACCTGGAGAGGCTGCATGTCACGCAGGATGGAGACAGCACACTCCTGGACCAGACGCTGCTGCTCTACGGCAGTGGCATGGGTGACAGCAACTTGCACGATCCGCGCGATCTCCCGATTCTGTTGGCTGGTGGAGGCGCGGGAACGCTGACGGGCGGACGTCACCTCCGATACCCGAAGGAGACGCCGCTGACCAATCTTTACTTCACGATGCTTGGCAAGCTGGGCGTGCCCGTCGAACGCGTCGGCGATAGCACCGGCAGGGTGGAGCATCTCTTCGACGCCTAGAGTGAGATCGATGCTGGCTCGATTGAATGTCTCGCTCGTGATCGCTATCGTGTCGATCGACACCGCGCGATCGGTGTCCGCGCAGGCGACCACGCCGCGAGCCGTGCTCGATGCGTACTGCGTGACCTGTCACAACGAGCGGCTCCGAACCGCGAACCTGACGCTCGACACCCTGGATCCCGCCCGTGCGGGCGATGCCGCTGCGACGTGGGAGAAGGTCGTGCGCAAAATGCGGACTGGCACCATGCCACCCGTGGGTCGTCCACGGCCCGACCAGACGGCGTACGATGATGTTGCATCCGCACTCGAAGCCACGTTGGATCAGGCAGCCGCCGCGCATCCCGATCCAGGTCGGCCTTCGATTCATCGGCTGAACCGGGCCGAGTACGCCAACGTGATCCGCGATCTGCTCGCGCTCGAGGTCGACGTCCGGAGTCTGCTCCCGCCCGACGACAGCGCGTACGGATTCGACAACAACGCGGACGCGATGGTGGTTTCGCCAGGGCTGCTAGAGCGCTACATGTCCGCGGCGAAACGGATCGCACGGCTGGCGGTCGGCGATGTCGCGCAGCAGCCTGCCATCGAGTCCTACGAGGTCTCGCGGTACCGTGTCCAGGACGATCGCACGGCCGACGACACGCCGTTCGGCACGCGTGGCGGGCTGACGGTCACGCACACATTCCCAGTCAGCGGTGAATACGTGGTCCGGGTTCACTTGCAGCGGCGCCGGTCTCAACTGCCGCAGGATCTCGAGATTCGCATCGATGGCGAGCGGGTGCGCACCTTCGCAGTGCGGGCGGCGAGGCCCACCGACGATGGGCAGCCGGAGCCGCCGCTCGAGACACGAGTGTCAGTCAGCGCGGGGCCGCGTCAAATCGGCGTGGCCTTCGCGCGAAAGGCGGCTGCCGTCGAAGGACTGAGCCCTGCACAGCTTCCGGTCGGCAACATCGCGTATCGAGGTAGGGCTGGCTACGAGGTGGGTGTCGAGCGGATTGACGTGGGTGGTCCTCACAACCCGGTCGGCCCAGGTGACACGCCGAGCCGGCGTGCACTCTTCGTGTGCACGCCGCGAAAGGCGTCGGAGGAGGGGGCCTGTGCGCGGCGGATCCTGACAACGCTGATACGCCGCGCGTACCGCCACCCCGCCACCGATCGAGACGCCGAGCGGATCATGCCGTTCTACCAGCAGGGCCATGCCGACGGAGGCTTCGACTCAGGCATCCGCAGAGCGATCGAACGCGTGCTCGTCGATCCGCAGTTCCTATTCCGCATCGAGCGCGATCCGGCCTCTGTCCGCCCCGGCGCGGCGTATCGCTTGTCTCCGATGGAAGTGGCGTCTCGCCTGTCCTTCTTCTTGTGGAGCAGCATGCCAGACGACGAGCTCCTCGCTGCTGCCGAGCGTGGCCGGCTGTCCACGCCAGCGGATCTCGAGCAGCAGGTCGGGCGTATGCTCGCCAGCCCGAAAGCGCGTGCGCTCGTCGACGGGTTCGCGGGCCAGTGGCTCCATCTCAGGAACATCGAGGCCGTGACGCCCGATGTGAATGCGTTCCCAGCATTCGACGACAACCTACGCCAAGCGTTCCAGCAGGAAACGGAGCTCTTCCTCCTGAGCCAGATTCAGAACGATCGCCCAGTCGCGGAGCTGCTGAACGCGGACTACACGTTCGTCAACGAGCGGCTCGCGCGTCACTACGGCATCGCGCACGTGTACGGCAGCCACTTTCGCCGGGTCGCGCTCGCCGATCGTCGACGGGGCGGACTCCTGGGACACGGCAGCATTCTGACCGTCACCTCGTATGCCGATCGCACCTCGCCCGTGGTGCGAGGCAAATGGCTGCTCGAGAACGTGCTGGGTGCGCCGCCGCCGGCGCCACCGCCCAACGTACCGGCGTTGCCGGACAACACCGCAGGTGGGTCGCCGAAGTCCGTGCGCGAGCGGATGGAGCAGCATCGCCGGAATCCGGCGTGCGCGAGCTGCCACGCGAAGATGGATCCGCTCGGCTTTGCGCTGGAGCACTTCGACGCGATTGGGCAATGGCGATCGATGAGTGAAGCGGGGACCCCCATCGACGCTTCCGGAACCCTGCCCGACGGCCGCAAGTTCGACGGCGCGACCGAGCTGCGCGCACTGCTCCTCGAGCGCGGCTTCGCCCCGACAATCGTCGAAAAGCTGCTGACGTACGCGCTCGGGCGTGGACTGGACGCGTCCGATCTGCCAGCCGTGCGACACATCGTGCGTGACGCGGCACCAAGTGGGTATCGATGGTCGGCATTGATCGCCGGCGTGGTCAAGAGCACGCCATTTCGGATGAGGAGGGCGGAGACATGACGGTCACGAAGAAGGCGATTCCGCGCCGCACGGTACTGCGAGGGTTCGGTGCGTCGCTCGCTCTGCCCCTCCTCGATGGGATGGTGCCGGCGCTGACGGCGCTCGCGAAGACGCCCGCGAAGGCGACCCCTCGCCTTGGCATCGTGTATGTGCCGATGGGCGCGGTCATGAGCGAGTGGACGCCGAAAGAGGCCGGCGCCAGCTTCACGATGTCCCGCATCCTCCAGCCGCTCACGCCGTACCACGACCAGTTGCTGGTGCTGACCGGGCTCGACAATGAGCCGGCGGTGGCGAGGCTTGGTGAACCCGCCGGTGGTCACGGACGCATCGGCGGGGCGTTCCTGACCGGCGTTCACGCGAAGCCGACCGAGGGCGCCGATTTCGAGGCGGGCGTCTCGGTCGATCAGATCGCCGCGAGGCAGCTCGGCCAGCAGACACAACTTGCATCGCTCGAGGTCGGCCTGGAGACCAGTGGGCTCGCCGGCGCGTGCGACGTCGGGTACAGCTGCGCGTACGTCAACACGCTCTGCTGGCGCAGCCCGACGACGCCGCTGCCGATGGAAACGAATCCTCGGGCCGTGTTCGAGCGGTTGTTCGGCGATCACGACAGCACCGACGCGCAGGCTCGGCTCGCGCAGATTGGCCGCGATCGCAGCCTGCTCGATTCACTGGCCGAATCGGTTGGTGACCTGCAGCGCGGTCTCGGGAAGCGGGATCGTCAGAAGCTCTCGGAGTATCTCGACGCCGTGCGTGACGTCGAACGCCGCATTCAGAAGGCCGAGTCACAAGGCGCTCGCGAGCTGCCGCTCCTGGACCGCCCGACGGGCGCTGTGCCGGGTACCTTCGAGGAATACGCCAAGTTGATGATCGATCTCCAGGTGCTCGCGTATCAGTCGGATCTGACACGCGTCATCACATTCATGATCGGCAAGGAGCTCAGCAGCCGAACGTACCCGGAGATCGGCGTGTCCGAGCAGCACCATCCGCTGTCACATCACCAGAACGACCCGGCGAAGCTGGAGAAGCTGGCAAAGGTCAACACGCTCCATGCGTCGCTGTTCGGGCACTTCCTCTCGCGCCTGGCCGCGACACCCGATGGCGACGGCACGCTGCTCGATCACGTGTTGCTGATCTACGGCAGCGGCATGAGCAACAGCAACCTGCACATTCCTCACAAGTTGCCGATTCTGGTCGCAGGGGGCGCAGGTGGGGCCATCAAGGGCGGTCGCCATCTGACCTTCGCAGACCAGACGCCGCTGACGAACCTGTACCTCACCGCGCTTCAAGCCGTTGGTGTTCGGACCGAGGGCGTCGGTGACAGCACTGGGCGTTTCACCGAGCTGTCGATGTGAAATCACTGGTCGCCGTGGTTCTGCGTGATGAGGACTGAGCCACCAGGACTCGGGCCATGGTTTCGTGCGTGGAGCGAGAGTGAGCAGAGAGACGTTGGACCCGCTGCGAGCGCAACTGGTGCGCTTCCTCGACTGGCACGAAGCGCGCGTCGACTTCGATCAAGCGGTTGACGGCATTCCACCCGCGAGTCATGGAGTTGTGCCCGAGCGCCTGCCGCATTCGCCCTGGCAGATTCTCGAGCACCTACGACGGGCGCAAGCGGATATCCTCGATTTCTGCGTCAGCTCTGACTACAAGGAGAAGGCGTGGCCCGACGACTACTGGCCGGCTCCGGCACCTGGGGGCGACCGTGACTGGGACGAGAGCGTGACGGGGTATCGCCGCGACCTGAAGGCGTTCAAGGAGCTGGTGCAGCGTCAGCCGGACTTGTTGGCCGCAGTGCCCAATGCCACCAGGCCGGACCAGACGTGCCTCCGCGCCGTGCTGCTCGCGGCCGATCACGCCGCGTATCACATCGGTCAGCTCGTGCTCGTGCGCCGGCTGCTGGGCATTTGGCCCACGTAACTACACGCCGGCCAGTGGTCCCGTGCTGTCGCCGACGCGATCCACGTCGACCTCGACTTTGTGGAGAATCGACACCATCAAGTTCGAGAGCGGCGTGTTCGGCGCTTGCAGCAGGTGCCGGCTTCCAGCCAGCGTGCCGTTCGCGCCACCGGCGAGCAGTGTCGGCAGCGGCGAGTGGCTGTGCAGGTTGCCGTCGCTGATGCACCCGCCGTAGAGGATCAACATGCGATCGAGCAACGTGCCGTCACCATCGGGTGTCGCGCGCAGCTTGTCGAGGTAGTACGCGAACATGCTCATGTGGTACGAGTTGATCTTCACCAGCTTCTCGAGCTTGTCCGCGGTGTTGCCGTGGTGCGAGATCGAGTGGTGCGGGTCGGGAACACCGATCTGGTCGTAGGTCCGCTGTGACGCCTCGCGAGAAAGCATGAAGGTACTGACGCGCGTGATGTCGGCCTGATAGGCGAGCACGAGCAGGTCGTACATCAGCTTCACGTGGTCATCATAGCTATCGGGCACGCCAGCCGGGAGCTCAGGCAGTCGCAGATCGCTCGCTTGGCTCTGCTGCTCGATCTTCTGGATTCGACGTTCAATCTCCCGTACGCCGTCCAGATACTGTTCGACGCGCCGCCGGTCTCCAGCGCCGACGCGGTTCCGCAGGCGACGCATCTCTTCGACAACCGCGTCGAGAATGCTGCGGTCCGTGGTGGCGCGCTGCTGCCGCTGCTGCGGTGTCCCGCCATCGCCGAACAGTTGCTCGAACACGGCGCGCGGGTTGGTTTGCATCGGAAGCGGTGCGGTGGGCGTACGCCACGACAGCGTGTTGACGTAGGCGCACGAGTAGCCGATGTCGCACGACCCGACCGTGTTGAAGTTCTCGACGGCGATCTCGAGCGATCGAAGTTGCGTGTCGCGCCCCAACCGTTCAGCCGCCATCTGATCGGTCGTTTGGCCACCACGCAAATCCGGGCCCTCGGTCCGATTCGGGTGCACCCCGCTCAGCCAGACGGCGCTGGCGCGGGCGTGATCACCGGAGCCTTCGCCGACTTCGGCCTCCGCAGGACGTGATGCGAGATTCGAGACCACCGTCAGCTTGTCTCTGAAAGCTGCAACCGGCTCAAGAATCGGCGTCATCTGCAGCGCCTCACCAGGACCACTCGGCGTCCACTGCGCCATCACCGCTCCGTTCGGGATGTACACGAACCCGAGGCGAGTGGGCGAGGCGGCCGCACCACGAGGGGCGGCGACCACCGGTGGCACCATGGCATCGAGGAGCGGGAGGGCGACAGAGGCCCCGAGGCCGCGCAACATCGCTCGGCGGGGAATGGTTCGCTTCGTCAAGAACGCCATGTGCCAGCCTCCATGCGGCTTCACTGCGCCGGCGCCCCAGCAGCGGCGGCGCCCGCAGCGCGTTTCATCCGGAACGGCGTGCTCGAGGCCACGCCCTGAACGAGCGACGACCACGTGAAACCCTGGTCCGCTGATACGTTGACGATCGCGCGGACCGCGGGACCGTCGTAGTACTCCAGCCCTCGACCGATAGCGAACGTCAGGAGCTTCTCGGTGAGGGCAGTGACGAACACCGTCGGTCTCGCGGTGAGCGCCTTTCGCAGACCCGCGGGACCGTTGAACGGTGCGCCATCGGGTAGTGTGCCCGACGCGTCGATCGGCGTCCTCTCCTCACCGGTGCTCCGCCACTTGCCGACCGCGTCGAAGTTCTCGAGGGCGAAGCCCAGCGGATCCATGCGGGCGTGGCAACTCGCGCAAACTGGATTCTGTCGATGCTGCGCCATGCGGTCCCGCATGCTCAAGGTCGCGGTGTCCGGGTCATCCTTCAACTCCGGCACGTTCGGCGGCGGCGCGGGCGGGGGGGCACCCAGCAGGTTCTCCAGGATCCACTTGCCTCGCAGGACCGGCGACGTGCGCGTCGCGTACGACGTAACGCTCAGGATGCTTCCGTGCCCCAACAGGCCTCGGCGGTTGTCGTCGGCCACGGTCACGCGCCGGAACTGGTCGCCGTAGATGCCGAGCATCCCGTAGTGCCGTGCGAGCCGCTCGTTCACGAACGTGTAGTCAGCGTTGAGCAGCCCCAAGACGCCCTTGTCGGCACGCATCACATCGCTGAGGAGCCACTCGGTTTCAGTGCGAAAGGCTTGACGCAGGTTGTCGTCGAACTCCGGAAACTCCGCCGGGTTCGGCTTCAGGTTGCTCACGTTTCGCGTGAGCAGCCACTGGCCGGCAAACTGCGTGACCAGTGCATCGGACCGCGGATCCGCCAGCATCCGGCGCACCTGTTGCGCGAGTACGGTACGGTCGCTCAATTGCCGGCGCTCGGCGAGCGACAGTAGCTCCTCATCGGGCATGCTGCTCCACAGGAAGAACGACAATCGCGAGGCCACTGCCAGATCGTCGAGGCGATACGTCGCACCGGGCGATGTCGAGGCTGGTTCGTCTTCGAACCGGAAGACGAACTGAGGGCTCGCGAGCATTCGGCGGAGCCCGAGCTCAATCCCGCTGTCGAAGGTGCCGCCTCGTCGGCCCTCGCGGAAGAAGCGGAGCAGGTCCTCCAGGTCGCTGTCACTCAGCGGGCGTCGATACGCGAGCCGCGCCAGCCTGGACAAGATGCGTCGCGCGCAAGGCACTTCCTGCGCGACCGTGCTCGGCCGGCAGGTGAGGATGCGACGTCTGACCTCAGTGTCGGCGGCAGCGGTCTCGGTTCTCCCAGCCGTGTAGGGTCCGGTGACGATGATGCGATCGACGGCCGCAAGAATGCGCGGCGCGGACTCGGCGTACGCACTGGGCTTGGCGACGAAGGTCGCGGCAAGCTCACGCGCGCCCGCCTTGACCGGCACGCGGACTCTCAAGTGCTCGTCTGCCGCAAATGCTCTCGAGAGGCCCTGTCCGCCGCTCTGGTCGTTGCGACCGATCACCTTGCTGAAGCCGGCCCCTCCGACCGCGAAGAGCTCGATTCGGTTGCCGTCCAGCATGAGATCGACCTGTTGCTCCTCATCGACGCCTCGCACGGCGTTCAACGTGGTGCGGGCCAGACGGACGCGGATCTCGTACTCCGCATCGACTGGGAAGTTGTGCCGGGCGACCAACCCGCCGCGGGTGCCCGGCAGCAGGCCATCGAGATGGCCGGATTGCACGAGGTCGGCGGCTGCGCGATACGTACTGCTGGCGACCGGCGTCGAGGACGTGCCGACCGCGAGCCGGCTGATCTTGCGCGACGCGTTCAGGTAGCTCTCGAGCAGCACCGGCGAGACGGTGAGCGCATCACCGATGTTGTCGAAGCCGAACGCGGAGTCGTCGGCGGGCAGGAGCTCCGTGACGTCCACGTCGAGCCCGAGTAGGTCGCGAATGACACGGTGGTATTGGACTCGATTGAGACGACCCAGCTCGGGTCGACCGGGATTTGGCCGCAGCGCCGCGACGCGGTCCAGCGATGCCTCGAGCCACGACGCGACCGCGTCGTAGGCACTCTCGTCGGGTCGGCGGCTCCCGGTCGGCGGCATCGTGCGCGTTCGCAACTTCTGGATCACCTTCTCCCAGACGGCTGGCGCTGCCGCGGGTGTGTTGATATCGACGGCGTCGAGTGCGAGCGACGCCGTCCGCACGCGCTGATTGTGGCAGGTCACGCAATACGCGCGAATTGTCCCTGCGCGAGCGTCAGCGTCTGCGCGAGAGGCTGCCGAGGCTTCAGCGCGTCGAGCTGCCGCGGCGGTCTGCGCCACTGCCGGAACGGTGCCGATCAGCGCGATCGCGAGGACTCCGGCCACACGCGTCGCCACACCACACCGGCTTCCGCTTGCCCCTGTTGTGCGCGGACTGCTTGCTGCCGAACGAATCATGTCGCGGAGCGTGAAGTGACGCATACGAACCTACCGAGCGGCCGTCGTCGCGTCGGCGCCCAAACGCCGGAGGAGCGCGGCGGACCGCTCACGTCGAATGACACTGCTGACCTGATTGAAGCCCGATTCGGCGAGTTGCTGGGGCGTGCGACCCAACTCGTCCCGCACATCGAGTCGGGCTCCAGCCTGCGCCAAGTACTCGATGATGGTATCGGCCGCGCGATAGACGGCACCATGGACCGCCGTCTGACCGCGTTCGTTGACGGCATTGATGTCGACACCCGCCTCGGCTAGAAGCTTCACGGCCGCAAGCGCCTCTCGCTCCGGGCGCGTCCGCTCGCGACCTTCGACGAAGCCAACTCCCGCCGCGGTCATCAGCGGTGTCGTGTTCTCGTACGTGGCGAGCTTCGGGTCGGCGCCATGGTCCAGCAGGATGCGCATGGCCTTGAGGTCCGCCGCCTGCGCGGCGAGCAGAAACGGCGTGGCGCCACCGAGGTTCACGACGTTGTCAATCGCTGGGCGCAGGGAGCTGGCCACCATCGCATCGGTGATGCGGGGCGCCTTCGGGGTGCGCGCATTCGGATTCGCACCTTTGGCGAGCAAGTGCTCCAGCAGGGTGGCGCTCGCGAGATCGTCGACCGGTCGTCGACGACGTGTGGGAGAGCGTCCGCGGATGAGCACATGCAGGGCGGTCTCCTCGCGCTTGGTGACTGCCTTCGGGTCCGCGCCCTGTTCCAGCAGGAACTCCGCGGTCGAGTACCGAAGGCTCTCCACGGCGAGTGTGAGAAGGGGAGTGCCTTCCGGCGTTCTGTCGTTCACGTTCGCGCCGGCCTCGACCAGCAGCCGGGCCGAGGCGAGATGACCCTGTCGCGCCGCGAACATCAACGCGGTGAATCCGGTGGCGGAGCGCGCTCGAACGTCGGCGCCCTTGGATAGCAGAACGCGGACCACGGGCGCGTGATTCTCGGCAGCCGCCCACATCAGAGGCGTTTGGCCCTTGGACGTGTCGGTCGCGTTCACGTTCGCGCCGCGCGTGAGCAGGGCTGTCACGGCCTCAACGATTCCCGTGCGCGACGCCGTCATGATGACCGGCTCGCCGGCAGGAGCCGCATTCGCGTCCGAACCCGCTTCGAGCAGTGTCGTCACAAGAGTCGCGTCGGCGCGCGCGCAGGCAGTGGCCAGAGGCGGCGCGCCGTAACGATTCGTCAGGTTGACATCGGCACCCGCGGCGATGAGCCGGCGGGTCAGCTCGACATCGCCACCGTACACAGCCCAGTGCAGCGCCGTCATGCCGTCTTCAGAGCGCGCGTTCACGTCAACGCGCTCGCGCAGGAGCCTCTCGACCGTCTCACGATCGCCGGCCTTGGCCGCTCGGACGAGCGCAACGTCGTCCGCGGACCCAGCCAGGATGGGCGCTGCGGCGAAACCGCTCCCGATCGCGAACGCGAGCGTCGCCAGCCCGACGGCGATGCGGCGCACCTGTCCAGCCATCTGGCTCATTGGTCGCTTACCGTGTTGGGGCGTCGCGCGGAACCGCAGCCGAGGCCGTCGCGAGCGCCGGCATCTGCCGTTGGTTGCTGGACGACAACCGTGCGACGCGACGTGTTCGGCAGCACGGCGCCCAGACGTCCCCTCGGGTGTCAGTGACCGCTGGAGGCGTCGCCAGTTCCTTCATGTCGTAGTCCTTGCGGATGATCGTCGGCACGGAGCGAAGACGGTCGGCACGTAGCCCAGATCGCGCCCGATTATGAACGCCTCAGCGACGCCGTCACTCCCGCGCGACAAACTGCGACATTACGCGGAACGACCTGCCGCCTGGTGAGCTTCGCTTCATTCGGCCGTCGCGTCACTGCGGCTCGAGGGCGATGGCGATCAGCCCCGTTCGGCTTCCCGTTCCGTATCCCATGACGATGAACTGCCGGCCGTCCGCCATGTAGGTCATCGGCGTTCCGGTGGGCGGGACGTCCAGTCGCACCGAGTGGATCGTCGTACCGGTTGCCTTGTCGAGCGCGCGCAACTCGGGTGGTGCGTCAGCATCCGGGAGTCGCCCTTCGATCGCGGCGGCGGCGGCGGCCGTTGCGCCGAAGACGAGATCGGCGGCCTCGCTACCCCGCAGCCCAATGAACAGGAGCGTCTTCGTGACGAGCGGTCCCGTGTACGCGCCACCACCAAGCGGACCAGGATCGCGCACACCGATATCGATCAGCTTCTGACGCGGACCGTTTCCGAGCGGAATCATCCACGCGATCGATCCGTTGGTGAGATCGATGGCGGTCAGCCGCACGTACGGCGGCTTGAACAGTGGCAAGCCTCTCGGTCCGATAAGACCGCCGCTCCCGGTGCGCAAATATCGGAAGTCCGACCGCGCCGGATCGGGGGGCGCCAGTTGCACGACGGTGGCCGCGGTTCGTGAGGGCACGAACAGCCGTCCAGTCTCGGGATCGACACCTGCCCCATGCCAGTTGGCGCCGCCGCCCGCACCGGGCATCAGGATCGTGCCCTTCTTGCCATCGCCTTCCACAGTCGGTGGTTCGAAGAGTGGACCGAAGGTGTACTGCTTCAGGATCTCCAGCGCTTCGCTTCGAAGTTCCGGCGTGAAGTCAATCACATCTTCGGTGGTGACACCTTGGCGATCGAATGCCGGCGGCTTGGTTGGAATCGGTTGCGTCGGTGAATACCACTCGCCAGGGGTCTTGCCTTGAGGAACCGGTCGTTCATCGATCGGAAAGAGCGGTTCACCGGTCACACGATTGAAGACGTAGGTGAACGCCTGTTTCGTCACGACCGCCACGGCCTTCACGGGCGTCCCGTTGACGGTCAGGTCGACGAGGAGCGGTGCAGCGGTCGCATCGTAGTCCCACAGCCCGTGGTGCACGAACTGGAAGTGCCACACCCGCCGGCCCGTCTTCGCGTCCAGGCAGATCAGCGATTCGGCGAATAGGTTACTCCCGCGCCGATGGCCTCCGTAGTAGTCGTTCGTGGGCGTGCCGGTCGGAACGTACACATACCCGAGCTCCAGGTCCGCGGTCAGCGATCCCCATGGGTTGGCGCCGCCGCTGTACTCCCACGACTTGTCCTCCCACGTATCGTTCCCGAATTCACCCGCTTGCGGAATCGTGTGGAACTGCCACAGCTCTTTGCCTGTTCGAACGTCGTATGCGCGAACGTCTCCGGGCGGCGCGAGCTGATATCGGGGACCATCGAAGATCACGGGTCCGACAATCACGACGTCGCCGACTACGATGGGAGCCGACATCAGTTGATACTCGGTGCGCGAGACCGGTCGACGGATGCCGACGAGGGCGTCAACGGCGCCCGCGACGCCGAACGAGTCAATCGGTCGTCCGGTCTTCGCGTCAAGCGCCCAGAGCTTTGCGTCGCCGGTCGGGAGGAAGATGCGGGCGGACTTGCCATCGGTCCAGTACGCCACACCACGCGCGTTGAAGCCGGTGTTCGCGGGTCGCTCGCGACGCCACGTCTCTGGATCGAACGTCCACAGCGCGCGCCCAGTCGCGGCGTCGATCGCGGCGGCCTGGCTGAGCGACGTCTTGATGTAGAGGACGCCGTCGACCATGATCGGCGTCGCCTTGAAGGCCGCAGGGAACGCAGGAAGCGCCTTCCGATTTGCATTGACCACGGCGTTGTCGGCTGAGTCCCAGCGCCAGGCGACGCGAAGTCGCTGGACGTTGTCGCGGGTGATCTGATCGAGCGGAGCGTATCGGGTGCTTGCCGCGTCGCCGCCGTAGGTTGGCCACTGACCGTGTGGGGCTCCCTGCTGCGCAAGGATGGTGGTAGAGATGACCGCCGCGACTGTGAGAGCAAGCAGGCGAGCGAGAAGACGCATGGACAACCTCAGGCGTCGCTTACTTTCCCACGTCGTCATTCGGACAGCCATGCATCAGTGTCGCAGATTGTTGCGCGAGCCTCACGCGTGACCCACCTTCGAGCGGCGGTCGTGAGGACGCTACTCCCTGTTGAGCTGCTTCTGCCGAGCTCAACGCTGGGACCGCTCGACGAAGATAACCGCGCGCGACGTTGCGAAGCTCCCCACCACCTACTCGTAGTACTCGGGCGCCTTCTTCAGCCGCCGGTGTGCTTGTAAGTCGTGCTGAATCCACAGCGCGGCCTTGGTCCGCGTCAGGAACGCCTCCAGGTCCTTCCGTGCGGCGCGCGTTTGCTCGACGTTGAACTCGAACGTGGGGTAACGATCCAGTGTCCGCTCTTGCACGTAGTGATAGAGGTCGCCCGAGAGCACGACTGGTCCCGTCCTCGGCAGGTGCAGAACGAGCACTTGGTGGCCGGGCGTGTGGCCGGCGGCCAGCTTGAGCACCACCGTGCCGTCGCCGAAGACATCGTGCTCGTTAGCCGTCACCGCCACCACCGTGCTCTTTCGGAGCGCCTCGTATGTCTGCGGTCGCGCGGTCCCGACCGACGCGCCGAACATCGCTTCTTGCTCAGCCGGCCGCGAGAGCCACGTCGCGTGCGCGAACATCCCGGCGTTGGCGGTGTGATCCCAGTGGTAGTGTGAGAACGCCAGATGGGTGACCGATGCCGGCGAGTAGCCCGCCCCCTTCAGTTGCTGGCCGAGTGATTGTGTCAGGGTGACGCGCCGCTCTTGCTTGTCGATCAAGACGAGGCGCTGCTCACTGGGCTGGCCCGACGGCGTCCACTCCGCGTCGGGGACCGCCCCCGTATCCCACATGAGGACGCCGCGCGGGTGGACGATGAGATACGCGGCCACCGAGAGGTCGGTGATGCCAACGTCCTCCTTCGTGAGCTGATAGCGGCCGGGGTCAGACTGGAGGACGCCACCGTCAAGGACGTAGAGCCGCAGTGGCGCTTGGGCCCCGCCACGCGCGACGATCAGGCCCAACACCGCTGCCTGGGCGAGCAGCACGCGGACGGTGATCCTCACATCTGATACCTGGGCCTACCCTGTCTATCCTGGTTGGTTGAGACTGTAGCAGATCACCCGAAATTCGCACCGGTTGAACGAAAGGGCCACACGCGCGCACTCGGCCGTCCGCGGCCCCGGGACGACCATCGAGTGTCCCCGTTCGCGTGCTAGCATGCGCCTGATGCGCGCGTTCATCGCGTTCTGGTCGGTGGTGTGCCTGTCCTTGCCCGCGATCGCAGCGAGTGACGATCGGCGTCTGCCGGACGCGGCGAAGCGCCGCGACGTCGACCGCGTCCGAGCGCTCATCCATGAGCGCGCCGACGTCAGGGGCCGGCACCCCGACGGTGCGACAGCGCTGCACTGGGCGGTCCACTGGGAGGACCTCGATACAGCCACCCTGTTGCTACGCGCCGGGGCGGACCCCAATGCCGCCACCGATTTGGGCGTCACACCGCTGTCGCTCGCCTGCGCGAACGCGAACGTGGCAGTGGCGAACGCGCTGCTGGAGGCAGGTGCCGATCCGAACCTCCCGCTGCCGGGCGGCGAGACGCCGCTCATGACCGCGTCGCGCACGGGTCGCCCGGAGCTCGTGCGCGCGCTGCTCGACCGCGGCGCGGACGTGCATGCGACCGAACGCACGCTGGCGCAATCTGCGCTGATGTGGGCCGTCGCCGAGCGGCACGCACAGGTCGTTCGTCTGTTGCTCGATCGAGGTGCCAATCCGGGTCAGCGATCGTCGAGCGGGTTCTCGCCGCTCCTCTTCGCCGCCCGCGTGGGTGACATCGCGATTGGGGCCCAGTTGCTGGCCGCTGGCGCAAGCGTGAAGGAGACCGCAACCGATGGCACCAGTGCCTTGCTCGTCGCCACGGTCCGCGGACACGTATCGTTCGCGACCTTCTTGCTCGAAAGGGGGGCGGATCCGAACGCGCAGGGAGCGGGCTACACGGCGCTGCACTGGGCGTCTGGCTCCTGGGAAACCGAGCTGTCTGGTCCTCGCGGCGTGCGGATCGAACGCGATGAGGAATGGGCGGGCGTTCGCGGTCTGGGCGACCAGCGTCTGACCATGGTGCGCGCATTGCTCGCACACGGCGCCGACCCGAACTCGCCGGTGACCAAAGCCCCGCCAAGAGTGGGGTTCACAGTGTTTCGATCGTCACTCGCGGGGGCGACCCCCTTCTTCTTGGCGGCCCTCTCGGGACACGCCGACGTCATGCAGGCGCTTGCCGACGCCGGCGCTGACACCCGTCGCCTGCTGAAAGACGGGACGACGCCCTTGATGGCCGCGTCCGGCGTGGGACGCGTGCTGGCGGAGACGCGCCTGGCGCCAGACGAATCCGCCGACGCCGCACGGCTCGCGTGGAAGCTCGGCGGAGACGTGAACGCGGTCAACGCGGCGGGTGAGACGGCGCTCCATGGCGCGGCCCACATTCGCTCAGATACTATTGTGCGTTTTCTCGTCGAGAATGGTGCTGCGTTGGACGTTGCCAACAAGCGTGGCGAGACGCCGTTGTTCATCGCCGAGCGGACGCTTGCGGCCGGAAGCGCTCCGGTCTTCGTGCGCACGAGCACCGGGGACCTTCTGCGCGCGCTTGGCGCGCAGAAGGGTGTGCCGCCGACGCCTGGTGGAGTGAGGTGACCATGGGTCTTCGATGGTCGTGCCGCTTGCTCGTCGCCCTCATCCTCGCGACGGCCTCCTCGGCCGCCGCAGCCGACGATCGTCGGCTCATCGACGCCATCAAACGGCGTGACGGCGCCGCGGCGCGAGCCCTGCTCGCCCAGCGCGTCGATGTCCACGTGAGAGCGCCGGACGGATCGGTCGCGCTGCACTGGGCCGTGCATCATGACGATGAGGAGCTCGCTCGGCTGATCGCGAGGGCTGGCGCTGACGTGAACGCCGCGAACGACTACGGTGTGACGCCACTTGCGCTCGCGTCCGCGAACGGAAGTCTCGCACTGGTGCGGCTCTTGCTCGAAGCGGGGGCCTCGCCAACGATCGCCGGTTCCTCCGGCGAGACGCCTTTGATGGCGGCTTCCAGGACTGGCGTGCGCGCAGTTGTCGCGGCCCTTCTCGATCGCGGCGCTGACGTCGACGCGAAGGACCGCAACTACGGGCAGACCGCGCTGATGTGGGCGATCAGCGAGCGGCACAGCGACGTCACGCGCCTGCTCCTCCAGCGCGGCGCCAGCGCGACCGCGCGTTCGACCGCCGGATACAGTCCCCTGTTGTTTGCTGCGCGCGTCGGCGACATCGAGTCGGCCCGGTTGCTCCTGTCCGCCGGTGCGGTACCGAACGATGCGGCGGCCGACGGGACGTCCGTGCTGCTGACCGCGGTGGTCCGCGGCCACGTCGCGCTGGCGCTGGAATTGCTCGAGCGCGGCGCCAATCCGAACGCGGACGCGACTGGTTACACTGCGCTCCACTGGGCGGCTGGCTCGTGGGAAACGGAGATGACCGGACCCAACGGGATCGATGTGCGCTCGGACCCCGAGTGGGCCGCGTTGGCCGGCATTCCCGACACCACGCAGAAGCTCGCGCTCATTCGCACGCTGCTGGCGCGCGGTGCCGATCCAAACGCGCCGCTCGCCAAGGCCCCGCCGCGCGTCGGCTACACGCAGCTAGTGGTCGAGCACCGCGTCGCGGGAACGAGTCCCTTCGTCGGAGCGACGCCATTCCTGTTGGCGGCCATGGCTGGAGACGTGGACGTGATGCGCGTCCTGGTCGAAGGCGGCGCGGATCCGCGGCGGACGGCCAAGGACGGGACGACGCCGCTGATGGTCGCGGCGGGACTTGGACGGTACCTCGCCGAGAGCCGCGTGACGACCCCTCGGGCGCTGGAAGCGGTGAAGTTCGGGCTGGCCCAGGGAATCGACGTGAACGCGACCAACGACGTTGGCAGCACCGCTCTCCACGGTGCCGCGCTCATCAAGGCTGACGAAGTGGTGGAATTCCTCGTGAGGAGCGGCGCCACGCTCGACGTGAAGAACGCGCGCGGCCAGACACCACTGATGCTCGCGGACACGATCCGCGCCGGCAGTGCGACGGTCGCTGGCCGCACGCCGACCGGCGATCTGCTGCGCAAGCTGGGAGCGAAATAACGGTCGCCGCGCTGCGGTACCTGCCCGCGCTGAAAGCCTACGCTTGAGCAGCTCGGCCGCCCAGATTTCGCGACAATTCGAGGCGATTCGTGCGGGCCGCACAGCTAAGCTGACTGAGCCTGAGGCTCGGGCGTCCCGTCGGGTTGCGGGGGTTGTGTTAGCTGGGCGCGCCAGGTGGAGTTCTCGATCGACAACATCGCGTGGACCGTGCCGAGCGTTGATGACGTGTGGCGGTGGGACCAACCGTGGAGAGTGAGATGAGCGCAGGACATCGAGGCTTGACCGCACGTGCAAGGGTGCCGCGCGCCGTTCTGACGGCGGGTGCGGTGGGGATGTTGGCCACACTGATGGCCGCGTGTGCTGATGGTTCCGCTGTTACAGCAGGTGCGGCGGAGGTCGACGTCAACGACGCCAGCATCGGCGGGGTGGTCCTGAGCGGCGGCAAGCCCGAGGCCGGCGTTTGGGTCGTTGCCGAGACCACCTCCTTGCCCACGCGTTTCACTCGCATCGTTGTCACCGACGACTTCGGGCGATTCCTCGTGCCGGATCTGCCGGTGTCCGCGACCTCCTTCAACGTGTGGGTGCGTGGGTACGGCCTGCGAGACTCCCAGCCAATCAGGGCGACTCGCGGCGACCGCGTGACGCTGCTGGCAGAGAACGCGCGCACCCCGCAGGAAGCCGCCAAGATCTATCCAGCGAACTACTGGCTCTCGCTCTACGAACCGCCGCCGGCTGGAGCGCTACCGCTCGTCGATGGCGAGGGTGCGTTGACGAAAGCTCATCATGGTGAAGGCGCTGACGAAGAGAGCGGCGTGGCGTCGCGCGCGTACCCGGGACGCGAACATTGGGTCGGACACATGAAGCTCGCCTGCATGCTGTGTCACCAGATGGGGCAGGACATCAGCCGGTTGTTCGATCGCCCCGAGCACTGGGACGCTGTGTGGGATCGCGCGCAGATGGTGCGCACTGCGGAAGGGCTTGGCAAGCAAGTGCTGAAGCAGAGCCTGGCGGATTGGGGCACGCGCATCGCGCAAGGTGAGGTGCCTCCGGCGCCACCACGGCCCACGGGCCTCGAGCGAAACATGGTTGTGACCCAGTGGGATTGGGCACGCGACGATAGCTACGTCCACGACAACATCTCGACAGACAAACGGAATCCGACGCTGTACCCGTACGGCAAGGTGTACGGCCTCGACATCGGACAGAGCTTCCTCTGGGAGCTCGATCCTGTGAAGCACACAGTGTCGGCGCACGAGATTCCGCTGCGCACGGGTGCTGGACGTGATCCCAGCCGGCCTGGGCGGATTCAGGGACTGACGAGCTCACACAATCCGATGCTCGACGACAAGGGCAACGTGTGGCTGACCACGCGAGTGCGCGGTTACGCAGACACGCCGAAGTGGGCGAGCGCGGTGACGAAGGACATCACGGGCCGGGGCGGCACGCTGTCCCCTCAGGACCGTCGCGCGAGTCGACACTTGGGGTACTTCGACACGTCAGCACAGAAATTCGTGTTGATCGATACCGCCTTCGCGACGCACCACCTGCAGTTCGACAATGAAGGGCGTCTCTGGACGAGCGGTGACAACAGCCGCCTCGGCATGTTCGATCCGCGCAGGTTCGATCCGTCGCGTCCGGAAGCGACCGAGAGCCAGGCACAGGTCGGGTGGGCCCAGGTCGATCCGAAGACGGGCAAGTCATCGATGGGCGGTGGTTACGGGATCGTCGTGAGCCCGGTGGACGGCACGATCTGGCGCGCCAACTATCCCGGGATCTTCGGCCAGGCGCCGCTTCCCGAGCTCAGCGGCAACCGGATCGACATGTTCGATCCGAAGACCGGCAGGTACGAGCAGTACGAGCTTCCCTTGCCGGGGTATGGCGCGCGCGGCATCGATGCGACGACCGACGGCAAGCTATGGTTCGCGACGGGCAGTGGACATCTCGGCAGGTTCGATCCGAAGACAGAGACGTTCACGTACTGGGAAACGCCCGGACCAAGGCTCAAGGGGACCGGCAAGGAGACCGGGAGCGCCGACTTCCACTACTACCTCTGGGTCGACCAGTTCGACACGCTCGGGCTCGGGAAGGACATGGTCGTCTCGACGGGCACCAACTCGGACTCGCTTCTCGTGTTCAATCCGACCACCGAGCAGTTCACGGTCATCCGCATCCCGTATCCGCGCGGCATGTTCACCCGCGGCCTCGATGGCCGCATCGACGATGTGAAGGCGGGTTGGAAGGGGCGCGGCCTGTGGGCGTCGAACAACACCGACGGTCTCGTGCACACGGAGAACCGGCGATCGTTCATCAGCCACGTACAGTTCCGGCAGCACCCGCTCGAGCCGTAGGCGACCGGACGATTCACTGCTCGAGCCTCGAGCACACGCGCGCCGATGTGGTCATACACGTCGGCAACCGCGTTGCGGGCGCTGTGTGCGTGACCGTATCCCGAGAGCTCAAGGGTTCGCAATGTTCCCCGGCGCCGCCTTGACTTCGGTACGTGTGAGCTACCGCGCTATCGCTCGCGTTCGACCGGCGGAACGATCTGGATGATCGTGGGGAACCGCGCGGGCTCGCCCCCCACCTTCGGATTCGGATAGCCCTGCGATATGTCGGATTGGTAGTCCTTCACGGTCACGCTCGGCGGAAACGCCATCGTCTCCTCGCGGAAGCGCCCGATGTCGAACTGGTGCGTGGCGGGGGCCTCGAAGACCAATTCGCCGCGCTGCTTGAGCAGCGTTCGGTAGTACGTGACGACGGCGACGAATGACTGTGCCGTGCCGAAGAGGTAAAAGCGCTGGCCGCGTCCGGCGTCGTAGGAAGTGATGTACTGCGCACCGGGCATGACCTGGACGCCGAGCGCCGCCTCGGATGGCGCCTCGGAGGGTGGTAGCGCAGGCTGAGCGGGAGCGGGCTTCGAAGGCGCTGGCGTGGACGGCGGCTGCGGTGCCCCGGGGGCTGGGGGATCGGGCCGCGTGGGCGCGGCGCCAGGCCGCGGAAATGGTTGAGGAGTCGGCTGTTGGCCGATCAGCGCCGCGGCCACGACCACCCAGGCGAGCATCAGCTGCATTATACGGCGCGGACTGGAACCTGAGTGTCAGCGCTCGCGTCAGATGGAGCAGAGCACCGGCGCCTCCCGATGGACGTGCGAGTCGGGCACCTGGCCGAGCGAGGTTGTAGAATAACGGTATGACGAACTCACTGAAGACTGTTGTGTTGCTGGCGATGCTGAGCGGCGTGTTCCTGTACCTGGGACAGGCGTTCGGCGGTCAACAAGGCCTCGTGATGGGCTTCTTCTTCGCGGCGCTGACCAACCTGGGCTCGTACTGGTTCTCCGACAAGATCGTGCTCGCGATGTATGGTGCACGAGAGGTCGGACAGGGTCATCCGCTGTGGCAGTTGACCGCGCAATTGGCGCAGCGCGCCAGCTTGCCGATGCCGAAGGTGTATGTCATTCCGCAAGCCTCGCCCAACGCGTTTGCGACCGGCCGGAATCCTCAGCACGCAGCGGTGGCAGCGACCGAAGGCATTCTTCGGATCCTCAGCGAAGAGGAACTCGCGGGGGTCATCGGACACGAGTTGGCCCACGTCAAGAACCGCGACATCTTGATCAGCTCGATCGCGGCGACGTTGGCGGCCGCGATCATGTTCGTGGCGCGGTTTGCGATGTTCTTCGGCGGCTCGCGAGATGACGATCGGGGCGGCAGCAATCCGATTGCGGCGATTGCGATGATCATTCTTGCGCCAGTTGCGGCGATGCTGATTCAGACCGCCATCTCTCGATCGCGCGAATACATGGCGGATGCTGCTGGGGCGGCGATCGCCGGCAGCCCTCTCGGGTTGGTGAGTGCGCTCCGCAAGCTGGAGATGGCCGGGAAGTCCATTCCGATCGACGCGAGCCCGGCGACGGCGCACATGTTCATCATCAAGCCGTTTTCGGCGGCGGGCTTGTTCTCGCTCTTCAGCACACACCCGCCGACCGAGCGCCGCATCGAGGCGCTGATGGCGTTAGCGCGCTAACCCCATCGAAAGGCGACCTGTGTGAGATCCGGCACGGCTGCCTTCAGGAGCGGTTCCCTCGGGTGCAACCGCTCCTTCGTCGGATCCCCCTCGAAGTGGCTGGCCACGCCGTAGCGCTTCTGCAGGAGCGCGATCAACGTCTTGACATCTGACCGGTAGCGCTCCGGTGCGTGCTTGCTCGCATAGAGCCTCTCCAGCCTCGGGTGTAACGCCGGAAACTCACTCGCCACGAATCGCATGAAATGCTGGCGCGTACCGCCTTCGAGGTGCATGACATTGCACCCGACGAACCGTGCGCCGCAGTCCGCGATAGCTTTGACGGTTCGCTCGAGCTTCGTGCGAGACGACGAGAAGCCTGGCACGATCGGCGCCATCAACACCCCGGCGGACACACCAGCATCCACAAGCGTCCGGACGGCTCGCAGTCGCTGCAGCGGTGGGGCCGTGCCGGGCTCGAGTGTCTGCCACGCGTCTTCGTCGACGGTCGGCACGCTCATGTACACCGTGCAGGAAGAGGCGCGAGCGACGTCCCTCAGCACGTCGATGTCACGAACCACCATCGGTCCCTTGGTCACAAGCCCGACGGGGGTGTGCGCGCGCGCGAGCCGCTCAAGACACGTCCGGGTCAGTTTGTAGTGGCCCTCGATGGGCTGGTAGGGATCGGTGGCGGTGCCGACGGCGACCTGCTCGCGTTGCCAGGCGGGATGATCCAGTTCCCGTTCCAATACCGACGCAATGTTCCGTTTGACCAGGATCAGGGAGGCGAACTCGTCGCCCGCATTCAGCTCGAGTTGCGTGTGATAGCGACGCGCGAAGCAGTAGTTGCACCCGTGCGTACAGCCGCGATACGGATTCAAGGTCCATCGAAACGGCATCCCGCGGACCGAGTTGAGCGCAGAGCGACACTGCACTTCCTGGTACCGGGCGGCATCGGCACGTCGATCCGCTTCGGTCAGGGCCTCACTCCCACCAGTACGGACCGTCTCGGCGACGTCTCGAAGCGTCGGCGGCCTGCGGAGATCGAAGAGAAGTGGGTGTGTAGCCACGATGGCGCCTGCAGAGCGAATTCCTGCAGATTCGTCTTTTATTCGCCATTGGTTTACCTGCCGCTCCCCCGCGTGTCAAGACGCGTGTCGCGACACCTTCCGGTCATTCGGTGGCCAGGCGGCTATCGCGCAGCACAACGCGCCAATGACGAAGACGTAGTAGTTGCAGAACGCCTTCGAGCCAAATGTGAAGAATCCAAGACTGGCGAGCGCTATGCTTGTGCAAAACCCCGCGACCGAGTTCGGCGATCTCCACGTGGCGACCGCCAGCGCGACGATCCCCGATCCGAGCGCCCACACCCAAGAGGCCTCGCCCCAACCCGCGCGCGCGGCCCAGCTCACGAGGCTCAACGAGTCGATCCGGAACGGCTCTTTGGCCTGCAGCAGAACGACGGTGTCGACAAACGCCCGGACGTTCCACAGCAGGAACGGCGCTGTGACGATGAATCCGGCGATCACCGCGCGTGTGGCGAATGGGCGCGCGCCGGTCGAGAGGCCTGACGCGTGGCGCCACAGCAGAGGCGCGGCGAGCGCCACGTACTGCTTCGTCACCACGAGCAGCCCGGCCGTCCAGGGTGACCAGGCCGGCTTCCGCACGAGACAAAACATCGTGAGCGCGAGCACCCGTTGATCAGCGGATACCAATGGGCCGCGGACCAGAAGGCGTACAAGGCGTCTGAGCCGGGCAGTGCGTCCAACTGCGGCACAGGCAGCTCGAGCACTACACCGGGACCTTGCGAGCGGACCACGCGGTACACGTCGCGCGCCGCCGGGTTTGGTGCGCTGATCGGCACGAGCGGTAGCGGCCGGTTGGAGCCCTCGATCGTCAAGGCGACGACGGCAGCCGCGGTCACTCACGATGACCGCCGGCCGCCGTCCTGGCGCAGGCGAGTCAACAGGGCGCGGACCCCGAGCCCGGCGAGCATGGCCAGCCCAAACTGTCCGATGATGAAAAAGCGCGCGGGCGAGCGGAGCCCTCGAAACGCCGACACGTGCTCGTAGAGGAACGCGTACAGCAAGCCGTTCGCGCCCCGCGACATCTCGACGCCGAGCAGCGTCACCGCGAGGTACAGCCACACGTGGCGGCGTGATCGGCCCAGCCATGCTGCAGCAGCGAGCAGCAAGGCCATAGCCCCCGGGAACAAGCGGCGTTCGTTCGCGCCCCAGGCATTGGTCCAGCCCCACCAGAGGTTGTTACCGGCAGTCGCGAAGTAGTCGATGGGGGTCGCACTCAACTCGATGACGTCTCTTATGGGACGGTCGCCGAGCGTGCGGGCATTGTGGAGATACGGCAACGCGTACGGCACGGTGAGCGCGATCGCGCGTCCCGCGGCCAACACGAGAGGAGGTATCGCAGCGACCGCCCCCCACGTGCCCGAATCAGCAGGAGCGGCACGAACACGAGCACCGTGACGGCGAGAAAGATGCCGTAGTACACGCAGGACAGCGTCTGCAGCCAGAGGAGCAGGCCGCTGAGCGCCCCGAATCGCCAGGATTGCTTCTCTACTGTAAGCGTGAGCGACCAAAAGACGAGCGGAATCCACATGGCCCACTGCATCTCGAGGTGCATCACGTGCTCGATCCGATAGGGCGCGAGCGTGAAGACGGCGGCCGCGACCATCGCCGATCCTGCGTGTCCGGTCACGTGACGAGCGAGCACGAATATCGCCACGCCGCTCAAGGCGAAGCCGAGCAGCAGGATGACGTTGTACACCAGGATCGGCGAGGCGCCGGCCCAGAGGAACGGCGTCGCCAGCAGACCCTGGAGCAGCGTCGCGTCGGAGTACGCAAGCGTGGCGGTGGCGGGGTGGAAGATGTTCGCGTCGAAGATGATGAAGCGGATCCGTTCGCAGTGCGTGGGCGATCCACATCAACCGCCACGTGCTGAAATACGAGTCGGTGTGAATAACGAAGTGCGTGGCCAGCCTGGCCGACTGTGGCCACGTGACGAAAACGGTCAGTGCCAGGGACCCCATCAACGCGAGCGCGATCTCGCGCCGGTGTGCTGGCCGTCCCCCCTGGCTGAATGACATCACAATGGCTGTCTCAGACTCCGTTCAACGTCGCGTACCGACCTGCTGGCGCCAGTACTCCATCACGTCGTCAATCGTGCGCTCGAGCGGGATCTCGGGTGCCCATCCCAGCTCGGTTCGGATTCGTGTGTTGTCGCCCAACACGATCGGCTGGTCGATCGGGCGAAACAGTGTCGGGTCCGTTCGGATGGCGATCGGGACCCGCGCCCGAGCCAGCATCATCTCGAGCAACTCGCCAATGAGGACCGCTCGACCCGAGCACACGTTGTACGCACGACCCGGCTGACCGCCTTCGCCGATGAGCCGATAGGCCCGCACGGTGTCGCGGACGTCGGTGAGATCGCGTCTGGCATCGAGGTTGCCCACGCCGATCTCGGGTGTGACGCCGCCCGCTTCGATCTCCGCGATCCGCCGGGCAAAGTCCGCCATCACGAAGCCCGAGTGCTGACGCGGGCCGACGTGGTTGAAGGCGCGGGCGATGGAGGTCGGTCGCTCCCCAGCGTCCTCAATGGCGAGCATCTCCTGCGCGAGCTTGCTGACCGCGTACGGGCTGGCGGGGTGCACGGCAGATTCCTCGGTCAATGCCTCCGTGGACGTGGCGTACACCATGGCCGAGCTCGTGATGACAAGCCTTGCATGTGGACGCCTTACACGCATGACCTCGATCAAATGATGCGTGCAACGGACGTTGGCCTCGAAAGTCGCCGTGGTGTTGCGCCAAGAGCCGCCCACGTGTGGCGCGCCGGCGCAGTGGTAGACGACGTCCGGCGCCACTCGTTCGAGCGCCTGCTCCACCGCCGCGCGATCCATCAGGTCGACGGCTTCCCATGAGATGCCATCGACGACACGAGGCGCCGAGCCGCCTGGACGGTTCCAGGCCGTGACGTCGACGCCCGAACGCGCGAGCAGATCGATGAGATACCCACCGGCAAAGCCCGCGGCACCGGTGACGACCGCAGATGAAGGCATTGCGCGCTCAGCGGGGTATGCCGCCCATGGCCCCGTTGAATGGCGAGAAATTGCCGAGACCCGCCAACGTGAACGAGAGGAAGAACCGACGATCGGGTGGAAACCCGAAGCCGGCCCAGTTGTAGGTTTGGTGCTCGAATGAGATGCCGCAGCACTGCGCATTGTAGAAGGCGGAGATGCGCTGCTGCATGACGCCGCCCTGGAGGATGTCGTAGTTGAACGAGTGCATCACTCCCACCCGGTTGTCCTGCGTGTGGACGTTCGTGGACAGGTTGAGCATGTGGTACAAGCTGTTCTTGTCGTTGAACCCGGGCAGTTCCTTGATGAAGAACGTCTTGGTCCAGGCGACCTGGCTCTGGATGCGACTGGCCCAGTTGTAGTTCGTGTTGGCCGAGAGCGTGCGCAACTCGCTGTGCCGGCTGTCGATTTCGCCCCTGAGTGTCGCGTTGATGGCGGGCGTCGGCGTCGCCCTGACACTGAGTTGAAGGGGCGAGAAATTGCTCGGGGCGCCTTGATTGAAGCTGGTCTGGTATCGCATGTCGAACTGCGAGGCGAGCGGCGATGTGTAGTACGTCTGGACGAGCTCGACCGACAGTATCTCCATCGACGCGCTCGGTCGGCCGTTCGCGGGGTGCTTCTTCGCGTAAAAGCGGTTGTTCACGCCGTAGGTGAAGTTTGTCGTGTTGCCGACGATGGCGTCGAAGCCGTCGATCTGGACGAACCGATTGACGTTCTCGATGTTCGACGTGCGTTGTACGTTCACGAACGGTTCGACCGTGTGTTTGAACTTCTCCGCGTATCCGTTGTCTGGCGTGTTCCAGATCCGATTGAACACTGGCCCGACGGCCTGTGCCGACATCGTGTAGTACTGGCGGTTCAAGGACCGGTCTTCGACCGGTCCCTTCGCCCCGGTGGGCGTGAGGCTGTGGCTTCGAGAGTAGAAGGTGTCACGCCAGCTGATCACGCTGTTGACCGTGAACCACTGCCACTTCTTGAACGGGTACCGGATCTGCGGCGAGAGATCCACGCGCATCAGGCTGTCGTCGGTCCCCACAACGCCGTCCTCGCGTGACTGCCGATCGATGTTCGCGAATTCACTCGTGGCCGACAGGTACACCGGCGAGTTGCGGAACAGGGGACGCTCGTTCCGGGCGAGCGCAACGCGCGGCGTGCTCCCTTGCAGCCATGAGCTCGTCGGCGAGCCGAAGAACTCGGTCCGATCGTACGTGCCGTTCAGCGAGAAGGTACGCCAAGCGCCGACGACGTTCGCGCCAAACGATCGGGAGTTGCGGGTGGCGTCGTAGATGTTCGTGTTGAACGACTGCATCGTGTTGACGCTCGAGTAGTAGTCCGCGTTGAACCGCGCCCGCAGGTTGCCCGGTAGAATTTGAGTGGCGGCGCTGCGGACGAAGTACGGGTTGGAAGCCGGCAAGGCCACCTGCCCGCTCGGACCGAGCGTCGCCTTCTGATTCAGCAGCAGCGCGTTGATCGCACCGTCGGACCCACCGCCGAAGTCGTAACGGTACTCGCCTCCGAACCCCTGGCCCGCCTTCGAATACCAGTCGTGCATGAGCGTCGCGTCCTGGCTGCGGCTGATGGCCCAGAAGAACGCATTGTGAATGGCCTGGCCCCGCAGCGATGTGACGCCGTACGTCGGAAGCAGGAACCCAGTCGCCCGCCCTTCCTCCTTGGTGGGGTAGTAGAGCACGGGCAGGTAGAACATCGGTACGCCCTTGACGTTTAACACGGCGTTGCGCAACAGCGAGTAGTGATCGATATTGAGCACGACCGTATCGGCGTGCATATCCCATCGTGGCGTCGGCTGGACGCAGGTCGAGAAGCCGCCGTTCGTAATCTTGTATTTCTTGGGGCCGATCTTCTCCACCGATTCACCGAAGAAGTACACGTCGGTCTGCTGGGTCGACAGCGGTGGTGCGAACATGCCGACCCCTGATGAACGCATTGGCGGTTGGACGCTGGCGATCCCGCTCGCCCCGTGGAAGGTGCCGAGGCGGGTCTTCGTGTTGAAGTCGGCTTTGTCGGCGGCGATGCGGCTCTTGCCTTGCGTGAACACCACGTTGCCGACCGCCACGGCGCGATCTTCGTCGACGAAAATGTCGATCTGGTCGGCGAAGAGCTTGGTGTCCTTGTCCTCGAGCGCGACGTTGCCGACCAGCCTCCAGTGGTTCTCCGTCAGCCGTTCCTGTGTGGCGCTGATCGAGTTGAAGCCCGACAGTGTTTGTGCGCTGGCGCCGCTGGCGTAGCCAGCGGCGACGAGCCAGCAGCAGAGCAGACGTACAGGGCTAGGCATTTCTCGACCGACGGGGAACCCTTCGAAGACTATCACGACAGGCCCAACGCCTCCATGACGTCTCCGAGCAGGTAGATTGATCCGGCGACGACGATCGTGGGCGTGAGCAACCAGGCGTCAGCGAGTGCGCGATCGAGCGACGGCTCGACAAGCGTACGACACGGTACGCCGACATCTCGCGCCACCGCCGCCAACGCGTCGGGATCCGCGCTACGTGCGGTGCGAGCCCTCGTCACCAACAGCGTGTGAACATGTGGCGCCAACGCACCCAGCATGCCACCGGCATCCTTGTCTCGCATCGCGGCGAAGACGAGAGCCGGAGGGCTCGGGCAGCTGGACGCCAGGAAGCGCGCGAGCGCGCGAGCGCCCTCGGGGTTATGGGCGGCGTCCAGGAGCAGGTGACGACCGTCGGGAAGGGTGCGCCAATCGAGCCGTCCGGGCCACTGCACCGTCTCGAGCCCCTGCGTGACGGCCGAGTTCGGCACCGACATGCCGGCGCTGGCGCTCAACGCCTCCAGCACTCGAATCGCCACGAGGGCGTTGCCCACCTGGTGTTCACCGGCGAGCGCCAGCGCGACGGCGCCGTAGTCGCGGACCGGCGTGCGGGCAAGCACCCTGCGCCCACCGGTGGCGGTCGGGCCCTGGTCGAGCATCATCGAGCCGCCGCTCGCCCGCACCAGCGGCGCTCCTCGCTTCGCGGCCGTCTTCGCGATCCTTTGGAACGCCTCCGAGGGCATCTCGCCGACGATGACGGGGACACCCGCTTTGATGATGCCGGCCTTCTCGCTCGCGATCTCCTGGAGGGTTGATCCGAGGTACTCCTCGTGATCGAACCCGATGGAGGTGATCGCTGTGACGGCCGGCGACAGCACGTTGGTCGCGTCCAGGCGTCCACCAAGGCCCACCTCGCACACCGCGACGTCAACGCGGGCCTCCCGAAACAACCCGAACGCGATGGCCGTTGTCGCCTCGAAGAACGTTGGCGGTGCGAGGAGTCGCCCACGTGCCATGAGTGCCCCGACGGTTTCGCGCAACTGAACAGCGGCCCGCTCCAGCACATCCGTCGACACGGGTGCCCCGTCGATGGCGAACCGCTCCGAGAGATGCCGAAGGTGGGGGGAGGTGTATCGCGCGGAGCGATACCCTGCTGCCCGCAGCGCCGCGTCGACCATGGCCGTGACCGACCCCTTGCCGTTGGTGCCGGCAACGTGGATGGTTTGGTATTCACGTTCCGGATGCCCCAGGGCTTCGACAAGCGCTTGCATGTTGTCGAGGCCGAACTTGATACCGAACTGCTCGAGGCTGAGCAGATAGTCCAGGGCAGTGTGCCCGTTGCTCATGCCGGCGTTGCCTTGGCGGGTGACCCGCCGGCGGCACGCTCGTGCGACCGCGCGCCTGCGGCTGACGTGGCTCCCATGAATCGGAGTGCTCTGGCGAGGGTCGACTTCATCTCGCGACGGTCGACGATCATGTCGAGCATGCCCTTCTCGAGGAGGAATTCGCTGCGCTGAAACCCCTCGGGCAGCTTCTGGCGGATGGTCTGCTCGATGACGCGCGGTCCGGCGAAGCCGATTTGCGCTTTGGGCTCGGCGATGTTCAGGTCTCCAAGCATGGCGAAGCTCGCGGTCACGCCTCCCGTCGTCGGATCCGTCAGCACAGCGATGTACGGCAGCCTCGCCTGGGCCAGTCGCGCGAGGGCGCCGGAGACCTTGGCCATCTGCATCAACGACAGGGTCCCTTCCATCATGCGGGCGCCGCCCGAGCAGCACACGATGATGACGGGACAGCGGCGCTCGATCGCGCGTTCGATGGCTCGGGTCAGTTTCTCGCCGACGACTACGCCCATGCTACCGGCGATGAACCCGTACTCTTGCGCGGCGACGATGACCTCGATCCGGTCGAGGCGGCCGGTACCGACGATGACGCCTTCCTTGAGTCCGGTGGCCTGCACGCTGGCGTCGAGCCGGCTCCAGTACGGCTTCGTGTCGGTGAACGCCAACGGGTCGGTTGACACCAGGCCCCTATCGAACTCGGTCCACTGCTCATCGTCAAACAGCATCTTCAGCCGTTCGGTGGCGTTGATGCGGAAGTGGTGGGCGCACTTCGGGCAGACGTTGAGGTTGGTCGTGAGGTCCTTGTTGTAGATGACCTGCGAGCAGTCGGGACACTTGACCCACAGACCCTCTGGGACCCGACTCGCCTTTTCCTTGGTGGGGGCGATCGGCGTGCGAGTCTTCTTGAACCACGCCATCGGCCTCAGCTTACCAAAGGCCAAGCGATTCGATTCGGTTTGGGTGAGGCGGCTCGACCCATGAGCCGCCCTGGCGTCGCGCGTCGGCGGGGGCCAACGACCAACGACTACTTGGTTCTCGGCACGTAGTATCGCGTCCCCGGTCCCATGGACCGGATCTGCTTCACGAGGTCATCGATCGTGTCGTCGGTGAGCTCGTCCCCGAACTGCGACGTCTCGACGACGAGAAGTGGCGTCGAGTTGTAATGAAAGAAGAAGTGCTGATACGCCTCGTTCAGCTCCTTGAGGTACTCGGGATCGAGATCGTAGTGGTCAGCCTCCGGATCGGCCCGACGTGTGCGGAGCCGGCGCAGCAAGACGTCCGTAGGTGCCTGGAGGTACATCACGAGATCGGGCGTGGGCACGTCCCGCGCCAACAGATCGTACAGACGCTGGTAGATGAATAGCTCGTTGTCGTCGAGGTTCAGGTAGGCAAAGATCTTGTCGCGGTCGAAAAGGTAGTCCGAGATCGTGAGCTGGCTAAAGAGATCAGACTGCCGCAGCGACATCTGTTGGCGATGGCGCGCGAGCAAGTAGAAGAGTTGGGCCTGAAGCGCCGCGCCGGGACGGTCCGCGTAGAAATCGCCGAGGAAGGGATTGTCGGTATCCTCGAGCACCACCGTGGCGTCGAGGCGTGTCCCGACGCGTTCGGCAAGCTGCGTCTTGCCCACGCCGATCGGTCCCTCGACCGCGATGTATCGGAAGTGCAAGGCGTCCCGAATGATATCATCCCGCCAAGATGCGTACCAGCGTCACGCCATGGCGATCGGCGTGTGCCGTGGCGAGTGACGCCACGACGGCGGCTCTGGTGCTCGGCTTCTTCTTGACGACAGCCGCATGCGCCACGGTGCCTGTCCCAGCACCGACGACAACACCCCCGCAGGTCGGGCCGACGTTCGAAGAGAAGCTCTCGGCCATTCTTCAGCTCGAGGATCAGCGCCGCCTCCGCGAGCCCGAGCCTCCACCACCGTCGCCGGCAGCACCTCCCGTCCCGCCGCGTCGGGGAGCGCGCGCACCGGCTCCGCCCCCGCCCCCGCCCCCACCCCCACCGTCGGCCGACCTCGTGCGTTGGCTGGGCGACACCGAGGCTCGCGTGCGGCGTCGGGCCGCGCTGGCGGTCGGACGCGTGAGGATTCGCGACGGTGTTGCTCCGCTGACGACCCTTCTGTCGGATTCGGATCCTGAGGTTCGGCAGATGGCGGCATTCGCGATGGGCCTCATCGGCGATCCCGGCGGCCGCGACCCGCTCGTTGGGGCACTGAACGACGAGCACCCGCTCGTCAAGGGGAGTGCTGCCGAAGGGCTCGGTCTCATTGGCGATGCCAGTGCGTCTGACGCGATCGCTCGAATGGCGGCACAGCTCATGTCCGCAGGGGCCGTCGCGACCGTACCGAGCGACGACCTTGACACGCGGCGAGATACGCCCGCAGCGGCCCTGAGGCTCGCGCTTGTCGCGTTGGTGCGACTGAAGGCGTATGCGGCGCTGGCGCCAGTTGTGCTCGATACTGCGGGTCAGCCGCGCGTCCGTTGGTGGCCGGTGGCGTTCGCGCTGCAACGCCTCGCGGATCCGCGAGCCAAGGCGGCGCTGCTCACCTTGGCTCGCGATGCCCATCCCATCACGCGGGCGTTCGCCGTCAGGGGCCTCGGCGCCGTTGGCGCTTCGGCGGCACAAGGACTCGACCGAGCGCGGGGCGGCTTGAGATCCGGCTCCGATCCCGAGGTGATCGCCACGCTGGTGCCGCTCGTGACCGGGCCCGACCATCGCGTGGCCGTGGAAGCCATACGCGCGTTGGGCCGGCTGGGCGACGCTGCGGCTGGGCCTCCGCTCATCACGCTCATTCGAAATCTCAAGGCTGACCCGCTTCTCCGGCTCGAGGCCGTGCAGGCCTCGGGCTCCGTGCGCGATCCTGCACTCGACGATCTGCTGCTCGATACACTGGCCGACCCGTCACCGGCAGTTCGAGGAGCCACATTGCGCGCTTTGGCGCAGCGCGAGCCCGTGACGTTTGTGACCGTTCTTTCCGGCCTCGACGCGGACCCCGACTGGCGCGTCCGCGTGGCGCTGGCCGACTCGCTCGGCATGCTGTCACCCGAGGCCGGTCTGCCGAGGTTGCGGCTCTTGCTCGATGATCAGGACCAGCGGGTTGTTCCGGCGGCCGTGACCGCCTTCGCGCGGCTCGCTCCGTCGGAGGCCGTGACCGTGCTTTCGGCACGGCTCGGCGCCGATGACCCGGTTGTGCGGGCGACTGCCGCGCGAGTACTGGCTTCGCTGAAGTCGCCAGATGCGACTGCGCAAGGTCCCGCTCTCGCCCAGGCGTACCGGTTGGGGCAGAAGGATGCGACGTATGTCGCCCGAGCGGCCGCGCTCGCCGCCCTTGCCGACCTCCGCGCACCCGAGGCAGCGCCCGTGCTGACCGAGGCGTTGTCGGACAAGGACTGGGCGGTGCGCGTGCGGGCGGCCGAGCTCTTGACTCGCCTCGACCCAGCGTCAGACGCCGACCGCCGCATTCGCCCGGCGCCGACGGGACGACAACCGTCGGATTTCAAGGCGACGCAGCTCACCGCGCCTCCTGTGTCGACCCAGTTCTTCATCGAGACGGACCTCGGCACCATTCACGCCGAGCTGGCGGTGCTCGATGCCCCATTGACCGTCGACACCTTCGTGACGCTGGCCCGTCGTGGCTTCTACGACGGCCTCGCGGTCCACCGCGTTGTGCCGAACTTCGTCGTGCAGTCGGGGGATCCACGAGGCGATGGCGAGGGAGGTCCGGGGTTCACCATTCGTGATGAGTCGAACCAACGGCCATTCCTCCGCGGAACGGTGGGGATGGCCCTCGATTGGAGGGATACGGGCGGTAGCCAGTTCTTCATCACACAATCGCCACAGCCCCACCTGGATGCCGTGTACACGGCATTCGGGCGCGTGCTGTCAGGGATGGAGATCGTCGATCGATTGCAAGCGGGGGATGTGATCCGCCGGATCCGGATCTGGGATGGAAGTGCGCCGCCATGACGCCCGCGTGAGCGGGCCCGAAAAATCGAAAAGGGGGCGACGGCCGCCCCCTTTTTGTTACGGGAGAGGTCGGCTTAGCGCTTCTTGCCGGCCTTCTTCTTCCCGCCCTTGGCTTTCTTCGCCATTGTCTCTTATCCCCCCCTTCATTCGGGTTTGGCTCGCGCGAACGACTGATTCACCGCTGCAGTGGCTGCCGCCTGGCACGTCCACCCGGCGTCGTCGCCCGTCGCTTCTCGGCTCCTTCTGCGAGGTCCTTGTCAAGCCTTATCGGCTGACTCGTTCCTGTACATGAGCTGCTGCGCAGAGGGGCGAGGTCAAGCTCTTCGACCTCACAAGGAATGGCCTGAGTTCACCACCCTCATACCAGATGTAGATTATGGTTGAGAATTCTTGGATGTCAACCACAAAGTTACCACTGTTGTCAAAAAAATCTATCGAGCGAGTCGCTTGAGCGCGCGCTCGGCGTCGTCGCGAGCGCGGGGATCTGCACCGACGACATCTCGCGCGCGCTCGTAGAGCGCAACGGCGCGTGAGGATTCCCCGAATCGCTCGAGCAACATCGCGTACGCTACGCACGCCGCAGCGATCGTCACGGCGGGCGCGTGATCCGCTTGCTCGAGTGCACGCTCGAACTCGCGGCGCGCGGCTTGCGCGTCGCCCTGCGCGACGAAGGCGCGCCCGGCGCGATACGCCATCGTCGGATCCCGAGGCGCCAGCGTGCGCGCGCGCACCAGCAACGACACGGCGTTCGCGGCGTCACCTCTCTCCAACGCCCGCCAGCCCTCGAGAGACAGGCGATAGGCCTGCGCGGTGATGGGATCCGATCGGCGTCGCAAGTTGGCCCGCGCCCGCCCATGCCACGTGGAGGTCGCCTCGCTAGCCGGCGTCGACTCCAGCGCCGCGCGGTAGGCGGCCGTGGCAGACGCCCGGTCACCCAGTCGGTCGTGTGCTTCGCCCAGGAGGACGTGGGCCCGTGCCAGCGCACCAGCAGGCGCCTGGGGCCGTGCTTGCACGATCGAGCGCAGAATCTCGATCGCGCGATCCGTTTCCTGCATCGCGTCGAGCTGCACCGCCAACCCGAGTCGGGCCCGTGTCGCCGCGATGGCGGCGCTGTGCGACCGACCGCTGCCAAAGCGATCGAGGAGCCCCGCCCATGCGGCCAATGCTGCGGGCCGATCGTGGAAGTACTCGTCCTGAACCTCGGCGATTCGCTGCAAGAAGACGGGGTTCTGCGGGTAGCGTCGGTCGAGGCCGATCAAGAGATCGAGGGCCCGTTTCGGCTGGTTCTCGTACCAGAGGTAGAGCCAGTGCACTTGGTAGTCGGCCTCGCCGCGCAGAAGCTCTCCGTGATCACGGGCCTGCAGCATCTCTCGCAAGCCCTGGCGACGGTCGCCACCTGGCAAGAGCATGAGCCAGCGCACGACCTTCGCGGCCGCTGGCGCGACGTCCGCGTAGTAGTGGTACAGACCGATGCCGAACTGTGCATCGTGGAGCGACGGATCCAGTGTTCGCGCTCGCTCCAAGGCGATGCGAATGCGATTGCCCTCACGCGCGGCGCTGAGCCTCTGCCCCCTGAGGACGCGCAGTTGGACTCGTGGCGCCGATGCGGCGGCGAGGTAGAACCACGCTTCCGCTCGATCGGGATCGCGACGCGTCCAGGCCTCGTTTGCTGACACGGCCTGCGTGGTGACCGTTTCGAGCTCGCCGTCGAGCGCAGGGCTATCTGGATCAAGCGCGATCTGCCACCAGACGACCGCTACCCGCAGCGTCAGACACGCTTCGGCAGGCGCCGGAGGGCATGTGGCGACAAGGCGCTCGCGCGCGCGATCGAAGCGGGCGCTGAGAATGTCGTCGTAGACCGCTGACAGTCGCGTGGCTTCCGTCAGACCACCGGCCGATGCCGGATCGACCGATGTGGCGAGCCCCACGACAACGAACAGAACAGCCAGTGGGCGTGAGCGCATGCGGCGCTTGCGCGATTGTAAACTGTCAGGTCCGATGTCCGGCGCACGCTTCGACTTCCGCGTGACCCACACCGACGCCGGCGCGCGTCGCGGCGTGCTCACGACGGCGCACGGTGAGGTCCAGACGCCGGTCTTCATGCCGGTCGGCACGCAAGGCGCGGTGAAGGCGCTGACGCAGGATCAGCTCAGCGCCGTTGGCGCCGAGATGCTGCTGAGCAATACGTACCATCTTTACCTCCGGCCGGGCGACGGCCTCATCGCCCGACTTGGCGGTCTGCACAGGTTCATCGGGTGGCACAAGCCGATCTTGACCGACAGCGGCGGCTATCAGGTGTTCAGCCTCGCCAGGCGCAGGACCCTCGACGAGCAAGGGGCTCACTTCAGGTCGCACCTGGATGGTTCGGCCCATCTGCTGACACCTGAAGTGGCCACGGATATTCAAGCCCAGTTCGGTTCGGACATCGCGATGGTCCTCGACGAGTGTCTGGCGCAGCCTGCTCGCGTCGAGGATGTCCGGACATCGATGGAGCGCACGCTCCGCTGGGCCCGACGCGCCCGCGAACGGATGCTGGAGTTACGCGAGGGCCCCGTCGAGGGCGTCATCGTCAGCAACCCGGGACAGGCTCAGTTCGGCATCGTGCAAGGTGGGGTGCATCCGGAGCTGCGGCGCGAGAGCGCCGATGCCACCGTCGCGATCGGGTTTGAAGCCTATGCCATCGGAGGGCTCAGCGTGGGTGAACCCCCCGACGTCATGTACGACCTGGTCGGCGTGACGACGCCCCGGCTGCCGGTCGATCGTCCGCGGTATCTGATGGGCGTCGGGACGCCCGAAGACATCCTCGAGGCCGTGGAGCGAGGCATCGACATGTTCGATTGCGTGCTGCCGACGCGCAACGCGCGCAACGGTCAGCTCTTCACCGCCAACGGTCGCTTGAACATCAAGAACGCCCGCTACGCGGACGACGATCGTCCACCGGATCCAGAGTGCGGGTGTTACACCTGTCGGACGTGCTCGCGCGCGTATCTGCGTCATCTATATATGGCCGACGAGATGACCGGATCCACCCTTAACACATTGCATAATTTACACTTTTACCTTGACACCCTGGGGCGGATTAGGGACGCTATAGCTTTTGGGCGGTTCGAAAGCTTCAAGCGCGAGTGCCGTCTGCGCGTGTCCCGTCGCTAGTCCGATTCCCTGGGTCCTCGAGTCCCTGAGTCATTGACCCACGATGCGCCTCCTGTCACTCTTCGCCATGGGCACGCCTCCCGGCGGCGCCAACTCGCCGTTGGGTATGCTGTTCCCGATCGCGCTCATCATGGGGATCTTCTATTTCGTGATCCTCTTGCCGGCCAAGCGCAAGCAGCAGAAGGTGCAGGCCTTTCTCGACGCGTTGAAGGTCGGCGATCGCGTGGTCATGACGAGCGGGATTCACGGGAAGGTCATGAAGCTCAACGGCGACACCGTGCAGCTGGAGATCGCGGACAAAGTGCGGATCGACGTCGCGCGAGCCGCCATCGGCGGTTACCAAGGCCAAGCGCCCGTGGTTGAACCCAACAACCAGTAGAGTCAGTAGAGCCTGATCATGCAGAACGCACGCGCGAAGCTCATAACCATCCTTGTCGTGCTCGTCGTCTTCGCCAGTGTGGGAGTGTACCCGCTGGTCGCTGCCCGCTTCGGCATCACCAAGCCGGCGTTGCTGGTGGATCGGGCGCTGAAGCTGGGGCTGGATCTCAAGGGCGGCGTCCATCTGGTCGTGCGCGTGCAGACAGACGATGCGCTGCGCATCGAGACCGAAACCCAGTCGGAGCGGTTGCGCGAGGCACTGCGGACCGCCAACATCAGCGTGGGCAACATCACGGTCTCCTCGCCCACTGAGTTCAAGGTAGAGGGTGTGCCGTCCGACAAGGACGCTGCGTTCCGTGAAGCGGCAGTCGACGCCGACACCAACTTCAATCGCTCGGCGAACACGGGTGGCACCTACACCTTCGCGCTCAAGCCCAACGTGCAGCAGACGCTGCGAGAGGAAGCGGTCGACCAGGCGCGGCAGACCATTGAGCGGCGCGTCAACGAGCTTGGGGTCACCGAGCCGAGCATCGCCGAGCAGGGCGCGGGCGGGGATCAGATCCTCATCCAGCTGCCGGGCGTCGCCGACGTGGAGCAGGCGAAGAAGATCATCGGATCCCCGGGGCTGCTGGAACTGAAGATCGTGGAGCAGGGTCCCTCGCCCACGCGCGAGTCATTTCTCGTGAACAACCAGGTGCCGCAAGGCATGGAGGTGGTGCCGGGGTCCAGCGGGCCGACCGGCACGCCGGGCAGCACGGTGTTCTATCTGGTGCGACGGGTTGCCGCCGTGACGGGACGCGATCTCCGCAACGCCCGGCCGTCGCTCGACGAGAACAATCGTCCCGCGGTGGCCTTCACGCTCAATCCCGACGGGGCACGGAAGTTCGGGCAGGTCACCGGCTCCAATATCGGGCGTCAGCTCGCCATCATCCTGGACGGTCGTGTGCAGTCGGCGCCTGAGATCCAGGGTCGCATTACGAGCGAAGGGCGCATCAGTGGCAGCTTCACGCAGGAGGAAGTGGCCGAGCTCTCCTTGGTGCTGCGCTCTGGTGCGCTGCCGGCGTCGCTGACTTATCTGGAGCAGTGGACCATCGGTCCGACCCTCGGCGCCGACTCGATTCGGTCGGGTGTGTTTGCGTCGGTGGTCGGGCTCCTGTTGATCGTGTCATTCATGCTCGTGTACTACAGGCTCTCGGGCATCAATGCCGTCATCGCGCTCGTGTTCAACCTCGTGATTCTGCTTGGTTTGATGGCGTACATGGGCGCGGTCATGACGCTGCCCGGTATCGCCGGCTTCGTGCTCACGATGGGTATCGGCGTGGACTCCAACGTGCTCATCTTCGAGCGAATCAAGGAGGAGCTGGACGCGCAACGCGGCGTCCGAGCGTCCATCAACGCGGGCTTCGGCCGCGTCTTCTGGACGCTGGTTGACACGCACGTCGCTGCGCTCATCTCCGCGGCCTTCCTGTTCAACTTCGGTACCGGGCCGATCCGCGGCTTTGCCGTGACGCTCTTCCTCGGCCTGCTTTCGAATCTGTTCACGTCCATCTTCGTGTCGAAGACGCTGTTCGAGCTGGCGCTCGGCCGCCGGCAAATGGCGACCCTTTCCATCTAAGCCGTCATGCACATCTTCAAGAACACCAACATCGATTTCCTCCGCTGGCGCTGGCACGCCGTCGTGCTGTCATGGGTGGTTATCCTGGCCGGCCTCGTCGTGATCTACACAAAGGGCATTCCCCGCGGCGTCGAGTTCGCGGGCGGCACGGTGGTCATCTCGCAGTTCGATCAGCAGCCGTCGATCCAGCAGGTCCGCACCGCGCTGGGCAACACCTTTGGGCAGAACGTCGTCGTGCAGCAGTACGGCGATCTGTCGCTCCGGCAGATCATGGTGCGGGTCCCGCAGGTCGGTGCCGAGGAAGGGCAATCGCTTGGCAAGGCCGCCGCCGAAGTGGAAAGCGCCCTCAAGGGTGCCAACCTGGGGAACGTGCGGACGGTCGGCACCGAAGTCGTCGGACCATCCGTCGGCGCGGAGCTTACCTCGAAGGGGCTCTCGGCCACGGTGCTGTCCCTGGTGGGCATCCTCGTCTACATCGCCTTCCGATACCAGTTCGGCTTCGCCGTTGGCGCGGTCATCGCCACGCTGCACGACCTGCTCGTCACCATCGCGTTCCTGGCGTTCTTCCAGTACGACATCACGCTGAACGTGATCGCCGCCATCCTCACGGTGGCGGGCTACTCCACCAACGACACCATCGTGATCTTCGATCGCGTCCGCGAGAACCTGCGCTCGATGCGGCGCGACGCGCTGCCGCACGTCGTGAATGCCGCCATCAACCAAACGCTTGGCCGCACGGTCATCACCGCCGGCACGACCTTGCTGTCGGCGATCGCCTTGTTTTTGTTCGGCGGTGAAGTGTTGCGGGGGTTTGCGTTCACGATGATCGTCGGCGTGATCACGGGCACGTACTCGAGTGTGTTCGTGGCGGCCGCCATCGTGACGATTTGGCGCGGCAGCGGCCCGGCCAGGGCGGCCGCCCACGCGCCGGCGTCGGTGATCGAGGGTTCCGCTGGTGGTGTGCAGCAGCCGGCGCGCAAGGCAAAGCCGGCTCGCAAGGTGCGCGCGTCTTAGATCCAGATCATCATGACGATGATCTAGGTCATCCTTACTATCGCGAGATCATCAATCGCAGATCGACAAATTGCTCGACGCCGCACTGCTCGGAACGCTTCAGGGGCTCACGGAGTTCCTGCCGATCTCGTCGACCGCGCACCTGCTGCTCGGCGGACATCTGCTCCGGTTCTCGGACCCGGACGGTGTCTTCACAATCATCATTCAGTTCGGGTCGATTCTCGCAGTGATGTGGCTGTACCGCGCGAAGCTGGCGCGGCTCATCATCGGGTTCTTTGTGGGGAGTCCGGGGAGCCCTGGGAGCAACGACCGCCGGTTCGCGCTGGCGATTCTGGTGGCGGTACTTCCCGCGGTGTTCGCCGGCGCCGTGCTCGGGGATTTCGTCAAACAGGTGTTGTACGAGAGCTTCGCCACGATCGCCGTCGCGTTCATCGTCGGTGGCCTCGTCATGCTCGCGCTCGAGCGTTGGCCCCCGGCCGTCGTCGTCAAGGAGGCGGATCGGACGCCCATCGGTCGCGCGTTGACGATCGGCCTGTGTCAGACGCTGGCGCTCATTCCTGGTGTCTCGCGCTCGGGCGGTACGATCATCGGGGGCATGCTCGCGGGGCTGGACCGTCGAGCGGCCGCCGAGTTCTCGTTCTTCTTGGCGATGCCCACGATGGCCGGGGCCTTCGTGCGTGAGCTGTGGGAGGTGCGCCATGAGCTCTCAGCGGACCGCGCCGCCGACATCGGCGTGGGGTTGGTCATGGCATTTCTCGCGGCACTGGCGGTAGTGAAGGCGTTCTTGAGCTTTGTGGGGCGCTCAGGGTTCGCGCCCTTTGCCTGGTACCGCATCGCGCTGGGCGTGGTCATGCTGGTGGCGCTGGCAGCCGGGTGGCTGTGACGCCGTGGTCACCAGGGGTGCTTCGCGTGCGGAGGCCTGATGCAGTGGTTGCGACGCAGCTTCATCGCCGGTTTCTTCGTCGTCGTCCCGCTCTTCATCTCGGTGGCGGCCCTGATTTGGTTGTTTGGCGTCGTCGACGGCTTCACGACCCCGCTGTACGACCGCGTGCTCGGCCGTCGGGTGCCCGGTTTGGGCATCCTGACGACGGCGCTGGTGATCCTGTTCGCTGGTGCGATTGCGACCAACGTCATCGGGAAACAATTCTTGCAACGCGGGGAGAACATCCTGGCCCGGTTGCCGGTGTTTGGGACGATTTATGCGCCGGTCAAGCAGCTCATTGTCGCCTTTTCCCCGGACAACGAGTTCGGCTTTAAGCGGGTCGTGCTGTTGGAGGACAAGCAAGGGTTGGTTTTGGGCTTCCTGACGAAGGAATTCTTCGTGGATCGCGGACGGGGGCCGGAGGCGATGCTGGCGGTGTACGTGCCCACAAATCATCTGTACCTGGGGGACATTGTCATCTGCGAACGAGACCGTGCCACCTTTCCCGACATCTCCGTCCAAGAGGGGATCCGCATCTTCCTCACGGGCGGGATGGCACTGCCCGAGAAGGTGGGCCCGATGGCAGGTGAGCCCGGGGCGTCGGAGTTCCGGGTATAATCCCATGCCTTTGTCTCGAGCCCACAGCCCGCCACGCCGTCGGGCCGACGGTGAGCTTTGCTTTCAATCGTTGGAGTGTTGAAGACCGTCTGGCCGCATGCCAGACCGAGTGAGGTGTGATGAACGCGACCGTGAAGACTCTCGTCAGCCGTGTGCTCGTGTTGGTGACACTGGTGGGTGTTCTGGGACTGACGCCGATGGCCGCCCTGGCCGCGCAGCCCGCAGCCGCGTCCACGGCGCACCGCGGTGGCGAAGCGGCGCTCGTGGTGCCCGACCTGTCGGTGGTCAACTTCGGTGGCGTGAACGGTCACACGCTGTTGATGAGCGGCCTCCTGGTGTCGGGGCTCGGGTTGCTCTTTGGCCTGATCACGTTCACGCAGTTGAAGAACATGCCGGTGCACGGGTCGATGCTCGATGTGTCGGAGCTGATCTACGAGACGTGCAAAACGTATCTCGCGACCCAGGGCAAGTTCATCATGGTCCTGTGGGCGTTCATCGCGGTGATCATCTCCGCGTACTACGGATGGTTGAATCCCATCGAGGGGAAGTCGGTCGCGACCACGCTGCCCATCATTCTGCTCTTCTCCCTCATCGGCATCGCCGGTAGCTACGGCGTCGCGTGGTTCGGCATTCGCGTCAACACCTTCGCGAACTCGCGCGCCGCCTTCGCGAGCCTCCGGGGCAAGCCGTTCCCCATTTACGCGATTCCGCTTCAGGCGGGCATGAGCATCGGCATGCTGTTGATCAGCGTGGAGCTGCTGCTGATGCTGATGATTCTGCTGTTCATTCCGGGTGATTACGCCGGCCCTTGCTTCATCGGCTTTGCCATTGGCGAGTCGCTCGGCGCGGCGGCCCTTCGCATCGCGGGCGGCATCTTCACCAAGATCGCGGACATCGGGTCGGATCTGATGAAGATCGTCTTCAACATCAAGGAGGACGACGCACGCAATCCGGGTGTGATTGCCGACTGCACGGGCGACAACGCGGGCGACTCGGTGGGGCCGAGCGCAGACGGTTTCGAGACCTACGGTGTGACCGGCGTCGCTCTCATCTCGTTCATCCTGCTGGCCGTGTCGAACGTCAACGTCCAGGTGCAGCTCCTGGTCTGGATCTTCATGATGCGCATCATGATGATCATCGCGAGCGGGCTGTCGTACTACGTGAACGAGGCGATGGCCCGAGCCAAGTACGGCAACGCCGACAAGATGAACTTCGAGGCCCCCCTCACCAACCTGGTGTGGCTGACGTCGATCGTCTCGGTGGTGATCACCTACGCCGTGTCCTACGTGCTGATTCCGGACCTAGGGGGCGATCCGTCGCTCTGGTGGAAGCTGTCGACCGTCATCACGTGCGGCACGTTGGCGGGTGCCATCATTCCGGAGTTCGTGAAGGTGTTCACCTCGACCGAGTCCGGCCACGTCAAAGAGGTCGTGATCTCGTCGAAGGAGGGCGGTGCGTCGCTGAACATTCTGTCCGGTTTCGTGGCGGGCAACTTCAGCGCGTACTGGCTCGGGCTCAGCATCGTGACCCTGATGTCCATCGCCTACTATGTGAGCACGTTGGGGCTCGCCACGCTGATGCTGGCTCCGGCGGTCTTCGCGTTCGGTCTCGTGGCCTTCGGCTTCCTGGGCATGGGCCCGGTGACCATCGCGGTTGATTCCTACGGGCCGGTGACGGACAACGCGCAGTCGGTGTTCGAGCTGTCGGTCATCGAGCAGGTGCCCGGCATCAAGGCGTCGCTGAAGAAAGAGCATGGCTTCGACGTCCATTTCGAGCGCGCGAAGGAACTGCTCGAGGAGAATGACGGGGCCGGCAACACCTTCAAGGCGACTGCCAAGCCCGTGCTCATTGGCACGGCCGTCGTCGGCGCGACGACGATGACGTTCTCGATCATCGTCGCCCTGACCGCGGGCCTGACGGAGAGCCTGGACAAGTTGTCGCTGTTGCATCCTCCTTTCATGCTCGGACTCATCACGGGCGGCGCCGTGATCTACTGGTTCACCGGCGCGTCGGCTCAGGCCGTGACCACGGGCGCCTACCGCGCGGTGCAGTTCATCAAAGCGAACATCAAGTTGGACGGCGTCGAGAAGGCGTCTGTGGCTGACTCCAAGAAGGTCGTGGAGATCTGCACGCAGTATGCGCAGAGGGGGATGTTCAACATCTTTCTGACCATCTTCTTCTCGACGCTGGCGTTCGCGTTCTTCGAGCCGTTCTTCTTCATCGGCTACCTGTTCTCGATCGCGGTGTTCGGCCTGTCTCAAGCGATCTTCATGGCCAACGCTGGCGGCGCCTGGGACAACGCCAAGAAGATCGTGGAGGTCGAGCTGAAGGCCAAGGGCACGCCACTCCACGCCGCCACCGTGGTGGGCGACACGGTCGGCGATCCCTTCAAGGACACCTCGTCGGTGGCGATGAACCCAGTGATCAAGTTCACGACGCTGTTCGGTCTGCTTGCTGTTGAGCTCGCCGTTCGCCTGTCGAGTGATGCGGGCACAGGGTTGACCACCGGGCTGTCGGCGGTGTTTTTTGGGCTTTCGCTGTACTTCGTCTATAAGTCGTTCTACGGAATGAGGATCGGGTCCCATGCCGAGTGAGACAAGTCGTCCAGTCGGCGGACTTCTCGCAAGGGAGCGCGATGGCCATTTCCCGAAAACCGGTGTCTAACGAACACAAGCCGTACGTTGACTCTCGCTTTTTCGTCTGGCTATAATCGCCCGCCTTGTGGCTGACGACCGTGGCCAGGCGGGTTTCGACCGGTCGTTGACCCGATGCGAATAGTGTGACAGCCCGTCGGGGCCGCGATGACAACGCGGCTTCGCGTTCCTGCTTAGCTGAGGAGAGTACCCGTGCCACGTGACATGTTCGGCGATGTCGTTAAGCCGTCGATCAAGGTGGGCAGCCGGGCCTGGTATACGGTCCCGTTGTCGATCATTGCTCACACGAGCTTGATTCTGGCGCTCATCATCATCCCGCTGATGGCGGCCGACGTGCTGCCCACGCCCGTGAGCGCGATGAGTGCCTTCGTGGCCGCGCCACCACCGCCGCCGCCGCCGCCGCCCCCGCCGCCGCCACCTCCGTCAGCCACGCCACCTCCGCCACCGCCGACCGTGAATCCGACGGCGGCTCCTGTGGAGGCGCCCTCGGAGATCAAGCAGGAAACGGGACTCGAGAATGCCGTTCCGGTGTCGCAAGGCATTGAGGGTGGTATCGGTGGCGTCCAGGGTGGTATCGTCGACGTTGCGCCGCCCCCGCCGCCCCCGCCGCCCCCGCCGCCCCCCCCACCGCCGCCAGCCGCCGTCCGCGTCGGTGGCAACATCAAGCCGCCGACCAAGACGAAGGACGTCCGTCCGGTGTACCCGCCGATTGCGCAGTCCGCCCGCGTGCAGGGCGTGGTCATCGTCGAAGCGACCATCGGGCCGGACGGCAACGTTCAGGAAGCCAAAGTGTTGCGGTCGATTCCGTTGCTCGACCAGGCGGCACTCGACGCCGTGAAGCAATGGGTATTCACGCCGACGCTGCTGAACGGTCAGCCGGTTCCGGTCATCATGACTGTGACGGTGAATTTCACGCTTCAGTAGAGCCAGGGCTCGGTACGACCAAAACTCGAAACTGCAACGCCACCTCAGGAGGGTAGACCGTGGATTTGATCGAAATGTGGAACCAGATGGGATGGGTCGCCAAGGCCGTGGCGTTCATTCTTTTCTTCATGTCAATGTGGTCGGTGGGCGTGGCCGTGGAGCGCGTCTTCACCTACACGCAGGCGCGCAATCAGTCCAAGCTGTATGCGCCCCAGGTGGCCAAGCACCTCAAGGAAGGCCGTTTGAAGGATGCCATCGCCATCTCTTCCTCGAAGAACTATCGCTACAGCCATCTCGCCAAAGTCGTACTCGCCGGGCTCCAGGAATACCAGTTCCAGCAAGAGAGCGGCGGCTCGCTGAGCCGAGAAGACCTGATGGACACGGTGCGGCGTTCGATTCAGCGCGCCTCGGCGCTCACCGCCAACGACCTGAAGAAAGGCGTGTCGGCGCTCGCCACCATCGGATCGACGGCCCCGTTCGTCGGACTGCTCGGCACCGTCGTCGGCGTCATCTCGGCGTTTCAGGGTATCGCGACCTCGGGCTCCGGTGGTATCGGCGCCGTGTCGGCCGGTATTTCGGAGGCGCTCGTCGAGACCGCGCTCGGTTTGGTCGTCGCGATTCCCGCGGTATGGTTCTACAACTACCTGACGGGCCGCATCGAGTACTTCAACGTGGAGATGGACAACTCCTCGTCGGAGCTCGTCGACTACTTCATCAAGAAGACGGCCTAAAGGAGACGCGACTATGTCAATGGATCTTGGCGGCGCCCAAGGCGGAGTCAAGTCCGACATCAACGTGACCCCGCTGGTCGACGTGATGCTGGTGCTGCTCATCATCATGATGATTGTGGCGCCGTTGCTCCAGCAAGGTGTCAGCGTGAAGCTGCCGGAAGCAGAGAACACCGTCGACAAACCGGAAGTGTCGGACCAGGCGGTGATCGCCATCGCCCCAAACAAGGAGATCTACCTGAACGCCAGGCCAATTCGAGAGCAGGAGCTCGCCACCAAGCTCACCGAGATTCTCGAGGACAAGGTCGAGAAAATCGTGTTGATCAAGGCCGATGAGGACGTCGAATACGGTGCGGTCATGGCGACGATGGACCAGCTGCGCCAAGCCGGCATCGAGAACGTCGGCCTCATTACCGAGAAGAAAAAGGGCTCCGGCGGTGGATCGCGAGGGCAGTAATGGCACACGCACATAAGCACTTCGGCGCCGAGCACGTTGAGAAGCCCAAAGAGGCGCATGCCAGTTCGGACATGAACGTGACGCCGCTCATTGACGTGCTGCTTGTGCTGCTCGTCATCTTCATGGCGGCCTTGCCGCTCACGCAGAAGGGCGTCGACATCAACCTCCCGCTGGAAACCAAGACGGCCAATCAGCGAGAGGAAGTGGACGTCAGTCAGATCGTGATCGAGTACACCGCTGACAAGCAGATCGCCATCAACAAACAGCCGGTGACGGTGGCAGAAGTGCCGGGCAAGCTCCGGGAGATCTACGAGGTCCGCAAGGACAAGACGATCTTCGTGGCCGGTGCTGACTCGCTGCGTTATCGCGAGATCATGTACATCATCGACGCCGCGCGCGGCGCGGGCGTCGAAAAGGTCGGCATCGTCACCACAGGCATGCGTCGGGCGGCCGGCGTTCAAGGCAACTAGCGTCGCGCGGGGCTTGGCCCCGATTCACCCATGGATGAGGGCCGCCTCGCACAGGCGGCCCTTTTCGTTTCCGCTTCACGATTCTCCTGACCTGCCCGGTGATGTTCGGACCAGCTGAAGCTTGAGAGAATGGCGCCCTCCGGGTCCAAGGAGGGAGCCAATGAAGAAGACCCGATTTACTGAAGAGCAAATGGTCGCGATACTGCGGGAGGC
>VFZL01000008.1 GCA_016871175.1 Acidimicrobiia bacterium | reverse complement strand
TTCCTGGTACAGTGCTCCATTGCGTCATCCTCCGGCACCCGCCGCCAAGCGGGCGCAGCTCTTTGAATTGGAACTGCGCCGGATGATGACGCGATTTCTACTTTTCCACCAGACTCAAGACACTAGACAAGGGCGGCCGGCGCACAGAGTACTTTTCAACCTGGCTGCGCCAGCGGTATCGATCTGGATCTCTGGCCAAGCTTTCTTCCTAACATCGGGAATAGCGCCGTGCGCGGAAGGCGCAGCTCCGCTTACGGCGCTGTTCCTACCTCTGTTTCTCTTTACGACGCTCTACTTCCTCCTGAACAGTGGTCTCGTCGCTATTGTTGTGGCGCTCGAGAGCGGCAAACCAGCGCTGGAGGTCTGGTGGCAGAACTTTACATGGCTATCGGTCACCTACTTCAGCGGGGCGTCGGTCGCAGCGCTGATTATCACCTACACCAGGGACCTAGACCTCAGCGCGCTAGCGATCATGGTGCCGCTACTGGTGGTGATGTATCTGACGTTCCGCACAGCTATGGGGCGTGTCGATGACGCCAACACGCACCTGAGAGAGCTCAATCGCCTCTACCTTTCCACGATCGAGACTCTCGCGATGGCGATCGACGCGAAGGACCAGATTACGCATGGCCACATCCGCCGCGTTCAGAACTGCGCGGTGGGACTGGCCCGCCGTGTTGGGGTGGCAGACGAGAAGCTGATTCGCGCCGTCGAAGCGGCGGCACTCCTGCACGACATGGGCAAGCTGGCGGTGCCAGAGTACATTCTGAACAGGCCGGGGAGGCTTTCCCGCGCCGAGTTCGAGACGATGAAGGTGCACGCGTCGGTCGGCGCGGACATTCTCTCTGCCATCGAGTTCCCGTATCCGGTGGTCCCTATCGTGCGACACCATCACGACAACTGGGACGGCACGGGCTATCCCGCTGGGCTGAAGGGTACGGATATTCCCATCGGCGCGCGCATCCTCGCGGTCGTCGACTGTTTCGACGCGTTGACGTCGGATCGCCCGTACCGACCGAAGTTGGCGGACGACGACGCGATCGCGATGCTGCTCGAGCGACGGGGATTGATGTACGACCCGCTAATCGTGGATACGTTTATAGGAGTCCACAGGGAGATTGCGCCCGAGGCTCAAGAAGCACTCGCAGGCGGCTCCGCGTTGAAAGACATCGCCAAGGCTGTTTCTCAGACTCGAGACACCGATCAGCACGCGGCGGGCTTCGAAAACATCGCCGCCGGCTCGGAGGAGACGCAGACCCTCTTTGACCTCGCGAACATCCTCAACGCGCAGCCCTCGTTCGCTCCAAGCGTTGAAGCGGTCACTTCGCGTATTCGGCGCTTAATTCCGTTCGTCCTGGCGGTGTACTTCACCTATGAAGACGAAGCGGATGAGCTCGTCGCATCCTACGCCGCCGGCGAGGGTGCGCTTCTGGTCAAGGGCCTCCGGGTCGCGCCCGGCCAGCGCCTCAGCGGCTGGGTCGCCGCAAACCGACAGACAATTTTGAACTCGGACGCAGCGCTCGACTTGGGGGAGATCGCAAAGGGAGTTCTGCCGCGCCTCCGGACTTACCTGAGCACTCCTCTGCTGTCGCAGAATCAGCTTGTCGGTGTGCTGACGGTCTACTCCTCTAGTGCCGAGGGTTTCACGGAAGACCGCCGCCGTGTGGCGGAAGTGGCGGCCAGCTACATCGGTGCTCGGTTTCGAGCGGTTCGCCCAGTTGGGCAACCATCGTCAGCGTCGCAGGGCCCAGCCGCTGCATCGCAATCGGAGCCTGGAACCACCCGGCCGCGCGTTCATTGATGAGGTTGGTGTCCGAGCGTTCTGCACAAAAACGTAGGTCCGGCGCGCTTTCCTGTTCTGATTTGGGATGCCTCGATCAGAATTCAAGTCTCTAGACAAGGCACAGCCACGATGCGACTAAATGAAGCGCGCGCATTGTTTCAAGCCGGACGGTACGTCGATGCCGCCTCGCTCCTCAGCACCGGTGCACCTGGCGTCTCGGAGCGTCTTGATACAGAAATCCTCAAGATAGAGCTATCTGAGCGTCTTGGCGAACACACCAAGGGTAGATACTTGGCAGAAAGGGCTTTGAAGGCTAGAAGTCTGCCCGTTCAATTCAAGGCCGACTGCCATTTCGCCATCGCCCAGATGGACGCAGAGGATGGCCGGGTAGACAGGGCAATAGCGCGCTTCAAAGAGGCTCTTGCCCTCGCAAGGCAGGCAAAAGACCCCTACCGAACTTGTTGGATCCAGTTGCGGCATATGCATGCCATCTGCGGCTTGATGTCACGCGAAGCCTCAGGGCCAGTAGTTGCAGCAACCAGGCTGGAGGTGCGACGCCTCGGGGATGCACGCGCGCTCGCCGCCCTACACCTTTTTGTCGCCCAAGTTGCTGCCAAACATGGAGCTCTGGGAATGGCGCGCCGGCATACCCGAGTTGGCCTGACCCTGCTGGAATCAGCGCCAAATCTCTGGTTAAGGGCCTTGGCGGAGAACAACCTTCTCGCACTAGCCATCATCTCTTGCGACATCGAGACGGGTCTCAAGCACGCGCGCGCCGGCCTCCAGGCCGCCGAAATGAGCGGCGCAGCGACCGTGAGGCGGGCGCTCATCGGTAATCTGGGACACCTCTACTCATTGCAGGGGTCGTGGGAGGACGCCCGAATTCAGTTCCGCGAGACCACATCAGGACATCAGGCCACCGTCGAAGCAGAGCATGGCGCGCTGGAGAGTCTCGCGAGGCTTTACCTGCTCGAAGATCAGCTCGATGAAGCGAGGGAGTGCCTCGACGCAATCGATACCACTCAGCGCTCCGAGACGGACGCGGCGTACTACGTCAACCGCCATTCGAAGCTCACCAGGGCCATCCTCTACATCCAAGAGAGGAAATTCGACGACGCGTTGCAACAAGCGGATGTGGTCCGAGCCCTCGCGAATCGTTCGGGCGACGACATTCTCAGATCGCTGGCCGACCTCACCCGTGCCGAAGCGCTCGCGCTTCAGGGACGCGAGGCGGAATTCGGCGCGCTGATTGACGAGCTCAGGCCCACAATCGCTCGACTCCCGATCGACCTGCTCGGACACTACGAGCGCGTCATCGGGTCGGCGCTGGCGGGGCGGGACCATGGCGCTGGCGCGTCCCACTTTGCCAGAGCGGCCAGAACGTTCGAGGCGCTCAGGCACCGCCCGGGACAAATCCAGCTCCAGCGCGCATCGATTGCGGCCGGTTTTGAGCTGCGACAGTGGCAGCCGATCGCGCAACTGGATCCGATTCAGGCGAGCCACGGGGCGAGGGTCGTACAGGACATCCTCACGATGCTGTTGCACGTGGGTCGGCCGGAGCTCCTGGCGACCGATGTCGTCGACGTATTGGCCGCCACGACGTGCGTCGCCAGGGCCACGGCCATCGCGCGGCATGATGACGGCCGCGTGGAGAGCATCGCCGCGCACGCGATGCCGATCTCAGCGTCCGCGGTCTCCACTCTTCCGAGCCGAACCTACCAACTTGGTCGTGCAGGCAACCGATCCGTTGAAGTCACCTGCGAGCCACTGCACAACGTCGAGGCAATCGCGACCGTCAACGCGGTGGCCTCACTGCTCGAAGTCGTCCGCGACCTCGACGCCGCCCGCACCGAGCGCGAGGAGCGTCTCGGCCTGTAGCCCATCGAGGAGCTCCCCGACGCCGACGACGACGCCATGATCGTGGGCGAGATGCGGGAGGTCATGCGCACGGTCCGTCGCGCCGCGACGACGAGCGCCATCATCCTCATCACCGGTGAGAGCGGCACCGGCAAGGAGATCGTCGCCCGCGCCGTCCATCGGTTTTCCAAGGGTCCCAGCTGGCCGTTCGTCCCCTTCAACTGCACCGCGGTGCCACGCGATCTTCTCGAGAGCCACCTCTTCGGACACCGCCGAGGCGCGTTCACCGGCGCCGAGCGGGACCATCCGGGCGTCGTCCGCACAGCCAAGGACGGCACGCTCTTCCTCGACGAGATCGGCGAGCTGAGTCTCGAGCTGCAGCCCAAACTGCTCCGCTTCCTCGAGTCATTCGAGATTACGCCGCTCGGTGAGTCCGAGCCCGTTCACGTCAACACCCGCGTGGTCGCCGCCACCAACGCGAACCTCGAAACGCTGGTCCAGCAAGGCAAGTTCCGATCGGACCTGTTCTACCGGCTGCGCGTCGTGCCGATCCACGTTCCCGCGCTGCGAGATCGACGCGATGAGATTCCGAGTTTGGCACGTCACTTCGTCGCGAAAGCTGCCGCTGCGGACGGCAAGGGCCATCTCGAGCTCGCCCCTGACGCCATCGAGCTCATGACGCTCTACGCGTGGCCAGGCAACGTACGCCAGTTGAACAACGAGATCCGACGCCTCGTTGCGCTCGCGGACAATGACGCGACGCTAACGGCCGAGATGCTCTCGCCCGAGATCCGCCGACGGCGCATCATCGGCGCGACCGACGACGACGCCATGACCATCTCCTTCGACGGGACGCTCGGCGCTGCCACCGCGAGGCTCGAGCGTCAGATGATCGGCGCCGCGCTGCGAAAACACAGCGGACGGCTCGACGACACGGCAAAGGCTCTCGGCCTCTCCCGAAAGGGCCTGTACTTGAAACGGCTGCGCTTCGGCCTCTGACGTCGGCGTCGCCTCGGTCGCTCGATCGGTCGTGTGCTTCTTGCGGCGGCATGCGGGCCACAGCTCTGGCGGCGGCATGATCACGCGTCGCGACCCACAGCGCGTGCGGATGTACGCCAGCCGGCCGTCGCGGATCCGGTAGTACACCGTTCGCCGTGACAGCCCGAGCGCCCGAGCGGCGTCATCGATGAGGAGCGTGTGCGGGCGCCGCGGCCCGTTTGTTGGTGCCAACCCTGGCGGTGTCATCCTCGCCGCAGGGGCAGACTTCGTGCCGGTCGATGTTGGACGTGGCACCACCAAAAAGCAGCCAAAGCCGCTGATCAACTGGGGATTCTAGGGTAGGGCGTTCCCTTCAGGGGAAACTCCGACTCAGACGACAGCGCCTGGGACGGCAGTGCCGGTTCTCCACCGCCCCGCGCGACCAGCCTACCAGCGTTCAGCACGACAACCGACCGCGAGAACGAGTGCACCTGCGCGCGGCGTTCGGCGTTCGAAGAAGGTGCGTGCGGCGCGGTGGTGTTCGCGTGACAACCGTCGCGATAGGAGGCGAAGATTAGGAGTAGGACACACTGACGAGGACCAGTCCCTCCGCAGGAGCCGTTCGGCCGGCACGCGCGCGGTCACGAGACTCGAGCACCCCTCCCATCGACATGGCCGCAGCCCGGCCGAGCCCAATCTCAACCAGCGTGCCCGCAATGGAACGGACCATGTGGCGTAGGAACCCGCTGCCGCACACCTCGTAGACCACAAGCCGACCGGCGGACGCTGGCAAGCCGCGCAAAAAACCTCCGGCCTCGGTCGGCACCGCCGTCGCGCGCGACGATTGAAGCTGGCGGACCGTATCGGGCACGTCGGTGCCGCCGGACTGGAACGCCGCGAAGTCGTGGGTCCCCTCGAGCAACCGGGCGGCGCGATCCATCGCGTCCACGTCGAGCGGGCCGGGTACGTGCCACGCGTACGCCCGGACGAGCGGCGGCAGCGGACCGTCGGTCCAAATCTGATACCGATACGTCTTCCACCGAGCGCTGAAGCGCGCGTGAAAGTCCGGAGCGGCCTCGGCGGCCTCGAGCACGCGGACCGAAGGCGGCAGATGAAAGTTCAAGGCCCGTACGAGCGTCGCGGCGTCGAAGTCGCGCGTCAGCGTGAAGCTCGCCACTTGCCCGAGCGCGTGCACGCCCGCATCGGTCCGGCCGGCGCTCGCGACAGCGACCGCCCGTCCATCGATTGTCGCGAGCGCGTCCTCGACGAGCGCCTGCACCGAGGTGCCGCTCGCCTGGCGCTGCCAGCCGACGAGACCAGTACCGTCGTAGGCGAGCGTCAGACGGAATGACGCCATCAGGCCGTGGGACGTGAGCCGGGCTTCACCACGGCCAAACCCTTGGCGCAGAGCGGACACGCGCTCGGCTCGTAGGTCGGGAGGTCGATGTCGAACAGGGCATGGAACGGCACGCCCAAGTCTGCCCTACCACCGCTGCGATCGACGACGGCGCCGGCGCCCACCACCTGCGCCCCCGCCGCGATGGCCACCTGCATCGTCTCGCGCGTGGACCCACCTGTCGTCACCACGTCCTCGATCACCACAGTGCGATCGGTTTCGCTCAGTGAGAAGCCGCGCCTCAACGTCAGGATGCCGTCCTGCCGCTCGGCGAAGATCGCGCGAACGCCGAGCGCGCGGCCCACCTCGTGCCCGATGATGAGCCCGCCAAGGGCGGGGGACAGGACGACGGTCGGCCGCAGACCTCGAAGCTTGTCGGCGACGGCGCGGCCAAGCGTTTCGGCCGTCGACGGAGTCTGCAGGACGAGCGCGCACTGGAGAAAGCCGGAGCTGTGCAAACCGGACGACAGGCGAAAGTGCCCTTCGAGCAATGCGCCTGAACGGCGGAAGAGGTCGAGCAGTTCGTCTCGGGTCATAAGGGTCACGGCGAGCATGCGGGCTACGGGAATGCGGGACGGCGCCGGAGCCTGGTGCGGTTGGGTAGTATACATAGACCAACGGTCTCTGAACCGAACCAGCTTTCCGGACGTCTATTGGAAGTGACCGCGTAGGCACATCGACCTGGTGGACGTGGCCCGCCACCAGCCTCTTAAGGGAGCCCTCCGCACATGCGTCATCCGTTTCGCCAGGCCCGGTCGAGTTTCGCCGCGGTCTTCGTCGTCCTGTGGTGGTCGGCGGCAACGGCGCAGCCGCTGCCGTCCAACTCGCCGTTCTCGCTCTCGGCTGTGGCGAAGGCCGTCGCGGCCCAAGCCGAAGCCGGAGATCAAGCGGGACAAGCTGGGCCCGCCGCCGCCGGCGCCGGACCCGTCCGTCGACTGTCGTCGGGCGAAGCGGTGAACCTCGCGCTGGAGCAGAACCTGGGCATTCGCGTCGAACGGCTGAACCCCCAGATTCAGGACTATACGGTGGCGCAATCACGCGCCACGTGGGTCCCGACGTTCACGTCCAACTTCGTCGGCGGGTCGACAGACAGCCCGATTACCAACCTGTTCGCGGGCGGTCAAGACAAGGTCACGGATGGCCGCCTCGACGCGACCATCGGCGTTCAGCAATTGCTGAAGACGGGCGGCAACTACTCGTTCAGCTGGGACACGATTCGGTCGACGACCACGAATTTCTTCAACAACTTCAATCCGCAGTTGCGATCGAACTTCTCGTTCAACATCACGCAGCCGCTGCTGAGGAATCGCCTGATCGACAGAGATCGACAGCAACTCCAGCTCAATGAACGGCTCCGCGAGATCTCCGACATCAACCTCAAGGCCACCGTAGTGCGGACCACTCGCAACGTCCGCAATGCGTATTGGGATTTGGTGTTCGCGATCAACAACCTCACCGCGCAGCGCCAGTCGCTCGACCTGGCGCGACGCCTTCTCGCGGACAACGAAAAGCGCGTCCAGATCGGCACCATGGCCCCCATCGACATCGTCGAGGCGCAGTCGGAGGTCGCACGGAACCAGGAATCGGTGATCGTGGCGGAGGCGGCAATCAAACAGGCTGAGGATCGGCTGCGAGCGCTCATCCTGGATCCCGGCTCGCCCGACTTCTGGACGACGACGCTCGAGCCGACTGATTCGGGGGCGTTCATGGAGGCGGCGCTCGATGTGACGGCAGCCGTTCAACGCGCGACGACCAACAGAACGGAGGTGTTGCAGGCCAGGAACACGCTCCAGCAGAACGACATCAGCATCAACTTCCTGCGCAACCAGATCCTGCCGGAGATCAATGCCAGCGCGACCTACGGCCTGGTAGGCCTGGGCGGGTCGCTCCTCGAGCCGCTGGCATTCAACCAGTTGGGTAGTGGGATTCCGAACCGCCGCGTGCTGTCGTCGCGCGGGTTCGGGTCGGTGTTGGGCGACGTGTTCAGCAACGCGTATCCCGCGTGGACGTTCGGCGTCCAGATCGGCTACCCGATTGGCACCAGCGCCAACGAAGCGAACCTCGCCAGGGCGCGACTGCAGTACTCGCAGGCACAGACCCAGCTTCGCAACACCGAGCTTCAGGTCGCCACGGAGATCCGCGATGCCGCCCGGCAGGTGCAGACGAACCGGCAGCGCGTCGACACATCCCGCGTCGCCCGTGAGCTCGCTGAGCGCCGCCTGGAAGCGGAAGAGAAGAAGTTCGCCGCGGGCATCCAGACCAGCTTCTTCGTCTTCCAGGCGCAGCGGGACTTGGCTCAAGCGCGCACGAACGAGGTCAAAGCGATTCTGGACTACAACAAGTCGGTCGTGGACTACGAGGCGGTTCAGGAAGTGCCGTTACGATAGACTGCGCGGGTGCCGAAACTCTCGGTCACGATCATCACGCGCGACGAGGCCTCTGATATCGCGGCCGCGCTCGAATCCGTCTGCTGGGCCGACGAGATCGTCGTCATCGACTCCGGGAGCCGCGACGACACCGTGGCCATCGCGCGCCGCTACACGGATCGCGTATGTGTCCGCGAGTGGCCAGGGTATGTGGCTCAGAAGAACGCCGCCGCATCGCTGGCGTCGCATGACTGGATTCTGTCGATCGACGCTGACGAACGGGTGACTCCGGATCTGGCTCAGGAGATTGGCGCGCTGCTCGCCTCCGAGCCCTCGGCGGCGGCCTTTCGCATTCCGCGTGTCACGTTCCACCTCGGTCGATGGATCCGCAGCACCGATTGGTATCCCGATCATCAGCCCCGCCTCTATCACAAGCACCGGGCGCGCTGGACGGGAGCCTATGTCCACGAAACAGTCACCGCCGAGGGGGCGGTCGGGACGCTCACGCACGATCTGCAGCATTACGCCTATCGGGACATCTCGGATCATCTCGAGACGATCAACCGCTACACCTCATTGGCCGCACGCCAGATGCACGAGCAGGGTCGACGGGCGGGGCTCCTGCACCTGGTGGCACATCCACCGCTTGCGTTCCTCCGCAACTACGTCGCAAAGGGCGGGTTTCGCGACGGGTCGGTCGGGCTCGTGATCTCCCTGATGAACGCGTACTACGTGTTCCTCAAGTTCGCCAAGCTGTGGGAGCTCCGGCGCGCGACGACGTTGCCGCGACGCTGACGGCCGGGCATGTTTTCCCTGCACATCGACACCGCGCGGACGTGGCGTGGCGGGCAGAACCAGGTCCTGCTGACCGTCAACGGTCTGCGCGCGCTGGGCCAACGCGCCGCGCTCGTGGCGCATCCCGACGGCGAGCTCCGGCTGCGGGCAGCCGAGGGACTCGAGCTCATCCCGTTGGCGCCGCGAACCGAGATGGACCTCACCGCGGCGTGGCGGTTGTCCCGCGTCATCCGTCGTCTCGGCCCCAATGTCGTGCACGCACACGATTCGCACGCAGTGGCCATGGCAGCGCTCGCGCTGTCCATGACCACCGCAAGGCCCACGCCCGCTCTCGTCGCGTCGAGGCGCGTGGACTTTCACTTGCAGGGCAACTCGCTCTCGCGATGGAAGAACCGGCAGGTCGACTGCTTCATCGCCGCGTCTGAAGCGATTCGCGAGATGCTCGTATCCGACGGCGTGCCGCGCGATCGGACAGTCACCGTCCACGAGGGCATCGACATCGACCGCATCGTCGCCACGCCGCCGGTCAACGTGCATGAGACCCTCTGGCTGCCGCACCATGCGCCGCTCGTCGGCAACGTCGCTGCGCTCGTGCCGCACAAAGGCCAGCGGTATCTGATCGACGCCGCCCACCTCGTCCGGCGCGAGATTCCCGATGCGCGGTTCGTCATCTTCGGCGAAGGCGAGCTCCGCGAGCAGCTCGAACACATCGTGCACGAGCATCATCTCGAGAAGCACGTGCTGCTACCGGGATTCCGGGCGGATGTGATTGGCTGTGTCAAAGGACTGGACCTCTTCGTGATGAGCTCGGTCACTGAAGGGCTGGGGACGTCGCTGCTCGACGCGATGGCGTGTGGAAAGCCGATCGTCGCCACGCGGACCGGCGGCATCCCGGAGGTGGTGACCGACGGCGTCACTGGCGTCCTCGTGCCGCCTCGTGACGCGCCCGGACTCGCCCGTGCCATCGTCTCGCTCCTCAACGACGAGCCCCGTCGCCAGCGATATGGTCAGGCGGGTCTCGAGCGCGTTCGCGAGCGGTTCACCGTGGACCGGATGGTCGCCGATACGGCCGCGGTGTACGCCAGGCTGATGGGGAATTAGCGGCCTTCCCGCCTCGCCGATCGACAGCCTCGCCCATCGACCTCGCCCATCGACGTTGACAACCGACGACCCCGAGCGTATAAGCGCGTAGTCATCGCCCCACTCCCGGTAGATCGATTCGAGAGGAGAGGTCCCATGGTGTCGCATCCTCGATGGCAGTCGGCTGCGCCTTTGCCCGGTCAGATCCTCCGCAGGCGCCGGTTCCGCCTCGCGTGTCCGCCCCCACGGTCACACTGACATCGCGGCTGACGTGAGACCGGTCAGGCTTCGCGATCCCTAGCCTCAATCGCCGCTGTCGGACTCATTCGTCGTTCGTGCTCATCTCGTCGTCGCTGGGCCTCATCCGCGTCGCGGGCTCCGCCCGTTGGAGAAATCTTCAGTCGAAGGAGGGCCGTCATGAGATGCGTTGTCGAGAAGCCGGTGTCACGGGGTTGGATGGCCGTGATGCTGCTGCTGTTGTCGGCGGGGCTCGCGTTCTCGCAAGCGACGGGAACCATCAACGGACGAGTCATCGACCAGGCGGAGGCTGTCCTACCCGGCGTCACCGTAACGATCACCAACACCGATACAGGCGTCGTGCGGGAGGTGGTCACCAACGCCGAGGGCCTGTACAGCGTCCCGGGCCTTCAGCCGGGCCGCTACAAGATCGCCGCGGCGATGCAAGGCTTCGCCACGTTGACGCGAGACGGTGTCGTGCTTGCCGTCACCGCGACCATCACGGTCGACCTGACGCTCGGCGTCGCCGCGCTAGCGGAAACCGTCACGGTGGCGGGCGCAGCGCCGATGATCGAGACGACGCAATCGACGGTCAGCTCGACGATCCGCACGCAGGAGGTGCAGAGCCTGCCGATGCTCACACGCCGCTTCACGCAGCTGATGACGATGCTGCCTGGCGCGAGGGAGGTGGCGCCGCTGCATCCCATCAAGCGCCAGCAAGGGAGCGTCTCGGTGGGCGGCGCGCAGGGGCGCAACATCACACCCCTGGTCGATGGTGCGGACAACCGGGACAACCTGGTCGGCGGACCGATGATGGCGTTCACGATGGAAGGGACCGAAGAGTTCCGCGTGAACACGCACCAGTTCACTGCTGCCGACGGACGATCGGGCGGCGCAACGGTGGCGCTGGTCACCAAGTCCGGCACCAACGAGGTGCGGGGGTCCACGTTCCTGTACGACCGCGAGCGCGACCTCATGAAGAAGGACTTCTTCGCGGTGCGCGACAACGTCCAGAAGGACCCGTTCTCACGACGGCAGTACGGGGGCTCGTTGGGAGGGCCGATCCTTCAGAATAGAGCGTTCTACTTCGGCGCGATGGAGCTGATCCACGAGCGGAAGAGCATCACCATTCCCAACAACGTCTACGACCAGGTGCGGATGCTGGAGCCGTTCGGCGCCAAACCGTCGCGGACGATCCCCCAGCCGTACAACGACCGGATGTACACCCTCAAGGGCAACGTGCAGCTCAATCAGGGTCACTCCTTGACGGCGAGCTACGCGGGGCAGAAGCACACGGCGTTCGACGGCAACAAGACGCAACGCACCATGTCCGATCTCTCGACCACGACGCTCGAGGAGGCGAGCTACTGGTCCGCGGTCGTGCAACACAACTGGGTGCACGGCTCGAACTTCCTGAACCAGCTGACCGTGCATCGCAACCACATGTATGGCGTGAACGATCAGACGGGATCGCGAGGCGCAGGGCAGGACCGCAGCCTGTTCTTCCATCTGAACTACCCCGCGGTCACACGGCTCCCCACTCTGAACACGATGACGTTCCCGTCATTCTCGGTCGGCAATCCCAGCACCTCTTATGACTACGCGCAAGACCTCTGGCAGGTGCGTGACGCGGTGACGTGGCAGCGGGGTGGACACGCGCTTCGGTTCGGCGCCGACTTCAACTGGATGCCGACGTTTGGCTGAGCGTGCTGCCTGTATTGGGGTCGGTTCACGTTCTTCGACGATCCGGCGACGATCGTGAACAACACCAACGGACGGTATCCCCAAGGATTTCAGACCCCCGGCATCGTGAGAAGCTGGGCCGAGGGCGCGGACATCCACACCAATCAATATCGCCTGAACGGCTCCAGGAAGGTGGCGGCTTACGCGCAAGACGACTGGCGCGTCAGCTCGCAGCTGACACTCAACCTCGGCATCCGCTACGACCGCGACATCAACTTCTACGGACAGAACATCAACGAGCAGAACCTCACGTATCAGCTCCTCAAAGACATCGGCAGCCAGTACGCGAAGCTTCCAAGGACGCCCACCAAGGACATCTCCCCGCGCGTCGGCTTCGCGTACGACATCAGTGGGACCGGACGGAAGGTGTTGCGGGGCGGCTACGGGCTCTACTTCGATGGGACGGGCATCAACACCCACTACAACATCTTCATCCTCAGCAACCGGCCGATCACATTCGACGCGACCGCGGTCAACACCGCGATCGGCGTCGGTCAGTTGGCGAATTACCGGCTCGGCATCGATCCGCTCCCCGAGAAACCCACCATCACCGATCGCTTCCCTCCCGGCCGGCGATCGGGGGGCTATTGGTTCGACCCGGATATCACCGACCCGCGGACCCATCAGGCCCACATCGGCTACACGCACGAGATCGCGGCCAACACCGTCTTCTCGGTCGACTACACGCACATCGAAGGTCGGAATGACTTCCGCGCGTTGGAGGCCAACCCGATCATCAACGGACAGCGGCTCCTGGCGCCGGTGCTCCAGCAGGTGTACGGGGATCCGGATCGTATAGGACCGCTGCAGATCCAAGCGTCCATCAACAAGAACCGGTACGACGAGCTGGCGTTTCTGTTCGAGCGACGCATGAACCGGGCGACGTTCCGCGCGACGTACGTGCTATCTGGCGCGTATTCCTACGGCGGCCAGATCGCAGGGTCCGCGTACTTCACGCAACCGCCGTCGGTGTGGGATCAACCCTTCGGGCCCGGCGAATGGGGCCCAACCAACACCGACGAGCGACACCGGATGGTGCTCTACGGGGTGTTCAATCTTCCCTTCGGCATCCAGACCTCGCCGGTGCTGAGGTTGGCGTCGGCGCGGCCGTACAACTTGCTCTCCGGATTCGACCCGGTGGGCGGATCGGTCGGCGCGGGGTTGGTCCAGCGCTGGGTGGATCCCGCGACGGGCCAGCCCGTGTCGGCGTACTCGGCACGCGGAGACAACACGACGCTCCTCGACATGCGCGTCACCAAGTTCATCCGACTCGGGAGCGACCGTCGACGCATCGGTCTCTTCGGTGAGTTCTTCAACCTGCTCAACAACGTCAACTTCGGTGAGCAGTACGGAGGCAATGCGCGTAGCGTCCTATTCCGGCAACCGGTCGGCTACCTCGCAGCCGGCCACGGGACGTATCCGTTCCTGCTGCAACTGGGCGCCCGGTTCGAGTTCTGACACGTTCCGAGATGAAGACGGGGCACAGCCACGTGACCGCGGTTGGCCCCGTCTCCGTCCTCTTCTTCGCCTCGGGGCTGAGCGGGCTCATCTACCAGGTCGCCTGGGTCCGCGAGTTCGGTAACGTCTTCGGCAACACCGTCTACTCGGCGTCGCTGGTCGTCGCCGTGTTCATGCTCGGCCTGGGGGCAGGCAGCCACGTCATCGGACGCTGGGCCGACGGGCGTTATGCGACGCAGCCGGATTCGCTGCTGCGCGCGTACGGTTGGGCCGAGCTCATCATCGCGGCACTGGGCGCCTGGGTCGTGCTGCTCCTGCCCAGCCTGGGGTGGATGTCCGCTGCGACCTCCTGGTACTCACCCGACGCGATCGGGTGGCAGCGCGTGTCCTCGGTTTCGTACGCGATACGGGGCATCACCGCCGTCGTCCTGCTCGTGCCCGTGACCTTCGTCATGGGCGGCACGCTGACGCTGCTCATTCGCCACCTGGTGCGCGACGACCTCGCGACGACCGGACCACGGACCGCACTCCTCTACGGCGTCAACACACTCGGTGCGGCGGTCGGCTGCTTCTCCACCGACTTCCTCCTCGTGCCGGCAATGGGCCTTCGGGCGACGCAGGGCGTCGCTGTCGCTCTGAACCTCGCGGCCGGCGTCGGCGCTCTGGCACTGGCCCGCCACGCGCACTCATCGTTGACGACCGGGGCGACCGGTAAGCGCCGTCGTCGCGGGGCGACTTCGGTTGATCCCGAGGGTGCGTCACAGAACGAGCGATCGCTCGTGGTGTTCACGAGCATCGCTCTGGCGCTAACCGGCTTCGCCGCGATGGGACTCGAGATCCTCTGGCTGCGGCATATATCCCTCCAGCTTGGACAGTTTCGCGCGGTGTTCTCCACCGTGTTGACCGTGGCCCTGGTCGGCATGGGCGCCGGTTCGCTCCTCACCGGCGTGATGCGCCGCCACATCGTGCAACCCGCTCAATGGCTGATGGTGGTGCAAGGCGGACTCGTCGCATCGTCACTGCTGGGCATTGCGAGCGCAGACGCCATCCGTGTTCACGAAGCCGGCCGACAGCCCCACATGGCGATCGACCAGGCGTCCTTCTGGCCGCACAACCTCACGGAGCTCTGGTTCAACGCCAAGCCGGTCATCGCCGAGATCGCGTTGCCCGCACTGCTCATGGGGCTGACATTTCCGATCGCCAACGCCCTGGTGCAGCGAGCCGAGCGATCGGTGGCGGGCCGCACGGGGCTGCTCTACCTGTCGAACACCCTTGGCGCCGTCACAGGCTCGCTCGGGACGGGCTTCCTGCTGCTTCCGCTCGCCGGCACGCAGACGACGGCCGTGGCACTCGCCGGCGTGGCGCTGGCGGCCATCGGCCCGCTGTTCCTCGTGTCTCGCGCGGCGGCGCTCGAAGACGACGGCGCTCGGCGGCCGGCTGCGCCACTTGCCGGTGCCCTGGTCATCGGAGCGCTCGCGGTGATCGTCTTTCTGAGACTGCCTGCAGGATTCGTGCTCCAGCGTGCCCAGGCACTGCCGACCCTGCCCATCACGTTGAGCGAGGGCGTGAACGAGGTGATCGCGGTGACCGACTCGGCGCCAGAGGGCCGCGCGCTCTGGACCAATGGGCATCCGATGGCGGGAACCGAGCCGCTGGGGCAACGCTACATGCGGGCCCTCGCGCACATCCCGTTGCTCGCCATGGACAAGCCGAAGCGCGTGCTCGTCATCGGCTTTGGCGTGGGCAACACCGCGCATGCGGCGACACTCCATCCATCGGTCGACCACGTCCACATCGCCGAGCTCTCGGCGCATGTCCTCGCGCACGCGAGCTACTTCCGCGACGCCAACGGTGACGTTCTGAACGATCCGCGCGTGTCGGTTTACGTCAACGACGGTCGCCAGCACCTCCAGGTACAGCCGGCTGTCACGTACGACCTGATCACGCTGGAGCCACCGCCGATCGCGCACGCGGGTGTCGGCGCGCTGTACTCGCGCGAGTTCTACGAGCTGGCCCGCACTCGGCTTCGGCCGGGTGGCTACATCAGTCAATGGCTGCCGGTGTATCAGGTGTCCGAGAGCGTCACTCTGGCGATGATCCGTGCGTTCGTCGATGTGTTCCCGCAAGCGGTCCTTCTCTCTGGTGCCAAGGCCGATCTGATCCTCCTCGGCACCACGGCGCCCGCGCTCGTTGTTGATCCCGAGCGACTGGAGGCCGCGCTCGAGCGCGCACCGAACGCCCGCGGGGATCTACGACGGCTCGATCTGGGGAGCGTCCGCGAGATCGTCGGCACGTTCATCGGCTCCGCACAGATCCTGCAGGACACCACCCGACAGGTGATGCCGGTCACCGACGACCGCCCGCTCCAGGAGTACACCGTGCGTTCGTTGTTGAACGCCGGGGGGGCCTCCACGACGGTGACCACGTCGGCGTCACTGATCGATCTCCGTCAGGTATCCGCGTGGTGCCCGCGTTGCTTCGTGGATGGCAAGCCGGTACCGCTGGTGAGCGGGCTCGATACGTACCTCACGCTGCTCGATCAGTTCTACATGGTGCAGCCCGGCGGCTCGACGCAGGTTCGGTCAGATGCGAACCGCTCCATCGACGGCAGCAAGTACCTTGGCGCGATCCTGCCCTATTCCGCTGAGGTGCACACGATTCTCGGCATCTCGCTGCTCAATCGTGGCGAGACCGAGCACGCCGTGGGGGAACTGCGGAAGGCACTCCGCATCGGGCCCAACTCGGCCAACGCCAGGTGGCACCTTGGGAGGGCCCTGTCGGCGACTTCCGATCCCGAGTCGATTGAGCACCTCCAGCGCGCCGTCGAGATGACACCGGACAACGCGGCGGCGCGCTATGACCTCGCCACTGCGCTCCTCGAGTCCGGTCGCGATGACGAGGCCCTCGAGCACTTCCGCCGCGCGCTGCCCGCGCTGCCCAACGCCGCGCAGGCCTACAACGCACTCGGCGTCGCGCTCGCGTCTCGACACAAGCTCGTACAAGCCGTCGAGCAGTTCCGAGAGGCCCTGCGCCTCGAGCCTGCATTCGCTGGCGCGCGCGCGAATCTCGAGCGCGTGCTCGCCTCTCAGGCGGATGGCCGAGGAGGAAGGTAAGCGGGTTGGACCGTGTTCGCCTACCTGCCCGTGTTCGGACGACAACATCCCCGGAGCGGACACTGCCGATCCCCTCGGGTCGTTTGGAATCCGCACCCGTTCATCATGCCGAGGTGGCACATCGCGAAGTCGTACTTCACGGGATCGTCGGGATCGAGTTGGCGGAGCGTGTCGGTGATCTCTCGCGCCATCGGCCAGCCAGGACTCGTGCGACGGGTCAACCGCAGGCAGCGTCCGACGCGAATCACGTGCGTGTCGAGGGGCACGACGAGCTGCCGAGGTGAGACGCGGCTCCAACAACCGAGGTCGAGGGCGTCGCGGCGGACCATCCACCGGAGAAACAGGTTCAGTCGCTTGCAGCCGCTTCCCTGTGAAGGACGCGGGAAGAAATAGCCTACGCCCGCGCGCTTCGGTATCGGACGCCCAACGGCACGATAGACCGAAGCGACGTCGAACGCCATCGCACGTCGCGAGAAACTGTCGAGGCTATCCGCGAGATCGACCGCGCCGGCATCGTGCTCGGTGAGGAAGAACCCTTCAATCGATCCAGCGCGGTCGTACATCTGTCTCAAGATCCAAAGCAGCGCCGTGAGATCGGCGCCTCGAATCCAGCGGTGCACGATAAGCCCGAGTCCGGTCCCGTGTGCCCGCGGTTCGAACGTCCGGACGAAGGCCGCCGGGCGCGGTCCCATCACCGCCACGAGCCGCTCAACCGAGTGCAGCACGCTCGCCACCCGGCCAAACGCCAGCGCGGCGGCGCAAAACCCCACAACCTCTTGATCGGCTGGATCCGAGAATCGCCGAACGATCTGGATGGGGTCGGTGGCGGAATGGGGGCTGTTGAAGCTCTCGTAGAGGCGATCCAGCGTGCTCTTGAGCACAGGAAGGTCCAGCCGTCGAGGCTGGCTCGTCCTGCGCGCTGTCTTCGACCCGCGAGGAGTCTTCCCAGAAATCTTCACTCTTCAATCTCCGATCTTCAATACTATGAGTTCCGGGTGACGCGCAGGCTCCTCAAGGCCGTCGTCGTTCTGTTGGGGCTCGTCGTGCTAGTGAGCCTCGGAGGATACCTGTACCTGCGGCAGTCCCTTCCGATCGTGGACGGCGCGATCACCGTCAACGGTCTCGATCAGAGCATAGACATCGTCCGCGACGCGGACGGCATTCCTCACATCCTCGCGAATTCCAAGCGCGACGCGCTCTTCGGTCTCGGCTACGTCCACGCCCAAGACCGGCTGTGGCAGATGGAGTTCCAGCGGCGCATTGGGCACGGGCGTCTCTCGGAAATCTTCGGCGCCGCCGCGCTGCCGCAGGATCGATTCCTTCGTACAGTCGGCTTCGGTCGCGCCGCGCGGCGATCGTGGGCACGCCTGTCCGTGGAAGCGCGCGCCGACACGAACGCGTACGTGGCTGGCATCAATGCGTTCGTCGAGAGCCATCGCGGCCGCAAGCTCCCGCCCGAGTTCTCGCTCCTGCAGTTCGAGCCTGAACCGTGGAGCGGCGAGGACGTGATGGCCTGGGTGAAGATGATGGCCTGGGATCTCGGCGCCAACTACTCGCAGGAGCTGTTGCGTCGAGACCTCATCGCCAAGGTCGGTCCCGAACGCGCCGCGCAGCTCACCCCCGGTTACCCTGCAGACGGGCTGACGATCGTGGGCGCGACGAAAGCCGATACGCCCTCGCCGCCCGCGGATCCGGAGTCGTCATCCTCCACGAGTCAGACGAAGCCCGCAACGCCGAATGCACCCGCTACTCGCTCCACGGTGGGCACTCGGCTCGATCCCGACCCGGATGGCGCGCCCGGTGGCGTCACGGCGTGGGCACCAGCCGTCGCGGAAGCGCTCTCGAACGGGAACCCGGCCGTGACCGCCTTTCTGCTGAACAGCGCCACGACGGAGGCGATCGGATCCAATAGTTGGGTCGTCGACGGCACGCGAACCGCGAGTGGCAAGCCACTGCTCGCCAACGACCCACACCTCGGCGCCAACATCCCCTCCATCTGGTACCTCGCTCACATGTCGGCCGGCGCCTTCGACGTCATCGGCGCCACGCTGCCAGGCACGCCGGCGGTCGCGATCGGACGCAACCGCCACATCGCGTGGGGCGAGACCAACGTCGCCGCTGACGTGCAGGATCTGTATCTGGAGAAGCTGGACGAAGCGGGACGTGCGGCGGAGTTCCAGGGGCAGATGGAACCGCTCTTCGTTGTCCGCGAAGAGATCAAGATCAAGGGTGCGGATCCGCTCACCATCGATGTCCGCATCTCGCGTCACGGCCCACTGGTGTCAGACGCGATTAACGCGACAACCGCTGCGTCGAGCGCAACTGGCGGTCCAGCGTCCGATCCGCTGCCGCCCCTCGCGTTTCGCTGGATCGCCCTCGACGACGACGATACGACGCTCGACGCGTTTCTCCGATTGAACGAAGCCCGGAACTGGACCGAGTTCCTGGCGGCGATGCGTCTCTTCGTGACGCCGTCGCAGAACTTCGTGTACGCCGACGTCGATGGGCACATCGGGTACCTCGTGCCCGGACGGATCCCAGTGCGCCAATCCGGAGATGGTTCGCGTCCGATGCCGGGCTGGACGGGAGAACACGAGTGGACTGGTTGGATTCCATTCGACGCGCTCCCGCGCGTCTTCGATCCACCGGGCCACGTCATCGTCACGGCGAATCATCGTCCCAATCCGCTCGACGATCCTCACCATCTCGGCCTCGAGTACCCGGAGCCGTATCGCGCCGAGCGGATTGCTGCCCTCATCGGCGATCGACGCGGCTTGACCGTTGACGACTTCCGCCGGATGCAGGCGGATACCTACTCACGGCACGCCGCCGGTCTTCTCCCGCTGCTCCTCCGCCTCGTCGAGCCAATGTCGTCGTCGGATGCGATGGCGGTTGATCTCTTACGCAACTGGAGGTACGACGCGACTGCCGACGCGGCTGCCCCAGCCATCTTCGAAGCCTGGTTTCTCCGTCTGGCACCAACGATCGTCGGAGATGACGTTGGCGCGCGCCTGCTCGGCAGCTATCAAGGTCGCTATTCGTACGTGACGCGCTTCCTGGTCGCCACTCTCACGCGTGACGATGCGACGTGGTGTGATGATGTGACGACGGCGTCAACGGAGACGTGTCGGCACGCGGTGTCGAAGGCGCTGCACGACGCGATCCTTTCGTTGGAGGGGCGGCTCGGAGAGGACCCCCGCTCCTGGAAGTGGGGCGACGTCCATGCCGCAGTGTTCCCTCACCAGGGCCTGGACGCTGTCGCCGCCTTTCGCCCCATCCTGAATCGGCGGGTCCCGAACGGTGGCGATTGGAGCACCGTCAACGTCGGCCCAGTCGTCTCCGGGCGACCGTACGAGCAGACCGAAGTTCCGGGCTATCGACAGATCATCGATCTGTCGCCGTCCAACGACAGCCGATTTCTCGACGCCGTCGGTCCGTCGGGACACTTCCTCTCGCCGCTCTACGACAGCTATCTCGATCGCTTCCGAACGGTCGATCACCTGCCAATGCGCGTTGACCGGGCCCGGATCGACGAGGGCGCGACCGGCACGCTGCGCCTCCGCCCCGCGCTCCGAGAATGACGTGACCGCCTAGACGGTCAATCCGCTGCGTTCAAGAGTCAAAGGGGGTCTCGAGACGCGAGATGAACCTCGCCATCAGGCGGTTCCACTCGGAGCGGTAGACCCACGGGCTGCCTTTCGCGGTAGCGGACAGGACGCGCTGCAGTATCTTCGCCGCGTCCTCGCCAACCGTGCGCGCCAACTCCATCAACATCAGCAATTCTCTCTCGGTCGTCGTGGGAGCCGCGGGCCCTTCGCGCGCAGAGGCCTTCGACTGATCGTCCCTGTCGACCCGCGGAGCGCCAAGGGCTTCACGCAGGGTCCGCGACTTCTCGCGCGCCTCGCGCCAGCTGCGGCAGGAACCGCACAACTCTGCGTTTCGTGGACGCGTCGCCTTTGCTCGCCTGCACGTCGCGCACAGCCAGTCCATACAGGAGTCCCCTTGGTACCCCTATCGCCGGTTGGCGTGGCGACTTTAGCGCCTCATTTCGTTTTTCTGCGCAAGACGTGCACATCGCGGGACGGAATGGCTGGACCGAGCCGACTGGCGTCCGAGCTGTGTCGCGCCTCAAGGGTCTGAGCCATGGTGCGCACGGGCGACCCTCACGACCAACGAGAGCCGGGGGCGCAGACTCGCCGTATAATGCGGCGCGTTCTCAATTGTCTGGAGGCCAGGATGAAGCCCAGCGGATTCCGCCGGTCACTCGTGGTGGTGCTGCTGACAGCCGTGGGCGGCGTCATGGCGGCGCCCAGGGGTTCCATCTTCGTCGACCAGTGGAGTCCCACCCGGTCGGAGCTCTGGATCGCGGACGCCGACGGCACCAACGCCCGCAAGCTGGTCCCCGGACTCCACCTCGACTACAACGCGTCGTTTTCGTTCGACGGCCAGTGGATCGTCTTCACATCAGAGCGCCACGGGTCCTCCGACATCTTCCGTGTTCGGACCGACGGCACAGGGGTGGAGCGGCTCACCGACCATCCGGGGTTCGACGATCAGGCGGCACTCTCACCGGACGGCAATACGCTGGCGTTCGTCTCGACCCGCGACACGGGCAGCACAGACATTTACGTCCTGGAGCTGAAGACCAAGAAGCTTCGAAATCTCACCAAGTCCGCAGGCGGGGACTACCGACCGCAGTGGTCTCCGGATGGGCGGCGGATCGTCTTCTCCTCCGATCGCGAGACCCCCCTCCGCCGATCGCCGGGCAACTGGGAACAGGTGCAGGCGGCAAGCGCCTACGTCGTCGACTCGGATGGCGGCAACCTTCGTAAGATTTCCACCACTGATCAGTTCGCTGGGTCGCCGAAGTGGTCGCCGGACGGCTCTCGCGTGGTCTTCTATGAACTGCGCGTCAGCGACACCTTCCGGGCACGCCAGCTCCCGTCGCAAGGCATGATCGACTCGCGCATCGTCTCTGTCGACGTCGCGCGCGGCACACGCGTAGAGCACGCGTCGGGCCCAGGCCTGAAGCTCGCGCCCCAGTTTCTGGATGCGACGCGCGTGGGCTTCTTGCTCAAGTCAGGGCCGAGTGCCGCGCTGACGTTCAGCACGGGTGAAAAGGGACGCGTGGGCGACATCGGGAGCCCGGCCTGGTCCCGCGACGGGCGTCAGGTGGTCTACCACAGCGGCCAAATCGAGACCATTCCCGCCGCGCGCCAGCCGGGCGGGTTGCTGCACGGTCGAGATCCGCAATACGAGCTCCGCTTTGCAAGCGGATTCCCGGCCATCTCGCCGGATGGCCGACGGATTGCCGTAAGCGAGCGCACCGGACGCGGGAACCCGGACGATCGGACCGCACTGGTCGTGTGGAACGCCGATGGCACGAACCCACAGCGCCTGTTCCGAGCGCAAGGGTCGTTGATGTCTCCCCATTGGTCGCCTGACGGTCAGTGGATCGCGTTCGGCGCCGGCGCGTACTTCGTGTCGCGCGCCGATCAACCGGCCACGGTCGTGATCGTCAAGGCCGACGGCTCTGCACATCGGACGCTCACAACCGGACCGGGCAACGCCGGGTTCCCGAGTTGGTCACCGGATGGCAAGCACCTCGTCTATCGATTCTGGGAAGACGTGGCCGCGGCGGCAAAGCCGAACGGACCTACACCGGGCAGAGCCGCGGGGCTGCGCATTCTCAACGTCGCAGATGGCACGGTCCGCACGCTGACGACCGACTACGACAACTTCCCCTGCTGGTCCACGAGGGGTCGGATCTTCTTCAGTCGGTTCGTCAACGACGAGTTCCACATCTTCGCGATCAATCCTGACGGAACGGGTCTGGCACAACTCACCAAGGGAGCCTACGACGATTCTCATCCTGCCTGTGCCTCGGATGGAGAGCAGGTGCTGTTCAGCAGCTCGCGCCACGGCTTCAAGGATGAGGCGCCGCTGGCGGACATCCCTCAGCCCTACGGCGAGCTCTTCGTGATGAAAGCGGACGGCTCCGATCAGCGGGCGCTCACCGACAACCGGTGGGAGGAAGGCACGCCCACCTGGCACGTGCCGGCGGCGATGCCGGCCGTCAAGCAGAAGACTCACTAGCCGCCGAACAGTGCTGAGTCAGGATAAGACGGCGGTGCCGAAACGCTGTCTGGGAAGAGCCGGCTACTTCATTGGGGAGTAGTCGGCCGCGCTCATCATGAAGGTGCTGGCGCTGACGGGGACCGGATACTTCGTTCTGAGGGCCGTCCACTCCGGGTCGGCGCCGAACTTCGCCCACACGTCATCACGATGCGCGCGGTCGCGATAGGCGAGCATCCAGACGAGTGTGTTGGGATTGTCCATTTGCTGCCAGACACCGAGGATCTCGGCACCATGCTTCTGGAAGATCGCGACTTCCTTTTCACGAAAGCGCTGGTGCAGCTCGTTGATGCCGCCCTTGAAGTTGCCGGTTCCGACTCGGCTGGCGTCGACCGTGTAGATCCGGAGCTCGAAGCAGCGCGACTTGCCATCGACGTTCTTCGACAGGGTAGCCGGCAGTTGTCCCTGCGGTCCGCACGGGACCGGAGGAGGGGCGGGACGCCCACCCGGCGTGTTCTGTGCGGACTGTGCCGCGGCGGCCTCAGATGTGGTCGATGGGACGGCGGCCGAGATGACGGTCGCGATGACAGCTCCACCGAGCATCGCGACGGCCGTCCTAGACAGGTGTGCTGAAAGGGGCTTCATTCGCGTCCTCCATGAAAGACGTTGTGCCGCCGCAGTTTACCCGAAACGGCGTGAGCCAGGGCCAGGCGCCCGTGGTGCCCCCGGGGGCAGGACCACGGGGGGCATCACTCGGAGCGGTCCTGTTGACCTTCCTCTTACAGCTCGGCACGATCCATTAACCGGTCCTTAACCCTAGTCCGTGTTCAACACGGCGCCACAAAATGGCCCACAACTTGGCCTTCGTCTCGCCGCCTCGTTGGTTGTCTTCATGGCGGTCGGTCGAGAAGGGACCGCGAAGACGAGAGTGGATTTCGGTTGCAATTGCAAGGCGGAACGATGCCCAGCTCGGAACGGCTTCTGTTGACCATGACCAGCCTTCGAGCCTTGTGTGCGGCGCTGCAACGGGAGGGGTATCAGCTGGTCGGGCCGACCGTGAGAGATGGCGCCATCGTGCAGGCAGAAATTCAGGGTGTGGACGACCTGCCCATCGGCTGGACGGAGGTGCAGGAGGCGGGAACGTACCGCTTGAAGCGGCGGACCGATGGGGCGCTATTCGGCTACTCCATCGGCCCGCAGTCAGCCAAGCAGTTCTTCTTCCCCCCTCGGTTGCGACTGCTACAGCTGCGGCGGAAGGACGGGAGCTTTATCGTGAACACCGAAATGGCCCCGTCCTCCCCACTGGCCCTGATTGGGGTCCGTTCGTGCGATCTGCACGCCATCGAGGTTCAGGACCGTGTGTTTCTCAACGGACCGTTCGTGGATCCCGACTACGCCGCGCGACGGCGGAAGGCGTTCGTGGTCGCCGTCAACTGCGGGCAAGCGGGAGGTACGTGCTTCTGCGTGTCGATGAACACCGGGCCGCGGGTGACGTTCGGGTTCGATCTCTGCCTGACTGAACTCTTGGACGGCGAACACCGGTTCGTGGTTGATGTCGGGAGCGAGCGGGGAGCGCAGCTGCTGGCCTCCTTAGCCCCGCAAGGGGCCTCCGAGGGCGATTGCCGGGAAGCGAACACGGCGGTCGACCGGGCTGCTGCAGGGATGGGGCGCCAATTCGAGGCTGGCGCTGTGAAGGATCTCCTGTACCGGAACCTCGACCACCCTCAGTGGGACGATGTGGCAAGTCGATGCTTGAGCTGTACGAACTGCACGCTGGTCTGTCCGACCTGCTTCTGTGCCACCGTAGAGGATGTGACAGACCTCGGAGGTGAGACGGCGGAGCGATGGCGACGGTGGGATTCGTGTTTCACGCTGCAACACTCGTACGTACACGGTGGAAGTGTTCGGCCGACGACCCGCGCGCAATATCGGCAGTGGCTGGTCCACAAGTTGGCAACCTGGATCGACCAGTTCGGCTCCTCCGGGTGCGTGGGCTGCGGACGCTGCATCACCTAGTGCCCTGTCGGCATCGACCTGACAGCCGAAGTTGCGGCGATTCGTCGTAGCGACGGAGCCGCATGATGGCGAGGGAACACGCGGCCGAAGCGAAGCCTTCAGTGATCGTCTGCGGGTCCGACTTCACGCCCCCTGCAGCGGACGCCGCGGATGTCGCGGCTGCCCTCGCGTCTCGCACCGGTGAGAACGACGAACGCGACGACAGCGGTCGCGGCCACGACGAGAACGGCGACACGCCATCCGCGTCCCTCGGTCAGACTCGCCAGCATCGGCAGGAACACCAGTTACCCGGTGGCGTTTGCGGCCGAGAGCGCGCCGAGCACCACGCCGCGCCGGGCGTCGAACCAGCGCGTGGCCACGATCGCCGCGAGCACCATCGACGTGACGCCGGTGCCGACGCCGACCAGCACGCCCCAGACGAGCACCAGCTGCCATTCGTTGCGCATCTGGGTCGACAGTGCCACCGCCCCCGCCAGCAGGGCCAGGGCCGCGAGCACGACTCGTCGCAGCCCCCAGTGCCGCATCACCGAGGCGGCGAAGGGACCGATGAGACCGAAGAGGGCGATGTTGACGGCGATGGCTGCCGAGACGAGCGCGCGGCTCCAGCCGAACTCGGTCTCGAGCGGCACTATCAGCACGCCCGGCGTCGCCCGCACGCCGGCGGTGATGAGGAGGACCAGGAAGGTGACGGCCGCGACGATCCAGGCGTAGTGGAGGCGCGAGCCCGAGGCGGAGGTCGAGGTCGGCAAGGCGATCAGTCTACCGTGCCGAAGGGCTGTCTCGCTGAACTCACCGGCACGCCTGGCTCAGCGGAGCTTACGCGCGATTGCGATCAGCGCTTCCATGTCGAGCGCGTCCACAGGCTGGTCGCGCAGGCGCCTCATCACTGTACGCTGAACTCGGGCCCGCGCGTCCCCAGGCAAGCCGGACCGTCGGCGAAGTCACCCGGACCGGGGAGCGGCCAGGCTCCGCGGTCGTCCACCGCCTGAATGCTCAGCGGCGCTCTGTCGGATCGCGTCCGTCGCTCGGCGCTCCCGTGCCCGACGACCCCATGAACAGCTTCTTGCCGTCGGCCAGCGTCAGCTCGCGGCCGTTGGCGCGATTCGAACCGTCGATGGCCCGAAATCCCTCGACCACGATCTCCGCGCCGATGGGCACGGAGTTCTTGGTGAAGCCACGCCGCAGGAGCGCGTTCGGGGCGCCGCCTTCGACCATCCACGTCACGACCTTGCCGTCCGGCCCCTTGACGTCCATGTGGAGCCAGCAGTGGGGATTCAGCCACTCCATCTTGGTCACGGTCCCCTTCAGGACGACCGGCTTGCTCCCGTCGAACTCGGCCGAGAAGGCATGGTGGGCCGCCACCGACGTGGACACGGCCGCGAGGGCCAGACCGGTGAACAACACGACGGCCACGGCTCGCAGGGCATCAATCCGCTTGGTACTCACGTTCGCATCTCCTCTCGCTGGGCGTCTCGGCGACCGCCAGCGCTATCGCTTCTTCAGGTGACCGTACATCAACTCTTCGACATACTCGACGCATTTGAACTCGAGCAGCTGGATGTTCGGTTCGACGCGGCGGTAGATCGGCATCCGGATCATCCACGGCCGCGAGAAGACCTTGGGATCCTCGATCGTGGCTTCGTACTGGATGATGTTGCTGTCGACCGGCGTGTAGCGTTCGGTCACGCGCAACGCGTCGCTGTGGTAGTTGCCGGCTCGATCGAACCAGGTCTCGTCGTTGAAGCTCTCAGAATCCACGACCAGCGTGTCCCCGTCCCACCGCCCGACCGAATCGCCCATCCAGGTATTGACCGGCGCCTCTTCCGTGCGTGGCCGCAAGGGAATGCTGCGGCTCGCGCTGGCGTACTGATACCCGATGAGCACGAAGTCGTTCGACTGCAGGATCTGGAACGGGTGACCGATGTAGGTGGCGCGCGGAACGCCCGGCAGGTAGCACTTCACTTCCGGGTCGGCCGTCAGCCAGTTGCGCGCGTTCTCCTCCTTCTTGGCGCGCGCGGCGGGCAGATAGGGAATCTCGTTGCCCACGACCACGCCGAGCCCCGGCTGCACCGCGCCGGCGGCGCCGAACGCCAGCACCGGCGACGGCGCGCCGGGGTGCGGCTCGAGGTCCCAGTTCGCCGCGTTGATCGTCTGCCAGACGCCGTTGAGATCCGGCTTGCCGTTGGCGAGCCGCGGCCCCTTGTAGCCGGCGGGCGCCTGACCCGCGGTCGGCTGCACCAGGACGATGCCGAGCCCGACCGCCGCCAGCGCGCAGCCGGCCCCGACCAGTTGTTTCGGTATGCGCATCGAGAAGCTCCTCACCTTACTTCTGCTGCTTCTCGAGCGCGCGGCCGGCGCTGAGCGTGTTCGGCATGGCGCGGTTGCCTTCGTGGCAGGCGTATTCGAACATCTGATAGCTGTCGTCGCGGATGAGCGGCATCTCCACCGTCCAGGGCGAGGAGTACACCTTCGGATCTGTGATCGTCACCCGGTAGTTGAGGGTGTCTTTGTCGACGATGGTGAAGCGCTCGACCACCTGCAGATCGGCGGTGTGCGGGATGCCGCGGATGCGCCCGCTCGCCGCGTTGCTGGCAATCGTCCCACGGTCGTGGTAGTTCCCAACGTTGACGACGAGGGTGTTGCCTTCCCAGCGCCCGCGGGAGTCACCGTTCCACTGTCTGATCTTCGGCGAGATCGGCGGGCGGCCGTCGACGTGAATGATGCGCAGTTCGTGGATCATCTCGTACAGGATCGCCACGGTGCCGCGCGACTGCACGATGCGGTAGCCGTTGCCGTACGCACCGGGGAACATGCCGCCGGGGGAGCCCCCGCGCGTGATGCAGCGGTCCCACGGCGTCTGATGCACCCAGTGGTCCTGGATCTTGGCGAGATCGTCGGCCCGCTTGGCCTCGGCCCACGGCAGCACCGGCACGCGGCCGCTCGGCGGATCCACGACCATGGATCGGCGGCGCGGCACACGCCGCGGCGCGGTGTCGTCGAAGTCGGTCGACGGTCCCACGCCGCCGCCACCGCCGCCGCCACGGGCCGCGGTCGGCAGCGGCACCTCGAACGGTGTCGGATCGTAGTTGATCCACATGCCCTGGATGTCGGGTTGCCCGTCGAGTGTCTTGGCCGGCACCCAGTTGCTCGCGGCGGCCGCGCCGGACGACGCCGTCGGTGCCTGCGCGGCCGGGTACGCCGTCAGCAGCGCGAGGGCCGCGACGGTGGCTGACACGAGCGAAACAGCGCGAATTGACATGGCCAAATCTCCGTCCCTTCAGTTCATGTACGCCCGCAGGAGACCGCTCGGACAGCCGCCTGGGGCCGCGCCTTCAGCACCAGCGGGCGATTCGGGTCGAACTCGCTCGAGAAGGCGTGGTGAGAAGATACCGGCACCGAGGTCGCGACGCAACCGATCCCGCGATCTCGATTGCTGTCAGCCAACGCATGATCTGAATCCTCCAGCTCTTCCCGGAGCGGCCCGATCGGACCGCCACGACCGGGCGGTTTCGCCAACCCGCGGGTGTCTCTTGCGGCAGCTGCAACAGCTCCACGTTCACCCCCTCGGGGCCCCGAAAGAAGGCGACGCGCACGACCGTGTTGACCACGAACGGCTCGGCCAACGTCTTTGCCCCCCTTGGCCTTGACGTCGGGTCCGGTCAGGCCGATGTGATCGATGCCGCTGCCCCGGCTGGGCCGGTCCGCCTCGGCCCTCTGGAACGCGATCAGTGTGCCGCCCTAGGTGAGGTACGGCATGGTGCCGGGCACCTTCTCCACTAGATACCGAGATACACGAAGCTCATCACGTAGCTCAAGAACACCGGGATCCACGGCTCGAGCGCGGCACACTCGGCGCCGCGTGGCACCTTCATCTCCAGCACCATGATGGTGATGATGATCGCGATCACGCCGTCGCTGAAAGCTTCCCATCGTCCCTTGCCGATCTCTCAGTTTCCTTTCACCAGGCCGCTGGACCAATTCCTGCGACGCCGCCTGCATCATCTCAAGTCAAGCGTGTTCAGGAACTCCGCTAGCAACCAGTCAGGCCTGCCAGTCGTACGAGATACCCAGTTCTCCAGCGACAACGGCGAGCCGCGGGTCAGCAGTCCATACGGTGAGGCGTCCCACCAAGGCCGAGGCGAGCAGGTGTGCGTCGATCCAGCCGACGCCCCGGCCGTGCAGGCGTCGTTGGCGGACGAACGCCACCACGTCCCGATGGAGCACCAGCGGCGCCTGATGCATCAGCTCGAAGTCCTGGAGCAACGCTTGGCGTCCCCCTTTGTCACCGATAAGCAACTCGCCATACACGAAGTCATGGCCGCTGACCTCGCCTCGATGCAGAAGATCGTCGAGCGCCGGTGCGTAGGGTGAGCGGCCCGCTAGGAAGCGAATCCAGATGGACGTGTCGACGAGGACGACCATCAGGCGGCCGAGCGCTTCGCTCGCCTGATGCCCTCTCGACGACGGGGCACGTCAGCAGCCCGCGGCTCCGTGCCACGCAACGCCCGCAGGCGCTCGTACGCGCCTTGCCGGACCAGTGCTTCGAGCCCCAGTCGCACGGTGTCCGTATCGGTCTTAGCGCCGCTGACGGATCGCGCATCGCGCAGGAGCGCCGCGTCGATGTGCAGCGTCTTCTTCATACCATACGATTATGTCATACAGGTATGGCTCGGCAGAGCCCTGCTCGCACGACATTCGCGCCCAAGCCGTCGAGTCGGCGAATCGAAGAACGCGCGTAAGCCGCGGAGAGCCGCGTCGCGCGGTTCACCGCCACGGCGGGTCTGATCAGGTGAGCTGGCCGTCAGTTTCGGCTCCAGCATGCCGGATGACGCGACGTTGTTGACGTGCCGATGCCGCAGCTGAACTTGGTGCTCGTCAGCCCAGGTGGTAGTCGAGAACCACAGAGCAGCGGCGTCGGCGGGTCTGCATCGACGGCCTGTTGTCTGCCGTTGACGTTGAGATCGGACGCCATGCCCGCCTCCTGATCGCCGAATTGTAGCCGACCATCTTCGTGCTTCCTCGTGTGTCCGGTTTCGTCAGCATTCTCCGTCTTCCCAGACAAGAGGAGGCAGTTCGATGAAAACGTTCGACAACCGTCTGAGGCACGTGCGCTGGGCACTCATACTGATCGCAGCGGCAGCCGCACTGGCGAGTGTTCCCATACCCGCTTCGGCCTATGTGCTCCAGACGTCGGCGTGTAGTACGGGACAGAAGTGGAATACCTCGAGCCCGGTCAAGGTGCGCCTGCTCGGCGACAGCGTGCTCGACTACCTCAACACACGCGGTGGGGGCTCGTCGCTTGCCGACCTGGTTCGGCTCGACGCCGACATCAAGGCGGTGATCGCGCTGTTCAACGCGATCCCGGGCAGCAGCCTGGAGCTCGTACTCGAGTCCGGGATCACCGGCGATAGCGATCTGGGCGCCCCCGGGTCCGAGAACTACGGAGGCCAGACGATTGTGGTCGGGTTCACCAGCACCGGGGCGGGCACGTCCGGTCCGGAGGCATGGATGTCACCCAATCCGGCGGATGGCTGCACGCGAACCCGCGCGCATATTTCGTTTCGGAAGGACTTCAACTGGATCTTCGGTCCGCCCGACTCGAACGACGTGGACGGTCGCGCGTTCTACACAGCCGCTCAGCCCAACAAGATCGGCAGCGCCCTTCCCCGCACGTTCGGCGGCATTCTGACCCACGAGATGGGTCATGCCGTTGGACTCGCGCACCCGGACGACAGCTACGCGGTGATGGCGCAGAACTTCAGAACGTGGTTCCGCGGACCGAACCATATCTTGAAGACGCGCCTGTTGCCCGACGACACGGCCGGTATCCTGGCGTTATATCTCAAGGCCGGTGTGCCCAGGCCGCTCGACGTGTCGGCGACCGCCACGTGGTACAAGTCCGCCGAACAGCAGTTCGACACCTGCACGACGCAGATCGCTCAGGTCGATGCCGCGGCACGAGCGGTGAGCCAGGCCACGGGCCTGCCCATCGGCGCGGACTTCCCGGCCGAAAACATCTTCAAGGGGGAGTTTGCCGATCTGTTCCAGGCGCTCGCCACTGCACAGGATGCGCTTCGCGCCTGCGAAGATGCCAAGAACGCGATGCAACTAGCCTACTGCAAGGTCTCGAGCCGGGGCGACAGCTGGGCCGATCGCGTGAAGGGCGATACCGTGTTCTGCGCGGTCAACACGGCCGGAACGTCGTATCCCCGGGTATCGCAGAAGGTGTGCCCAAGTGGCGACATCCAGCTTCGCTATTCGCTCAACAACCACACGTCGCTGAAGGACGTGCTCGTAAAGTCCCAGGTGTGGTTCTCAAAGGACAAGCAACTGAACGTCAGGGATGGCAGCGACACGCAGTCGCCTGACATCCGCCAGTTCACTGTGAAGGCCGCAGACTGCGCGACTATCGGGAACAACTTCCGACTGCCCGGCAGCATCTCGAGCGGCGAGACGCTCTATGTGTTCGTGCGCGCCATTACCTACGACGTCAAGACCGGAGCGAACCTCTTCGACAACGACATCGAGCCCTGGAACAACGCGACCATGATGCGACACAGCATCACTGTCGACTCGTCAGTCTGCAGGTGATCGGGCTGTGCCCTCATCAAGGTCGACCTCGCATCCGCAGAGGTCGGCCTCGCTCCTCACATACGTCCTTGGGCTTCAAGCACGTGAAGAGCGCGAGCAGCTGAGTGTCGTCACGCGTAGCTCGACGGGGCCCCGCAAGCGTCGGCTACGCGGAGCGCGCCGCGCTTTGTGAACGCGCGCGCGTTACTCGGGTCGAGTTCGATCGCTAAATCGAAGCATCGCCTTCTAGTCAACGTTAGGAGAGAGACTGCCGGATGAGGCATGATTGAGTCATGAGCTTCTGCGAGCACTGCTGCGGCCAGCGATTCGACCGGGCGCGGGTTCTGCGAACACTTCGAGCGTTGGAGCGCGCGTGCCGCAGCCAGAGACGAGGTCGAGGCGCCTGCGAGGCCCTCAATGCGGCAATTCAGGAGGTGCGGCGGCTCGAGCTCCCGCACCTCGGGCAATGGGACAACGAGAGCGGCGACGGCGAGGTGGTGCACTAACCGTTCCTCCACGACGCCGATGACCACCAGCAATCCGCTCAGAACACGCCGAGAACCCATCGCTCAGACTGGCTGAGGACGGCAGTGCACGCGACGCCCGCCGGGCCGCTCTCGCGCCGCTTTCCGGCGCGCGTAAGCTGGCCCGTTGAGCGGCTCTCGTGGTCGCGGTGACGAGCACAGTAAGAATGGGATCGATTCGATGCATATCCTCGAACATCTGTTTCTGGTCGGCGAGTTTCCCGCGCGAGCCCACCTGTTGTCAGGGCTCACGCTCGAGCAAGTCACGCGACGCCCGGACGGAACCTCGCACTCGATCTACGAGGAGCTGTGGCACGTTGTGGGGTACCAGCAGAGCATCATCAGGCCGGGCGGTCCGGCCGGCGACAGGTTCCCGAGCGCAGCGCCGGAGCATGAGCGCGAATGGCACGACTTGGTGCGGGTGTTCATGGACGGCGCTCGCGCGGCGGCAGCGCTGGGGGAGGCGCCTGAACGGTTGGCGCTCGAGGTGGAGCCGGGCACGACACTCGCCGACGAGCTGAACTGTGTAGCGGTCCATAACGCCTATCACCTGGGCAAGATCGTGGCATTGGCGACAGCGGATCGGCGCGTGGCCGCCCACGGCCGAGTCGGGCGCGTCTTAACCGCGGGCGTGGCGGGACGGCGCGCAATCAGCCATTGCCCAGGACCTTCTGACCCAGCTCAAGAAGGGCGGGCGCTCCGAGCGCGCACGAAGCCTCTCCATCGGAGACGTTGAAACGATCTCACCGCAGCGGCCACGACTTTCGGGCGCACGCCGAGATTCTGAGCGAGCCTGTTGTGTTGGACAGACCGGAGTTACGTCACGTCCATCAGGACCTCGGCCAAGCGCTGCGGCATCAACCGCACTCGCGGCAGGCGCCGCAACGGACTGTCCTGATTGGGTTTACCGAAACTCAACACTGTTAAGTAATGAGATACGCAGATGTGGCTACGTTCAAGGCGACCGTCCCGGACGGTCGAGGTAAACGTAGTCCCTGCGCGACTACCCGCGGTTTGAGGACCAGCCCAGTCGGTTGCGGCGGCCCCGCGGTGCTACGTGCCTGGCCGCCTTGTGAGCTGACCGACTTCGATGAGGTATTCGTCCGGGTCGCGCATGTAGCAACGGATCTCCGCGCCCCGATCGTGATCGGCGGCGTGACCGTCGGCCTTGTGTCGCTCAGCGTCGCCGGCATAGCGGTGGCGCGGTAAACGCCATGGCGAGCACGCCCCAAAACGCCACCCTCACCGCGCCCAGGACGGGGGACGCGCCGCCAGCGCGCCCAAGCCGATGAGCGCCACGAGCGTCGCGCCCGCGACAGCCACGGTCGTCCGCTCAGGATTGACGGTCACGACAACGACTTCGCCTGGCGCCGGACTTCCTCAATGACTCGAGCGGTGCAACGGAAGTCCGTCGCCTGGAGGTCCAACAACGCACGCTCGATGTCGATCAGACCGCGCCTGGTGGCCTGCACCAACACACCCAGCGTGCCGGTGACGGCCAGCCCCTGTTCACGCGCGATTCGGACGCCGAGCCTTTCGTCCATCAACAGCAGATCAGCGCGCTCCTGCTTGGCCAACTGAATGGCTGCGCGTTCCCCGGGATCGAGCCTCGTCAGCGCGGGGTCTGCCTCCGACACGACACCGCGAACGACCAGCCAGGAGGGTACGTTGGCCAGCCACTCGCGCACAGCCGGGACCGTTCCCGGGTGCTCGAGCTCTTCGATGACGGCGGCAGGCACGAACACCCGCTCGTACAACTGGGGAAGGATGTGTTCGCCACGGATCTGGACGAGGTAGTTCAGGGGAGACGTGTCGGCAACGACAACGATCACAACGACGGCATCCGTCCGCTCGCCTCGAGGTGCCGAATGGTGTCAAGATCCTGCTCGAGATCCTCGACGTCGTACGCGTGCTCCTCGACGTCGTGCTTCTTCAGCAACGCGTCGAACTCAAGCCGCGACACGCGGAGCAGCTGGCTGGCTTGGTAATGCGTCAAGGCGCCGACTCGGTAGCCCTCTATCGCCAACGCCTCGAGCGCCTCTCGCCCGGGGTCCGGCCGCAGGGCGACATCGTCCGGAAGCTCCACCGTTATCTTCATGTTCCCAGACTAGCAGAATCGTCGGCCGCAGACACGTTGTGCCCCCGCTCCCGCTCAAGCGCGCTGATTCCTCACCCCAACCGCGGCGCAGACGCCGGCGTCGCCTCCTCGAAGGGATCGTCGGTGTGCTGACGAACGTCCGAGCCGTCCCAACGCGTCACGACGATGTCCCCTTGGCCACCGCCCTCGCCCACCAGCATCTCGTCCTTGAAGCCTGCACGAGCGCTCGCGAAGGCGATCCACTCGCCGTCGAGCGACCAGGGTGGCGTGTGCGTCGGGATGCGGTCACCTTTGGGTGACCACGCGGGGAAGTTGTCCGTCGCAGGCCCCGATGTGAGCCGCGTTGTCGCGCCGGTCGCGATATCGAGAATGACGAGGTAGAGTTCATCGCGCGCTAGTCCGAGGGACTCGCTTCGTAGAATGCGACCCGCGCGCTGTCGGGAGGCCATCAACGCTGAACGTCAGGCACACGCGATCGTTCGATTCAGTGGGACAAAACTGGAACACGACTCACGAAATAGATGGACTCTTCGTGATTAGAGTAACTGGGAGTGGGTGGATTTGAGTCGCATGGCCACTGAAACAAGGTCCCTATTTTCAATAGTTTATGGCGGAGAGGGTGGGATTCGAACCCACGTGCCGGTTACCCGACAAGACGCTTTCGAGGCGCCCCCGTTACGACCACTTCGGTACCTCTCCCAGCAGGACCGAGCAGAGCAGAAACTTCAGTATACCGCACGGAAACCACTGAGCCTGGACGGCGAGCCAGCGGCGCGCGCGCAACAAACGGTCTCGAGTTGCACGGACGACGAAGGGCCACGGCGCCTTTCTTCACAGCACGATGAGAGCGAGGCGGTCCCGTGGGCTGGGGCCGAATTGTGGCACCGCTTCGGAGCACGCACGGTCACGCACGAGCGAGGCCCAATCGGCCGGCCGTTCGGCGTACACTTACCCGTGCTGGACTTCGTCCAGTCCCGAGGTCGCCGCTGCGACCCTCGGCGACGCGCCGTGCCAAGGCTCCCAGGAAGCCCGGGACCTGTCGCGCCCGGGCGCACCGATTAGAGACAGCCATGGCTCGGCTTCGCCTCGGCACGTTCAAACCGGCAGCCTCTCAGGCACGGTCGTCGACACCACCGACGCACGGATCCCTGGCGCCACCATCGAGCTCACGGGGCCCACGCGCCAGACGGTCCAGTCCGGCTCGGAGGGCGAGTTCAGCTTTCGCAATCTGGCTCCGGGCACCTACGAGATCGCGGTCTCGATGAGCGGATTCACCCAGGCTCGCCGCCCCGGGCTCGTCGTCACGACGGGCAGCGTGGACGTGCCACCAGTCATTCTCGCCTTGGCCTCGGTCGCCGACACCATCGTCGTCACCGCGTCGCGCGCGGAGGTTGCGCTGGTCGACGCGCCCGCGACGATGAGCGTGGTGGGCGAGACGGTACTGGCCAGCACGCCGGCACAGAACTACGGCGACCTCCTGCGCGGCGTGCCGGGCCTGAACGTCATCCAGCTCTCGGCCCGCGACATCAACTTGACGAGTCGACAAGCCACGTCGACGCTCTCGAACTCGCAGCTCGTGCTCCTCGACGGCCGCTCGCTCTATCTCGATTTCTTCGGCCTGGTCCTCTGGGATTTCCTCCCGAACAACCTTGCGGACGTCAAACACATCGAGGTCATTCGCGGACCGGCTTCCGCCGTGTGGGGCGCCAACGCGCTCACAGGCGTGGTCAACGTCATCACGACAACGCCGCGCGACTCACCAGGCGTGGACCTCTCGATCACCGGCGGCTTCTTCAACCGCAACGCCGGATCCACCGTCGGCCGCGGCGGCGGCGGCGTCTTCAACACGACCGGCACGGTCTCGCGCGCGCTCAACGACCGCTTCGCCCTGCGCGTGTCCGGCGGCTACTTCTCGTCGGAGGCGCTGCCGCGCCCAGTGGGCCAGATCCCCGTCATTCGCGATCCGCAGGATCCCAGCGCGACGGTGGGTGGCGCCACCTATCCGGCCGACGCGACGGGACAGGTAGGCGCGTCGTTTCAGAACTGCGGCACAAGCCAGCCGAAGTTCGACGTCCGGCTCGATCAGGATCTTGCGGAGAATCGCGGGAACCTCACCTATCAGGCGGGCTTCGCGGGAACCGAGGGCATCGTCTACACGGGCCTGGGACCGTTCGACATCCAACCGGGCTCGTTCATGAGCTATGGAAAAGTGAACTACCGGCGCGGCGGATTGCGGCTGAATGGCTTCGGGAACTTCGTCGACGCGAAGGCACCCAACCTGCTCTTGCTGGATCCGGCGACGTCGCGCCCACTCCAACTCAACTTCTCCACGCAGACGTACGACGTCGAAGCGGGCGACGTGATGACGCTCGAATCTCGGCACATCCTGAACTTCGGTGGCAACGTCCGCCGCAACAACTTCGAGCTGACGATCGCGCCCAACGCGAAGAACCGCACGGAGCTGGGTGCGTACATCGAGGACAGCATCCTCTTCAACCGTGTTCGGTTCGCGCTCGGCGCACGCGTCGACAAGTTCGGCAACCTGCGCGACCCGGTATTCTCGCCGCGGTTCTCGGCCACACCGAAACCGCACGAGGATCACGCGATACGCGTGTCGATCAATCGCGCGTTCCGATCGCCGTCGGTCGTCAACAACCACCTCGACACGTCCATCGTCAATCCGGTGGATCTTCGTGCGCTCGCCGCGTTGAATCCCGCGCTGGGTCCACTCGTCGCGCAGCCGTTCCCGCTCGTCGTGCGATCGGTGGGCAGCGAACTTCCCGTGGGAGGGACCGCGCAAACGCCGCTCGCGCAGGAGAAGCTCACGGCGTATGAGGTCGCCTACACCGCGACCTTCCAGGAACGGACGACGGCGGGCGTGGCGTTCTACCTGAATGACCTCGACAGCAACATCAACTTCACGCAGTTGTCGCCGCGCCTGGATCCGTACACGGACAGCACGCTGCCGCCCGGCTGGCGACTCCCTCCCGGAGTCCTCACGCTCATGGCGCAACGCGGCATCTTTCTGCCGCGTACCGCGTTCACATACCTCAATCTCGGACCGGTCAGACAGCAGGGTCTTGAGCTCTCGCTCGATCACCGGTTCGGTGCGGGTCTGTCATCGTTCGTCAACTACTCGTGGCAAGGCGATCCGGAGGCGCTCGACGACCCGAACCCCTTCCCCGCGGCGGAGCTGGCCCTGCCGCCGAGGCACCGGTTCAACGCCGGCGTGAACGTCAACGCCAACCGTTACCTCGGAAGTGTGTCAGTCAATTACGCCGACCGCGCGTTCTGGAGCGACGTTCTCACGAGTCCGTTCCACGGATTCACCGACTCCTACACGCTGGTCAACGCAAGCTTCGGGTACAAATGGGCCCAGCGGCGCCTGACGACGGTTGGTCAAGGCCACGAACCTCTTGAACCAGGACATCCAGCAGCACGTGTTCGGCGACATCCTCAAGCAGAACGTCTCGTTCGAAGCGCGGTTCAGGTTTTGAGCACGAGCGATCAGGCGCCCAGACCGGGCCGCGAGAGAGCGGCACGGGCGCAGGGCCCGTCAGCGACCGAGCCGAGTCCGTGCCGAGCTCCGATAGGTTCAGGAGGAAGACAGTGAGAGGACGATGGGGACTGGCCCTTCTTACGGTGGCCGCGATGGCCGGCACGACACACGCGGGAGCGCAGACGCTGCTCGAGAACAGCGCGGAAGCGCGTTTTCAACTCGACCTCGCCGTGCCGCAAGCGGCGCTGAACGCCTTCCTGCCTCCGGGCTTCACCATGAACGTCGCCGCGCAAGGCCCGGCGAAGGACTGCAACCTGCGGGCAATCTTCATCGATCGGCTGTCTATCAGCGCTCCGGACGGCAAACCGGTCGGCAAGGGCTCCAACCGGCTCGTCTACCTGGCGGCTCCGGTCAAGGATGCGTCCGGCGCCAACGCGCAGTTGATCATCGGGGGCTTGACCGCCGATCCAACCGACGCCCCCGGTCCTTTTGGCAACTACATCCACGCCACGACGGTCACGGCGAACCGCATGATCAAGGGTGAGGGCAACGCCGTGCTCGAGACGCAGGACTGGGTCTTCAAAACGGCGAGCGGCGAGCAGCTCGAGATGCACATCACCTTCGAGCGAGGCGTCTCGAACCGCGGCGCCTCATCGGAAACGAAGTTCTACTCCGCCAAGAACCCCGCCACCTATCAGATCTCGAAGCAGGAACAGGTGCTCGAGATCCTCCGGAACCCGACGACCAATCCGCCCGACAGGGTGAAGTCTTTCTCGTTCAAGGGTGGCGGCGGGAGCTTCGCGAAGATCTTCGACGGCACCGAGAAGCCCGTGAGCTGGGACAACATCATGTGGATCATGCGGTCGGTCTTGGTGCCGTAGCGCCTTCGATGCCCGACGATCTCGCCCCGGTCCTGACCGCGCTAGTGTCCATCCCATCGGTCAACCCGTCGATTGCGCCAAGTGACGGTACGGGCGAGGCGGCGATTGCGGAGTACGCCTGCACGTGGCTGACCGATCGCGGGGTGCGCGCGTGGACTGAAGAGACCGTACCGGGGCGACCCAACGTCGTGGCGGAGGTCGGCGCGCCCGATCGGCCGGCGCTCGTGCTCTGCGCACATCTCGATACGGTCGGCACCGATGGGATGACGATTCCCCCGTTCGAGGCCCGCGTCGAGGACGGGCGGCTGTACGGCCGCGGTGCGTACGACATGAAAGGCAGTGTGGCGGCGATCATGGTCGCGATGGCCCGCCTGGCGGCTTCGCCCGAGTTCTGCCGCCAAGGCCGTGTGCTCGCCGCGCTCGTCGCCGACGAAGAACACGGCAGTCTCGGCGCGTTCGACTTCGTCCGCCGCCATCCCGCCGCCGCCTGCCTCGTCACCGAACCGGCGCCGCAGGGGGGCCTCGTCCTCGCGCACAAGGGATTCGTGTGGGCAGATGTGATCACCACTGGCCGCGCAGCGCATGGGAGCCGATGGGACGTGGGCGTGAGCGCGATCGCGAAGATGGGCCGGGTCATCACGGCGCTCGATGACTTCGACCGGACCGAGTTGCGTCGACGCACGCATCCGCTCGTCGGCCGCGCCTCGATGCACTGCGCGCTCATCGACGGCGGCACCGGACTCTCGACGTACGCGCCCTCGTGTCGCCTTCAGGTTGAGCGACGCACACTGCCAGGCGAGACACCGGAGCGGGTGCGCGACGAGATCGAGGCTGTCGTTCGGTGCGTGGACGAGAGCGCGCAGGTCACCATCACGTTCTCGCGCAACCCCAGTGTCTGCGATCGCGATGCCTCGATCGTCTCGTGCGTGCGTGACGCGGTGACGCACGTCACGGCGGAAGTACCCCGCGAAGTCGGCGTCGGGTTCTGGATGGATGCCGCGGTCTTCTCCGCCGCAGGCATTCCCACCGTGAACTATGGTCCACTCGGCGAAGGCGCCCATGCCGCGGTCGAGTGGGTCGACCTCGCCTCGGTCGCGCGCCTGGTGGACATCCTCGCGGAATCAGCACAGCGGTTCTCGGCGCACTCGCTCGGAGCCAGGTAGGGCTGGCAGGCCGGGTGGGTCGGGTCTCCGTCTCCAACCGGCTTGCCCGTCTACCCGGCTCACGAGGCCTACGCTATGCTTGCCCCGAAAACGGAGGTGGCGCATGCGATCGAACGGTTCGTGGCGACTGGGTGTTGCTCTCCTCGCCGCGGTGTTGCTCTGGAGTAGCCCGACCGTCATCGGACAGGCGGGCGCGAGGAACGGCGAGTGGCCGACGTACGGAGCCGACGTCGGCAACACGCGCTACTCCCCGCTCGATCAGATCAACGCCACCAACTTCTCGAAGCTCGAGATCGCGTGGCGATTGAAGACGGAGAGTTTCGGACCGCGCCCGGAGTTCCAATTCGAATCGACACCGCTGATGGTCGGGGGCGTCGTCTACACCACGGCCGGCACGCGCAGAGCGGTCGTCGCGCTCGACGCAGCCACGGGCGAGATTCTGTGGACGTACAGCCACCGTGAGGGCGACCGTGGCGCAGCCGCTCCCCGCCAGCTCTCTGGACGTGGCCTCTCGTACTGGTCCGACGGCAAGGAAGCGCGGATCATCTACGTCACGCCCGGCTACCAGATGATCGCGCTCGACGCGAAGACTGGCGTGCGCGTGCCCGGTTTCGGCACCAACGGCGTCGTCGACCTGAAGCAGAACCTCGATCAGGTCATCGACCCCATCACCGGCGAGATTGGACTCCACGCAACGCCGGCCATCGCAAACGACGTCATCGTCGTGGGCGCCGCGCATCGATCGGGGGGCGTCCCGCGCGGCAAGAGCAACGTGAAGGGCTACGTCCGCGGCTTCGACGTGCGGACCGGGAAGCGCCTCTGGATCTTCCACACCATCCCGAGCCCGGGCGAGTTCGGCAACGACACGTGGCTGAACGACTCGTGGTCGTACACCGGCAACACCGGTGTGTGGGCGCAGATCTCGATCGACCCGCAACTCAACATGGCGTATCTCCCCGTGGAAACGCCAACCGGCGACTACTACGGCGGACACCGCCCGGGCGCGGGGTTGTTCGGCGAAAGCATCGTGGCCGTCGATTTGAAGACCGGCGTACGGAAGTGGCACTTCCAGCTCGTGCACCACGGGATCTGGGATCACGACATCCCGTGTCCGCCAATCCTCGCGGACATCATCGTCAACGGACGCGCGGTCAAGACGCTCGCACAGCCGACGAAGCAAGCGTTCATGTACGTCTTCGATCGCGAGACGGGCAAGCCGATTTGGCCGATTGAGGAGCGCAAGGTACCCGCAGGTGACGTGCCGGGCGAGTGGTACGCGCCGACGCAGCCCTTCCCCCTCGACGCGAACGGCAAGGTGTTCGCATACGACCGTCAAGGATTCTTGGAGGACGATCTGCTCGACTTCACGCCCGAGCTGAAGGCGGAAGGGCTGAAGGTGATCTCGCGCTACACGATCGGTCCGGTGTTCACGCCGATCGTCGTGAGCAAGGCCGAGGGTCCGCTGGCGACCATCGTCCTCGCGTCGAACGGCGGCGGCACGGTGTGGGGCGGCGGTGCCTACGACCCGGAGGCGCGTCTCCTCTATGTCTACTCGCGGCGCCAGCCGAGTCCACTCGGGCTGGTGAAACCCGATCCCGCGAAGAACGACATGAACTACATCCAAGGCAACGCGCTCACCGGCGCCCGCACGACTGCGGGCGCGGGTTCGATCGTACCGCCAGGCTCCGGGCCGGCACCGGCCGCGCCGGCGGCTGGGGGGGAAGGCGGTGGCGGTGGGCTCACGGTGCAAGGTCTGCCGATTGTGAAGCCCCCGTACGGCAGCATCAGCGCGATCGACCTCAACAAAGGTCTGCTCGCTTGGACGATCGCGCACGGCGATACGCCGGACAGCGTCCGCAACAGCCCGGCCCTGAAAGGCCTCACCATCCCACGCACGGGTCAAGCCGGCATCGTCGGGATGGTCGTGACGAAGACGCTGCTCGTCGCCGGAGAACCGCAGGTGTCGACCAACGGGCACCCGCGTGGCGCGCTGCTTCGCGCGTACGACAAGGCGACGGGCAAGGACGCCGGCTCCGTGCTCATGCCTGCGCAGCAGAGCGGATCGCCGATGACGTACCTCCACAACGGACGTCAGTACATCCTCGTGGCGATCGGTGGAGGGAACTATCCGGGCGAGCTGCTCGCATTCGCGCTGCCGCAGGGTCAATGAGCGAGAGTCACCAGTCGCGGCTCACCAGTCGACAGGTCGCACGTCGACACGTCGCACTTGCCGGCGGGCTCTCGACCGCCCACTCAGCTCACGTGGGTACGCCTTCAGCGCGCCGGAGAAGGGACTGTCGACGTGGGACTGGTGACGTGCGATTGGCGACTCTAGCGCCTGGCCCGAAAGAACTCTTGCATGAGGGCGCGGCACTCCTCTTCGCAGAGGCCGCCCTCGAACTCGAATCGATGGTTGTGACCGGGAAGATCACCGCCGCGCACGGTGGACACTACCGCGCCGGTGCGTGACTCGGTGGCACCAAACACCAGCCGACCGATGCGCGCGTGCACCAGCGCACCGACGCACATCAGACACGGCTCGATCGTGACGCACAGCGTGGCGCCGGTGAGCCGGTAGTTTCCGATCGTCCGCGCCGCGTCTCGGATCGCGATGATCTCGGCGTGCGCCGTCGGATCTCCGGACGAGAGGGGTTGGTTGTACCCGCGGCCGACGATCGCGTCGGCGAGCACGACCACGGCACCGATCGGGACTTCGCCGGCATCGCGAGCGCGCCGCGCTTCGCCGAGTGCGGCTTGCATGTAAGGGCGATCCAGCTCGACGTTCGATCGATGCGCATTACTCATGTGTCGGATTCGATGTTTGTATTTTACTTCTGACTCGGACTGAGCGATAACTATCGCTCCGCTGGCTCCCAGCCTACGGATTCCACGGACAAATCAGGGCCTCCTATGCCGGACGAACAACGAAGCGCGAATCCGTGTCCCCAGCCGGTGGCCGGACCACCGGCTGCCGTCGGTCTCTACGATCCGCAGCACGAGCATGATTCGTGCGGTGTCGGATTCGTCGTGGACATGAAGGGACGCCCCTCGCACGCCATCGTCAGCCAGGCGCTCACGGTCCTCAAGAACCTGGCCCATCGCGGCGCCTGCGGCTGTGAGGTGAACACCGGCGACGGCGCAGGCATTCTCGTCCAGATGCCCGATCGGTTTCTTCGAAGGGTGGCGCCGACACCGCTGCCAGCGCTCGGCACCTATGCTGTGGGTCTCGTCTTCCTCCCGACCGATCCGGCTCACCGCGCGGCGTGCGAAGCGCTGTTCGCCTCGATCATCGCAGACGAGGGGCAGACACTGCTCGGCTGGCGCGACGTGCCGACCGATGACCGCAGCGTGGGTCCGAGCGCGGTCGCCGTCGAGCCGGTGTTCCGGCAGATCTTCATTGCCCGCGGCGCGCTCACACGGCCACCCGGCGCGATCGCCAGCGGACCGGGTCATGACAATCAGACACGCTTCGAGCGGAAGCTGTACATCATCCGCAAGCGGGTGGAGCACGAAGCCGATGGCCTCGGTCTGCCCGAGGCCGCGCGGAAGCAGTTCTACATCCCGAGCCTCTCGAGCCGGACCTTGATCTACAAGGGCATGTTGACGGCCGGCCAGATCGAACCGATGTTCCCGGACCTCGTGGATCCCGACTTCGAATCGGCGCTCGCGCTGGTCCACCAGCGGTTCAGCACGAACACGTTTCCGGCGTGGCCGCTGGCGCACCCGTATCGGTACATCGCGCACAACGGCGAGATCAACACACTCACCGGCAACATCAACTGGATGCGGGCGCGAGAGGGACTGTTCCAGTCCGCGGTCTGGGGCGAGGATCTCAAGAAGATCCTGCCGGTCATCCGCGAAGGCGGCAGCGATACGGCCACGTTCGACAACGTGCTCGAGTTCCTGGTGATGTCGGGCCGCTCGCTGCCCCACGCGATCCTGATGATGATCCCGGAGCCGTGGGGCGGACACGAGACGATGTCTCCTGCGTTGAAGGCGTTTTACGAGTACCACTCGTCGCTCATGGAGCCGTGGGACGGCCCGGCGTCCATCGCGTTCTCCGATGGCACGATCATCGGGGCCATCCTCGATCGTAACGGCCTTCGTCCGTCACGCTACTACGTCACCAGGGACGGGCTCGTCGTCCTGGCCTCGGAGGTGGGTGTCCTCGACATCCCGGCCGAGGACATCGTGATCAAGGAACGGTTGCATCCCGGCCGGATGTTCCTCGTCGACACGTCGCGCGGTCGCATTGTCTCCGACGAGGAGGTCAAGACCGAGCTCGCGAGTGCGCATCCCTATCAGGAGTGGTTGAAGAACCTGATCGACATCGACGAGCTCGATCCGGCGCCGTATCTGCCGCCGCCGAGCCACGAGACCGTCAGGCGCCGGCAGCAGCTGTTCGGGTACACGCACGAGGATCTTCGTCTGCTCATCGCGCCGATGGCGACGGGCGCGGAAGAAGCGATTGGGTCGATGGGGGCGGACGCGGCGTTGGCCGCCCTTTCCGACCGCCCACGTGTGCTGTTCGACTACTTCAAGCAGGCGTTCGCGCAGGTGACCAATCCGCCACTCGACGCGATTCGCGAGGAGCTGGTCACCTCGATGGAGTCGACGATTGGGCCGGAGGGCAACCTCCTCGAGCCGAGGCCCGAGTCGTGCCGGCAGATCAAGATCAAGTATCCGGTCATCGACAACGACCAAGTGGCGCGTCTGCGTCACGTGTACGACCCGGGATTCAGGACCACCCGGATTCCGATGCTGTTCGACCTGAGCCATGACGGCCATGGTCTCGAGAAGGCGCTCGCCGAGTTGAACCGGCGTGCGGCGGCGGCGGTCGAAGCCGGCTACACCATCTTGATCCTCTCGGATCGGGACGCCGACCGGACACGCGCGCCCATTCCGAGCCTGCTCGCGACGGCCAGCGTGCACCATCACCTCGTGCGGCTCGGCCGGCGGACGAACTGCGCCCTCGTCCTCGAAGCGGGCGACGCGCGCGAGGTACACCACTGCGCGCTCCTCCTCGGCTACGGCGCGGGCGCCGTCAATCCGTACCTCGCGTTCGAGACGCTCGACGACATGATCCGTCAGCGAATGCTGACGAACATCTCGCACGAGACGGCGGTCAAGAACTACATCAAGGCGCTGAACAAGGGCATTCTCAAGGTGATGTCCAAGATGGGCATCTCGACCTTGCAGAGCTACTGCGGGGCGCAGGTCTTCGAGGCGGTTGGCCTCGAGCGCGCGTTCGTCGACACGTACTTCACGCGCACGGCCTCTCGAATCGGCGGCATCGGCCTCGACGTGATCGCCGAGGAGGTGCGCCGCCGCCACCAGAAGGCGTTCCCTGTCCGTCCGGTGGAGCAGGACCTCGAGGGGGGCGGCGAGTACCAGTGGCGCCGCGACGGCGAGTATCACCTGTTCAATCCGGAAACCGTGTTCAAGCTCCAGCACGCGACGCGCTCGGGCCAGTACACGCTCTTCAAGGAGTACACGCGACTCGTCGACGATCAGAGCCAGCATCTCGCGACGCTGCGCGGTCTGCTCAAGTTGAAGCCTGCGGCGGAGCCGATCCCGATCGACGAGGTCGAGCCCGTCGAGTCGATCGTCAAGCGGTTTTCCACTGGCGCGATGTCGTACGGGTCGATCAGCAAGGAGGCGCACGAAACACTCGCCATCGCGATGAACCGTATCGGTGGCAAGTCGAACACCGGCGAAGGCGGCGAGGACCCCGAGCGGTTCGTCCCGGATCCCAATGGCGATCTGCGCCGCAGCGCGATCAAGCAGGTCGCCTCCGCACGGTTCGGTGTGACGAGCGAGTACCTCGTCAACGCCGACGACCTGCAGATCAAGATGGCCCAGGGCGCGAAGCCCGGCGAAGGTGGTCAGCTCCCGGGCCACAAGGTCTATCCGTGGATTGCCAAGACGCGCCACGCGACTCCCGGCGTCGGATTGATCTCGCCGCCGCCGCACCACGATATCTATTCGATCGAGGATCTCGCGCAGCTGATCTACGACCTCAAGAACTCGAACCCCAAGGCGCGGATCCACGTGAAGCTCGTCGCCCTCGCTGGCGTCGGAACGGTCGCTGCGGGCGTGGCCAAGGCGCACGCCGATGTCGTGCTCATCGCCGGCTATGACGGCGGAACGGGCGCGTCCCCGCTGACGTCGATCAAGCACGGCGGTGTGCCGTGGGAGCTCGGGCTGGCCGAAACGCAGCAAGTCCTCCTGATGAACAAGCTGCGTGACCGCATCACGGTACAGGTCGACGGCCAGCTCAAAACAGGTCGCGACGTCGTCGTCGCCGCGTTGATGGGTGCGGAGGAGTACGGCTTCGCCACGGCGCCACTCGTCGTGTCTGGGTGCGTGATGATGCGCGTGTGTCATCTCAACACCTGTCCGGTGGGCATCGCGACCCAGAATCCGGAGCTGCGCAAGAAGTTCACCGGCGAACCCGAGTTCGTTGTGAACTTCTTCCGCTTCATCGCGGATGAAGTGCGCGAATACATGGCACAGCTCGGTTTCCGGACAATGGACGAAATGATCGGGCGGGTGGATCGCCTCAACTTCAAGAAGGCAGTCGACCACTGGAAAGCAAAGGGACTCGACTGCTCCGCCATCCTCTATCAACCTGAGGTACCCGAGGGCGCACCGCGCCGGAAGACCGTTGAGCAGGATCACGGCCTGGCGGCAGCACTCGACAATCAGATCATCGAACAGTGCCGCGTAGCGATCGAGGCGAAGGAGCCGGTCGTCCTCGAACTCCCAATCCGCAACGTGAACCGCACGGTTGGGACGCTGCTCGGCTACGAAGTGACCAAGCACTGGGGCGGAGCCGGGCTCCCCGACGACACGATTCGGCTGAAGTTCACCGGCTCTGCCGGTCAGAGCTTCGGCGCGTTCGTCCCGCGCGGCATCTCGATGACGATCGAGGGCGATTCCAACGACTACATCGGCAAAGGCCTCTCAGGCGGGATCCTCGTCGTGTATCCGCCGAAGCAGTCCGCCTTCGTCGCGGAAGCCAACATCATCATCGGCAACGTGGCGCTGTACGGCGCGACGAGCGGCGAAGCGTACTTCCGCGGTCTGGCGGGAGAGCGCTTCGCGGTGCGCAACAGCGGCGCGTTGGCCGTCGTCGAAGGCGTCGGGGACCATGGCTGCGAGTACATGACGGGCGGGCGTGTGGTCGTGCTCGGCTCGACGGGTCGGAACTTCGCCGCCGGCATGAGCGGCGGCATCGCGTTCGTGTGGGATGCCGAGCGGCGATTCTCGCGCCTCTGCAACACGGCGATGGTCGACATCGAGCGGCTCGATGACGAGGACGACATCGAGTTCGTGCAGCGCATGATTCGGCGGCACATGGAGTTCACGGGAAGCACGGTGGCCGAGCGGACGCTCACGCACTGGGCGGAATCGAAGCGGGCGTTCGTCAAGGTGATGCCGCGCGAGTACAAGCGCGTGCTGCAGGCGCAGGCGAAGGCCGCCGCCGCCGGACGCGAGGCATCTCTCGAGGAGCTCGTCGGGGTGAGCAATGGGTAAGCCCACCGGGTTCATCGAGATCGCGCGCAAGAAGATGCCCGCGCGTCCAATCGCCGAGCGCGTGCACGACTGGCACGAGGTCTACCTCCCGTACGACGAGACGGCCATCAAACAGCAGGCGTCGCGGTGCATGGATTGCGGCATCCCGTTCTGCCATCAGGGATGCCCGCTCGGGAACCTCATTCCCGATTGGAACGACCTCGTCTACCGGGACCGGTGGAAGGCGGCGATCGAGCGACTGCACGCGACGAACAACTTCCCCGAGTTCACGGGTCGGCTCTGCCCGGCGCCGTGCGAAGGATCCTGCGTGCTCGGCATCAACGACGATGCGGTGACGATCAAGAGCGTCGAGGTCCAGATCATCGACCGCGCCTTCGACGAGGGATGGGTCGTCGCGAATCCACCCGAGACTCGCACCGGCAAACGGGTCGCCGTCGTGGGCTCGGGTCCGGCAGGCTTGGCCGCCGCCGCGCAGCTGAACAGAGCCGGACACTGGGTGACCGTGTTCGAGCGCGCGGATCGGATCGGGGGCCTGCTGCGGTACGGCATCCCCGAGTTCAAGATGGAGAAGCGCATCCTCAATCGGCGGCTCGCGCTGCTCGAGGAGGAAGGCGTGATGTTTCGACCCGGCGCCAATGTCGGGGGGGACGTGCGATTCGACGAACTGCGCCGAGACTTCGATGCCGTCGTGCTCACGGCTGGGGCCACGCGCCCGCGCGACCTGGCGGTCCCAGGGCGCGATCTGAAGGGGATCCACTTCGCGATGGACTACCTCACGCTGCAGAACCGCCGGTGTGAGGGCGAGCGTATTCCGGACAAGCGCCTCATCACCGCCAAGGACAAGCACGTCATCATCATCGGCGGGGGCGACACCGGCGCCGACTGTCTGGGCACGGTCCATCGACAGGGCGCAAAGTCGGTGCGGCAGCTCGAGCTCCTTCCGCAGCCTCCGAACGAACGCGCCTCCAGCAATCCCTGGCCCACCTGGCCCAACATCTTCCGCGTGTCGTCCGCGCACGAAGAGGGGGGGGAGCGGCTGTACTCGGTCGCCACCACCCACTTCAGCGGCAACGAAGCGGGCGACGTGACGACGCTGCATGCGCATCACGTGCGGATGGTGAACCGCGATGGGCGCACGGCGTTCGACCCGATGCCGGGCACCGAGGAGATGATGCCGGCGGACCTCGTGCTGCTCGCGATGGGATTTTTGGGCCCGGAGACGAGCGCGCTGCGCGAACAGCTCGGGATGAGAGTCACCGAGCGGGGAAACGTGTGGCGCGACGCGAATTGGATGACGAACGTCCCGGGCGTCTTCACCGCTGGCGACATGCAGCGCGGTCAATCGCTCATCGTCTGGGCGATCGCGGAGGGCCGCTCTGCCGCTCGAGGCGTCGACCTGTACCTCATGGGCAAATCGGATCTTCACGCACCAGTCGCCTGATCGCAGGTTGCGCAAAGAGAAGCGCGAGAACCGGAGAGGCGTGTAAAATCCCCCTCCTGAGCCCATGACTGGAGGGGATCCGCGGTGAGGAAGAGCGCACGCTACCCGATCGCCGTAACCGTCGCTGCCGTGGTGATGGCCACGGCGGCGCTTCTGGCCCAAAACGCCGGCACGGCGCGGCCGATGCCCTCGACCGCGCGCGGCGAGTGGCCGACCTACGGTGGGGATCTGTCGAGCAGCAAGTACTCGCCGCTCGACCAGATCAACACAACCAACTTCAAGAGCCTGAAGGTCGCGTGGCGGGCAAAGTCGCCCGACGCGATGCTCAGCATCACGCTCCCCAACGGCGCCGGCGAGTGGACGGCGACCTTCAAGGAGATTTTCGACGAGCTCAATCGACTCGATCCAAAGCGCTGGCGCGACGGCGCGCCGCCGTTCATCACGAACTTCAAGGCGACCCCGCTGATGATCAACGGCACGCTGTACCTGAACTCACCGTCATCGGTTGGCGCGGCGCTCGACGCGAAGACGGGCGCGGTCAAGTGGATCTACAACCCGAAGTCGTACGAGTCGGGCACGACGACGATGAGCGCGCGGTGGAATCAGCGCGGCGTGGGGTACTGGACCGACGGGACCGAGGAGCGCGTGTACTGGGGCACCGGAGACGGATACCTCATCTCGGTCGACGCGAAGACCGGCCGACCGGCGCAGGGCTTCGGTGTCAACAGCAAGGTCGATCTGATGGTCGGTCTGCCGCGGGCGAAGCGCGGTGAGCGCGATCACTACAACGCGCTCACCTATTCGGTTCAGTCTCCCCCGTTCGTCGTACGTGATGTCGTCATCACGCCGGCGTCGATCTCGTCGTACCTAATCAACAAAGAGCAGATCCCGGGGTACTTGCGCGCGTACGACGTGCGAACGGGTAAGCTGCGCTGGACGTTCAAGACCGTGCCGACGCCGGGTGAGTTCGGCAACGAGACGTGGGAAGCGGACTCCTGGTCGTACGCGGGCAAGGTCACGACGTGGTCGATGATGAGCGCGGACCCGGAGCTGGGGCTCGTGTACATGCCGACCAACACGACGGCGCCGGACTACTACGGCGGTCATCGGCCCGGCAACAATCTCTTCGCCGAGAGCATTCTCGCGCTGGACATCAACACGGGCCTGCGCAAGTGGCACTTCCAGACGGTCCACCATGGCCTGTGGGATTACGACAATCCGGCGGCGCCGAATCTGCTCGACGTCACCGTGAACGGGCGCCGCATCAAGGCGCTTGCACAGATCACGAAGCAGGGGTTTATCTACACGTTCGATCGGGAAACCGGGCAACCGGTATGGCCTATCGAAGAGCGACCGGTGCCGCCGTCGGATATCCCCGGTGAAAAGGCGTCGCCCACGCAACCGTTCCCGACCAAGCCCGCGGCGTTCGAGCGACAGGGCGTGACGATCGACGATCTCGTCGACTTCACGCCGGAACTACGGAAGGCGGCGATCGAGGCGATCAAGCCTTACAAGATCGGTCCGCTCTTCACGCCGCCGACGCTGCAGGGCACCATCATGCAACCGGGTCCGAGTGGCGGAGGTAACTGGTCGGGCGCCGCGGTGGACGCCGAGACCGGCATGCTGTACGTGCCCTCGAAGCAGGGTTGGGGCGTGATGCGACTGGAGGAGCGCAAGCAGGGCGTGCGCGGCAACCTGAATTACTTCCAGGCACCGCCGCGCACACCGAACATGCCGGGCGGCGTGCCGCTGCTGAAGCCGCCGTACTCGCGGATGACCGCGGTGAACATGAATACCGGCGATCACGTCTGGATGACGCCTGCCGGCAACGGCGACAAGTTCCGCAATCTGCCGGCGCTGAAGGGGCTGAATCTCCGGCCCGTCGGAGGCGACCACACGACCGCCGGTCCGGTGTTGACGAAGACGCTGCTCGTTTATCCGCTGAACGCGGGCGGCTCGCAGGGTGGACCACGTCTGGTCGCGTACGACAAAGCGACCGGGAAGGAAATCGGCTCGGTGGACCTTCCAGCAGCACCGATCGGCACGCCGATGACCTATCTCGTCGACGGAAAGCAATACATCGCCCTCACGGTCGATGCGCCGCGACAAGGCGAGGTGCCCGAGTTGGTCGCGTTCGCGTTGCCTTGATCACTCGGGGCTCTGCCCCGAACCCCGGCTCAGTCGCGCGCGGGTGTTGTTAGCGCCCGATGGACCGTGCGGTGACGACAGCGGCGTAGATGGCGAGCACGGCGCCGATGGGGACGAGTGCGACGCCGACGCCGGGATCGCCTGCGTAGAACTGCACGCCGCCGAGGAAAAAACCGCCCGGCAGCAGGACGCTCGCGGCCACGAGCGCGCTCGAGGACCGGCCCAAACGAGCGCTGGGGAGGTCCGAGGCGCGGACGGTCAAGGCGAAGAACAGGTGAATGAGGCTCAGCAGGGTTCCGTGGGCATGCGCCAGGGTCCACATGAGCCGGCGCGTCTCATTGCCCACGTCCAGGTAGAGCCCTATCTTGAAGCCGTGCAACAGTTCCAGGGCGAAGCCGAGCGTCGCAAAAAGTGCCAACGACCACCAGCCGAACCGAAGGTGGCGTGCGATCAGGAGAGGGTCGGAATGCGTATCCTCTTTCGCGCCGCGCAAGCCCGAGGATTGTAACAGAGCGCGACATTCCGGATCGGGCTCAAACTACCAAAAACATTATCGATAGCGGCCGCACGGGCATTGACAGCCAAGCCCGTACGAGCGCAATATGAGCAACGCCTTTCTTCCAGAAGGCGAGGGGTGGATTCGTAGTTCACGAATGCGAGGCAGACGATGAGCAGGACGTGTGAGATCTCCCGGGCGATGGCGCTCGCGATCGCCTCAGCAGGCGCACTGCTGTTCCCAACGCTGGTGTCGGCACAGACCGCTGCCAAGCAACCCACGTTCACGAAGGACATCGCGCCGATCCTTCAGCGCTCCTGCGTGAACTGCCATCGAGCAGGCGAATCCGCGCCGATGTCGCTCATGACCTACGAAGAAGCACGGCCGTGGGCGCGGTCCATCAAGACCCGCACGACGGCTCGTGAGATGCCGCCGTTCCACATGGACAAGACGATCGGCATCACCAAGTTCAAGAACGATCCGTCGCTCAGTGACGACGAGATCCAGACCATCGCGAAGTGGGTGGATAGTGGCGCACCGCGCGGCAACCCCGCAGACATGCCCGCCCGCCGGCAGTTCAAAGAAGTCGGCGCGTGGGACTTCGAGCCCGATCTCGTCGTGAAGTTCCCGCCGTACAAGGTGCCGGCCTCCGGTCCCGATCTCTACGGCAACATCTACACCGACATTCCAATCAAGACCGACCGCTACATCCAGGCCATCCAGACGCGCGCCGCCACACCGCAGTCGCGCAAGGTGGTCCACCACGCGCTCTCGTACGCCGTGGACGATCCGGAGACCAAGGAAGTCAACGCCGATGACAGCGTCGGCATCGATGGTGGCGATTTCCTCGTCGAGTACGCGTCGGGCAAGAACGCCGAGGTCTACACGGGCGACTCAGGTGTGCTGCTCAAGGCCGGCAAGAAGGCCATGGTCAGCTACCACCTTCACTCGATAGGCGAAGAAGTCGACGCCCACATCGAAGTGGCGATGAAGCTCCACCCCGAAGGGTACGTGCCGAAGCACATCCGCTGGTCGAAGCAGCTCGCGCAGTCGACCGCGGAGCTCGACATCCCCGGCAACTCCGTGGTGCGCATCGACGGCTACACCGTCATGCACAAGAACGCCCGCATCCTGTCGTTCCAACCGCACATGCACATCCGCGGCAAGCGACAGTGCCTCGAGCTGATCTATCCGACCGGCGGGGCCTCCGCGAAAACGGAGATGGTGAGCTGCACGAACTTCAACTACAACTGGCACCTCAACTACTCGTACGCCGATGACGCGGCGCCGATCGTGCCGGCCGGCACCATCCTCCACGTCATCACGTGGCACGACAACTCGCAGCAGAATCGCGCCAACCCCGACCCGAAGAACTGGGTCGGCGACGGTCAGCGGACCATCGACGAGATGGGCTTCGCGTGGATCGGCTGGTACGATTTGACCGACGAGGAGTACAAAGAGCAGCTGGCGGCCCGCAAGGCCGAGCGTGAGAAGAAGACGCGCACGACCCAGCAGCAACAGCAGCAGTAGTTCTGGCGTTCGAGCGTGCCGCTCGGCTTCGGCCGGGCGGCACCCGCCTTCCCACCCATGCTCACGTCACGGTTTCCTCTTACTCGGCACATCAGCAAAAGGCTCGTTATGTTTTCTCGAGTGCGTGTGACCGTCGCCGCGCTAGCTCTCATCGGCGCGGTCGGCTTCACGACCGGCGTTGGCGCGCAGCAGGCCGTGGAGCTCACCAACAACTTCAAGTTCAACTCGGGCCAGGGCGTCCAGCCGGTGTTCGAGGGCTGGTCGAAAAACCCCGACGGCACATTCAACATGCACTTCGGGTACCTCAACCGGAACTGGGTCCAGCATCTGTCGGTCCCGGTCGGCCCGAACAACTCCGTCGAGCCGGGCGGTACCGATCGCGGACAGCCCGCGTTCTTCTACCCGCGGATGCAGCGCAACCTGTTCACAGTCGTCGTGCCGAAGGACTGGGGCAAGAAGGAACTAATCTGGACCATCACGGCGAACGGCAAGACGGAGAAAGCGTACGGCTGGCTCCAGGCGGAGTGGGAGATCGACCCGGCCGGCGGCGCGGCCACGGGCGGACAAACCGACAAGGAACTGATCGGCAACAAACCACCCAGCATCACCGTGACCGCAGACTCGACGGTGAAGGCTGGCCAGACGCTCCGCATGGTGGGCAACTACACCGACGACGGCATCCCGAAGCCGGCGCCGCCTCGTAAGCCGGCCCTGGGTCAGGAAACGCCGCCCACGCTCGTCTCGCAGCTCGAGGCACCGGTCAACCTCCCCGATCTCGCGCCCCCGCGGCGTGAGGCCGGTGGCGGCGGACCCGGCGGACCGCGAGGTCCGTCGGTCTCGTGGATGGTCTATCGTGGGCCAGCTGCGGCGGAGTTCCAGACACGGAGCACACCGGTCAAAGACGGCAAGGTCGAAAACGCTGTGTCGTTCAGCGTCCCTGGCGAGTACACCCTCCGCGTGCGAGCCAGCGATCGAAACCTCTTCTTCGATCGAGAGGTCAAGGTCACGGTGACGCCGTAGCTGCTTGCCAAAGGCCCCACTCCTCATCGTTCTCATCATCGCGTCGGCGGCTCTGGGCCTTACCAGGGCCGCCACGCGCGACACGTTTCCAGCCGAGTCCCAGATCAACAGTCGCCCCGTTCAAGTCCGAGGAGATGGCTTTGTCTCCTCCGATACGTGCCGCGCCTGTCATCCAAGCCAGTACGCCTCGTGGCATACGTCGTTTCATCGAACGATGACGCAGGTCGCGACGCCGGAGACCGCGATTCCCGATTTCGATGGCGTGACCGTGGCGGACGTCCACGGACGGCCGATGCACCTGAGACAGGACGGGAAGGCGTTGTTCGCGGAGTTCGACGATCCGGATTCGACGGTTCCGCCTGACCAGCGCCCGCGGATCGAGCGGCGCGTGACGATGATTACGGGCTCGCACAACCAGCAGATCTTCTGGTACGAGACGGGACAGCAGCGGCTCATGGGCCAGCTGCCCGGCGCGTACCTCATCGCCGAGAGGCGCTGGATCCCTCGTCGGATGGCGGTGCTGCACCCTCCGACGCAGCGTACGTTCTCAGAGACCGGGCACTGGAACAGCACCTGCCTCGCCTGTCACGCCACGCATGGCAAGCCACGGTTCGACACACCGTTCGGATCGCAACCGCTGGACACGCAGACCATCGAGACGACGACCGCGGAGTTCGGCATTGCGTGCGAGTCGTGCCATGGCCCGAGTGACGCACACGTGCGTGCGAACAGCAGTCCCCTGCGCCGCTACCAGTTGCACTTCTTGAAGACTGCCGATTCCACGACGGTGTTGCCGACTCGCCTCGATCCCAGGCGGTCGTCTCAGGTGTGCGGGCAATGCCATGGCGTGTGGGAGTTCTACGACGAGCAAGGCGAGCGCCACGCCAACTCGAACGGACTGCCCTTCCGTCCAGGGGGCGAGCTATCCGACACCCGTTTCGTGGCGCAGCCGAACGCCAACATCGACTCGCCGACGATGCAGACGCTCTTGCAAGACGACTCGCGGTTCATTCGAGATGCATTCTGGTCTAACGGAACGGTGCGCGTATCCGGTCGAGAGTACAACGGGTTGCTCGAATCGCCGTGCTACAAGAACGCGAAGCAGGCCGACCGGACCATGACCTGCTCTTCGTGCCACACGCTGCACAAGACCGACGAGGATGCCCGGTCGCTGGAGGAGTGGCGCGTCGGCCAAACATCGATCGCAGGTGTATCGAACGAGGCATGCCTGAACTGCCATCAACCGATGCGCGCCAACCCGGCCGCGCATACGCATCACAGGGCGGACTCAGCCGGGAGCTCCTGCTACAACTGCCACATGCCGTACACGTCGTACGGGCTGCTCAAGACGATTCGGAGCCACACGGTCGGAAGCCCCACGGTCCGCGAGAGCGTGGAGACCGGCCGTCCCAACGCCTGCAACCTGTGTCACCTCGATCGCACGCTCGACTGGACCGGTAAGTCACTGCAGCAGTGGTATGGCACACCCGAGGTGCCTCTGCCCGACGACGAACGTACCGTGGCCGCTTCGCTGGTGTGGCTGTTGAAGGGCGACGCGGGTCAACGTGCCATCATCGCGCAGGCGATGGCCTGGCCCCCAGCGCGCGAGGCATCGGGCACCGACTGGATGCCTCCGCACCTCGCCCAACTGCTCGACGACCCGTACGACGCGGTCCGATTCGGCGCGGAGAGAACCATGAAGACGTTGCCAGGGTTCTCCGGCTTCGATTTCGACTTCGTCTCACCGCCTCCCGCCCGTCGTCAAGCGCAGCTTCGCACGATGGCGACATGGGACCGGACCCGCCCACGTCCAGGCCGGGCCGCACCGGAGCTGCTCATGACGTCCGCGGGTGACGTCGATATCCCTCGCATCCTGGCGCTGCTCAAAGAGCGCAACAACCGTCCGATGCTGCTCCGTGAGTGACTCCGGGCCCCAGTCCGCAGTGTGATGGCGGACGCGACAGGTCGGTGCGGCGGCTGCATGCACGGTTCGCACGGGTGCTGGCGCCGCTCGTGCCGCCTGGCTACGAGCGGCCTGCCCCGAGGTGCACCGCATGAAACACGCCATCAATACTGCTAGGATCTTTCTCATGATCGGAAACCGAGCGCTCGCTTTCGCTGGGCTCGTCGCCGTCGCGTCGATCACGGTCCGGTGTGGGCCAGCTCAGCCTGTCAACGCCCCGGTATCGTCCATCGTCGACGGCGGAGACATCACCAAGGACGCTGGCGAACGCGTGACGGTCGAGCTCCTGAAAGAGCCCACACGCATCGACCCGTTCACGCTCACGGATCTGGACGGCAAGGGGCTGTCGTCGACCGACTGGAAGGGCAAGATGGTCCTCGTGAACTTCTGGGCCACGTGGTGCGGCCCGTGTCGCGCTGAAATCCCCGACCTCGTCGCCCTCCAGACAAAGTATCGCGATCGCCTCATCGTCATCGGCATCTCCGAGGACGAAGGGCCGATCGACAAAGTGCGCGAGTTCGCATCCCAGTACAAGGTGAACTACCCGATCGTGATGACGACACCGGAGATCGAGGACCGGTTCCCTGGCGTGGCAGCCCTGCCGACGACGTTCTTTCTCGATACGGAGGGACGCATCGCGCAACGCCATATCGGAATTCTCCACGCACGGGAGACGGAGGCCACGGCGAGAGTGCTCGCCGGCCTCGAGGCCAACGCAGACGTCAAGCGCATCGACGATCCGTCACGCATGAACGATGACGATGTCTCGCAGATCAAGGACATCCCCGGGGTGGATCTCTCGCAAGTGCCCGAGGGGAAGCGAGGCGAAGTGCTCAACGCCTTGAACTCCGAGTCGTGCACCTGTGGCTGCGGGCTTTCGGTGGCCAAGTGCCGGATTGACGATCCCTCATGCACGATCAGTCCGCCATTGGCGAAAACGATCGTCGAACGCGTCCTTGCCGCCAAGTGATCGACACCATCGGCCCAAGCGCCCATCTTCGGCTGAGCGCTTGTCACTCCTTGCACGATTTGGCAACGGCATCGGCGGTGTGTGAGCGCGCTCACCGCCGTCTCGCGTTATCGTAGAAGTCGTTTGACCCCTCGAACCCGGCCCACACCTCCCGCCGACATGCGGTCCACTGGTCTGACCTCGGCCTAGCCCAGAAGGAGAACCTCGGTGCAAGCGTCCAACACACCGCTTCGTGCGGCCATTGCCTTTGCCGTGTTGCTGACGGCTCCTTCGGCGACGCTCCACGTTGGAGCGCAGTCCGCCACCGAACCGTCCCGCATTGCCCCACAGTCGGTCGCAGAGATGCGCTCGTGGGATACGACGGTGGACCGCATGACACGCGACGGCGGTTTGAAGCTACGCCAGCGACGCGACGATCCGATGCTCGAGTCGAGGACCCACGAGCGTTTCGACCAGGTTCACAAGGGCGTGCGGGTGTACGGCGCGGATCTATCACGGCAGCTCGAGGACGGGCTCACCATGAGCATCTTTGGCAGCGTCCAGACACAGATTGCCCTGGATGATGTCACACCGACGCTGACTGCGGCAGACGCGCGCGAGGCGATCGCACGGGAGTCAGGAGCCGAGCTGCCAGCCACCTACGAACCAGAGCTCATCGTGCTGCCCCTCGAAGGTCGATTCGTGCTGGCCTACACGGGTCGCGCGTTCGGATCCGAAGGCCTCTATCGCTATTTCATCGACGCACGAACCGGAGCGGTCCTGCGCGCGCTGAACGATCTGAAATCGCAAGCGGCGATCGGCGGCGGTCGCGGCGTGCTCGGCGACAACAAGAAGCTCAGCATCAACAAGGTGGGCTCGACCTACCGCGCGCAGGACGTGATGCGCCCCCCGTCGCTTCTGACGTTCGACATGAAAGGCAATCTGCAGAGGACGCTCGCCTTTCTCAACGGGGTCGTCACGCTGGGACCGAACGACCTCGGGCAGGACAGCGATAACGCTTGGAGCGATCCCGCTGTCATCGACGCCCACGCCTACAGCGGCTACGTCTATGACTACTTCTATCGACGCTTCGGGCGGAGGGGACTCGACGGAGCGGATCTCGAAGTGGTGTCCCTCGTCCACCCGGTGGATCGGAACGCCGTGCTGTCGCAACCGATTTCCATCGTCGGGCTCTTCTATGTGAACGCGTTCTACGCGGGTGACGGCGTCATGGTCTTCGGGGAAGGCTTGCCGGCGAGCCTCACCCTGGCGGGCCGCAATTGGAACTACATGGCTGGGGCGCTGGACATCTTCGCCCACGAGCTCGCTCACGGCGTGACGGACTTCTCCTCACAGTTGATCTACGAGAACGAGTCCGGGGCCTTGAATGAGGCATTCTCGGACATCATCGCGGCTGGAGCAGAGTTCTACCATCAGGCGGCAGGCAATGGACCGTTGCGGGCCGAGTATCTCATGGGAGAAGACGTCGTGACCCCAGGCGGCATCCGTTCGCTGGCGAATCCAGGCGACTACGGGGATCCCGATCACTACAGCCGTCGCTACGTCGGCCCACAAGACAACGGGGGCGTGCATATCAACTCCACTATCGTCTCCCACGCGTACTACTTGGCGATCGAAGGGGGAACGAACCGCACGTCCGGCCAGTCGGTCACCGGTATCGGATTCGCGAATCGGGAACAGATGGAGCGCGTGTCCTATCGCGCGTTCACCCAAATGATGCCAGCCAACGCGACCTTCTCGGTGGCGCGTGCGGCGACCTTGCAGGCCGCCGCCGATCTCTACGGGGCGGGCAGCAACGCCGTGCGGGCGCTGCGCGAGGCGTGGAATGCGGTGGGTGTCAATTGACGCGCGCCCTCGCCCTCGCCGCCGCACTCGTCGAGACGCTCGGCCTCTCCCCCGTGCGGGCCCAGTCGTCGAACTGGGGAGCATGGGGTGCCAACGGGTACATCAGTCTGAATGGCTTGTACGATACCGAGAGCCGGAGCAGTGATCTAGTGACGCGACCGGAGATCAATCTGGAGGAGGCAACCATCACGGCGTCTCCTGAGACCGGCAGGAAGCCGCTGTACGACCTGACGGCGGGGGGGCGCGTCCGCGGCAACCTGGGCTTCGGGTTCGGCGTCACCTTCGGGGCGAAGACGGAGGACGCTCCAGTCCGCGGCAGCATCCCGCACCCGTTCTACTTCAACCAGCCTCGCACGCTCGACGATTCGACGACGCTGGAGCGGAGCGACCTCCTGGTGCACCTGGCCGCACTCTGGCTCCTGCCGGTCACCGATCGCCTCGCGGTGACAGCGTTCGGGGGCCCCACCTGGTTTCAAGTGAAGCAGGAGACGATCACGAATCTGACCCTGCGCGAAACGTTTCCATTCGATCGGATCGCCATCGATACGGTCGAGCGCGAACGGCTGACCAGGTCACGCTGGGGCTACAACGCGGGCTTCGACGTCTCGTACTATTTCTCACGTTATTTCGGCGTTCAAGGGCTCGTCCGCTACTCGAATGGCACGGTCACGATCTCCACGACCCGGGCGGAATCCGAGCCGAAGCTTGGCGGTTTGCACGCCGGCGGTGGTTTGAGAGTTCGGTACTAGGCCAGGTCGGCCTGGCAGGCCTGGTGAGGCCTGGTGCCAGTATGCCATCGCCCTCGAACCTCAGCGCCTCTCGCCGAACGCGATTCGGTCCTGTGCTTGCCCTAGCATTGGCGGTCGTGTGTGCGAGTCTACCGGTGCTCCTTCAGCAATCGATCGTCGGTCGATTCGAGAGGGAGCTCACCCCGAGGCTCGGACGTGCCTCGGCCGCTCTGGTCGCGCCGCGTTTCGTGCGGGAGGCGTTGGCCGAGCAGCACGCCGTTCTCGGCAACGCCGTGCCGATCATCGTGCTGGACGGCACGGCGACGGTTGACGGACGCGAGTCGCCGATCCCGCACGTCATCATCTACGGTGTCGACGATCGCTTCTGGCGTTTTCACGATCGATCCACCATCCACGGGCCATCGGAGGATGACGTCGTGCTGAGCTCGGCGCTGGCATCCGCGTTGGCCACGAACGTCGGCGCATACGCCACCATCACCATCCCATTCGCTGCAGACGTGCCATTGTGGACGTTGCACGGGCGACGTGACGACTCGGTGCGTTCGCTCAGGCTCCGCGTGGCTGAGCGCGCCGACGCGATCGGCGCCCTGTCCCCGCTCGACACATCGCGCGACGCGTTGGCGGCGTACGTCTCGCTCAGGACGCTGCAGGCCGGCTCGATGTGGGAAGGACGCGTCAATGCGATCGTGACAGACGACGCGCGGCTGACGGCCCCCACCGCGGGTAGCACGGCTGGCCTCCGGATTGACGTCGCGCCCATTCTGACCCTCGACGACTACGGACTGCACGTGCGCGCCGACCCGGCACTCCGCGGGTGGCTTGTCGGCAGCCGAGACGGCACCCTTGACGATCCGGTCATCGAGGCTGTCACGGAGTCCTCGCTTGCGATCGGAGCAATCCCGACACCAGCGCTGACCACGATGGTGTCGCGCATTCGACTGGGTGACCGCGAAGTGCCCTATTCGTTCGTCACGAGCATCGAGCTGCAAGCCGTGGCTCCGGATGTGAAGGCCGAGGAGCTCGAACACCCGCCGATCCTGCTGACCGAGTGGACCGCGACACGTCTGAGTGCATCGGTGGGCGAAGCGGTCTCGCTCGAGTATCCCGTCAAGCACCGCGACGGATCGATAGGCAGCGATACTGGACAGTTCGAGGTTGCGGCCATTGTGCCTGCGCGCGGCGCTGCGGCGTCCGCATCACTCACACCGCGATTGCCCGGCATCACAGGAACGGCGTCCATGCGCGCCTGGATGCCGCGCGTGCCGTTCGATGTCGATCGTCTCCAGCCGCCAGACGACGAGTACTGGGCGCGCTACGGTGCGGCGCCGAAGGCCTTCGTGCCGCCGCAGGTCGGACGGGCATTGTGGCGGTCATCGATTGGCGCCGCGACCTCGGTGTTGGTGACGCCGCCCGAGGGCACGGCGCTGGACGACAGCCGTGCGCAACTCGAGAGGCACCTGCTGGAGCGACTCACCCCGGCGTTGGTTGGACTACACACTCGCGACTTGCGGTCCGATGTCGCCGCCCGGGTGAGTGCGGCTCATCGCCGAGTCGCGACGTTCAAGTGGTATGCCTTGCCAGTCGTCGCCGCCTCGTTGCTGCTGGTATTCGCGACGCGATTCAGCCGAGCGACCGTCCTCGGCGCTGGGGGCGCTGCGCTGGTCTCCACCGTCGCCCTGGTCGCCTGGCCTCCGCCGGCCTGGGAACGCCTGGTCGGCACCGGGCACGCAACACGCGCAGGCACGGACGTCGTCGTCCTTCGAACCACCCTCCCGATGCTGGGCTCATTCAACGACGCTGACAAACCTGGTTGGTGGACACGTCTCGGTCTTACGCCGACGCCAGGAATGCTGATCACGCCATTTCGGGTCCACGACACGGAGAGCCCGCTCTCCACGATCACCGCGGGGCCGCGAAGCGTGCGCCTCGGCGGTGTGACCGAGGCGTTCATCGACCGGTCGCGATTCACCTTTGCCGGCTCTCTTGATCGGACCGACGAGGAACGAGCGAACCCATGGCTGTTGCTGCGGCGTGAGCCACGGGATCCAAGTGACCCGACAGCAGGGCCGGCCGCTCCAATCGTCCCCGTGGTCGCGAGCGTTCGGACCCTCCATGTGCTGAATCGCGATCTCGGCGACGACATCGCGGTCGAGTCGCTGGGACGATCGGTCCGCCTGCGCGTGATGGCAAGCCTGGAACCGGGGCTTCTCGACGGCGTCCTCTGGATGCGCGAGACAGTGTTCCTCGAGTGGCTCCCGGCGGAGACCGGCTATCGATGGTTCAGCATCGAACGGCCTGGAACTGCGCCTCCGACCCAGGAGAATCCCATTCGCATCACGGATCAAGTGGCGTTGCTCGGTGCGCATGTCGTCGACACAATGGCGCCGGCAGGGGACCGTCCGCCTGAGCTCTGGCAATCGTGGATACGGTTCGGCACTGGCGGCGCCGTGGTCATCCTCGCGCTCGCAGCATGGTCATCGGCTTGGCGTCGGCGGTCGTGACACAGGGTCACATCGGCATCCCTGGGCCGTTCGCGTTGCTGCGTGCGCTAGGAAGGGGCCGTCCACCAGCCGATGGCGCTGCCGGGCAGCGTCAGCGTAACGCATCCGTCCCTTCGCGTGCTCGGAAGCGCCCGCAGCGAGTCGGTCGTGTTGAGTGCTGGTACGCCCGTGGGTAACGCAACCGCCGCGTGCACCTCGGTGTGTGCCAGATTGGCCACGACGAGCACGGAATCCGCAGCACGGCCACGGATGAACGCGAGAACGCGCGGATCGGTCACGTCACAGATGTGGATGTCACCGCGACCGAGCGCGGGTTGGCTCCGGCGCGCCGCCATCAACCGCCGAACAAAATGAAGGAGCGAGCGAGGATCACGGTCCTGATTCGCCACGTTCACGCGTCGATACCCGTACTCGCCGTCTTCGAGAACGGGCAGCGCCGTCACCGCCGAGGTCGTGAACCCTGCCTGGGGTGCCTCAGACCACTGCATGGGCGTGCGAACACCGTCGCGATCCGGAAGCGCGATGTTGTCGCCCATGCCGATCTCGTCGCCGTAGTACACGATCGGGGACCCCGGAAGCGAGAACGTCAAGGCGGTGGCGAGCTCGATCCGGTCGCGCACGTTGCCCAGGAGCGGCGCCAGGCGACGGCGAATGCCGTGGTGCAGGCGCATGCGCGGTGCGGGCGCATAGACGTCGAGAAGCTGCTCGCGTTCCCAAGGCGAGAGCGCCGACAGCGTTAGTTCGTCGTGGTTGCGCAGAACAATGGCCCACTGGCATCCGGCGGGAATCGTCGACGTCCGGCCAACCATGTCGACGATGGGCTCCGCCTGCTGGGTGGCGAGTGCCTGGAACAACCGCGGCATCAACGGGAAGTGAAACGCCATGTGGCACTCGTTCCCCTCTCCGAAGTACGTGCAGGTGGCCTCCGGCGTCTGGTTCACTTCCGCCAGTAGAACGCGGTCGCCGTACTCCCGGTCGACCAGGGTGCGAAGCGCGCGCAGGAACGCGTGCGTCTCCGGAAGGTTGTCGCAGTCTGTGCCTTCGCGCTCGTACAGGTGGGCCACGGCGTCCAAGCGCAGGCCGTCGACGCCGAGATCGAACCAGAACCGCACCACGTCATAGACTGCCGCGCGAACGTCTGGCGAATCGAAGTTCAGGTCGGGCTGGTGGCGAAAGAACCGGTGCCAATAATAGGCACCCGCGACCGGGTCCCGGGCCCAGTTCGAGGGCTCGGTGTCGTTGAAGATGATGTGCGCCTCCATGAACCTCTGGTCCGTATCGCTCCAGACGTAGAACTCGAGCGCCGAAGAACCAGCAGGCGCGTGTCGTGAGGCCTCGAACCACGGATGTCGGTCCGACGTATGGTCGATGATGAGCTCGTTGATCACGCGTAGCCCCCGCCGGTGCGCCTCATCGAGGAAGCGGCGCACGTCGTCGAGCGAGCCGTACCACGGGTGGACCTGGCGGTAATCAGACACGTCATAGCCGTCATCGAGAAGGGACGAGGCATAGAACGGGAGGAGCCACAAGCATTGCACGCCCAGTCGCTGGAGGTAGTCGAGCTTCGAGATCAGCCCGGCGAAATCGCCGATGCCGTCGCCATTGCCATCGCAAAACGTCTTGACGTGGAGTTGATAGATGATCGCGTCCTGGTACCATCGGGTCGACTCGGCGTGCGGGACGGGGCTCATCGGATCGGCGAGCAGAGTCACGCAAAGCGTGTGGCGCGTTCGATTCGTCTCGCGGACAAGCGCATCTGCAGCCGATCCTGGAGTCGTTCCCGATAGCGAAGCCGAGTGGCGTCGAGCAATATGCGTCCGGCCCACCGATAAACGTTGTGCTCCGCGATCTGGCGACGCAAGGCCTGCATCCGCTCGCGCTGCTCCTTCGTCCCCATGGAGAGCGCGGCGATGAGGATGTCCGCCACCGCCTCGATGTCATACGGGTTCACGACGAGCGCCTCCGTGAGTTCCCGTGCCGCACCGGCGCATCGACTCAGCAGCAAGACACCTTGTTCGTCGTCGCGTGCGGAGGCGAACTCCTTGGCCACGAGGTTCATGCCGTCGTGCAAGCTGCTGACGTAGCACACGTCGGCTGCTCGATAGAGCCTAAAGACTTCTGGCGGCTCGTAGTGGCGCTCATCCAGGATGATGGGTCTGAAATACTCCCGGCCGAGACGCGCGTTGATGCGAGCCGCCTCGCTGCGAACGAGGTCACCGAACTCGCGATACCGTTCGATGCGCACACGGCTCGGCGCGCCGACTTGCACGAACGCCAACGAGCCGACCGGCCCCTGCCATCGCTCCAGCGTGTGCTCGAACGAACGGAGGCGCTCACCGATCCCTTTGGTGTAGTCGAGCCGATCCACCGACACGACGAGATTGGCGTCGGTCGGCAATCCCAACTCCTCGCGGACAGCTCGTCGACACGACGGGATATCCGGCGAATCGGACGCAAGTCTCGACGGCCACTCGATCGAGATGGGGTACGCGCGTACGAGCGTCTTCTGCCGCTGGCAGACCACCGCCATGTCGCCGCGCTCGATCCGCGCCTCCAGGCTGCGATCGACGCTCTCCAGGAAATTGTGCCCATGTTGCGGCGTCTGGAATCCGACAATGCTGCTGCCCAACAGACCTTCGAGCAGCGGCTCGTGGTAGGGGCAGATCGCGAAATGCTCCGCGTTGGGCCACGGGATGTGCCAAAAGGTCAGGATCGTCGCTCGCGGCAGGCGCTTGCGCAACATGCGCGGCACCAGCGCGAAGTGGTAGTCCTGGACGAGCACGATCGGATCGTTGCAGTCGGCCTCCGCGATCACCGCGTCCGCGAAGCGCTGATTCACGCGCTGATAGTGGAGCCAATCGTCGCGGCGGAACACCGGATGGGCATGGGCGAGGTGGCACAGCGGCCAGAGGGCCTCGTTGGCGAACCCGTAGTAGTAGCCGCGCTCCTCTTCGTCCGACAACCAGACACGATGAATGGCGTACTCGGCGTCGCCGGTCGAGACCAGGCATCGCCCGTTGTGGTCCGAATGGTCCCGGTCCGCCGACCCGCTGCCGTGGGCGACCCACACGCCGGAGCACGCGCGCATCACCGGCTCGAGCGCCGTGACCAGTCCACTCGCGGGGTGACGGACCACGACATCGCCGTCGGGCGTCCGCTCATGGATCCGCGGCTCGCGATTCGCCACCACGATGACCCGCTGGCCTCGAAGGTTGTCGTTCAGCACGCCCCGCAGACGGGCGGCGGTCCAGGGTCCGGCCGTCGCGAGCGGATTGGGCTCCGGAGGCTCAACCGCCGCGTGTCTCGCGTCGTAGACCGTGGGACAGGGAAAAGCACGAGCCGGCTGAGTCAGTGAAGACACAACGGCGCCCACGGCGGTGAGAGAGGCCGACGCGACGCGCGCCGCCTCATCGGATCCAGCCACGAGAGCCCACAGCAGCCGCGAGACGCTGAACATCGGCGTATTCTCGCGAGCGGCCGCTCGCGAGAACACCTGAGCCGTTTTCGAAGGCCAGCGGGGACCTGATGACGTGTGACTTCGTGACTACGGAAAGATCCCCAGCTCCAGATACGACTGCCCGACCTTCTCGATCGCGTTGACAAAAGCGGCGGTTCGCAAGTCTCTGATGCCGGGCTCGCGGTCCCTCGTGGCGAGCAGCTCGTGATACGCGCTCACCATCGTTTCCTCGAGCCCTGAGTTGACGATCGTCGCCTCGTCCAATTCAGGCATGAGCTCGGCCCGCTGCACGTCGGTGAAGGTTGTGCCGGAGGCCCATTCCACGGCCTGGAGCATCCGGCGTGCAGACGCCAGGGCGTTCCGTTTCTCGAGGCGGCCGAACTTGATGTGCGCCAGGTTCTTCAGCCACTCGAAGTACGACACGGTGACGCCACCGGCGTTGGCGTACACGTCTGGGATGATCAGCGTGTTCCTCTCCAGCAGAATCGCTTCTCCGTCCGGCGTGGTCGGACCGTTTGCGCCCTCGAGGATAATCCGTGCGCGGATTCGCGGCGCATTCTCGCTGGTGATCTGGTTCTCGAGCGCGGCCGGAATGAGAATATCGCAGTCGAGCTCGAGCGCGTCGAGCGATCGCGGGATGTTGGTGGCGCCCGGGAAATTGAGGATCGATCCGGTGGCCTTCCGGTGCGCAAGCACCGCGTCTTCGTCCAGGCCACTCGGCTTGTAGATTGCCCCTTCTCGCTCGGCGACGGCGACAATGACGGCGCCTCCCTCGCGGCAGAACTTCGCCGCGTGATACCCGACGTTGCCGAGCCCCTGCACGACGACGCGCTTGTCTGCGAGACCGGGCGCCAGGCCCAGCACTTTCATGTCCGCGGTCTGCAGGCATGCCTCGCGTACCGCGAAGAACAACCCGCGTCCCGTCGCTTCACGTCGCCCGTGGATTCCATTCTGTGTGGTGGGCTTGCCAGTGACGCACGCGAACGCGTCGAGATGGCCCGGGTTGAGCGCCGCGTAGGTATCAGCAATCCAGGACATCTCGCGCTCGCCCGTGCCATAGTCCGGGGCCGGCACGTCGACGCCCGGTCCGATGAAGTTCTTCTTGACCAGCTCCGCGGTGTAACGCCTCGTGATCCGCTCGAGTTGATCGATATCGAGCGCATGTGGGTCGACCTGCACGCCGCCCTTGGCGCCACCGAACGGGACGTCGACCACGGCGCATTTGTACGTCATCAGGGCGGCGAGCCCCATGACCTCTTCCTCGTCCACCAGAGGGCTGTACCGAATGCCGCCCTTGACGGGCAATCGATGATGACTGTGCTGCACGCGCCACGCGGAGATGACCTGGATGCTCCCGTCACGCTGGCGAACCGGGAACTGGAATCGGTAAACGCTGTTGACCGCTTTGACTTGCTTCAGCAGGTCAGGCGATAACTTAACGAATCGCGCTGCCTCATCGAAGTAGTAGTCGACGCTGGCGAGGAGACCGTTCTGTGTCTGCGACATGGGACCAGATGTATTGTGCTCGAACGGGCGTGGAAGAGGAAACGTCGGGCGCGGCGCGCCGCGCAACTCAACCGACGCCGATATCGGTCATTCGCCGGCCGCCGCGAAACACCGCTCGCCTGTCAGGAACCCATGGGCTCCGACGTTCCTCCCGCTCGAGCGTGCGCTTTGCTTCGATGGCGGTGAGCATCGCCGAGGTGGGCTGAACCATGACGCTGTTGGCGCCGGCCGCCCGATCTTCGTTCAGCCGCTCGCGCTCGATGAGCAGGAGCACGCGGACGGCTCGGGTTTCCGGAATGAGCCTCAGCCGTTGACAGAGCGTGACCCCGTCCGAGCCGGTCAACGATGTGATGATGAGGTCTGGCTGGAGGCTGGTGGCGACTTGGAGCGCCGCGTCCAGCGTACGACCGTGGACGAAGGCGAAGTCCCCTAGGGGCGCCAGTGCGACCGAAATGCGATCGCTCTCCTCCTCGCTTGGCGTGGCGAGAAGGATCAAGCTCGCGGACAACTAGGGCTCCACAGCAACGCAGCCTATACTACACGACAGGCCATTTGCAGAATCGAGGTTCGCGTGTTTCGACTGCTCACAGGCGTGCTGCTCAGTCCGATTGTCATCGTGGCGAGCGGCTTCGTGTACGTGACGTCGACCGGACTCACGTCACAACCCGACCCTGGTCGCCTTGAGACGCTGGTCGCGCGGCGGTTTCGATCCTTGGCGGTTCCTGGCGAAATCCGCGTGATGGCCAACCCGGTTCCCTCGTCTGAGGAGGCGATCGGCAAAGGGATGCGCCACTTCGCGGCGTACTGCGCGCTCTGCCACGGGAACGATGGCGGCGGTAAGGGAACGGCGTTTGGGCGCGGGTTCTTTCCGAAGGCGCCAGACATGCGCCTCGCGGACACGCAGGACATGACCGACGGTGAGCTCTTCTACATCATCGAAAACGGCGTCCGCTTCACAGGGATGCCGGCATTCGGGACCGGCACGGCTGACCCAAAAGAGGAAACGCTCGTCTGGCAGTTGATCCACTTCATTCGCCACCTACCCAAACTGACGCCAGATGAGCTCGCCGAGATGCAGTCGTTGAACGTGTTGTAGGGCGCGACTGAGCCGGCGCCTGAAGCGCCGAGATCGGACTTGGTGGCTGACCCGGTAGTCGACCGTCGCACCCCAACGGTTCGCTTCGTATGCCCAGCCGCGTCAGGACGACAGGATGGGCGCGCCAGCGCAGGGCCGCGCGCGGAGCTTTTCAGGGCACGGGAACAAGCTCGATGGAGATCCGGTATCCTGCTGGGGTGACGAGGCAGTTCAACCGGCTAGCGCGGGCCTTCGCCGTCGCCCTTCTTCTCACCCCCGTGGCTTCGGCGCCGCTCGTCGCCCAGGCAGACGACCGCGCGCGGTTCGAGTCCGAGACGCTCGAGCACTTCCAAGCGTTGATCCAACGCGATACCAGCAGTCCTCCCGGCAACGAGATTCGAGTCGTGGAGTATCTGCGGCAAGTGCTCGATCGCGAGGGCATTGCCTATCAGGTGTTCGCGAAGGATCCGCAACGACCCAATCTCGTCGCGCGGCTCAAAGGGAACGGCAAGAAGCGCCCCTTGTTGGTGATGGGGCACACCGACGTCGTCACGGTCGATCCCGCCAAGTGGACGTTCCCGCCCTTCGGCGCACGTCGCGACGGCGGCTACGTGTACGGACGGGGCACCGTCGACGATAAGGACAATCTGGTCGCCGCTTTGATGGTCGTGCTGGCGCTGAAGCGAGCGGGCACGCCGCTCGACCGCGATGTCATTCTCCTCGCCGAATCTGGCGAGGAAGGGGCGCCACACGTGGGGGCTCAGTTCATGGTCGACGAGCACCTCGATGCGATCGACGCCGAGTTCTGCTTGGCAGAAGGTGGCGGTGTCCAGCGGCGGGGTGGTGTCGCGGTGCAGGCGAACGTGGGGACGACCGAGAAAGAACCGCGTCCGATTGAGCTCGTCGCGAAAGGGCCGTCAGGTCATGGAAGCGTTCCAATCAAGACGAACGCGCTCGCGCATCTTGCCACCGCCGTCGATCGGGTCGTTGCATGGACCCCTCCGCTGCGGATCACCGAGACGACAGGCTCGTATTTCAGGAAGCTGGCGACCATCGCTCCGCCGGAGCGCGCGCGGCGCTACCGTGACATCCTCAGTCCCGATGCGAAGGTCTCAAAGGCCGCCGACGACTGGCTGGCCGAGCACGAGCCGAACCATTGGTCGATGCTCCACAGCTCGCTGACGCCCACGATGATCAGCGGCGGCTTTCGCTACAACGTGATTCCCTCGGAAGCCAAGGTCACACTGGACGTGCGTCTGCACCCGGACGAGGACCAGTCGACGTTCCTCGATCAGGTACGGGCTGTGATCAAGGATTCAACGATCGAGGTGCGCTGGGCGCGGGATCGCTACCGGCCGGCCGGTGGCTCACCGCTGACGACCGAGGCCTTTGCCGCGATCGAGGCCCAAACGAAGGCGCACTACGATGTGCCAGTGCTGCCAACGATGGGCACCGGGGCTACGGATATGGCGCAGATCCGATCGAAGGGTGTGCAGTGCTACGGGCTCGGCCCTGCGCTCGATGCGGAAGATGGTCCGAAGGGCTTCGGCGCGCACAGCGATCAGGAGCGGATTCTCGAGAGCGAGCTCCACCGGTTCGTGCGGTTCTTTCGAGATCTCGTGCTGACACTGGTTAGGGCACAGTGAACGTGACGGAGGCCATCACGCGATCCCACATGAGGGCGAGCGTGCCTCCGTTGTCGGACATGTCGAGGAACAGCCACGTCAGCTGATCGACGGAATACGGCAGTGTCGTGAGCGTCATCGGCGCACGAACAACGTCTTTGTCAGGGGTGTAGCCGTATGATCCCCAGAGACGCGTCTTGTCTGCCGGATTGAACCGGGCCTGCGGCTCCCAATCCGAGACAATCAGTGTCCACTTCCCTTCCTCGAGATTCACGAACAGCGTGTGGCCGCCCGCCGGGACGGTCTTTCCGTTGATCACGAGCGGCAACTCGCTCATCAAGTACGTCGACACGTCGGCGCCTGCGCGCCACACGGGGGCACCCGCATTGAGCCGTTGGCCGTACGTGCCGCCGGATCCAAACAAATCGCGACCCCGCCTGATCGGCCGTCCGTAGCTGATCTCGATGAACTTTCCGTCCGTGTAGATCGGATTCGCACCAACGTAACGGCCGCGGATCTCCGTCGCGGCGTGTCCATCCGGGCTGGTGATTCGCCGCTGCGCCATGAAGCCATCCGGCAGGACGGTGATGACAATGGCAAGCACGACCAGCGCCAAGCGGCTCCAGCTGCGGTCAGCCATGAGTCCTCCCTCGCTGGCCGCGAGCATAGCACCGTTGCTCGCGCGGCGACCTCATGTCGGAGTAGCCTCTGGCATGCCCACATTACGTCTCCCGGACTTCGAGATGTTCTTCGAGTCACGTGGTGCGGGTGAACCGCTACTGCTCCTCCACGGTGGGATGGGAATCGGCGCCGATTGGCGGTACGTGTTCTCGTCGGACCCCGATGGATACCGACTCGTGGTTCCAGACCTGCGCGGTCACGGTCGTTCGACGAATCCGGCTGGCACCTTCACGTTTCGCCAGTGCGGCAGCGACGTGCTGGCGTTGCTCGACCATCTCAATCTCCCTGCCATCGACGCGATTGGCCTGAGCATGGGTGCAAAGACACTCCTGCACGTCGCCACGAAACAGCCGGACCGAGTGAAGGCGATGGTCTTGGTCAGCGCGACGCCCCGTTTTTCTCCTTCCGCGAAAGCGGCCATGGCGCAGTACGGCCCGAAGGCATTCGAGACACTCTCATCGGAGGCGCTGGCGATGCTGCGGTCTCGCCACGTGCACGGCGACACACAGATCCGGCAGCTCTACGCGATGACCGCCGGCTTCGCGAGTCGCGACGACGACATGGCGTTCACATCGTCGCTGCTCGGTCATATCCGAGCACGAACGCTCATCGTCCACGGCGACCGCGATCCCCTGTACCCGCTTGAATTGGCGCTGGAGCCCTATCGAGGGATCCCGAGCGCCGAGCTATGGGTTGTGCCAGGAGCCGGACACGGTCCGATCTTCGGCGATCTCGCACCACCATTCGTGACGCAGGCGATCACGTTTCTTCGCTCGAATCGCACCGCGAACGCGCCCTAGACACGGCCAGTGAGCTGTGCATCGAGCAACGGGAAGGCGTTTTCCGCACCTTGTTGGATTGCGCAATCGACGATGTCGGACGCCGCGGTCGCTTCCGGGTTGATCTCGATCGTGAACGCGCCCTGTGCCTTGGCCTCTCCCATCAGACCCGCCGCAGGATAGACCACGGACGATGTGCCGGCGGCGATGAAGACATCGCACCGAGTCGCGGCTGCCGCGCGCGCCATGTCTCGTCTATCGAGCGATTCTCCGAACCACACGACGGCCGGCCGCGCAAGCCGGCCGCACGTGGGACACGAGGGCACCGGGTCCGGCATGGGCACCCGCTCGTCACGCCACGATCTGGGTGACTGCGCGCAACGTCCCCAGCACGAGAGCTCCCAGATCGACCCGTGGAGCCGAATGAGGTCACGCGTACGGGCACGCACGTGCAAGTCGTCCACGTTCTGCGTGGCAACGATCCAGTTGGGCTGCTGGGACCAGCGCGCGAGCACCTCGTGGGCGGCGTTGGGCTGACACCCAGCGATCTGGCTCCGTCGCCACTGATACCATTCCCACACGAGGGCCGGATCGCGGGCGAACGCTTCGGGCGTCGCCAGGTCTGTCGCACGAAACTGGCGCCACAGGCCATCGGCGCCACGAAACGTCGGCACACCACTCGCCGCCGACACTCCAGCACCGGTCAGAATGGTCACACGCCGTGCGGCACGCAGGCGATCAACGGGGGCACGAAGGTCGGTTAAGGGATTGGGTTTCACACTATCGTCGGCGTTTCGCGGCAGCCATGGCCACCGCGCCCATGCCGCAAGCGAGGGAGAACACGGCAATCGACAGGATCTGCAACCAACCATCGATGCCTTGCGGCTGCCAGATCGAAGTCCAGGCCGGGCCGAACGACAGCGAAGCGGTCTTCGCGCGGCGCATCGCGTCAATCGCCGCCATCAAAGCGAGCACGAGGGAGGCGGCAATGCCGGTGACAACGGTGGCGGCAACACCTCGGCCCAGCAAGCCCGCGGTGTCGACGTGGTCGCCGACCTCGCCTCCCTGGAGCTGGGGCGCCTCGAATGTCGGCTCGCGCACGCCGGGCGGCACGAACCGAGCGAGCATGATCAAGCCGGGAATGCCAACGATCATGGTCGCGAGATAGAACGTCGCCCATCCCACGCTGTCCACCGCCACGCCGGCGATAGGACCTGCGAGCACGCGTGGAGCGGCAAAGAGGCTGGAGAAGAGCGCGTACTGCGTCGCCGAGAAGCGCTTCTCCGTGAGCCTGAGCAGCAGCACCCCGAACGCCCCGGTCCCCATGCCGGATGTGAGGTACTCGAAGCTCGTCGCTCCGTACATCAACGGCAGGTTCGGCACACCCACGTAGGCGATCAGCCAGTAGCCGGCGTTCGAGAACAACTGCAGCAGCCCGAAGATCCAGAGTGCGTGACCCAATCCCGCAAGGGTGGTGAGCCAGCCACCCGCGACCGCACCGCCGACGGTGGCCACCACGCCAAGGGTCGCCAACGCGAAACCGCGCTGATCGGCGCTGTAGCCGATGTCGTTGAGGAACGGCCGCGTCAGCGTCTGCGTCAATTGGTCGGAGAACTTATAGAGCACGACGAACGCCAGAATCTCGAGTGCGCGCGGCCGGGCCAGCATCTGAACGAACGGCAGCCAGACTGCGTCGCGTAGCGTGCGGGGCGCCAACTGCGTGACTTCGGGCTCGGGCGCCTTCCATGTGACGAGCAGCATCGGCACGTAGCACAACGCAAGGAAGACGTTCACGAACATCCAGCCCACGCGAGCAGCCAAACTGATCGCGATGCCCCCGGCCAGCAACATCGCCGCCCGATAGAACGCGGTCCGGGCGCCTACCGCAATACCCTGCTCATCCTTGCGCAACACGTCCACGGCGTACGCGTCGTAGGCGATGTCCTGTGATGCGGCCGCCAACCCGGTCGCGAGCGCGATCGCGCCGACGACCCACACCGTCTCGGGACGGTCGCCGACGCCTGCGAGCAACAAGCCCAGCCCGAGCAACGCGACCTGTGCGATCGCCATCCACCCGCGTCGTCGTCCCCAAAACGGCGGCACGTAGCGGTCCATCAGCGGGGACCAGATCACCTTGAACGCCCACGGCGCCTGCGCGAGGGACAGGAGGCCGACGATGCGGATGTCGACGCCAATGTCGCGCATCCAGTCCGGGATCGCGATCCAGACGAGGCCCAGCGGGAGACCCGACGAGAACGACAGCACCGCGACGGCCGCCGTCCGTGGCGACGCGAGCGCGCGACGTAGGTTCGAGAGCGTGCCGGGCCAATTCGAAGGCATGTCGTCGGAAGTGTGGCAGGTCAGGGTTCAGAGGTTCAAGGGATCAGGGGTTCGGGTTCAGCAGATAGATCGTTCGCTGCTCGTCCTCTGCAAGTCGGCGGAGGTCGGATCGCCTCGCGAGGTGGTCGCGCTGGTCGGCCGACAGCCTTTCGAAGTGGACGACCATGTGAGTGACGCCGAGGCGGCGAAGTGCCTCGATCGACGTGTCGCTCGGAAAATCACGGAGCTCAAGGTAGCGTTCCACATAGCTCGGTGGCGTGAACCCGCTGTAGCCGTTGACGAGCGGCCGCCAGTGCGCGGTCGAGTTGAGCATGTAGGCCGCATTGAGGTAGACGCTCTCCGGTCGAGGAAAGGGCAGCTCGATGACCACGGCGCCGGGCTCGGCCTCGAGGGTTCGATAGAGCGGGCTCACGCCATGGAACGGCTGAAGCTCCAAGGGCGCCGCGAGCGGCTCCAGTGACACGGCCGCGACGGCGACAACGCCAAGGCCTGCGTGGAGCACAGGTCGAGCCATCGCCTGGCGCCTCACCATCATCAGCCCGAATCCTGCGAGGCCCGCCAGCCCAACGATACCCAGATATCCGAATCGTGAGGTGGTCCGCACAGCCTGGAACAAGGGCAGCATGCCGTGAAGCGTCTCGTAGCCTGGCACCCACGCGGGGCCGAATGACAGCAAGACGCCGACGCAGGCGGTCGCGAGACACATCCGAGCACGGGCGTCACGGATGGCGCGAGCCGTGACAACCGCTACCGAACCGAGCAGAACAGGCGCCACACCGGGAAAGAGCGCCGTCGCACCCCCGGCCCAGGCGTACCAACGCGCCGGCGTCGTGAGATAGTCCCGTGTCGAGGCCGCGAACCATCCTGCTTCATCCAGAGAGCGCACGAATCCGCTCGCACGGAGCGCGAGATATGGCAGGAACAGCGGAATCAGAACAACGGCGCTCGCGGCGGAGGCCACGAGAAGGCGTTTGACGATCTGCCACATCCTGGGGCCCCACCAATCCTCAGGCCGTACCGCGAGAGCGACGGACAACGCGACGATCACGAACACGAAGAGATACACCGATGCGAAGGCCTGCAGCGCCACCGTGGCCGCCAGCACGAAGGTAGCTGACCACCGAGAACCTCGAAGCACGGCGTCGAACGCGTAGAGTGCGATGGGGAGGAACTCGGCGTGTTGCGCCTGCATATGAGGCAGCCGTGTCAAGGTATGGGCATTGAACGCCAGCACGATTCCCGCGACCAGCCCCGCAAGCCAATCGTCGGTCCACGACCACATCACGAGACACATTGACCAGGCGGTCAAGGCCATGCCGGCAAGCAGGACGATGTTGTAGGCCAGGACCGGCGAGGCGCCAGCCGCAAGGAAGGGCGCCGCGGTTACGCCCTGCACGATCAGCGGCTCGGACAGCGCCAGTGTTCGTCGTTCGGGATAGAAGATGTTGGCGTCGAACATCCGCATCGGATCGCGGGGCAACTGGTGCGCCACCCACGCCATCGTCCACTCGTTCAGCACCGTGTCTGCATTGTCGTTCCGCGACAACTGACCCGGCGCTGAGGCAAGGGGCCACGTGTGCACGACCGCGAGCAACACGCAGAACGCGAGGCAGGCGAGCCCGGCGCGGCGATCGGCACGGATGGGACGTCGTGCCACCCCGCCCCATTCGTCGCGCCCCGGCCACCGCCCGGTGCGGAGCGCCCACGCGACGAGCACCACCACGACGAGCGCCGTCATGGGCGGCCACGCCAGCCGAACCGCGGCGAACAGACGCAGCGTGGCACCGGAACGAGCCTGTATCGACAACCGCCACGGAGACACCGGCGTCATCGCTGATACAGAGTCGATTGCCCACTGCCATTCGAGCGCGTAGGGACCGCCGGACTGCGAGTATTCGACCATCACCGCATGGCTTCCACGCGCCAGTGCGACGGTCGCTCGGCGCGAGCCCGCCCCGTTGTCGACGATGAGGCGACGGTCGAGGTACAAGGCCGACCCGTCGTCCGAGTTGAGCGAGAAGACGTAGGTCGCCGGCTGGCTGACGTAGACGTACCCGCGCCAGCGGACGCTGAACACATCCGGAGGCGTGTAGTCCCACCCGCGTCGCAGCTGAGCGGTCGACACGTCCCGGTCGATCTGATCGCGGAGCACAGGTCCAGACCAGTTGTTGGCGCCGAAGTATTGCGCGTGAAGTCCCGCCGGAGGGATGACGACGCGACCGAACGTCAATACGACCCATGCGACGACCAACGCGCGACCGACTAGCGCGTGTCGTCCTCGCGCGCCGAGCCCGCCGAGCCCCATGTCAGGGAGAGCCTAGCACGCGACGGCACACGCCATTCGCGGCTGCCACGCCCTGCGTGGAGAGCGCCGCTGCCAGGGGGATCTCCGAACGCTCACTTGGCGGTTCCGGGCCAGACGGTCCCCTGATACTTCTTCGTGACCGGTCCGATGCCCTTGTAGACGAACTTCTGGACGCGGTGTCCCTCGTAGGTCTCCGCAGTGTACAGGTTGCCTTTCGAGTCGGTGGCGATGACGTGGACGCCGTAGAACTGACCCGGCTGGCGGCCACCGTCCCCGAAGGCGGTGAGTTCTTCGAGCGTTTCGCGCTTGAGGATGTGAATCAGCTCGTTCTCGCCGTCGCCGACGTACATGTAGGTCTGTTGCGGATCGGCGGAGAACGCGATATCCCACACGGCACCGGCGTTGCGCGTCTCCTTGAGGATGAACCCTTCTTTGAGGAACTTCCCCTCTTTGGTGAAGACCTGGACGCGGTTCCCTTGACGGTCGCACACGTACACGAGCCCGTCCTTGCTGATCGCCACGCAGTGGACCGCGTGCCGCCACTGCTGCGCCGGCGGCGCCGCGGGGTCGTAGCCGGTTTGCGACTGATCGCCGGTTACGGGCACGTTCGCGAACACGGAGTCGTCTGGCTTGTTGCCGTAGGCACCCCAGAATCGCTTGATCCTTCCGGTCGGCGGATCGATCACGGCAATACGGGTATTCAGATAGCCGTCAGCGACAAACGCTTCATCGCCACTCGGATCGAAGACCACCTTCGCGGGCCGGCCGAAGTTGACGGGATCCAGACTGTTCGCCTTGTAGACGCGATCTCGCGCCGGCGCGTCCGGGTTCCCGCTGGTCAAGTGCGCGTGGCGCTTGCCGTACTGCGCGATGAACGAGCCGTCCTTGGTGAACTTCAACAGGTGCGAGTCACCGCCGGATCCGCCGCCGAGCCAGATGTTGCCCTGTTGATCGATCGCCAGGCCGTGCTCCTGGTCGAACCACTCATAGCCGGGCCCGCCGGGGTGACCGCCCCACTTGCGCAGCAGATTCCCGTCCTGATCGAACTCGAGCACCGCCGGCGGCGATGCGCAGCAGAGGGCCCACGGTGGATTCTTCTCCAACTGCTTGAAGTTGTCGGCCAGCGTACGTGATCCGCGGTTCAACACCCAGATGTGATCCTGCTCGTCGACGGCAATCCCGCCGAGGCTGCCGAGCACCCAGTGATTCGGCATCGGCTTCGGCCAGAGCGGATCGACCTCGAAGATCGGCGCCTGTACGCCGGTGCTGGCGCCTCCGGTGTCGCTCGGCGGGGCCGATCCGTCCGCCGGGCGGTCCGCGGCAGGGGTCACGGTGCATGCGATCGAGACGATCAGCGCCGAGAGGACCAAGCAGGGGCGGAAGGCGTGAGTCATGATCTCGGCCTCACAACAGGGACTTCGACGCCCAGTCGGGACTTCCGACGAGCGCGCGATAGTCAGCCTCGGGGATAGAGCTCTTGCCGTACGCGCACGACACCACGAACATGTTCTCGCGGTCGTCCCAGTCGGAGCGCCTGACCGTGCAAGGGAACGGCAGCGGCAACGCGTCGGCGGTCAGCGAGAGCGTGTCGCCGACCTTCGGAAGGGCCGGGACCTCGATGGTCTTCAGAAACCTGAGCATGCTGTTGTCGACGCGCCGCGGTGAGTCGATGTCCTGCTTGAGCGTGAGCGAGGGGATACGAAGGTTGATGAGTATGCGCGCCATCGGAGGAGCTGATTATACCCATCGACCTGGTCGGCACGCGGGCAAGGCGCCAGGGCAGGCGATCACGAGGATTCGCTGGACGCCAGCGGCCTCATCGGTGGCAGTGGTGCCGCGGTCCTCCGCTGCACCAGATCCACGATGAGGTCGACCGAGCGATCGAGGCCAGCCGCCTGCGTGTCGAGACAGAGGTCGTAGAGCGTCGCGTCGCACCAATCGCGGCCTGTGATGCTGCGGACGAACCTGGCGCGCGCGCGATCGGAGTCCCGCACGACGACCGCCGCCGCGTCGCGATCGGCGAATCCGTACTCGACCATGGCGAGCGTGACCCGGGCATCGACGGGCGCGTGCAGGAACACGCGGATCACGCTGCCAGGGCCGTCTGCCTGCCCGGTTCGTTGAGAACGCTCGCCATAGCCAACCAGGATGTGCGCCGCGCCGCGGCCGACGATGACGGCGCTGCCCTTCTCGGCGATTTTCGCAATCACCTGCCGCTCGATGTCGAAGAGATGGGCTTCGCTCACCGATGGCCACGTCGGCGGGATGAAAGGCGTGTCCGGAGCCGCCTGGGCAAAGAGCAGGCCGATGCGTGCCCAGAACCCTGCAGCATGCTCGTCGAGCGGCTCGAGATCCTCGGGCGTGACCTGAAGGCGACGAGCGGCCTCGACCAGAATCTCGCGGTCCGCGTACTGAAATCCGAGTCGCTACGCGACGGCTCGGCCCACACGCGCGCCGCCGCTTCCAAACTGGCGTGACACCGCCACCACGGTTGTGGATATCGGCGATAGCGTAGTGCAGGCCGGGCGGACCGGGTAAGCCCGCCACGGTCGCCGGTGGGTTCCGTGATTGACACTGGACCCTGACAGGCTCGTCTACCCCAAACGGGGAGGCGAATAATGGGCAAAGCCTCAAGACTGCATGGTACACACGGTACCTTTGAAACGCTTGCAGGCCCGTCTCGCCCGCTGGCCCCTCGGACGTGACCGGTCTGGGCCGAGTGGGCGCCCCCGGCAGTAGGGCGAAGACGAAGGGGGACTGACGAAGGCCGCGGCCGTGAATTCTCTCGTCTCGAACCACGAGGATCGATTCGATGCACACGCCATCGATGCGCGCTCGTTTGAGTCCCTGTACGAGCTCGAGGAGACTCGAGTCCTTCCATGTGACGATCCCGACTGGTGGCCGCTTCACACCCATCGCGTTCGGCGTCTTGAGCCTTCTAGTGGCCTTTGAGCGGCCGGCCCTGGCGTATATCGATCCTGGTTCCGGTAGCCTCAGCTACCAAACCATCCTATCCGCCATTCTTGGCATCGGGCTCACATCCCGTCGTCTCCTCGGCGCGTTGAAGCGCGTCGGACGCCGCTTCGCGTCCCCGGTCGCACCGGCGGCGGAAGAGGCGCACGACCGCGGGCCGGTGCAGGTTCAGGACGAACCTCCCACGACATCGGCCTGAGTGACGTGATGCTCGACGTGCCGATCGCTGGGTCGTTCCGAGATCCGGCGGGACTCGTGTTTCAGAGCGACGGCGTCGTGCATCGATGTGTCAGGCCAGCAGGCGTCGCGGCCTACCAGCGTCTGATGTCTTCAGGACTGTACGCCGCGCTCATCGGCGAACGCTTGCTCGTACCACACGACGAGCTGGGCCCTGAACCCGGCGGGCCGCAACCGTCCATTTTCCTTCGCCCGGAGCAGATTCTGATGATCTCGTATCCGTACGAGTGGAGCCTGTCTCAGTTGCGCGACGCCGCCCTCGTGACGCTCCGGGCTCAGGCGCTCGCGCTGCGCTTCGGGATGGCGCTGAAGGACGCCAGCGCATTCAACGTCCAGTTCATGGGGTGTGAACCGATTCTGATCGACACGCTGTCCTTCGCCCCATACGACGGTGGACCGTGGGTGGCCTATCGGCACTTCTGTCGGCACTTCTACGCACCGCTCGTGCTCGGTGCGTCGCGTGACAGTCGACTGGTGAGCTTCAGTCGACAGTTCATCGAGGGCGTCCCGCTGGGGCTGGCCTCGATCCTGTTGCCACGCTTCACCTATCTACGTGCTGGTCCGCTCTTGCACGTCCACCTCCACGCGCGAGCCGAAACCGCGTGGGCGCAAGCGCACCCGAGGCCGGGCGCCGGCGACTCGACGCCTTCAGCCCGCACGCCAACGACCTCACGACTCGAAGCGCTCACCGGGAGCCTCGAACGAGCGACCCGTGCGGTTTCCTGGTCGACGCAGAGTGCCTGGTCGGGCTACTACGCGGAGCGCGAGGGCTACGCCGACACCGCCTTCGCGCTCAAGCAGCGTGTGGTCGCCGAGTGGTTGCACCGTCTCGCTGCTCGTGTCGTGTGGGATCTGGGCGCGAACGTCGGACACTTCAGCAAGCTTGCCGCGGCCTCGGGCGCTCGAACCGTGGCCATCGACGCTGACGCGGTGTGCGCGGACCTCCTGTATCGTGACGTGCGCAAAGATGCGGCCTTGGCCGGCGTGCTTCCGCTCGTGATCGATCTGACGAACCCGAGCCCCGCGATCGGCTGGGCTAATGCGGAACGCATGACCTTGGCGGCTCGCGGTCCAGCGGACGTGATCCTGGCCTTAGCGGTCACCCATCATCTGGCCATTGGCAACAACGTACCACTCTCGGAACTGGCCAGGTACTTGGCGAGCCTTGGCCGACGCGCGATCGTCGAGTTCGTCCCGAAATCGGATCCGATGGTGCAGCGCCTGCTCCGTTCGCGCGCGGACGTCTTCGATGACTACGACGAAGTCGGCTTCGAGCGGGCTCTCGATCGGTGCTTCGTGATCGACGAACGGGTAGCGCTCGCGCCGTCGGCACGCGTGCTCTATCGTCTGACCACCCGATGAGGGCCCCGCTCGATCTCAGGTCCGCCTGGCTCGGATTCGGCCTTTCGGGACTGTTCTTCTATCCGCTTGCATCCGCGCTCTCAAGCGATCCGTACTACCTGCAGTGGCAGCCGTTGCACGGATGGTGGGCGCTTGCCGCGCTGACGCTGCAGGCCGCGGTGTTGGGTATTGCGCTGCGTCAGGCGTTGCTGCGAGAGGGCCGCGCCGCAACGATCGCGCTGTTGATGGTCGCGCTGCTTCCGCTTTCGTCGTTCGGCGCTGGTGTCTCGCGTCAGATGCCCTTCGCGGATGCGCTTCGGAGGCTGTGGGAGCTGCCGGTCGCCCGCTACGGCCTCGTGGCGGTCACGGCCGGATCCCTCGCCACCGCCTTCCTCGTCTGGCCGCGCGCGATGAGAACAGGGCTCGAACGCCTGCTGGGGGGGGTCCTGTCACCTATTGCGATCGTGGTGACCCTCACTCTCGCGCGAAGCGTCTTCGGGCCAACCACACCGATCACCACGCAGGGCGCCACGCCGGTGACAGGGAGCAGCGGCTGCGCGTCGGTGCTGGCCCTCCTGTTCGACGAGTTCTCGTACGCGTATCTTTACGAGGGATCCGAGATCCGCCCGGACCTCCCGAACCTTCGCCGATTCGGCGCGAGGGCCACGCACTACCACGCCGTGCGCTCGCCGGGCCCCGAGACAATCGATGCGATTCCTGGCTACCTCGCCGGGCGCACCTTCGATGCCGTCGTTGCGCATCGGCAGGTCCTGCTCGCCCTGAACCACGGGCAGCACAGCGTGTTGGACGTCACACAGCCCGATGCGTTGCTGCCAACCGCACGCCGCACCGGGCTGTCGCCGGAGGTGATCGGCTACTACATCGCGGATTGCTCACTCGTGGGCTCGACGGCAGACATGTGCCGTTCCTTCAGTTTCTACAATCGCGCAACCCTCCAGCAGTCGGGATCGGCATTTGATGCGTTGTTCGATCCGGTGCTCACGACCGTGATTCTCTGGCCGCGCCAGTTCCCACTCGGGATCTTGAAGGGATGGGCCTTCGGCCGGCATCAGCGGGCCATCGTAGACGCCACCCTTCGGGAGCTCGCGCGGCCACGCGAACCCGGTGCAAGGTTCCAGTTCGTGCACGTCAGCATTCCGCATCTCCCGTTCGTGTTCACGAAGCGAGGATTCGAGCCGCCTCGGGATCCGTTCGTACAACGACCGGATTCCGCTTATGCGAATCAGCTGCGCTATGCGGACCGCGTGTTCGGCGAGATCGTGGACCGCATGACTCGCGAGGAGAGCTTTGCCGACACGACGATAGCGTTCTTTTCAGATCACGGATTCCGTGGCGGAGGGAGGGAAACAGACGTCCGTCACGTGCCGTTTCTGGTGGAGCGTGCCGGCCAGGTCGAGCGGCGCGACGTGACGACCCCCATCGCCGGGGAGCAACTGCTGAAAGATCTGGTCGCAAGCTGCAACTGAGCTAGTGGCTTGTCCGCTCGGCTTCGCGCTTGAGATCGGCGGCGTACTGCTCGAAGACCGGCTTGAAGTCCGGCAACGACAGCCCGATGAGCGGCAGCATGAATCCGGTGAAGGTCTCCTCCATCGCGAAGGTCGTCGAGCCGTCGTGATTGGGGGCCAATGTGTAGGCCCTGACGCCTCGGAACACGGCCGACCCGTCGCTCCAGACCAGCCGAGTGGGCGGCTCGACCGTCTCGACGGTGAGGTTGAACGTGCGACTGGAGATCGGTGCCTTGAGCTTGATGCGCTCCCCGGGCGCGATGCGACCTTCGACGCTTGAGACTGTAGAATTCCAGCGCGGGATGTCCGCGGCGTTGGTCAGCAGTCCCCACACTCGTTCGGATTTGGCCTTGATGGTGATCGACACGGCCACCGAACGCCTGAACAGGCTCTTCGACTCACTGGCAACACCCGTTGGACCGCTCATTCGCGCCTCCCTGCTGGGTGCTTTATCGCCGATGAGAGGTGACGTCTTCTGTCATAGATGCTGGTCGGCGTCAGATGGCCTCACGGCGGTCTGACTATCATTCCCTCGTGCCAACGCGGTCTCCGACTCGCGCGCTCCCTCCAGGGTTTGTCCTCATCCTTCTGGCCGTTGGCCTCTTCGCCGGATGCGCCGCCCGGCAGTTCGACCGGCTGATGCGAGACTGGGAGGGACGCCCCCTCGCCCAGTTGCTGACCACCTGGGGCCCTCCTAGGTCGGTGTATGCCGACGGCAAAGGCGGACACGTCATCGTGTACCTACCCGCCGGCGAAGCTGGGACGTCGGCGCCGGCAAGTCCGCGGCCCACACCGACCACCGGTCCGCAGCTCGCCGCCGAGATTCTGAACGGTCTGGGTGCGCGCCCCGTGTATGCGGCGGGGGTGGGCGCGGCATGGCCGGTGTACCGACTCTTCTTCGTCGACCAGGACGGCCAGATCTACGCGTCGCACTGGAAGGGCGAGTGGGTCTGTTGTGGCATGTAGGGCCACCTGCTCCGCTGCAGCGCGCAGCTGCGCTGGCAGGGTGCGCCAGACCTACGCGGGCCGAAAGCCGAAGAACTCGGCCGCCTCGACGACGGCCGGGTGCTCGAGTGTGAGCAACTCTACCTCGGCAAGCCGCATGGCGCGTGAGGCGCGGTCGAAGAGCGTCACGTTCATCCACTGCCCTTCCCAGCTGGACCACCACCGCAGTCCCCCGACGAAGGGATGCCGGTGGTACAGCAGACGCACCTGCGGCTGGGTCACGGCCCTATTGCGCGTGGCCACGAGGGATGGGCGCAGGCGCTCGCGACTGAGCTGACGGGGATCGTCGAGGTCGATGAGCGCGACGGTATCCGCGATCTCGACCGACCCCAAGGCCAGTGGCAGTCCACGCCGTTGCAGCATCGACGCGATGAGCCGCTGCCCGCGAAACGGCGCGAACTGCTCGACAATGCAGGACAACGGGCGGTCGGCGAGATAGAGGCAGCCGTAGAGATCGGGGTTGTCGTGGCGGCCTTCGCCCTGGAATGGCCGGGGAAACCAGAGCGCGCCATCCGCTGCGTCCGACTTGGCCTCGACGCGCCAAGCGAAGCAGCGGTAGAGAGTCACGCGAAGGAATCCGAACGCTCGGCCCGGATGGCTCGCATCAACTCTTCGGCGCGGCCGGCGCGAACCAGATCAATCGGCCGTCGGTCGCCCAATCGCGGGTTGACGCCGAACAACCACGAGAGCGCCGCGTCACGCGGATAGAGGCGCAACAGGCTCGACCAGACGAGCTCGAGGAGGTCCACTTTCTCGGCATTGAGCGGGTCGATGCCCGCGCCCCGGAGCCAGCGTGTGACCTGCGAGCGGTTGACGCCGAGCATGTCGGCCAGCTTGGCGGCCGACCGGAAATCCGCGCGCAAAACGGTGACCTTTTCCGTCGTGCCGACTGGCATCAGACTGACTTTATCGCAACGAATTCTGTTGCGCAACAATCAATGTGGCGCCTTTGCCAGGGCGTGCACCACCCCGCCGGTGACGTCGCCCCCAGGCGCCCGGGGCCTCCCTGTCGATTGCATTGCCCTCGAACCCCACGCTAAGATCTTGCAGTCCTTGGGGGTACGCGACACACCCGGAGTGGCCGTCAGGCCGCGACCGGCGGTCGCCGGAGCGAGTCCCGTGACACGACTGTTAGTCGCGACCGCCACATCGATCGTGCTCGTGCCGCCGGCAACGGGTGTCGCGCTGCGCGCGGCCGGGCCCGCGGCCACTTCGCAGCAGTCCACGGCCGGCGTGGCGCCGGCGCCTCGCAGCGCCAACACCGCTGAATCGCCCTCCGAGCAGACCCTCGTCACCCGCTACTGTCTCGGATGCCATAACGGACGCACGAAAGCGGGTGGCTTCGTCCTCGAGGGGCTGGATCCGACCCGCGCGGCCGATCATGCGGAGGACTGGGAGAAGGTCGTCCGCAAACTGCGGGGCGGCTTGATGCCACCAGCCGGTCGACCACGCCCCGACGAGCCGACGTACTTACGACTGCGAAGTTCGATTGAAGGCCAACTCGATCGCGCCTCGCAGGCCAAGCCCGATCCCGGGCGCACCGAGGTCGCGCACCGACTGAATCGACTCGAGTACACCAACGCGATCCGTGATCTGCTCGCGGTCGAAATCAATGGTGCGGACATGCTGCCGGCCGACGACTCGAGCTACGGCTTCGACAACATCGCCGGCGTTCTCAAGATGTCCGGTGCGCTCATGGAGCGGTACTTGGGCGCCGCGCGCGTGATTAGCCGGCTCGCAGTTGGCAGTGCGCCGCCGGCCGTGGGCACATCGGTGTACCGCGTGTCCGCCGAGGTCCAGCAGCATGAGCGGCTCGAGCAGCTGCCGTACGGCACGCGCGGCGGCACGCTCATCCGGCACGTCTTTCCACAGGATGCCGAGTACGATTTCAGGGTCGGCGTGAGCGGGCGCGGCGGACCGACGCCACAGCAGCTGGAGCTGAGCATCGACGGCGAGCGCGTCAAGCTGTTCACGGTGTCGGGCCGCGAACAGCCTGAGTTCCGTGTGCCGGTCACCGGTGGCCCTCACGATGTCGCGGTCGCCTTCTTGCGCACCACGCCCGATCTGGTCGAGCAGGTGCGCGAGCCGTTCGCCAATCCCGACGCGCCCTCTGGCACCGGCGGTCAAGCTGGCGTCGTCACCGCCGTGACCAGCGTGACGATTGCGGGTCCACACCACGCGTCTGGCTCCGGCGACACGCCCAGCCGACGGCGCGTGTTCACCTGTACGCCTACCGCGCCCGCGCAGGAAGCACGCTGCGCGCGGACGATCCTGACGACGCTCGCGCGTCGTGCGTACCGAGGCGCGGTGACAACCGCGCAGGTTGACGTCCTCGCCCGCTTCTACGAGCAGGGTCGCAAGGACGGCGGCAGCTTCGAGAATGGGATCGAGCTGGCGCTTCGGCGCCTCCTCGTGAGCCCCGAGTTCCTGTATCGCATCGAGGCGGACCCGGCAGCGACGGACCCGAGCGCCGCGGGGGGCGTGTATCGCATCAACGACCTCGAGCTCGCGTCGCGCTTGTCGTTCTTCCTGTGGAGCAGTATCCCCGACGATGCGCTCCTCGAGGCGGCCGCGAGGGGCGGGCTGCGAACGACGGCTGGGCTTCTGGGGCAAGTGCGCCGCATGCTCGCGGACCCGAAGGCCCATACGCTCGCCGAGAACTTCGGTGGGCAGTGGCTGCTCATCCGGAACATGCCGACGACGCGACCGGGTGAGAACTACGCGCTCAACTTCGATGACACGCTCCGCTACGCGATGCAGCGCGAGACCGAGCTGCTGCTCGACAGCGTCATCCGCGAGAACCGCGGCGTGATGGAGCTGCTAACGGCCGACTACACGTTCCTCAACGAGCGGCTTGCGCAGCACTACGGCATGCGCGGCATCCAGGGCAGCCACTTCCGCCGCGTTCCGCTGCCGGCCGACAGCCCTCGTCGTGGTCTCCTCGGTCACGGCAGCATCTTGACGGTGACGTCGCCCGCGATTCGAACGTCGCCGGTCATCCGCGGCAAGTGGGTGCTGAACAACATCCTGGGCACCCCGCCTCCGGATCCGCCTCCGAACGTCCCGGCGCTGAACGATCGGCGCACACAAGCCAAGGTGAAGACGGTCCGCGAACGGCTGGCGCAGCATCGCGCCAACGCCGTGTGCGCGACGTGTCACTCCATGATCGACCCGACGGGATTCGCGCTCGAGAACTTCGACGCCATCGGCCGGTGGCGGACGGTCGACGAGTCGTACAACCCAATCGACGCGTCGGGCCAACTGCCCGACGGTTCGTCGTTCAATGGCGTGACGGAGCTCCGCGCCTCGCTCGCTGCACGCCCGGAACGCTTCGCGCACACAGTGGTCGAGAAACTGATGACGTATGCCCTCGGCCGCGGCGTCGAGGCGTACGACATGCCCGCGATCCGCAAGATCCTGCGCGACACAGCGGGCAGCGGATATCGGATGCAGGATCTGATGCTGGGGATCGCGCAGAGCTATCCGTTCCAGTACCGGCGCATGCCGTCGACGGCGCAGCAGGCGGCCAACAAGGGTCAATGACGGGTCAATGAGACCGAGGATCTGACGATGTTCATCACGAAGCTATCGGTCGATCGGCGGACGTTCCTCCGAGGCGCGGGGGTCGCGGTCGCGCTCCCCTTCCTCGACGCGATGGTGCCCGCGCTCGGAGCGGCGCCGTCGGCGCCGAAGCGGCTCGGGTTCGTGTACGTCCCCAACGGCATGTGGCCGCCGAACTTCCATCCTGAAGGTAACGGCGGGACGAACTACGTCACCACACCGGTTCTTCGTGCCATCGAATCGCTCCGCGAACATACCGTCGTGGTCAGCGGCTTGAGCAACATGCCGGTGGCCGCCAACGACCAGGGTGGCGGCGTCCACACCCGGAATCACGCGGGGTGGTTGAGCGGCGTGCTGCCGCTGCGCACCGAGGGCGCGAACATCACCAGCGCAAAGACCGCGGATCAATACGCCGCGGACGTCCTCGGCGCCGGTACATCGCTTCGGTCGCTGGAGCTCACGCTGGAGTCGAACTATCAGGTCGGCAACTGCGAGGCGGGATACAGCTGCGCGTATCTCAACTCGACGTCCTGGCGGGCGCCAAACGCGCCACTCCCCCATGAGACGGATCCGCGCGTCGTCTTCCAGCGTCTGTTTGGCGACGGCGGCTCGGTGTCAGCGCGGCTGGCGCAGATGCAGAAGGACCGCAGCATCCTCGACTCGGTGCTCGAGAGCATCAGCGCCATCAAGCAGCGACTGGGCGTGTCGGATCAGACGGTGATGAGCGATTACCTGGACTCCGTCCGTGAAGTCGAACAGCGGGTCCAGCGTGCGGAGCGGGCCAACGACAGCTCGCCACTGCCGGCGGTCGCGCAGCCGTCGGGGATGCCAGAAGAACACGATGAGCACGCCAAGCTGCTCTTCGATTTGCTCCACCTCGCCTATCAGGGCGACGTCACACGTGTGAGCTGCTTGCAGATCGGACGCGAGCTCAGCGGCCGAACCTATCCCTGGATCGGCGTGCCCGAGGCGCACCACGGCGTGTCGCACCACCAGCGTGACCCGCACAACATCGCGCAGAAGACGAAGATCGACGTCTACAACCTGTCGCTGTTCACCGCGTTCCTGCAGAAGCTGAAGGACACCCGCGAGGGTGACGGCACCGTGCTCGATCACTCGCTCTTCCTCTACGGCGCCGGCATGGGCGATCCCGACAAGCACACGCCGCTCGAGCTGCCCTGCCTGCTCGCAGGCGGCGCGCACGGGCAACTGAAGGGCGGGCGGCACATCAAGTATCCGGACAACACACCGCTCATGAATTTGCTCCTCACGATCCTGGCCAAGGTGGAAGTGCAGGTGGACAAGATGGGAGACAGCACGGGGCTGCTCACGGGGCTTTAAGCGGGTTCAAGGATTCAGGGGTTCAGGGTTCGGGGGTTCAATGGCGTCACCACAGGCTCTCTCATTCGTCGGCTGCGGCTTGTTCGGACTGGGCGCCGCTCTCGCCACGCTTGGCGCAGCGGCTCCGCCCACGTCGCTCGTGGACGCCGTCCGCGCGGGGGACGCGCAGAGCGTTCGCACGATGTTGCGCCAGAAGGCCGACGTCAATCGGCCGTCGGCTGACGGCACGACGCCGCTGCACTACGCGGTCCAGCGCGAGGACGTGGCGATGGTGGACCTGCTGCTGAAGTCAGGCGCCGACGCCAAGGCGGTCAACCGCTACGGCGTACCGCCGCTCGCGGTGGCAGCGGTCAACGGACACGCGGACATCATGAAGCGGCTGCTCGACGCGGGCGCCGATCCGAACGCCGGCCTTTCGCCTGACGAAACGCCGATCATGACGGCGGCGCGGACCGGTAAGGTCGACGCGCTGAAAACACTACTGGCGCACGGTGCGCGGGTGAACGCGCGTGACTCGCGCGGTCAAACGCCGCTCATGTGGGCCGCGGCCCGCAACAACGCGGACGCCGTTCGGCTACTTCTCGAAGGTGGCGCCGACCTCAAGGTCCGTACGAACAACACGCCGACCGGTCGCGCGGCGCAGATGACCGTGTTCCTCAGCCCACAGCCGACTGGATTCACGGCGCTGCTCTTCGCGGTGCGAGCCGGAAGTCTGGACGCAACCACGGCGCTGCTCGACGCCGGTGCCGACGTGAACGACACCCTCTCCGACGGCGAGAGCGCGCTCGTCGTCGCCACCGCCAATGCGCACTGGGAGGTCGCGAATCTGCTGCTCGACCGCGGCGTCGATCCGGATCATGCCGGAGCAGGCTGGAATGCGTTGCATCAGACGGTCCACAGCCGGCGGCCGAACCTGGGCTACACGCCGGGCCCCGTGCCAACTGGATCGCTCGACAGCATCGAGGTGGTCAAGAAGCTCATCTCGAAGGGGATTGACGTCAATGCGCGCATGACCAAGAACGGGATGAAGGATGGCCAGCGCAATCGCGTCAATCGGCTCGGCGCGACAGCGTTCTTTATCGGCGCCAAGAACACGGACCTCGAGGTCCTGAAGGTGCTGCTCGACGCGGGCGCGGACGTCAAGATTCCGAGCGCTGACGGAACCACTGCGCTGATGGTCGCTGCAGGCCTCCACATGTGGTACGTCGGCGAGGATGGCGGCTCCCTGCCGGGGCAAGAAGACGAGTCGTTGCAGGTCGTGAGGCTGTGCGTCGAACACGGAGCCGACGTCAATGCCGTGAGCAAAATGGGCGAGACGCCGATGCATGGCGCAGCATTCCGCGGTGTCAACCCCATCGTCGAGTACCTCGCCGAGAAGGGCGCGAAGCTCGATGCGAAAGACTCGCGCGGCTGGTCGCCACTCTTCATCGCCAACGGCCTCAGCTACGGCGACGTGTTCAAGCAGCAACCGCAGACCGCCGCCCTCCTCAAGAAGATGTACCAAGCGCGCGGCATCTCTACTGAGGGCCACGTGGGGGACGGCACCGAGTGCCTCGACTGCATCCAAACGCACCCCGATCAGGCCAAGGCGGCTCTCGAACGCGATGTCCGCATGGAAGCGGGGTTCGCGCAGGAGATGAAGCGCGCGGGTGGGAGCCGGTGACCCGAGTAGTCAGTCACAAGTCCCAAGTCGCGCCGGCGGACTGACGTCCGATCATGTGACATCACGGGCGGGTAGCCCGGCGGCGATGGAATAGCCCAGTGAAGCCACCAGCCGGGATCCGGACGGCGCTCGCGCGCGGCTGGCGAAAGCGCTGTCCACACTGCGGACGCGGCCCCCTGTATACGGGTTGGTTGAAAGCAATCGACCGTTGCTCGTACTGTGGGCTCGTCTTCGCTCGCGATCACGGCGCGACCTGGTTCTTCATCATCATGGGGGATCGGGCCATCCTGCTTCCGTTGATTGGGCTCATCTACTTCGGCGTGCTACGGTCGCATCCGATCCTGGCGGTGCTCCTCTTCTTCCTGGTCGCCGCAGCTTTCGTGTGGACGACGCCCAATCGTATGGGCGCGTGTACTGCACTGCACTACTTGTCCCGCGCGGCTTTCGGGGATGAGGACGACCCGATTCCACGACATCATGCCGGTGACCCTGGTGGTGCGGACTCCCGCCACGGTGTGGACTCCCGGGCCTGAGGCGATGGCCACGACACTGGCGGGACGGTCCACGCTCAGGCGCGCCAAGGGAGTCACACTCGCCTACGACGGCGCGGATACCGGACCGGCGGTCCTCAGCATTCCGGGCTTCTGCTCTGGTCTTGACCCTGCCGCACCACCGGACCTACTTCAGTGACCCAACGTACGCCCCGATCGCGATGAAATCGTCCTCTGTCAGCTTCGCGACAACCGGTTTCATCAGCTCGGTCCACTCGCCCTTTCGTGCGCCGACCTGCATGTCGTAGATCTGACGTATCAGATAACTCGGCGATCGGCCTGCGATGCCAGGGACCGGCCCGAAGCCCTTCAGGTTCTCGCCGTGGCACACGCCACAGCGGACCGTCTTCCCGGCGCCGTTGGTGACGAGTGCCTCCCCCTTCTTGAGACTGCCGGTCGGCACGTAGGCGATGAAGCCCGATCGCGGGTCGCGCAGGTTTTCGCTGGCATCCGGGTTCTCAGGAACCTCGATGATGCGCTTGCCCATCGGCTCGGTCGCCCCCCCCTCTTGAGCGATGAACAGTCCGTTCTCGATGTGCGTCTTGGGCACGGTGTTCGTTTCCTTGACCGTCACCCACGGCGCCTGCCACGGAATGCTACCGAAGTAGTCGGCGGCGATCTTGATCTCGGCGTCGGTCATAGCTTTCGCGAAATCAGCCATCAGAATCGCATTGCGCTTGCGTGAATCGGCGCTCTTCCGATTCCCGTTCTTGAAATCCATCATCGTCTGGACGAAGTACGAGACCGGCAATCCGGATACCGGGGCATTCTCCGGTCGGCCGCGTCCGTGTTGGAGATGGCACAGGCTGCACGCAAAGACGTTGGCCGCCTCACGGCCCCTGGCGACGATCTCTGGCATCGGCGGGTGCGAACCAGGGAACCAATCGGCCGGGCCGAATCGGTTGTAGATCTGCGCGCGCGTGAAGAATCCCGACGAGCCGGTGAGCGTTCTCGGCGAATCGGCGGGCCGAGCGGGCGCCGCGGGGGCGGGGGCGGGGGCGGGGCCTCCGGGAGGCGGCGGTGGCGCGGCATAGCCGTACGCCCACAGCGGCATGCTGTCGGCCGCCTTCAACATGCAAGCGGCTCCAGTGCCAAGAGCGAGCATCAGAACAAGAGCGACACGACGCATCGCCATCCTCCTCTCTGGGGTATCTTCGCGAGCGAATCTTATCGTGTGTGGACCGGATTGGGAGTCGAAAAACCACAGCGGGAGATGATTCCGGTGAAACGCGAGTCACACCTCATCTCGTCCCAGGCACGACCCGTGGCTTGGCAGGCACCTGGCGAGTGCAGGTCACGCTGGTCGATTGCGACACAGGAGTGGCACGGCCGCCGTTCTGGTCGCTCGTGACGTTCGCGCGCGGCGGCACCGTGACTGACACGACAGCCAACCAGTCCTTCCCAGGTCAGCGAACGCCCGGGCACGGGGCCTGGGCGCGGAACAGCGTCAAGTCCTACGTGGCTGCCACGGAAGCGTTTATTCTGTTCGGATCGGCCCTACGTCCGTGGGTCCACCGAATCGATCAAGAAATCGAGATGAGCGGCGAGGATTCGTTCGTGAGTCGGGCCCACGTGAGGTTCGCGCTGGCGCCAGGATCGCTGCCTCCACCCTCGGTGCCGGTGCCGCCGGCACCGTTGTGCGCGAACGCCGTGGGGTATCGGTTCTGACGACCCCTACCGGCATATCAGATTGAAGGTTGGAAGACTCGAGATTGGGCGCGCCCGTTCGGCGCGCCCGCGCTCAAGCAACCCTCAATCCTCAAGGGTTCGACTACTTCGCGAGCGGATTCGGCCGCATCTGGAACTTGATCGCCTTCGGGAGCGTGCCCTTGCCTCCCTCGATGTGCCAGGACGCGTAGGTCGAGTAACTCGACCAGTAGCCCTTGCCCTTCCAGCCGGTCTTCGGATCGTCGATGCGACCGGTGCCCGAGCGAGCGAAGAAGCCGAGCGGATACGGCACGCGCAGCGTGACGAACTGCTTCAACGTCGGTGAGTACACCTCCATCGAATCGGTGTTCATCGAGCCGTACAGCGGCGCGTCTTTGCCAAGGCCGAGCGTATCGTTGATGTCCATGTAGTTCAGATACGCTTCGGTCGATTTGTAGAGGCTGTTCGCGTACGTCGGCTCGTTGGTGTTGCGCAGGATCGTCCATCCCTCTGGGCAGCTCTGACCGTTGGCCTGCGGATCTTTGGTCGACTTGCACTTGCTGCGATCGAACGCGGTAAAGTGCCCGCTGACCCGCCATCCCTGCCACGCCACGCCGTCGTGACCAATCACGAGGCCACCGCTCCCACTCGGCGCCAGCCCCTGGTGCAGGCCAGGCGGCGGCTCGTAGTACTCGGCCTTGCAGGTCTCGGGCGGATTCGGGCCTTTCTCAATGCGCACGAGCCGCTTGTACTGGACCCCGTTGTCCGAGCACCACATCGTGCCGTCCTTCGGATTGACGGCCACCGAGTAGCAGCCGAACTGGATCCGGTGATCCCTCTTAGGATCGACCGGCTGATCGGGTTCGGTCCATCCGGGTGTGATCCTGCCGTCGCCGTTGGTATCGATGACCGCCGGGCACCAGCCCTGGGACTGCTCGGCGTTGTGTGTCTTGTCCCACGTGTCCATGTTCACCCAGCCCACCGAGCCGGGCATGCCGTAGTAAACGTTGTTCTTCTCGTCGAACTCGTTGTGGTCAACGTTGAAGCAGGTGTCGATCTGCTCGAACTTCTTTGTCTTGGGGTCGTACACCGCGACCTGCTTGTTGCTCTGCTTCAGCGGGTAGTGCCGCCCGAACTTGTTCCCGCCGCCACCGGTGCAATACGCCGGCTGCTGATCGGCTGCACGGTTACGCATGGTGAACCACACGCGACCCTTCGCATCCATACCGACGCTGCGCGGATCGCCCACGCGCTTCCACACGTTCTCGCCCCAGTAGGGTGACGGATTCGGCGCGGCGTTGAAGGCGGACACGAGTGGCGGCGCCGTCACCGGAATCGGGATCTTCGTGGCCCGGTGTTCAACTGGGTCGAGCATGTTGAGCGAATCGACCATCTGCGTTACACCAAAAACCGGTCCATTGGCGTTCGCCGACGGGTTGCGCAGGTCCGCGGCTGCCGCATCGGAGCGGCCATCGGTGGGGTTGCCCCAGTCCCACGTGGTCACGACGAGGTTCCGCTCGACGCCTTTCGGGCGCGGCGGCGGGTTCTTGGGTGCCTCACCCTTGGCGATTCGGTCGGTCCACTCGGCGAACACGCGCCGATGGTCACCGAGGCGCATGAAGTCCGCGGCCATCGTCGGACCGGACGGTCCCACACGCACGCGACGGTCCCACGCGTCGGCCGTCGATGAGGCCTCCTTGGCGATCACTGGATTCATCTCACGCGTCGCCTTGCTGCCCAGCTGATGGCAGTCGTAGCACTGCTTGATCGTCTGCGCGAACTTCAGCTGGTTCTCCGCGCCGTCAGGCGCTGGCACCATCGACAGCCACCAGGCTGCCGGGTACACCTGGGCCGCGGTCTTCGCGTCCGGGGCGGTCGTGGCCTTCAGATTGAGCTGCTGCCCGGGCTTGGCGGTTTGCTTGGGAGAATCCACCAGCCCGTAGCCGCGGACCCAGACCTGGTAGTTTCCGCGCGGCAGATCGGGCACGACGTAGCGTCCCTGATCGTCGGTGACGACCGACCGTGCGAGCTTGGTCGGCAGGTCGGTGGTTTCGGCGATCACCCAGACGCCCGCTTCGGGTCCTTTGTCGCCCGTGACGACGCCGCCGATATCGTCTGGGTCGATGGCAACCTGGGCCTGCTGAGCGTCGACCCACGTGAGCGCACCCGACGCCAACACAGCGACGCCAACAGCCGCGATCCAACTGCGCACCCTTGCGGTCATGCCTCTCCCTCCTACTGCCATGTCGCGCCCTCTCGGAAGCGCGACGTGTTCACCACTTCACGCGGATCGCGAGGCGCATCAAACGGCCCAGGAGCACCGCCTGCGGCACCCCGTAGGCCGCCGTACCGAAGTTGGCGGATCGCTCCGCCGTCACGGTATCCGCGTTCAACGCGTTGTAGATGTCGAACTCCGGCGTCCACTCGATTTTTCGCGCGCGGAACGTGCGACGCAGCGAAAGATCGAGCTGATTGAGCCGCTCGAGGAACCGAGTCGAGCCAGTCGGCACGAGCGGCAGCACGATGCTGGTCTGCACCATGTTGGGAATGACGAGTGCGCCTGGCGTGCACGGGCGCCCCGCACAATTCTCGGCCGTGTATCGCGTGGTCCGCGTCAGGTTCCAGAAGATCGGCAACTGCTCGTCGACCGCAACGATGTTGCCCTCCTGTCGACCAGGCGAGCTGGTGAACGCCAGGCTCGCCATGATGCCGTAGTACACCGGGTAGCTGAACGCCAGCTTGAAGTCCGCGCGGAACGGAATGCGGTACCCGCCTGGCAGGTCGAAGCGGTCGCAGAAGCGCAGGAGATTCGGATCGTCGCGCACGTCGCAGCGATCCGTGAGCGTCCGCTGCGTCGTCGAGTTGGCGAGGAGCGTGCCGCCGTTTCGAAGGCGCGCCTGCAGCGCGACCTCGAAGCCGTCGTACACCTGCCTGTTCGTGGGGCTATTCGTAATCAGGTTGTCCACCCGCGACAAGAGCGCCGCGCTCTTCAGGTTGTACGCCGTGAACACTTCCCCGTCGTACGGGCTGACCACTTGCACCGGATCGTAGTCGCTCGGGCTGCGCGACGTGTTCGGGTACGCACAGGCGGTCGCCCCTGGTGCGACCGTGCACAGGAACATGTTGTGGAATGACCGATGGAACCAACCGCCGCTGAGCGACACGTTGTTGAACAGTTCGTGCTGGATCGACAGTGCCGTCTCGACGTTGTACTCACGCTTGAAATTGGGATCGAGACGCGCGAGATTGCGCGTGCCGAAGTTGGTCGGCAGGCGCGTGAAGTCGAGCTCGTTGTCCTGCGCGATGCCATCGAGGTTGCTCGGGAGCGACCGACCCGTCAAATCGCGATCGTTCCACGGCAGGCTCTGGGTGACCAACGCCAGCGGGATCAGCTCCTTGGCGTACGTCGTCATCACGCGCGTGAAGTACTTGCCAACGCTGAACTTCAGCGCGGTCTTCGCGTCGCCGAAGAGGTCATACGCCAGGCCGAGCCGCGGCGACAGGTCTGGCCCCCACTTCGGGACGTTGTCGACGCGGTCGAACGACCGCGCACCGACGAAGCGTCCACCCTCTACGGACACGGCCCGGGCGCTCGACTTCAGCCACTGCACGCGCAAACCGGCCGTCGCTGTCAGGCGGCCGATCGCCCAGCGATCCTGCGCGAAGAGTCCCATGTCGTAGTCGAGCCGGGGATCGCGAAGCACGGGGTAGTTGCCGACGCTGACCGAGTCGGGCACGCCGGATCGGTACTGAATCTGTTGGATGTCCCCAATGGCGTTGTTGTCGAGCTCTTCCTTCGCATCCTTGTGCTGGAACCCGAACCTCATGTTGTGGGTGCCGGTCACGAACGACACCGAGGCGCTGTTCTCGTGGTTGATCACCTCGCGCATGCTCCAGTTCGCCGAGTTCCACTGGATCCCCAAGTCCAGATCCACCTTGCGCGCGTTGGCGTACCAGGCCGGTGAGAAGCGGGGCGACTCGACGCCCTCCTGATTCGGATAGCCGTCAAGGATGAAGCTTGTCGAGCGACCGGCCTCGACGAGAACACGGCTGCTGATCGGCGACGACCACTTGACGTAATGCGCTCCGTACGGACGCTCGCCGTTTTTCCATGTCGTGGCCGTCTCTGGATCCGCACCGCGCTGCTGAGGGAGGAGGACCGCCGGATACGACGCGCAACACGCGAGCCGTGGTCCGGTGTACTTGCCCAATCGCTCGACGTGCACGGTGAACTTGTTGCGTCTCGTCGCCTGCCACGTGATGCGCGGCACCAAGCCGATCATCTCGCCCCACAACGCGTACTGCCGGCCGTCGTCGTAGTAGCTGTCCGCGACCGGGAGCTCGTTGCCCCACTTGCGCGCCGAGAAGTGGAACCAGAGCTTGTTCGCCACGATCGGTCCGCCCGCGGTGGCGCTGTAGTCCCAGATGCCATCGACAGCCGATACCGCCGTCACGCCACGGTCGCGAAGACGTTGCCTGAAGTTGTTGCTCTGCCACCCGTCACGTGATCCGCCCACGTAGCCGGTGCCTGCGTATCGGTTGCTCCCGTCTTTCGGGATCATGTTGAGGCGCACCCCGCCGGTACCGGCTTCGGCGGTGCCGCCGCTCGTCTCGATGACGGTCTCCTGATTGGAGACCGTCGTGTAGTAGTTGATGTTGTCGGCGCCGTCTTGGCTCGCGTTGTCCACCGACAGGCCGTCCATCATGTACGAGTTGTGGAGCGAGCTGGCCCCGTGCGTCTCGAGCTGTAAGTCGCGTGAATACTGCGATCCGCCGACGTCGGTACCGCTGATGCGTACTCCGGACACGAAGTTCGCCTGCACCCAGAGGCTCTGCGAGTTCACCAACGACTCGAGGAGCGCCGAGTCGAGCACCTGACTGCGTTGCGCCTGTTGAACGTCGACGATGGGCGAGCTGCCGCTCACGGTGATCGACTCTGACAGCGCGCCGACGCTCATCGACGTGTCGACCGTGGCCGTGAAGTTCGACGGCAGCTGGATGCCCTCGCGAATGACGCGATTGAAGCCCTCGAGCGAGAACGTCACTCGGTACGCGCCGGGCCGGAGGTCGACGACGGTGTAACGACCCTCGCCGTCGGTGGTCACCACGCGGCTGCCTTCGATGAGGGAGGGACCGCCAACCTCAACGGTCACACCGGGCAACACGGCGCCGGTGTTATCGGTGACCTGGCCCGCGATGCTGCTTTGTGCCAGTGCTGGCGTCGACGCGATGCCCACAAGGAGTACAAGTAGAGCGACGACCCTGAACACTAGGGAGCGACCCATGTCTACCTCCTAACACGCCATCCGCGTCAAAACGCGCCGAGATCGCGTGAATCATACACCCCAAGGCACTCATGGAAGATCGAGTCACTCTTGACCCTCGCCGGCGAATACCTAGTTATAAGCAGGCCTGAAACGACCAGCTCTCTTAGGCTCCCAATGCATGGGTCGTGATGCGTTGTCTGGACTCATCGAGCGAGGACGCCCGTAGTCAGTGCGCTCCAACCCGCTCCCGACCGGGCGCCGCTACCGTGAAGACGCGATGAGCTGAGACAGGCCGTCCTTCGCGGTGGGGTCCAACGGATCGAGCGACAGGGCCTCCTGGAAGTAGCCGAGGGCCGCTGGCGCGTCGCCCGACTCCAGCGCCAGCCGGCCCAAGTTCGAGTACGTCGTCGGCTCTCTCGGATCCGCTTGGAGCGATTGCGTGAACGCATGTCGCGCGCGATCGCGTTGACCCAGGCTGGCGCTGGCAGAGCCCATCAAGTTCCACGCTGGCGCATGCGCCGGATTCAGTTGCGTGGCGCGCTCGGCGAGGGGGACCGTGCCCGCCGCATCACCCCGAAGAAAACTCAACATCGCGGCGTAGTACCACGTCTCGTCACGCTCAGGCGCACTCGTCCGCATCTGAGCGACCAGCGGCTGGAGCCGATCGACATCGCCCTCGTCTGCGAGAATCGACGCCAGCACCGCGAGGCGATGTGGATCGCCCGGCGTGTCGCGAAGCGCTGCTTCCGCGTGTGCGACGGCCTCCCGTGGCTGCCCCATGGCCGCCAGCAAACGAGCGAGCGCCACACGTACGTGACCACTCGACGGCCGCTTCGTGAGTGCTCCTTCGAGCAGCGTCCTAGCCTCGCCTGCGCGCTGCGCCGCCCCCGCGGATTCGATCAGCCCGTCGATCGTCAGCGGATCCTCGGGATCCAGCACTGCGGCACGGGCGAAGTCGTCGAACGCCGCGTCGTAGTCACGCACGCGCAGTTGCAGGCGTCCGCGGTTCCGCCACTCCACCGAACCGGCCTTCGCCAGAACATCTCGGACGACTGCCGGTGCGGCCTCGTCCGTCAGCCGCGTCAGCGGCGGCAGTCCCGCCGCGTCACGCCGTTCGTACAAGCCCACCGGCGCCGTGAACTCGAGCGAGGGTCGATCGTCGGTCTCGATGGTCGCGGCGCCGGCTTCCGTCCGCAAGCGCTCCCCGCCTGTGAGGTAGAGGGACATCACGCTGAACGGATCGTGGATATCGGTCGTCGCGAGGTCGTCTGCGGCCTTTTTGCGGAGCCAGCCGTGCCGCATCGCGTCGAGATTCGGCGCCGATCCGTTGCGGGTCGCCACCAAGAGCACGTCGCCGCGCCCCACCAACCACATCGCCGCGCCCGGAAACACGGACGTAAACGTCGCGGCAATCGACCGTACATCATCAGGGGACAGGTCGTACGTGTGCGCCCACTGGCACACGAGGCCCTCCGGTTTCAGACGGTCGCGGATGTCCTCGAAGAACTCGCGCGTGAAGAGCGCGGCGTTGCCCATCATCCACGGGTTCGAGGGCTCCGAGATGATCACGTCGTAGGTTCTCGAGGAGTAACGGAGATGCGACCGGCCGTCGCCGACGATGAGATGCGTGCGTGGATCCTCGAGCGCGCGGTGGTTGTCGGCGGCAAAGAGTGCCGACGCCTCGACCACCTCGGGCGAGATCTCGACGATGTCGGCGCGCGAGATCGAGTGGGTCAACGCGGCTCCCAAGGTCACGCCGCTGCCGAGACCGATGATGCAGACCTCCTCCGGATCGTCGTGCAGGAGCAACGGCAGATGCGCGAGCAACTTCTGCGTCACCATGTCTGGTCCGTTCGATGCGTCCACCTTGCCGTCGATCGCCATGGCGAGGGTTCCTGCCAGCCGACGGACGGAGACGGCGCCAGCGGCACCCTCGCGAAAATACTCGAGACGGCCGGCGCGGAGCCCAACCCCCAGGTCGAGGTTGAGGTCGCGCACGTCGGTGGCGTACTTGTAGCCACCTGCGGTCAAGAGGTTCGTATCCCACGCCGGCAGCGCGACGAGTGACATGCCGACGACCGCGATGGCAGCGAGCGGTGCCGGCCGCATGCGTGTTCGGCCGATCGGCACCAGTGCCGCGGCCACGAGCGAGACCGTGGCACCCAGGTTCAGCGTCTGCCGAACACCAAGCGTGGGCACGAGGAGAAACGCCGCCGCGAGAGAGCCCACGATCGCGCCAACCGTGTTGATCCCGTACAACCAGGCGGCTTGTCCGTCCGACAGCTCGCCGTTACGGGACGCCAAGACGAGACACAGCGGAAACACGGCGCCGAGCGCGATGCCGAGTGGGAGGAGCACACCGGCGGCGTACAGCGACGCGAGCGTCAGCACAGTAGCGGCCCCCCCCGCTGCGTCCGCGACAGCGGTCGCCATGATGAGGGGCAGGCGTGACCCGGTGAACCATGCGGCTGCCGCTGCAGACGCCGCAGCCGCCACCAGCGCCCACGGCACCATCGTCTTTGCCGCGAACACATGGCGCACCGGCCTCGCCGCGAGCGCAGCCCCGATCGCCATGCCCGTGATGAACGCGGCGAGCATCGCCGCGAACGCGTAGGACGTCGGGCCAAGGACCAGAGCCAACGCGCGGGTGAACGCCACCTCGTAGATGAGCGCGGCCAAGCCTGAAAGGCTCGCAATCGCGCCGGCGATCCAGGCGGGCGTCGCACCCTCGGAGGTGGGCGGGGCTTGGTGCTTGGAACGCGATGCGCGAGCGGGCGGCATGGCGGCCGGTGCCTTCCGCTTCGCGCCCGGTGCCAGCGCCTGGGGCCGCGACTCTGGCATCAGCGCCGCGCGCTCCGCGCGCGCGAGCGACCAAGCCACGGTCGCAGCGGCGACGTTGAGCACGGCACCAATCAGCGTCGTGCGAGTCAAGCCGACGGCCGGAATGAGCACGAAGCCGGCGAGGGTGGCACCGAGCGCGGCTCCTGCGGTATTGAGCGCGTACAACCGTCCGGCATGGCTGGCATCCGCGTCGCGTCTCCCACTGGACGAGGCTGCGCCGGCGGCGACGACCACGATCGGGTAGGTCGCGCCCATCGCAGCGGCTGGCAAGAAGACGAGGAGCAATGCGGCAGCCAGCCGCGCCACGCCGAAGGCAGCGCCGGGGCTCTCACCGTACGCGAGCGCCAGCAGCGGCGCGGTGGCCTGCAGCGCGAGCGGAAGCGCCAGTGCGCAGACGGCCACGAACACCTCGACCGCGGCATACAGGCTGAGCGCGCGATGAGGGGCGAGGCCGCGGGTCCGCCGGCCTGCGACGAGCGCCCCTACGGCGAGCCCACCCATGAACGCCGCGAGCACGGTGCCGGCTGCCGCCACGGTGTGACCGAGGTACGTCGAGAGGAGCCGGGTCCAGACGACTTGGTAGATGAGCCCCGCCGCGCCGGAACCGGCGTACGCGGCGGCAAACGTCCAACGCCCGTTCACCGTCGCATCCTACCCCGAGCCGGCACGAGATTCGTCAGTCAGACAGTCGCAAGTCAGAGAGTCGCCAGTCATCAGTCACAAGTCGCCAGTCATGCATCGCGCGAGCCGCCCGGGCACGATCGGGTGTGAAATCTCGCTTGATTGGGAGTATCGTCTAGCGCCCAGATGGCCTCGAGCGAGCCGATGACCGAATGCGTGGAAAATCCCAGACGCACTCGGTCGGGCTCTGGCACAGGTCGTCGGCCATCGGGTCCGTGACCTGATGATGATCGAGACCGACCCACCATCGAAGATGGCAACAAAGGCTACGAAGCCAACTCACACGCGGTGAGGTGACCCTCTGCGTGTATGCTAGGGCCCATAGGGAGACAACCCATGAGCACCAGACGAACACGAGACGTCCTCACAGGCATGAGTGTGCTGGCCGTGGCCATCACGTTGGGGGTGGTCGCCACTCTGCTCGAACGCCAGGCAGCGGCGCAAGGAAAACCGGCGGTCCAAGCGCCGATGTTCGAGGTCGATCCGCTGTGGCCGAAGCCGCTACCGAACAATTGGGCCCTGGGCAACGCGATCGGCATCGCAGTGGATAGTCAAGATCGTGTCTGGATGCTTCACCGCACCAGTGGTATCGACAGAAACCTCACCACGCCTGGTGGCACGTGCTGCACAGTCGCTCCGCCGGTGCTCGGGTTCGATCAGTCCGGCAACCTCGTGGGCAATTGGGGCGGACCGGGACAAGGCTACGAGTGGCCCGACTCGAATCACGGTCTCTGGATCGACCACAACGGCAACTTCTGGGTCGGCGGCAACGGCGACAAGGATACCCAGGTGGTGAAGTTCACCGCGAATGGGAAGTTCCTACTGCAGATCGGGAAGCACGGCGTGCACAACGGCAGCAACGACACGGCGAACCTGTGGAAGCCAACCGACGGCAGCGTCGACAAGGCGGCCAACGAGGTCTACATCGGCGATGGCTATGGAAACAAGCGCGTGATCGTGTACGACTCCGAGACCGGCAAGTACAAGCGGCACTGGGGCGCCTACGGCAACAAGCCCGACGACACGAACCTCGGCGCCTACAATCCGGGTGCGCCGCCGTCCAAGCAGTTCGGCAATCCCGTGCACTGCGCCGAGATCTCGATCGACAATCTGATCTACGCCTGCGATCGCACCAACGATCGAATCCAAGTGTTTCAGCGGGACGGGAAGTTCCTGAAGGAAGCGTTCTTCGCGAAGCAGACTCAGGGCTCGGGGTCCGTGTGGGACATCGCCTTCTCGAAGGATCCGCAGCAGCGGTACATCTACCTCGCCGACGGCGGGAACCACGTGATTCACGTGCTGCTCCGCGACACGCTCGAGGTCCTGACGACGATCGGCACGGGCGGCAAGCAGCCTGGCCAGTTCTTCGGCACACACAATGTGGCGGTCGACTCGAAGGGCAACCTCTTCGTGGCCGAGACCTACTCGGGGCGCATCCAGAAGTTCGTCTACAAGGGCCTCGGTCCGGTTACCAAGAAGGACCAGGGCGCCGTTTGGCCTCGGTCGACGAAGTAGCACGCCCCTCGCGCGCCGCTTGGTCACCGCACCTCGGGCCGGCCAAGCGGCATCCACGGACGTCAGAGTACGCGTGTCGTCTTTGACCGGTGGCGTCGCCCTGGCGGCCGTCGTGGCCCTGGCGGTCCAGGGACAGCCGTCTGCTTCGGGCGACGAAGACCTCACTCGTATCCGACGCGCGCTGTCTGCCCCGGCCAAACGTCTCGACCTCGTCGACATCGAGCCGGACTTTCGTGCGCGCGTGGACGAACGGCGGTCGCGGCTCGACGGGTTGCTTCCGCCACCGCAACCGATGGTCCCACCTCCTCCCGGTGGCCTCTACCAGTTCGAACAGCGCCAGCTCGGGAATCCGTGGGCGGGACAGCCGCTCGTCAAGGTCGACGTGCTGCCTCTCATCATGGGTGCGATTCGCCACATGCGGTCCGCGTATCGCGGACACCTCGAACGCGCAGCGCGTGATCTCGTGATCGCGGAGCTGGCCGACTTCTGCGCGGTCAACTCGTGCGAGGGTGCGGCGCCTGTCGGCGGTCGTTGACTGCACGACTCGCCACTGAGATCCAGGCCAGTCGGTGACAGGCGGGCGAGCCGCGCAAGAGCGCACGAAGCCTTGTTGAGTTCGACGATACCGAATCGCTCTAGCGCGAACAGTAGCGACGAGTCGCCGCCGAGCAGCGCGAAATAGGCGTACGCCATGTCGCCGCCGATGTGCAGCGCAATGCCGGGAAGGATCTCCGTTGTTGGGCACGACCCGCAGTTCGAATACCGGCAGGATGGGAACGTGGTGTGGGCCACGTACCGTGGCGGCGGCGTGGCGCGAGGAACGCTCGTGGCCACGGTCGGCGCCGGGGGAAAGCTCGACATGCGGTATCAGCACGTCACGACGGATGGCGCGATCAAGACCGGCAGATGCCAATCCACACCCGAGGTTCTGCCTGACGGGCGTCTACGTCTCGCCGAGGCCTGGACGTGGGCCGAGGGCGGGACGGGCCGCGGCACATCGACGATCGAGGAGGTGCGGGGCGCGATGCCCACGTCCCCAGAGAGCATTCACGTGCGAGCGAGCACTGCGGGTGACGCCGGTCGTCCGACGGGTGGTCCGGAACGTGACCAACCAGGATGTCCACTTCTTGGTGATCTCGGCACCATCCACACGCCGCGATCGAGTGGAGGTGCCATGAGCCGCCACGTCGTCATCGAGCTGCCAGCATCCATTGCGGGGATCCAAGCGTGAGACCTCCTCCTCTCGCTGGTGACACGCCTGTTTCACTCCGGTTGGCGCGTCCTGACGATGCCGAACGCATCGCCCGTTTCCATACGGAGAGCTGGCGCCGTACCTATCGAGGCATGATGCCCGATGCGTTCCTCGACGGCAGCGCCCTCGACGATCGACGTCGCGTCTGGCACGCGCGGCTCGTGGCACCTGCAGCCAACCAGCATGTCTGCCTCGCTGAGGAAGGCGAGACGCTCGTCGGCTTCATCTGCGTCTTCGCCGAGCAGGATCCCGTTTGGGGGTCATGGATTGACAACCTCCATGTCGCACTCGAGTGCCATCGCCAGGGCATCGGACGACGTCTCATGTGCGAGGCTGCTGCGTGGCTGTGCCACGAGCGGCCCGAGCGGGGTGTCTGGCTCTGGGTCTTGGAGACGAACACGCCGGCGCGCGCCTTCTACGAGCGCCTGGGCGCGGCCAACGCCGGCGTCGCCGACGTGGAGATGCCCGGTGGCGGCTCTGTCCCGAACTGTCGGTACGTCTGGGCCCGCCCCTGCCTCGTGCTGGAGGCCTGAGCACGCGCTTGGCTCGCCGGCGAGCCAGAGCCCCTTGGTCGCGAAGACCGCTCCAACGACGGTGCTGAAAGAGTAGCCGCCTACATCGTCAAGGTCTTCAGCGTGCCGGTACTGTCGCCGAACGTCTCGACCGGCGTGCCGAGCATCTCCAGCACCGTGCGGTGCAGGTTCGCGAGCGGAGTGCCCTTCTCGTTCCGGATGTACCGACCGCCCTTGATGCCTGCCTTCTTGCCGCCGATCAGCGCGATCGGCAGGTCATCGTGGAAGTGCGTGTTGCTGTCGCTGATGCCGGTGCCGTACAGGAACAGCGTGTTGTCCAGCATCGTGCCGTCGCCTTCGGGCGTGGAGGCGAGCTTCTGGACCAGATGCGCGAACTGCCGGAAGTGATACTCGTTGATCTTGTGCAGCCGCTCGAGCTTCGCCTGTTCATCCTGATGGTGCGACAGCGGATGATGTGAATCCGACACGCCGACCTCCGGATACGCGCGGCTGCTGACCTCGCGCGCCAACATGAACGTGCTGATGCGCGTGAGATCGGTCTGGTACGCCATCGCGAGCAGGTCCATCATCAGCTTCGCGTGCTCCGCATAGTCGGTCGGAATGCCCATCGGCTGGTCGACCAGCGGCAGCTCGTTGGCGTTCTGCTCCTCGGCCTTCTGGATGCGCCGTTCGATGTCGCGCACCGAATCGAGATACTCGGAGAACTTCGCGCGGTCGGCCGGACCCAGCCGACGGTTGAACCGCGCCACTTCGGCCGTCACGAAATCGAGCACGCTCTGGTCGCGCTCCAACCGAGCGAGCCGCGCGGCAGGATCCGTGCTGCCTGACGCGCCGAACAACCGCTCGAACACGGCACGCGGATCGTTCTCGCACGGATTCGGGGTCGTCTCCGTGCTCCAGGAGATCGTGTTGGTCAACGCGCAGCTCGCGCCGTCGCACGCGCCGAGCATCACCGTGCTCTCGAGCGCCAACTCCAGGGACGCGATCTGCGTCTCCTTGGCCAGCTGCTTCGCCGCAATCTGGTCCATCGTCACCGACACGATGACGTTCGAATCAGAGATCGCCTTGAACGGCACGCAGGTCAGAAACGTCCCGGCCGAGCGCGCGTGGTCGCCGGCGCGCGTCGTCAGGTTGGCGGCCTCGTCGGCAAGGCCGCCGATGAGCAGCACGTTCTCCTTGAACTTTTGGAGCGACTGCAGCGTCGGCGGCAGCTCCGCGACCGGGCCAACCGTCTTCGGGAACCAGTAGCCCATCGCCATGCCGTTGGGGACGTAGAACACGCCGAACCGCTTGACGGGCGCCGCGGCGGTCTTGCCCTGGGCCGTCAACGCCGGCACCATCGCGTCGAGCAGCGGCAGCGATATCGAGACGCCGAGACCGCGGAGCACGGCGCGCCGTGAGATGTGCGTTTTGGTGATGAACATGATGTCTCTCGCTATCTCTGGCTACTGTTGCTGGGCCACGGTCTGCGCAGCCGGCGCGGCACTGTCGGGTGCGCGCCGCATCTGGAACGGCAAGCTATTGACGATCCCGAGGACCAGCGCGGACCACTTGTGATCCTGCTTGGACAGGTCCCGCACCAGCTGACGGACCGTCGGCGCGTCGTAGTAGTCGACGCCGCGGCCGAGCGCATAGGTCAAGAGCTTCTCCGTGACGGTGCTCACCATCTGATCGCCGCGGCCGAGGAGTGCCTCGCGGAAGTGCTCGGGTCCGTCGACGGCCTTGCCGTCCAGCGTAATCGACGCGTTGATCGCGGCGCCGCTGTCGTCCTTCCGCCAGCGACCCGTCGGGTCGAAGTTCTCGAGCGCGAACCCGAGCGGATCCATGCGCGCGTGACAGCTCGCGCACACGGGATTGCTGCGATGCTGCTCCATCCGCTCACGCAGCGACGTCGGTTTGCTCTTGCCGTCGTTCTGCTTGAGCGGCGGCACGTTCGGCGGCGGGGGTGGCGGCGGCGCGCCGAGCATCGTCTCGAGCACCCACTTACCGCGCAACACGACGGAGGTGCGATCCGCGTAGGACGTCACCGTCAGAATGCTCGCGTGCCCGAGCAGACCTCGCCGCGCAGGGTCCGCGATCGGCACGCGACGGAAGTGGCTGCCGTACACCTTCGGTACGCCGTAGTGCACCGCCAGCCGATCGTTCAGGAACGTGTAGTCGGCCCTCAGCAGATCGAGGACGCTGCGATCGTCGCGTACCTGACTCTCGAAGAAGAGCTCGGTCTCCTTCGCCATCGCATCGCGCAGTGTGTCGTCGAAGTCCGGGAAGCGAGCGGGATCCGGTTCCACCGACTGGGTGTTCCGGACGAGGAGCCACTGCCCCATGAAGTCGGTCATCCAGCGGCTCGCGCGCGCGTCGGCCATCATGCGCTGGACCTGTTGCGCGAGCACGGCGTCTTTGAGCCGCCCTTTCGCGGCCACCTCGAGCAGCTCATCGTCGGGAATGCTGCGCCACAGGAAGAACGCCAGCCGAGACGCCAGCTCCAAATCGCTCACGCGGTAGATGGACCCGGGCTTCACGTTGTCCGGGTCGTGCTCGATGCGGAAGAGGAAGGCTGGCGAGGACAACATGGCTTCCAGCGCACGCTCGATGCCCGCCTCGAAGTCCTTGGCCTTGCGCCCCGCGCGATACAGGTTCATCAATGGGGCGATATCCGCATCCGCGACCGGGCGACGATACGCGCGCCTGGTCAACCCCGTGAGGATACGCGAGGCGCACGCCTCGTCGTCACGCGCGCCGCTTGGACGACAGCTGAAGATCCGCTGACGGCTCGGCGTCTCGCTCGCCGGACGCGCGTCGAACGGCCCAGAGATCTCGATGGAATCGATGCCGGGATCGCCCATGTCGTCACTGAAGACCGCGCTCTTGATCGACCGCGGTCGCAGCGGCACGCCTTCCCACGCCGACGCGGATCGATTGGTGAACGCCGCCCCGATCAAGCGCGTTCCGGCCTTCACCGGCAAGCGGAACTCGAGATCCTTGTCGGCGCTCAGTCGATACGTGTGAAGCTTCTTCGCTTCGACATCGTCTTCAGGGATCGCGATGAGCACGCCCGGGTCAGGACCCTTGAACGCGCCCCCGACCCTGAACCACTTCACGAGCCCGTGGTCCAGCCGGACCTCGATTTCTTGCTCGTCGTCGATGCCGCGAATCGTGTCGCCAACCGAGTTGCGCTGCAGCCGGAGCTTGACCGCGTACTCGCCGTCGAGTGGGAAGGGATGTCGGACCGCAAGGCCGCCGTGGGACGCGAATGGCAGATCCTCATGCATGCGCCCGTCTTGCCTCGCGAACTCGGAGGCGCGATAGACCTGAATGACCGATCGAATGTCTGGGCTGCCGATGGCCAGCCGACTGATCTTCGTCGCCGCCGACATGTAGCGCGCCATCAGGCCCGGCGCGATCGTCAACACGTCGGCGATGTTGTCGAACCCGAAGCCCGAGTTGTCGACCGGGAGGTGGGACGGCCCGTCGATCTGCAGCGCGAGGAGATCGCGAATCGCGTTCACATACTCGGCGCGATTCAAGCGGCGCACGACGACACGCCCTGGATTGGGTGACGCAGCGGCGCTGCGATCGAGCGCGGTCTCCAGCGTCGAGACGAACGTGGCGGAAGTCGCCGGCTCTGGTCGCGGACGGCCCTCCGGCGGCATCTGACCGGTCCGCAACTTTCGCGCGACCTTTTCCAGCGTCGCCGCGTTGCCGGCGACATCGGCGACGTCAAGGTTCTCGAGCGTGAGGCCGGCCGTCTTCAAGCGGCCGTTGTGGCAGGTCACGCAGTACTGATCAAGGAGCCCGCGGGACGGCGCCACGGTCGATTCGGCGCCCTTGGACGCGGGCGCTTGCGCATGGGCGGGGGCAGGGTGCCAGACGGCTACGACCACCCACGCGAGGCTCACCGCGCCAAACATCCCACATGAACGGAACAGCCTGCACATCGTCATCGCTCCTGATGCGGACGAATATCGACGGGGCCGGCGTGCCCTCCGGCCGTTTCGATGGTAGGCAGGCGACCGCCCCGATGCAACATAAATCCCGTGCCTCCGACGGACGGGCGGAGAGCGCCATGGTCGAGCCGATCCAGTGGCGTGCGCGCGGAAACCAGTCGACGCGAGGCACAGGGGTCGCTATCATGCCAACCGAAGAATTTGGCCCTGCGGGCGAATCAGCGAGGAGAATCATCCGTGCTCACGAACATTCGAGAAGTGAGTGGTGTCGTCGCGGGACTGTTGCTGGCATCGCTGGTGGTTGCACGGGGCACGGCGGCCGCCGCTGGCCCCGACCTGCGGCTCGTCGAAGCCGCCGCCTCGCGCAACAGGACGGCAGTCCTCGCGCTGCTGAAGCAGAAAGTCGACGTGAACGCCGCGCGCGCTGACGGTGTGACCGCATTGCTCTGGGCCGCGCACTGGAACGACCTCGACCTGGTCGACCGCCTGCTGCGTGCGGGCGCCAAGGTGGATGCCGCTGACGACCACGGCGTGACGCCGCTCATGCGCGCGTGCGAGAACGGGAACGCCGAACTGGTCGATCGCCTGCTCGGGGCCGGTGCGAACGTGAACGCCTCGCAATCCAGCGGGGTGACTCCTCTGATGATCGCCGCCCGGTCCGGCAACGTGGGCGCGGTGAAGGCGCTCGTCGCCAAGGGCGCGCAGGTCAACGCCGTCGTCAAGGAGACACAACAGAACGCGCTGATGTGGGCCACGGCCGAAGGCCACGTGGACATCGTGCGCACGCTGGTCGAGAACCGGGCGGACCTACGTGCCGGCTCCAAGCGCGGCTTCACGCCACTCCTCCACGCTGCGCGCAACGGTGACATCGAAACCGCCAAGGTGCTGCTGGCCGCCGGCGTCGATGTGAACGAGACCGGCAGCGACGGCACCCACGCGCTGCCCCTCTCAATCATCAGCGGGCGCGAAGAGATGGCGATGTTCCTGCTGGAGCGTGGTGCGGACCCGAACGGCAAGCTCTACGGCGTCCGCGCGCTGCACGCGGCTGCCGGGAACCTCGAGCTGTGGTTGCGCGATTGGCTCCGCGTCCGGAGCATCGACCGCTCGCGCGTGCTTGCGGATCTCACGCCGCAGGCGCGGCTCCGGGTCGTCAAGGCGCTGCTGACGCGCGGCGCCGATCCCAACGCGCGCATCACGACGAGCGCCGTTGCGCAGAACTACCTCGCGTACCCCACGAAGGGTGCGTTCGAGCCCTTCGCCGTCGGCACAGGGGACATGCGGGGCGCGACACCGCTCTGGGTGGCCGCCTTCGCCGCCAATGGCGGTGCGACCACCTTCGGCACCATCGAAGGCGGCGGCGACACCGCCAACGAGATCATCAAGGCGCTCCTCGACGGCGGAGCCGACCATCGCATCACCAGCGATGATGGGACAACACCGTTGATGGCGGCGGCCGGGATTGGCCACTCGACGTATCAGCCGCGGAAGCCTCGTGGCGATCGGTCGATCAGCGCGGAGCAAGCCGTCAAGACGTTGGTCGAGGCCGGCGCGGAGGTGAACGCCATCAACGAGGCAGACTTCACGGCGCTCCACGGTGCCGCGATGCGCGGGTTGAACGAGGTCGTCGAGTATCTGGTCCAACACGGCGCGCACATCGACGCGCGTGACTTCCGCGGGCGCACCGCGTTCCGCCTCGCCGAAGGCGCCAAACAGTCGTTTCAGTTCCAGGACTGGCCCGAGACCGCCGAACTGCTCCGCAAGCTCGGCGCGAACACGAGCCTCGGCATCCCGGGCACGGTGCAGGAGCGCCAGCGCGACGTCGAGCCGGCGGTCGTCACCGGCGGCACACCATAGCCCTCACCAGGTCGCCTGGCCCGCGAGGCGCCTGCGGGCAGCGACAGCAGGGAGCCGAGTTCTAGAAGGTACGACCGACGCGAACGACGAGCGCACGTCCGTTGAAACCAAACGGCGAGTGACTCGGGAACGTCCGGATGCCGTTGAACGAGTTGACGGTCGCGTTGCGTCCCAGCGACGGCGCGCGAAATCCGGTGCTCACGGTGCCACGGACGACTACCCGCGGATCTTGCGCGACGCGCACCGTCAACTTGCCGTTCGCGGTGCTCCCGAAGTCGCTGTAGCGCTCAGCGCGACCCGCGACGCCAAGTCGGAACCACGCGGCGAGATCCCATTCAACGTCCGCGTATCCGGCGATGCTTCGGCGCGCCGCGTCCACTTCGTTAGAGGGACGGAATCCCGGAAACACCTGGGCGCCAACCGCCGCCCGGCCGCCAGCTTGGTTCGGCGACCCGCCATCGCCTGTACGAGTCCGGTTCACCGGCCCGAAGGCGATACCCTTCGCGGCGGACCTCCGTGCCGAACGCGACGTTCAACGGGCCGGCGAACCCGCCCATCCGAACTGCGCGGCTCAGATCGAGGTTCCCCACGAACTGATTCAGCACCAACTCCCCCGCGTCGAACGTGGTCTTGTTCGGCGGCACGCGCGGACCAAGGGACACGTTCAGCGTGTTGCCAATCGTGAAGTCGAAGGAGTTGTAACCGTACTGACCGCTCGCGTCGTAGTTCCAGCCACCCGCGGTGCCTCGCACGCCCGCCGCGCTTGAGGCGTCGAGCACGGTCGCTGGATCTCCGGGAGGAACCCGATTGGATAGATCTGCGGCCAGTTCCGCACGTCGAGGCCACGACGATAGAATCCGGTTAGGCTCGACATCCATGTTGAATTAGATGAGGGGACAGTCGAGCTTTAGTATCCTCCCGATGATGCACATGAACGGTCGGCGTCTGCTCCTCCTACGCCTGGCCATCGCCATCGGATACCTGTCGACGCTCCCGGTGCCGTGGGTCGAGGAGCTCACCGCGGCAGGAGCGCCGTTCCGAGCGAGGCAGGCGCTGGTCGTCTCGGCGAGCGACACGGCTTCTGCGGTGGGTTGGCGCGTCATGCGCGACGGCGGGAATGCCGTCGATGCGGCGGTGGCGACAGCCTTCGCACTGGCAGTGACCTACCCGGCGGCGGGCAACATCGGCGGCGGTGGGTTCCTCGTCTTCCGACGGACCAGCGGCGCCGCAACGACGTTCGACTTCAGAGAGACGGCTCCGGCGGGCGCGAGTCCCACGATGTGGTTGCGGAACGGCGAATACGACGCCGAGTTGCATCACAACAGCCACCGGGCGGTCGGCGTACCGGGAACCGTCGCCGGACTCCACATGGCCTGGAAGGCCCTTGGCTCAAAGGCCTGGAAGGCGCTCGTGGCACCCGCAGTGGCGCTGGCGCGCGATGGATTCGTCGTCTCCGATGGGCTTGCGCAATCGCTCGAGCGGACGCTGCCGTCCTTCTCGAAGCACCCGGCGTCGCTCGCGCAGTTTTCGAAGAGCGGTCGGCCCTATGAGGTCGGTGACGTTCTTCGCCAGCCCGATCTCGCGCGCACGCTGCAGCGCATCGCCGATCACGGCCCGAAGGGCTTTTACGAAGGCGAGACCGCTCGACTCATCGAGCAGGAGATGAGCGCGCACGATGGCCTCATCACGAGAGCGGACCTGAGAGCCTACCGTCCCGTCGAGCGCGCGCCGATCACGGGCACCTATCGTGGCATCGAAGTGATCGGCATGCCGCCGCCCTCATCGGGTGGAGTGGCGGTGCAGATGCTGCTGAATGTGCTCGAGGGATTCGACCTCAAGAGCCACGGATTCGGTTCATCGAAGAACCTGCACCTCATCGCCGAATCGATGCGCCGCGTGTTTGCCGACCGCGCGCGGTATCTCGCCGATCCCGACTTCGTCCCCGACATGCCGCTGGCGCGCCTGTTGTCCAGACCGTACGCAGACGGGTTGCGGCAAACGATCGACCCGCAGCGCGCGTCCGGATCCACGTCAACGTCGTTCACCTGGCCGAGCGAGTCCGTCGAAACGACGCACCTCTCAGTCGTTGACGCCCAGAGGAACGCCGTGTCGCTGACGTATACGCTTGAAGACACATACGGGTCGAAGGTCGTCGTCCCTGGTGCAGGGTTCCTCCTGAACAACGAGATGGGCGATTTCAATGCGGGCCCCGGCTTGACCGACGAACGTGGGCTCATCGGCACGCCGGCCAATCTTGCGCAACCTGGGAAGCGGATGCTGTCCAGCATGTCGCCGACGATCCTGGCGAAGGGCGGGCGGCTCTTCATGGTGACGGGGTCGCCGGGCGGACGGACCATCATCAACACGGTGCTCATGACCATCCTGAACGTTGTGGACTTCGGCATGAACGCGCAGGAAGCGGTCGAGGCTGGCCGCATGCACCATCAGTGGCTCCCGAACCAGATCACGATGGAGCGCTTCGCGTTCTCACCGGAGACCATCGCGTCGCTCAAGTCCCTCGGCCACACGATTGCCGACACCGATCGGCAAGGCACTGCGCAGGTCATCGTGGTTGGAGACAACGGCGTGCTCTGGGGCGGCGTCGATCGACGCTCCCCTGACAGCGCCGCCGCAGGGCGCTGAGCCTATTTTCGTCCGCCCAGCGGGTCGGTCGCCCTCCGCGCCGCGATTTTCACGCACCAGCGCCGGGAGTCGGCCCAAGCGCCGAGCGCCCTTAAAGGGATATCTCGAGGGCTGACGCGGGTTTAGGTGGTAGCCTGTTGGGGCTCCGATACGCTTGACATTGGGTTCGGCAGCGTTTAGACCGGTAGGCGGCGGATCTGGCCCGGGGTGAGTGGCGGGCGTGGGCGACCGCGAAGGAACGGAGGAGCGACATGCGAGGACGACTCGCGGCAGTCGGCGTGGCTGGGGCGATCGTGGCTCTCGCCGGAAGCGTGGCCGGTTGCGCTCCGGCAGTGACGAGCTCGGCCGCGGCAGCGGATACGAACGCCAACGCGATCACGAGCGAACGCGACCTGCAGGGCATCTGGACCGACCCCTATCAGACACCGCTGCAGCGGCCGCCTCAGTGGGCGGGCAAGGAGACGTTCACTGAGCAAGAGCGCGAAGAGATCGATCGGCAGCGCGCTAGCCTTCCTCGCCGCGACCAGCGCGTGGAGCGCGGAACGGAGCGTGATGTGGCTGGCGCGTACAACGCGGTCTTCCAATCGGTGCGGCCAACGGGACCGCGGACGTCGCTCGTCGTTGATCCGTCGGATGGGCGTCTACCTCCGCTGATCGCCGATGCGACGGCTCGCGCGAAGGCCGAGCGGGACTTCAGGCTCGCGCTGCTCCAGCCAACGGCGACCTGCAAGAACAAAGAGGCGGCCTGTGCGGGCGGCCAGTACGGACCGGTGTCTCCGCGCCGTAACGAGAGACCGCCCTTCTACAATCTCGGGCGCACGAACCGCAACGACGGCCCTGAGGATCGCAGCATGGCCGAACGCTGCATGGGCGCCGTGCTGCCGGACTTCGGCGGGTATCGGCGAATCGTCCAGTCCGCGGACGCCGTCGCGATCTTCTACGACACGGGGCAGGGGCAAGGGTGGCAGCGCGTCATTCCGATCAGCGATCGCCCGCATCTGCCGCCGAGTATCCGCGTGCATTACGGCGACTCCCGCGGCCGGTGGGAGGGCAACACGCTCGTGGTCGACGTCACGAACTTCTCGCCGAAGTCAGGGTTTCTGAACGCGCGCGAGAACCTGCGCCTCACCGAGCGCTGGACGAGACGCGACGCCAACACCATCCTGTACGAGTTGACGATTCAAGACGACAGCACCTGGACGCGACCGTGGACCATGCGGCAGGAGCTGGTCAAACAGGATGAACGCGCGAACCGGATCTACTACGAGCCCCGGTGCCATGAAGGCAACTACGGGCTGACGGCCCTGCTCCGTGGGACTCGAGCCGAGGAAGAAGCCTTTGCGCGCGGTCGTGGACCGGATCCAGCGACCAAGGACACGGCGACTGATTTCGGAAATGAGGGCGGAACCGACGTCCTGACGGGCGGACAATAGAACGGAGGGTGGCATGACCAGACGAACACGCGGATGGGTGGCGTGCGCCGTCAGCGTCGCGGTGGCGGGCGCTCTCGTTGGTCTAGGCGGCCAGGTCGCCGGTCAGGCACCGCCAGGGGCCCGCACGCCGTGGGGCGAGCCTGATCTCCAAGGCATCTACACGAACGCCTACGACACACCGCTGCAACGGTCCGCCAGGTTTGCCGACAAGGAGTTCTTCTCGGACGAAGAGCGCGCGCAACTCGATCGCGCACGTATGAATCTCCTCTCCGAGGACCAGCGCCCGCACCAGCGAGGCAGCGAGCAGGACGTCGGTGGCGCGTACAACTCGACGATCTTCCTGACACACAAGCCCACAGGTAAGCGCACATCCCTCATCGTCGATCCGCCGAACGGTCGCGTGCCGCCGTTCACACCTGAAGCGCAGGCGAGACGGGCGGCCCTGCGTCAGTACGAGCAAGCACTCCTTCAGGCCACCGACGTGTGCAAGAAGCAGATCGCGGGTTGCCAGGGCGGTACCTTTGGTCCGCCGTCTCCGCGACGCAACGAGCCACCGCCGATGTACCCCGTCGGATCGATCAACCGTGCCGATGGACCTGAGGACCGCGGGCTGTCGGAGCGTTGCATGTCGGCGCGGCTCCCCGACTACTCCGGCGCAGCGGGATTCGTGCTCCAGATCGGGCAGTCGAAGGGTGTCGTGTCGATCTTCTACGACACGGGGCAGGGACAAGGGTGGCAGCGCATCATCCCGATCACGGCTCGCCCACACCTCCCAGCACACCTACGGTTCTGGTGGGGTGACTCCAGGGGACGCTGGGAAGGCAACACGCTGGTCGTCGACGTGACGAACTTCAGCGCAAAGACCGATTTCCAGGGCTCCCGGGAGAACCTCCACCTCGTCGAGCGGTGGACACGCACTGACGCGCAGACGATTGAGTACGAGGTAACCGTTGAGGATCCGACCACGTGGACGCAACCCTGGCGGATTAAGCAGGAGCTCGGGAAGCAACCCGACGGGCCGAATCGGATCTACAAGGAACCGCGTTGCCACGAAGGGAATCACGGTATGCCCGCCATGCTCGCCGGCGCCCGCACCGCCGAGCGCGCGTTCGCACAAGGGCGAGGGCCCGACCCGGCAAAGTCGTGCATCTCCGGGTGCGGGGGCTTCGAGGTTGTCGGGATCGACGATGTCGATCTCGAGGAAGGGCCGCCGCGAGCAGCGCGCTAGCGGCCCGCGGTGTCGACGCACGCGCCGAGATTGTGAGGCGCGGGGACTGATGACGACGCGAACGCCTGACTACACGTGTGGAACATTGGGCCAGTAGAAGGGCCGCAGCGTGTAGTCCGGCTTCGACGGCTGAGCGCCGAGCTTGCGGAGAAGAGTGCCGGTCGATGTCGGACCGGATTCGTAGCGACCACCGCCGGCGAACTGGATCACGACTTCCGCGAGGAAGAGCGGCGTCTCGCCCCACTTGTTTCGGCCATCGAGCTTCGCTCCGTTGTCGGTGAGCAGCTGCACGATTGTGTCGCGCCGCATGAAGGCGGCGTAGTGCATCGCGGAGTTGCCAAGGGCGTCGACCGCGTTGATCTCTGGACTGCCGAGGGAGAGGATGTACTTCGCGGCTTCAAGGGTCGGAGGCTCAGGCACGAGCACCTCGCCGATGACTCGTCCCATCCCCGCGGCCGCCATCAGCGGCGTGGCATCCTGCTTGGTCTTGATGTGGACGTCGGCTCCGCGCGCCACTAACTCCTTCATCACGGCCACTTGACCGGCGACCGCCGCAACGACGAAAGGCGTAGCCCCCTCGAGCTCGGGCATCTGTGGGTTCTTCGAAGAGCCGACGCGCGGCGGCGTGCGCGTGATGCGCGCATTGGGATCGGCACCATGCGCGAGCAGCGCCTTCACGAGATCCATCCGCCCTTCCCGCAGACCGGCCACGGTGGCCCACTCCTCACCCTCTCGGTCAGGCGTGATCGACGTGACCGTGAGCTCCGTTTCCCAGGATCCGGCTGCCCAGTGGAGCGCGGTGAACCCTGCGGCGTCGGCCTTGGCGTTCGCACCCTTCTCGAGGAGCGCGATCGCCAGCTTGGTGTGTCCGCGGACGGTCGCGAGCACCAACGGGCTCAACCCATCCGCGCCCGTCTCGTTGACGTCCGCACCGACGTCGAGCAGCGCGCGCACGGACTCCATGTCGCCGACTCGAACGGCGAAAAGGAGCGCGGTATAGCCGTTGGCTCCATTCGGCGCAGGTGCGCCTGAGCGGGCCATGGTGCCGGAGGACTGGGCTGGCGGCGCACCTGGGCGATCCTCGCGTGCCCTCGGCGGCGACACTGGGGTCGGGGCCGGCTTCTGAACGGGCGCGGGCGCTTGCATCTGCGTTCGAGCTTTGACATCGGCGCCCTGCTCGATGAGGAGGCGCACGGTCTCCGGATGCCGCTCGGACGCCGCCCACATCAAGGCTGTCTGGTGCCGCACCGGCTCTTTGGCGTTCGGGTCACCGCCCGCCGCGAGCAGCAGTCGCATCACCGGCACACTCCCGGTCCGCGCCGCCGCCAGCACCGCCGTTTCTCGACCGAGGTTCGACTTCGCACCGGCTTTGATCAACCGGTCCACCATCGCCTCATCGCCGTTGGTGGCGGCGAGCGCGAGCGCCGTCACGCCACCCTCTTCAGTGGCGTTGACGTTCGCGCCGGCCTTGATGAGGGCGTCGGCCATCAAGGCGTCGCCGCGGTGAGCCGCCCAGTGAATGGCGGTGGCGCCGTCGGGTTGAGGTGCGTTGACGTCCGCTTTCGCGCGGAGCGCTTCCTGCAGCGCCTTGATGTCGCCGCGCCTCGCGGCGTTCACGACCCGCAGGTCGCCGCCCGCGGCCCAGGCCAGGGGCGACGCGCTCACGAGACAGGCGCCGAACGCGACGACCAACACCAACCCTGCCCGGACGACGAGACACATCGCTAGCCCCCCACCCGCTGACCGACCTTGCTTACCGGGCCTGCCTCCCCCACCAGGCTGACCGGGCCTAGGTGAGCGAGATTGCCGCGTTGCCGTCACCCACACTCTCTGCCGGCACTCCCAACGTGTGGAGCAGCGCCAGGTGAACGTTGGCAACGTGCTGGTGGTCGTGGTGTACGTGACGACCGCCCTTGATCAAATCGCCACCAAAGATCGCGAGTGGCACGTTGATCGGATCGTGCTTGTTCGGATCGCCGTGGCCCGAACCGTAGAGGACGACCGAATGATCGAGGAGCGTCCCCTCGCCGTCGGGAATCGACTGCAGGCGATCGAGGAAGTACGCCAGCATCGACGTGTGGTGCGCGTTGACCTTCGTCAGCATGGAGAGTTTGTCTTCCATGTCGCCGTGGTGCGAGAGCGCATGGTGCCCTTCCGCGACGCCGATCTCGGGATAGGTACGGCCGCTCAGCTCCTTCGCCAGCATGAACGTCGACACGCGCGTGAGATCCGCCTGATAGGCGAGGATCTGCAAATCGAGCATGAGCTTCGCGTACTCGGGGAAGGTCTGCGGCACGGCGGCCGGCTGCGCGACGACCGGGAGCTCACGTGAGCTCTGCGCTTCTGCCGTCTCGAGCCGCCGCTCGACGTCGCGAATGGACTGCAGATACTCGTCGAACAGCCGCCGATCGCTCGCCGACGTCCCCTCGCTGAGCGTTCGCGCCTTGTCGAGCACCGAGTCGAGGATGCTGCGTTTCTCGCGGATCCGCTTGGCCCGGAGCCGCCCCTCGGTCGTGCCCGAGTCACCGAACAGCCGCTCGAACACCGCCCGCGGATTGTCCTCCATCGGCAGCGGCATCGTGGGTCCACGCCAGCAGAGGGTGTTGGTGTACACGCAGCTGTAGCCGCTGTCGCAACTGCCGCTGAAGTCCACGGGCTCGAGGGAGAGCTGCAGCGACGGAAGCTGCGTTTCCTTCCCGAGATGCTGCGCCGCGATTTGGTCGACCGACACGCCCGCCTGGAAATCCGCGCCCTGCGTCGGCTTGGCGTGCACGCCGCACATGAACGCCGGCGCCATGCGCCCGTGGCCGCCACGCGGATCGCCGGGTCGCTGGAGCGCGGCCGTGTTGTCGACGCCGCTCAACAACAGCATGCGATCCCTGAACTTCGCCAGCGGTTGGAGCGGCATCGTCAGCTCGTAGTCCGCGCCGGTGCCCTTGGGGGTCCAGAAGCCAGGCGCGTAGCCGTGCGCGACGTAGACCACTGAGAAGCGGCGCGCCACTTTCGCGTCGGTCTTGGCGATCGCTGAAAGCGCCGGCACCATGCTCTCGAGGAGCGGCAGGGCAAGGGTCGTGCCGAGGCCGCGCAGGACGGTTCGCCGAGGAATCGCTTTCTTCGTGATGATCACTGTGCCACCTTCTCTTCCGGCAGTCGGGCCTGTTTCATCTGGAACGGTATGCCCTTGACGATCCCCTGAATGAGCGACGACCACCTGTAGTTGTCCGCCGCCGCGTCGCGGACGATGGCGCGGACAGCCGGCTGGTCGTAGTACTCCACGCCGCGACCGATGGCGTAGACGAGCAGCTTCTCGGTGACGGTCGCTACGAACTCCACCTGCCGCTTCTCCATGATGCTGCGCAGACCATGGAGCCCTTCGAACTTCGTGCCATCCGGCGTGGCGCCCGAGCTGTCGATGACGCTGCCCTCGTCACGGACGCGGTAGCGGCCGATGGCGTCGTAGTTCTCGAGCGCGAAGCCGAGCGGATCCATCACGTTGTGACAGCCCGCGCACACCGGATTCTTCCGGTGGTTCTCCACACGCTGCCGCAGCGGGAGCTTCGCCTGATCCTTGCCCACCGCCGGCAGGTCCGGTACATCGGGTGGCGGCGGAGGCGGCGTGTAGTTCAGGAAGTTCTCAAGCAGCCACTTCCCGCGGACCACCGGTGATGTGCGGTTGGCGAACGAGGTCACCAGCTGAATGCTGCCGTGACCCAGCAGGCCGCCCCGGTTGTACTCGCCCTTCAACTGGACTCGACGGAAGTGCTCGCCGTACACGTTCGGGATGCCGTAGTGCCTCGCGAGCCGCTGATTGAGGAACGTGTAGTCGGCCGTCAGCAACTCGGGAACACCGCGATCCGCTCGGAACTGGTAGTCGAGGAACAGCTCGGTCTCGCGTGCCAGGGCGACGCGGAGGTTGTCGTCCCAGTCCGGGAACTGATACGAGTCTGGGTTTGCCCCGCGAATGTTTCGCAGATAGAGCCACTGCGCGGCAAAGTTCGTGACCAGCGAGCTCGAGCGCTGATCGGCGAGCATCCGCTTGACTTGCGCCTCGAGCACCGCGGGCTGCTTCAGCGTCCCCTTCTCCGCCAGCTGCAGCAGCTCTTCGTCGGGCACGCTGCTCCACAGGAAGAACGAAAGCCGCGACGCCAATGCGAGGTCGTCGACGCGATAATTCGAACCCGGCGCAGTCCGCACGGGGTCGCGCTCGACGCGGAAGAGGAAATCGGGATCGACGAGCAACCGCTCGACGGCGACCTGCATGGCCCCGTCGAACCCGCGCTCGGCACGCGCCTTCTCGTAGAACCCCAACAACACCTGCACGTCGGCCGGCGTGACCGAACGCCTGTAGGCGCGACGGGCCAGTCCCCCGAGTATCTTCTTTGCGCAGGCGGCTTCCTGGCTGGTCTGCGTCGGCCGGCACGTGAAGATCCGCTGGCGGCTCGGCGTGTCGCCCAGGCCCTGGGGATTCTGCGGTCCGGTGACCTCGACCCCCGACACGTTCAGATAGCGCACCGATCCGGTATTGGTGCCGAAGGCCGCGCTGTTGCCCCACGGGAAGAGCTGCGGGAACCGCGTCTCGGCCATCACGGTGCTTCTCGGGAACGACACGCCGACGACGCGCGGTCCGGCCTTGACCATGACCTTCGTCTCGACCGCACCCACATCGGCCGGCTGTTCGAAGTCACGCCCCGTCGTCGTCAGCTGTGCGACGCGGTCACCGTCAATGCGCACGTCGAGCGTTTGTGGCGGCCGCTCGCGCATCGAGGAGGCACCGATCGGTGAGTTGCCGGCAAAGCGGACCTTCAACGTGTACTCGCCGTCCGCCGGGAAGTAGTGCCGAATCGCCGCACCCCCGCGGGAGCTAAACGGGAGGTCCTCGCTCATCCGGTCGGCTTGCAGCAGGTACTGAGAAATCGGATACATGGCCGACCCGAGCTGCACACTCGTATCGCCGACGGCGAGACGGCTGATCTTGTTCGCCGCCGACAAATACCGATCGAGCAGGTCCGGCGACACGGTCAACATGTCGCCGATGTTGTCGAACCCGAACGCCGCGTCGTCACCCGGTAGCAGCGCACTGCTGTCGAGCTCCAACCCAAGGATGTCGCGCACCGCGTTCTGATACTCGACGCGATTCAAACGATGAAAAGTCGCCGGTCGACCAGGCTTCGGGTTGGCTCGCGCGACGCCGTCCAGCTCGCCGGTGAGCCAGCTCGCGAAGCTGGCGTACGCCGCGGCGTCGGGCCGGGGACGTCCCATGGGGGGCATCGCGCCGGACTGCAGCTTCTTGAGGACCTTCTCCCACGTCGCGGCGTCTTTCGCGACGTGGGCCGGATCGATCGTCTCGAGTGACAACTCGGCGGTCTTGAGGCGGTTGTTGTGACAGGTGATGCAGTAGCGCTTCAGCAGTCCGGCATCGTGCTGCGCGCCAGTCCCGGGGGTTTTTGACGCGCCCGGTGCGCTCGCAGACTCCGACGGTGCGCCCTCCGCACGCCGCTGGGAACTATTCTGCGGCGACGGAGCCGCAACGCCCGCCGACGCCTGCAGCCACGCGACACCCAGCACCGCTGAGGTCGCGAGAGCGCGACGTCGTCGACAGCCCGACCACAACCTTTCGGCCATCCAGCCTCCCCGGGTCCCGCACCAGCCGCCGGTGCCAGAGACACTTTCACCTTAAATTGTGCCTGAAATCGGAGAAGAAACCATTAGTCTTTGTTCGGGTCACCGATGACCAGGAATCGAGCTCAAAGGGTTCAGCGTTCAGGGGCTCAGGGGTTCGGGGGGCAGGGGTTCCGGGGTTCGGGGGTTCACACGAGGTCACGGCGTCTGCTGAGCTCGCCGGTCTGAATTCGACTCAGCCGCAGGGGTGGGGCACAGGCGGCCCTTCGTTCGATCGAATGGTGTACGCTCCGGCCCGACACGGTCGCCGGCTACCGGCTTCGCACCTCTGGAGCACACACATGCGCAAACCTCTGCTCGCGCTGTCAGCGCTCGTCGTTCTGGCATCCTTCGCGTCCCTCGCGACCCGAGTGTCCCTGCCGCAGCTCCGAGCGCAACAGCGGACCACGCTCGACATCTACTCGATCGACGTCGAAGGCGGGGGTGCGACGCTCTTCGTGTCCCCTTCCGGCGAATCGCTGCTCGTCGACGCGGGCAACCCGGGCGCGCGCGATGCGGATCGCATTGCCGCAGCGGTCAAAGCCGCCGGGCTCTCGCAGGTCGACTACTTGGTGATCTCGCACTACCACGGCGATCATGTCGGCGGCGTCGCCGATCTCGCGGCGCGCGTGCCCATTCGCGCGTTCGTCGATCATGGGTCGGAGGTCCACGACGGCTCCCCCTTTAAACTACGTGACGAGATCTTCCAGGGGTATCTCGCACAGCGCGCGAAGGGGCGCCATCTGCAGGTGAAGCCTGGCGACACGGTCCCCATCAAGGGATTGAACGTGACCGTCCTGTCGTCAGATGGCGCGTCTCTGCAGAAGCCGCTCCCCGGCGGCGGTCCCAACGCTCTCTGTGGCGCGTTCACGCCCCAACCCGAAGATCTCTCCGAGAACGCACGTTCGGTCGGCGTGGTCGTCGCGTTGGGCCGATTCCGGATGCTCGCGCTTGGCGATCTCACATGGAACAAGGAACGCGATCTGGCGTGTCCCACCAACGTGATCGGTCCGATCGACGTGTACTTGACGACGCACCACGGGTTGAATCTCTCAGGCCCGCCGGTCCTGGTGCATGCGATTCGCCCGCGGGTCGCGCTCATGAACAACGGGCCGCGCAAAGGAGCGTCGCGTGAGGCGTGGCTGACCGTGAAGAACTCACCAGGACTCGAAGATCTGTGGCAGCTGCATTACGCGGTGCAACGAGACGGCAACGCGGCGTTTCAAGAGCGCGAGCCATCGGGCGGACCGGACTCGAACGTGCGCGAAGACCTGATCGCGAACCTCGCGGAAGCTGCGGAGCACGCGCCCGCTTACGAGCTGCGCGTGGCGGCACGCGAAGACGGCAGCTTCACGGTTCGCAACACGCGCAACAACTTCTCGAAAGCGTACCCTGCGCGCAAGTGATAACGGGGTCGCTGCGAACGGTCGGGCTCGTCGAGCCACCAGGCTTCACTGAGGCGGCAGCGACACGACTGCCGACGTGTCCACCCCGAACTTGCGATAGTCCGTGTACTCGATCGACGATCGCTCTCGGAGTCCCTTGAACAGGAGCAGGCGCCCGGCGATGTCATAGGTTGCGCGAGCGGGCAGCCACTCGTCGCCGTCAACACGTCGTCGTTCGAACGAGGCTTTCGATCCTTTGCTGAGGCTTGCGACCAGCCCAAGGCCGATACGGAGCGGCTTGATGGCCTCGACTTCGACCTTCATCAGCTCGTGGTCCGCTTCGCCAACCCATGCGGTCCCACTGAACGCCTGGACGGCACGCCCGCCGCGGGTGCGCGCGGAGACATTCGCACGCGGCGTAAAGGTCAGCACAATGGCGTCCACGTTCTGGAGCGACTCGCGACGCACCATCGTCACGGTCAGCACGTTGAGCGCATCGTCCACAGCCGCTTTGGCCTCGACGTATTCGCGGTCGCGCTCACGCGCCATCTCCCTGACCTTCGCGGGGTTCTTGAGGTCGCGCGCGTACTTCTCGGCCTCCTTGTATCGTTCAGCGTCAAGCTTCTTGATCTCCGCCTCAGACACGCGCTTGCCGTCCCGTACGATCGGGCGATCCCAGCGTCGGGCGATAGGCCCCAGCCCGGGGTAGCTCTCGGAGACGCGTACGACTTCGGACCGGGTTCGGCCCCGTCCATCCAGTAACGTGCGGCGCGCTGTTTCGGTGTACACGTAGGCGCTCTGCCGCGCCTCGTCCGGCTGAAGGCGTTCGCGAACCTTCGCGAAAAACGTCGCCGGGTCCGGCAATGGCCGTTCCTGGGGCCAGGCGGGTTGCGGGAGGAAGAGGGCTGCACACGTGATGACGAAGCGGACGCAACCGCGCATGGTGACCATGCCCGATTATAAGGCGTCGACCAGGCCGACGGGGTTCTGCCCTGCAGTCGGTCATCACGGGGCGCACCGGCCGAGGTTGACCGCGCTTCCACCGCCACGATCGGGGTGGCGCAGGGCTCAGCGCCGCGTGGACCCCGGGGCACGACCGTTTGGCGAAATAGTGTCCGACATCGCCCCAATCACGGTCGCGTTATATCGGGCGTCATCGGACGTTCTCGGTCTCATGGCGTTGCTGCGCCCCTCACGCGTGATTACACTTCGGACATGGTGGTGGGCACCCGTCGAGAGGCGATGACCAGACTCGGACTCCTGCTCGCATCGACCGTCGCAGGTGGTCCCCGGATCGCGCACGCGGCGGCGCAGCCCGCCTCCGCATGGTCGCCCGGCCCCCTGACCCCTTCCGTCCTGCCGCCCGGCGTGCGGTCCCGGTTTGTCGACCGGATCAACGGTTTGCGTGTGCACGTGCTGGAAGCGGGCGATCCGCGCCAGCCCTGTGTGTTGCTGCTCCACGGCTTTCCGGAGCTGGCCTACAGCTGGCGGAAGATCATCGGCTCGCTCGCCGACGTTGGCGTCCACGTGCTCGCGCCCGACCTGCGCGGCTACGGGCGGACGACGGGATGGGACCATCGCTACGACACGGACCTCTCGCCCTTCGGTCTGCTGAACTACGTCCGGGATGCGCTGGCGCTCGTCTCGGCGTTCGGCCATCGATCGGTCGCCGCGGTCGTCGGTCACGATTTCGGATCGGTCGTTGCGCCGTGGTGTCCGATCGCTCGACCGGACGTCTTTCGTGCCTTGGTGATGATGAGCGCCCCGTTCGCGGGCGTCCCGCCGCTCCCGTTCGACATCGTCCGGGCCCCTCGGGAGGGCGCGGGCCCATCGAATGCCTCTGGCACGCTGGATGAGGCGCTCGCCAGACTGAATCCGCCGCGCAAGCAGTACCGCGTGTACTACGCCACGCGCGCGGCGAACGACGACATGCTACGCGCGCCTCAAGGGTTGCACGCGTTCCTCCGCGCCTACTACCACATGAAGAGCGCGGACTGGAAGGCGAACGTCCCATTTCGCCTAACAGCATCCAGTGCCAGCGAGTTCGCCAAGCTACCGACCTACTACGTCATGAATCTCCACAAGACGATGCCGGAGACGGTAGCCGAGGCGATGCCGTCGGCGACCGAAGTGGCAGCCTGTCGTTGGCTGACCGAGGACGAGCTCCGCGTGTACGCCGAGGAGTACGGGCGCACGGGATTCCAGGGCGGACTCGATGGGTATCGCGTGCGGCTTACGGACCGACACACCAGCGAGCTCCAGCTGTTCTCCGGTCGAACGGTGGACGTGCCGTCGACGTTCATCGGCGGCAAGGCGGACTGGGGAGTCCTTCAGACGCCAGGTGCGTTCGAGAGCATGCAGAAGACGGCGTGCACGCGTCTGGATGCCGTGCACCTGATAGACGGCGCCGGCCATTGGGTGCAACAGGAACAGCCGGACGCCGTCTTGCGTGCGCTCCTTCCGTTCATCCGGCAACAGATCTCGCGCTAGACACTTTCTAGAGGCCTGCCGACCAAAACGTGTCACACCATGGCACTCGCCGCGATGCTGGCGTGCCAGGGCGTGCAGGGGCGAACGCCTGTCGTTGAAGACTGGAGTGACGGCGCCGGTTCTCCAGCATGTCTATGTCAGAGCTCGACCACACCGTTGCGCCACCCGCGCCCGCCAGACTGGAGCCAATTGAGGCGTCCCCCACGGTGCCAGACGAGGCGGTTGGCGCCCACATCGCCGCACTGCTCGAGGGCGCGGGACTGCTGACGCCCGAGCAGCTCAAGCATGCCAAGCGGGTGCACGCGAAGCTGGGGCCCACACGGACGCTGTCGTCGATCCTCATCGAGCTCGGCTTCGTGTACGAGGCGGCGTTGCGCGCGACGCTCCGCGCGCGGCAGCCACGGCTTCCCATCGGCTCGGTCCTGGTCGAGCTCGGCTACCTGAAAGACCACGACCTCACAGTCGCGCTCGCACTGCAGCGGGAGCGACCGGGCACTCGGCTCGTCGAGATTCTGAGCGAGCATCAGTTCGTTCGCCGCGACGACGTGTTCGCCGTGCTGGCGGATCTGCGCGGATTTCTATCGATCGATCCCGACGAGGTCGACCTCGACCTCGCGCTCTTGCGCAAGGTGCCGCTCCGCCACTGCCGCACGCACGCGTTCGTGCCGCTCAAGCGCGATGCCACCGGAGTGCTCGTCGTGTTCGCCGATCCCATGAATCGCGTGAACGTCGACGCGGCCCGCCAGTACCTCGGCGCGGAGCTTCGGATCGGCGTCGCGAGCCGCCACAAAGTGTCCGCGGCGATCGATCGCGCCGAGAAACAGCTCGCGGCGCCGTCGAGCCGCGTCACGGTGGCCGACAACCCGATCGTTGCCACGGTTAATCAAGTCATCCTCGACGCGATCGACCAGCAGGCGAGCGACGTGCACCTGGAGCCGATGCGCGACCGCCTGCGAATCCGGTTCCGGATCGATGGCGCGATGCTCCCTTACAAGGAGTTTCCGCTCGACCTCGCCACGTCAATCATCAGCCGCATCAAGGTCATGGGCGGCGCCGACATCTCGGAGCGCCGTCGCCACCAGGACGGTCGGATTCTCTTCGAGGCCAAGCGGGGCACGGTTGACATCCGTGTGTCGGTGTACGTGTCGATTCATGGCGAGAAGGTCGTCATGCGGTTGCTCAACAACCGCGGAACGCTGCAGACCATCAAGGACATCGGCATGGCGCCGCGGATACTGGAGTTCCTCCAGGGCGACGCGCTCGACGCACCCAGCGGCGTCGTGATCATCACCGGGCCCACCGGTTCGGGAACAACGACGACGCTCTACGCCGCGGTGAACTACTTGAACGACGCGAACACCAGCATCATTACGGCCGAAGACCCGGTCGAGTACGTCATCGAGGGCATCTCTCAGTGCTCGATCAATCCCAACATCCACCTGTCGTACGAGGAAACACTGAAGCACATCATGCGGCAGGATCCGGATGTCATCGTCATCGGTGAAATCCGCGATCAATTCTCGGCCGAGGTCGCCATCCACGCCGCGCTGACGGGGCACAAGGTGTTGACCACCTTCCATACAGAGGATTCGATCGGCGGTTTGGTGCGCTTGATGAACATGAACATCGAAGCGTTCCTCATCTCGTCGACGGTCGTCAGCATCATCGCGCAGCGGCTGCTGAGGCGCGTCTGCGCCGACTGCTCGGAGGACCACGTGCTCACGCCGCACGAGCTGCGCCGACTCGGGTACGTGCCGACCGAGGCGGGAGGCCTGACGTTCCGCCGCGGGCGCGGCTGCCCCAGCTGCCGGCACACCGGGTACAGGGGCCGCGTCGCGGTGTTCGAGCTGCTGGTGTTGAACGAGCGCGTCCGTGACGCCGTCATCGCCCGCAAGACCTCTTTCGAAATCCGCCGGATCAGCACCGAAACGAGCGGCCTCGTGACGCTGCTGGAGGAGGGCATCGTCAAGGCGGCCGCCGGAGCCACGACATTCGAGGAGATCGTGCGTGAGCTGCCACGGCTGTCCCCACCGAGGCCGCTCGTCGAGCTGCAACGCCTGTTGGGAGTGAAATCATGAATCGGGAAGCGCCCACTCCTGATGCAGTTGAAAGAGTTCGCCGCGAAGCACGCGATCACGTTGCCGGTCTTCAGCGACGTCGCGCAGCAGCTTCAGGAAGCGTCGCACTCGGACACGTACGATCTCAACGCCATTCAACACGCCATCGACTCGGACCCTGCGCTGGCCGCTGAAGTCCTGCGGGCGGCGAACTCGGCGTTCTTCGGCGGCTTGTCCGAAATCACCAGCATCCGCGCGGCCATCATGCGACTCGGGTTCAAGCAGGTGACCACGCTCGCCTTCATGGCAACGGAGAAGAATCGCTACATAGCGCGCACACCCCGTATCCACGACATGATGAAGGACCTGTGGCAGCACGCGTCGGCATGCGCCTTGGCCTCGGAGTGGATCGCGAAGAGGTTGCGCTTCCCGCAACTGATCGAGGAGGTCTTCATCGGCGGCCTGCTGCACGACGTCGGCAAGCTTTTCATCCTGCACGTCCTCGATCGGATGGCGGAGAAGAATCCGCTCGCGGCGGCGTGCCCGCTACCGTTGGTGCGCGAGGTTCTCAGGCAGGCGCACGCCGAGCAGGGGTATCGGCTCATGCAGGAGTGGCACTTGCCGAGTCTCTATCAGATCATCGTTCGGGACCATCACAACGAACAGATCGACTCGTCGAACGTGCCGCTGCTCATCGTGCGTTTGGCCAATTGCGCCTGTCGCAAGACGGGCATCGGCCTGGATCGCGACGAGAGCATCGTGCTCGCCGCGTCGGCCGAAGCCGCGGCGTTAGGCGTGAGCGAAGTCGCGCTGGCGGAGCTCGAGATCATCCTCGAAGACGTCCAATCCCTCGTGTGACGCTCCCGCACTCTTGGTAAAGCCCGACCGTCGTGCTCACCTGTTGCCGGGTCGGACGGGTACACGCACGTCCTGCTCGACGGGCCGTCCCCGAGCGCGGGATGACGCGCGGGCGAGCCGGTGACCGCCAACCGGAACTGTTCATCCCCCGGCGCCAACGCCTCGCGAACCGCGTAGGATTTCTCACGGCCGCATCAGCTCGGTTTCCTTGTCAGTGAACCTGCTCGGTTCGTCCCGCGTATCTGTATCAGAATATCAATCGCTCAAGGGCGGGGCGGACCGCTCACCGAGGAGTCGTCTATGGCCGTGATGCACGAGATCGAGTACAGGATTTTCGGCGATGACATGCAGTTCGTCGAAGTCGAGCTGGATCCCAACGAAGCCACCATCGCCGAAGCCGGCGGCATGATGTACATGGACGATGGGATCGAGATGGAGACGATTTTCGGCGATGGGTCTCAGCAGCAACAGGGTGGTCTGCTTGGCGCGCTCATTGGGGCGGGCAAACGCGTCCTGACGGGCGAGTCGCTGTTCATGACGGTGTTCCAGAATCGCAGCCCTGACCGGAAGAAGGTCGCCTTCGGTGCCCCGTATCCCGGCAAGATCGTCGCGCTCCACCTCGCCGAGATTGGCGGCGAGCTCATTGCACAAAAGGACTCGTTCCTCGCGGCCGCGAAAGGTGTGAGCGTGGGCATCGCGTTCCAGCGCAAGCTCGGCGTTGGTCTGTTCGGCGGCGAAGGGTTCATCATGCAACGCCTGCAAGGCGATGGTTGGGCGTTCATCCACGCGGGCGGCACCCTACAGGAGCGGACCCTCGGCGCCGGCGAACTCATCCGCGTCGACACCGGATGCATTGTCGGCTTTCAGCCGACGGTGAACTACGACATTCAGTACGTCGGGAAGATCAAGTCCGCGCTGTTCGGTGGTGAAGGGCTGTTCTTCGCGACGCTGCGCGGTCCAGGCCGTGTCTGGCTGCAGTCGTTGCCGCTGAGTCGTCTCGCGAATCGCATCATGGCGGCCGTCCCGCGAAGCATCGGCGGCGGACGCGAAGAGGGGTCCCTCCTCGGCGGCCTTGGTAACCTGCTCGACGGGGACAAGTAGGCCCAGTGGGCAACGGCACGAATGCCATCACGGTCGAGAATGAGGGCGGACGAAATGGCGCGTACGGCCCGGGCTTCGTCCAGGTCGACATCCGAGCGGGATACCGGGTGCGCACCGGGACGCGCACGGTGGACCTGTTTGCCGAGGTGTTCAACCTCACCAAACGGGCGAACTTCAGCAATCCGACCGGCGACCGGCGATCGGGAAACTTCCTGGTCCCCACGCAGTTGCGCGGCGGCGGCTTCCCGCGCCAGCTGCAGTTCGGCATCCGGCTCGGATATTAGCGCCCGTTCGACGTTGCCCCGGGGGCGCCTCGTGTCAGCCTCGAAGGACGAGGAGAACGGACTGCGCCAACAGCGCGAGCACGCCGCTGAGCCGTCACCGGATCCCAGCCACTTGCACCCGACGCATCTGGATGAGGTTACGATTCATCGATGGCCACTGCGACCCTCGGACTGCACAGCGTCACGCTCGTTGTTCGGGAGGCCGCGCCCACCTTGGCGCTGATGGCGCAGCTCGGCTGGCGGAAGGTGGCGCAGGAAGGCAACCGCATGCGGACGGTCATCGGCCACGGAGGCCCCGGTCGGACGATCGACATCGTGGCTGACGCCGGCCGCCCCGAGGCCGTGAACGGCGTCGGGACCGTACATCACGTTGCCATGAGCATCGGCAGCATCGAGGGTCAACGGGCGCTGCGTGAGACGCTGCTCGCGCAAGGGTATCGCGTGACGGAGATCCGCGATCGCACCTACTTCACCTCGATCTACTTTCGCGAGCCTGGTGGAGTCCTCTTTGAGGTCGCGACCCTCGGACCCGGATTCACCGTGGACGAGCCCCTTCCTGCGCTCGGCACTGAGCTCAAGCTGCCACCCTGGAAGGAACCGCATCGCGCTGATCTCATTCGCGCGCTCCCGGCGATCAGGGCAGGCGGATAACCGATCACGCACATGCGTCTGACTGCGTTCAGCATCCTGTTCGCCGCCTCGGTGGCGCTCGCTGGAGCGCAGGGTCGCGCCGCTGCAGCCGCAATAGATGCCGCGTTCGACCAGTGGTGGAGTGCGTCTGACCCAGACGGCGCGCGCGGCGCAGCGAGCCGAGTCATCCAGAGCGGCGTCACCTTCGACGACGCCTTTCGCCGACTCCGCGCGGGACGCACGTATGCACGCGACGTGCCGACGGGTGTGGTTCTCGAGAGACGCCGCGCTGAAGGCGAAGAGTTCTACTACTCGCTCGACGTTCCGCCCACGTACGATCCCTCTCGCCGGTATCAAGTTCGGATTCAATTGCACGGTGGCGTCGGCGCTGGCGAGGACAATCGACGTCGAGGCAACGGGGCGATCGGCGCACTAGCCGGCCCCGCCGAGAGCGAGCAGATCTACATCATCCCGACGTCGTGGCTGGATGTTCCGTGGTGGAGCGACAAGCAGCTCCGGAATCTTCGCGCCATCCTGGATCGCACCAAGCGTGCGTACAACGTCGACGAGAACCGAGTCGTCGTCTCAGGTGTATCGGATGGCGGCACGGCCTCGTACTACGTCGCGATGCGCGACACGACGCCGTACGCCAGCTTCCTCCCGCTCATCGGATCGCTCATGCAACTGGCGGCCCGACAGTTCAACCTTGACGACCTGTACCCCAACAACCTGAAGAACAAACCGTTCTTCGTCGTCAACACAGGACGTGACCTCCTGTATCCGACGCGGGCGATTGCTCCGGTGATGCGGAATCTGCAGCGGGCCGGCGTGACAGTGGACTATCGGCCACGCGACGGTGCACACAACACGGCGTGGTGGCCCGACGTGCGCGAGGACTTCGAGCGGTTCGCCCGGGAACACACGCGCGTGCCCTACCCCGACACGCTGTCATGGCAGACCGGACCCGACGATCCGTTCAATCGCGCACATTGGCTCGTGATCGATGAGCTCACGACCGCGCCCTCCGCTCCCCTCCGACCTGATGTGAACCAGATTCCTACACCGCGCACGCTCGCCTTTGGTGTGCTGTCATCAGGCTCGACGAGCACGCGTGTCGTGCCAGACTCCGATGCCGCGCGACTCGGACTGAAGAACCGAGATGTGCTCTTAGAGGTGAACGGCACACCGATCGGACCCGAAGCCGAGCTCGACACCGTCCTCGAGACGTGTTGCCGCCAAACGACGTCGCTCGCACTGACCGTGGAACGTGGTGGTGAGCGCATCGCGCTCACGGGCACGCTCACCGGCAAGAGCCAGTACGGTCAGACGGTCCCTATGTTCCCGCGGCGCCGTCCGAACGGGCGAGTCGATCTCGTCAAATCCGGCAACCTGGTTCGCGCGACGACGAGCGGCGTCCGTGCATTCACGCTGCTCGTCTCTCCAGACGTGTTCGATCTGCAGCAACCGATCACGGTCGAGGTCAACGACAAGGCGGTGGTGAACCAGCGGGTTCTGCCCGACGTGACGACGCTGCTGAAGTGGGCGGCCGTCGACAACGACCGCCTGATGCTATTCGCCTCTGAGATTCGAGTGACAGTGGACCACTGACGGTTTCCCCCACCAGACCGGGCGGTGAGGCTACTCCCAGCCCCAGCGATTCTGACCCTGCTCCCAGAACGCCCAGCAATCCTGAGTAAGGCCGTTGGACATCAGCTCGAGCGGCAAGTTCGATTCGCTTCCCTTCGGGACGACCGGTTGACCATCGGCGGTCCAAGACGACTTGATCGTCCCCTTGTACGGTTGTTCCGGCTTGCTGTTCGGCTCGATCACTGCCGAGTCAATCCTGACCTTCCAGTTGGCCGTGCCCCCGTCGGGGTTGGGACCCGAGAACGTCATCTCGTCGCCGCTTCGCTGGAAGTTCGTGACGAACTTGTTGGCTTGAAGTTGCTGTGCGAACGAATCGCGCAGGCTCTGCGCGTCCGGACCACCGCCGCCGCACGCGGTAGCCGCGAAGACGAAGGCAAGAATCAGGACGTGTAGCGAACGCATGACGACGCTCCTCTCGATCGGACTCTCGCCACATGATAGCGATCCGACCGCGGGGACGCCAGCACACGAACGGCCCGGCGAGGGGCGCGGGCGTTCTCGGTCTCAGCGCCTCGCCGGCATTGGTCTTGGCAACCTCCGAAAAAGACGAACGGCCCGGCAGGGGGATGCCGGACCGTTCGTCCGTTGGCCTGCTGTGCAAGGCTGATGATGATCAAGGATGATGATGATCAATGGATGGTGATCGCGACCTCCGGCGCGGTGTGCTGCGATGACGCGAGACGGAACTCTGCACGACGGCCGCCCTCGGCGCGCCAGTCGCAGTCGAGGATCGTCCAGAGGTGCTGATCGTGATAGCGGCCGTCCTTCAGGAACGACTGCCGCAGCGTACCCTCGAGTGTCGCACCCGCCTTTCTGAGCGCGCCATTCCCGCGCCCATTCTCGACCGACGCACGCGCTTCCAACCGGTGGACGCCCACGGTTTCGAACGCGAACTCCAGGACCATCTCCGACCCCTCGGCGAAGAGGCCTCGACCCCAGTACGCGGAGCCAATCACGAAGCCCCACTCAGCGGTCGTGAAGTTCGCCTCCAGCGACCGGACCTGGAAGATCCCGACGGCGACGTCTGAGCCCTGGGGCACAACCGCGAAGCACGCATAGTGCCCGGCTGTGCGCTGCCGATGCGTCCACTCGATGAACTGCTCGAACCCCACCAGAGTGGTCGGGGGCGGCGAGATGAACCGCGAGACCTCCTCGGTGGTCAGCAGCGCGAGCAGCGAGGGCGCGTCGGAGCGTTTCAGCTCCCGCAGCGTCACGCACTGCCCGTGAAGTACCGGCAGACTGGCCGTCCAGTCTGTCGTCGTCGTCGCCACGGGTTCCGCCGACGCGGTATACGCGATAGCGCTCGGGAAGATCTTCTGTACGGCCTCCTGATGGGGTTGATACGGCATCTGTTCCATGTCGTCACCTCCCCTTACGGACGCGGGATCGAGAGGATCGTGGTACCCCACACGACGTTGTCGTCCAGCGTGCCCCACACGACGTTGTCTATAGAGGTGCCGTTCACCAGACCCGTGCCCCACACGACATTGCCCGTCCAACCTGCGTTGGTCTCCCCAAACGACGTTGTCTTGCGAGGTGTAGGACGGCAGGCTGGTCCCCCATACGACGTTGTCGTTCGTGCCCCAGACCACGTTGTCGTTCCAGGCCGAGAGGCGCGTGTCGAGCGACCCGCCGTAGAGGATCTTCGTGCCCCACACGACGTTGTCGTTCAGCGAGATCGTCTAGCCATCGATGACCGTGGAGGACGGCAGCGACGCGTAGACCCAGCTCGCGTTGAGCACCACGGTCGGATTCAGGGCCGCGGCGAGCTGCGTCGCCGCGCGCGCGTTCAAGCTGCCTGCGCCCTGCGTCAAGACGTCGTAGCGCACGCCCTGCGCGTCGGTCAGGGGAATCGCGCTCCGCATCAGCATTGCCTTGATGGCGTTGCTCGTCGGGCGTACCCCGAAGGTTAGCTTCGACTGCTCGATCATGAGCGCCACGGTCCCGCTGACAACGCCCGCGGACATGCTCGAACCGCTCAGGTTCAGATACGCACGGCCGCCAAAGGACTGCCCGCGTGTCATCGGGAGCTGCTGATACAGGTACTGCGACGTCGTCGACGCTCCGAGCACGTACTGCCCCGGCGCGACCAAATCAGGCTTGGCGAACGCGTCGTACCAGGTGGGCCCACACGAGCTGAAGTCCGACACCAGGTCGTCCTGACGCGTGGTCGTGCCCCTGGTGCGCTGTGACCCGACAGTAATGGCCGATGGCGCGTTGCCAGGCGAGGTGATCCCGCCGTAGCCGACGTGCCCCTGCTGGTTCATCCCGACGTTGCCGGCCGCGACGACCATCGTGATTCCGGACCGCACCGCGGCTTCAACCGCCTGCACGAGCGGGTCGGTCGCGGCACGCTCGAAGATCGGATGACCGAGCGACAGGTTGATGATGTCGATGCCGTAGGTGGTCTTGTTCGCCACCGCCCACTGAATCGCGTTGATCACGTGGCTCGTGGTTCCCTTGCCGTTCTGATCCAGCACCTGGAGGCTGACGAACTTCACGCCCGGCGCCACACCCTCGACTTCGGTCTTGTCGCCACCCATGAGGGACGCGATGTGCGTACCGTGACCATACGCGTCAACCGGTGAGATGTGCGCGGGATTCGTCTGCCCCGACGTGAAGTCGCGGGTCGTCTTGATGCGGCTCGTGCCAGCGCCGTCCTCGAACAGACCCGAGTCGATGACGGCAATCGTGACGCCCGCACCGATCAGCGAGGTCGTGTTGACCGGCGCCTTGTAACTGATGGTCAGCATCGGGCGGTTCGCGACCGTCGCGTCTTCCGACGCCCGCACGATCCAGCCGTTGTCCTGAGACTGCCGGATGGCCCAGCCACGGTTCGGCGCGCCATTGGCCCACGCTTGCAACGCCGCGGTCAGCGCGCTGTCACTGAACACCTTCGCGCCAGTGGTCGCGAGGTTGCTCACCGACGCGTCCGCCGTGCTCTTCGCCTCGACGTTGTCGAACTGGATGCCCGCGCCCGAGGTCGAGAGCGAGTTCCACGTCGACTGCCCGCTCCAATCCGCCAGCATCTGGTGCAAGCTGGCGGTCGCCCCCGAGTTGCCGTCCGCGCGGTGCTGAATCGTCAGCGTCGCGCTCGTGATGGTCGATCCGACCGGAATCTGGTTCGCGCCAGGCCCGAACAGGTTGTCGAACCGGATCAGCGCCCACCGCCAACCGTCGTCGGGACTCGAATCGTTGTCGACTTCCATTTCGGGGGAGCTGGGCGCGCTGAGGGTCGGGTAGCGAAACTGCACGTCGGTGTCCACCACACCGTTGTAGCCGGCCGTATTGCCCTGCTGGTAGCTCGTGGTCTGCACCGTCGAGCTCGCGCTGCGGAGCCCCTAGGCGCTGCGCAGCGAGTAGCCGCCGTTCTGGGCTCTGCCTGCGAGACCCAGTCGCACGCTCGTGATAGCGCTGGTTCTCAGCGCGGCCGCGATTCTCGTCGCTCGTCTAAGCGGCCTGTCCACGGCAGGCGCGACGACGCTGGCGATCATCTGGGTTGCCGGGCTGGCGGCTTGCACCATGGTCGACTACGCGATCGCCGTGCGTGAATGGAGTCGGGCCACGCCGACATTGACGCGCGCGCTGCCGTCTGCGCTGGCGACCCGGTACGCCAACCCATCCAGGTGCGTGTCTCCCACGGCGGGCCCTCGCCGTGGCGCCTCGAGCTCTTCGATCACGCGGACCCGTCGCTCGTCACGGAAGGGCTTCCGGTCTCCCTGAACCTCGAGCCGGGAATGGCGATGACGAGCACGTACACGGTCACCCCGACAAGCCGAGGAGAGGTGACCTTCGCGCCTGCGGCCGCTCGTGTACGGTCGCGCTGGCGTCTGTGGGAGATACAGGCGCGACTCGGGCTCACAGAAACGCGTCGCGTCTTTCCCGACTTCGCGCAGGTCGCGCGTTATGCGTGGCTCGCGGGCGATCGGCGCCTGCAGGAGATCGGCGTCAAGACCTATCAGCAGCGCGGACAAGGGACCGATTTCGCACAGCTCTCGGAGTACCGCATCGGCGATGCCGTACCGCACATCGACTGGAAGGCGACCTTGCAGGTGGGTAAACTCATCGTGCGAGAGTTCCAGGACGAACGCGATCAATACGTGATGCTGCTCATCGATTGTGGTCACCGCATGCGGCCCGACGATCGGCCGGGCGGCATCGGCACGACACACTTCGATCAAGTGCTGAACGCCGTCATGCTTCTCGCGTATGTCGCACTGAAGCAGGGGGACGCCGTGGGCGCGATGACCTTCGGCACGCCCGCCGCCGAGGATCGCTCGTTCCCGCCGACTAAGGGTGCGCATGCGCTCAACGCCCTGATGGGGCAGCTTTACAGCGTCCAGCCCACGTTGACGCACTCCGACTATTTGTCGGCCGCTCGGACGCTCCTGACCCGCCAGCACAAGCGGGCACTCGTGGTCGTCATCACGAACTTCCGGGATGAGGACACGGCGGAGCTGACCCATGCCCTGCGCTTGCTGCGGTCGCGTCATCTGGTACTCGTGGCCAGCCTGCGCGGGCGGATTGTGGGGGAATTGCTCGACCGCCCGCTCACCGATGGCGAGGCGACCATCGATGTTGCCAGCGCGCACCTTTACGAGCAGGCGCGGCGAGACGCGTTCAACCGCCTCGCGGCGCGCGATGCCCTGATGGTGGATGCCGTGCCAGAGCGCCTGGGAATCGAACTGGTCAACCGCTACCACGCCGTCAAGCGGTCCGGGTTGATGTAGCTCTCGTTGCGTCTCAGCCGCCGCGCACTTCGCCACCCACAGAACGTGCTCTGAGCCTGTTGCGCGGTCAGGAAGGCCTGCCGCCTTCCGAACAAGAGCCCGGGCGCCATCAGCACCCCGATCTGCCCGATCCAATCGAGCCGACGTCGCGTCGCATCCGCTCGCGCCATGTCGCCGTCCCCTGGCGCGGAGTATGCCAAGTTGGTCGTTGGTCACTGGCCATCACCGCGGCCCAGTTGTCGCTCACGAGGTCGTGCGTCATGTTCAGGAGCTCGGGAAAGCCTCGGCACCTGGTCAACTCTGACCAACGTGGTTGACCGTCTAAAGGGAATCGCGTACGGTTGCAGATGCTCACGGGAGGGCCAGGGATGCGTCTTACGGCTAGAATAGCGGCTGTCACCTCACTGCTCACCTGGGCCGGGCTGGCGCTGCCGGCGACAACCCTCGCGCAAGCGTCCGGGCCGGAGGTGACCTTCACGCGCGACATCGCCCCCATCCTGCAGCGGAGTTGTCAACAGTGCCACAACCCCGACGGCGGCGCGCCGATGTCGCTCAGGACCTACGAGGAAGCGCGGCCGTACGCGCGCGCGATCAAGGCGCGCACGGGCATGGGACCGCGAGCGGGTGTGATGCCACCGTGGTTCATCGAGAAGAACATCGGCATCCAGCGATACAAGAGTGACATCTCGCTCTCCAACGAGGAGATCAGCAAGATCGCACGCTGGGCCGATGGTGGCGCGCCACGCGGTGATGTGGCAGACCTTCCACCCGCCCAGACCGTCGCGTCCTCAGTGGACGGCTGGACGCTCGGCACGCCGGACCTGATCGTGCAGTCACCAGAGATCTTCGTCCCCGCCACCACGCCGGACAAATGGGGGTCGATAGGCGTCGTGCCCACCGGCCTCACCGAAGATCGCTGGGTCGCCTCGATCGAGGTTCGCGAAGCCAATGACATTCCTCGCGACCGGAGCGCGAACACCGTCGGCGGCCGTTACGTGTTCCACCACATGAACTATCAAAGCCGGGTGCCGGGACAATCGGGGACCACGAGCTGGCCCGTCCACGAGATCGGGCGCAACCCTGATCAATTCGCCAAGGAAGCCGGTCGCCTGCTCGCCGCCAAATCCGTGCTCGACTTCAACGCGTCGCACATCCACGCCAACGGCCGAGACACTCGTGCGCACCTCGAATTCGGCTTCAGGTTCTTCCCGAAGGGCTATCAGCCGTTGTACAAGCCATCCAGCGTTCGTCTGGGAAACGGGGCCGACCTCGACGTCAAGCCAAACACGGCTGAACAAGAGATCCACGCGTACGCGACGCTCTCGGAGCACACCAAGATCCTGGCCTTCGAGCCTCACTTGCACGCGCCTGGCGTGCGCATGTGCCTGGAAGCAATCTGGGGCATGAACGTCCAGCAGCTGAGCTGTGCCGGCTACGACCACAACTGGGTCAAGCAGTACATCTATCAAGACGATGCGGCGCCGCTTCTGCCGAAGAGCACCATCCTTCACTTGATTGGGTGGCTCGACACGACGCCGGCCAACAAGAACCCAGCCGATCCACGCAACTGGGCTGGCGGAGGACGCCGGTCCGTGGCGAACATGTTCATCGACCTGGGCTATTCTGTGTCGTTGACCGAGGAGCAGTTTCAGGCCGAGATGGCAAGCCGGCGCGCCAAGATGAAGAGCCGCAACGACTACGACATCGGCTGCCCTCTCTGCTGGGCTCCGCCCGTGGTGCCCGACGCGACGCGCACGACGCAGCAGCAAGGCGGCGGACAGGAATGACGTTATCGTAGGCTGGGCGGAATGGGCGCGCGCTCGACTCGCCTGATCGTCGCTGCTTTGGTGATCGCGTGCGCTGCCGTCATGGCACAGGCGCAGACGCGCTTCTCGTACTCCTCGGGCCAGCCGCTCGAGCCGGCGTACGAAGGGTGGATGAAGAACGCAGACGGCTCGTTCACCCTGTACTTCGGCTACATGAACTCGAACTGGCTGGAAGAGCTCGATATTCCGATCGGGCCCCACAACAGCTTCGATGGTCCCAATCCCGATCTCGGTCAGCCAACGCACTTCTATCCGCGTCGGAATCCGTTCCTCTTCACCGTGCAAGTGCCGGCAGAATTCGGGAAGAAGGAGCTGGTCTGGACGCTGACGGCGAACGGCCACACGCGCAAGGCCTACGCCTCGCTCAAGACCGACTACGAGATCGACCCGCAGGTCATCTCGACGGAAGTTGGCGGTGACAACGGCAACCTGGCGGACGCGCTACGCACGAACCTCGCCCCGGAGCTGAAAGTCGAGGGCGAGAAAGCGCGACAGGCCAAGGTGAATCACCCGTTGTCGCTGTCCGTTGTCGCCGGTGATCCCGACGGCATTCCCGCGCGTCGCGACGGCAAACCGCAGCCGGGGCTGAAAGTCGCCCTCAAGGACGTCCCAGCAGCTGCGGCGTCTCGACGAAGCACCCCGGCAGCCCCGCCCAACAGCGCCGCCGCGGTCTACACCCCGCCGGTTTCGACCGTGTCCTCTAGTGGACCCGGCCTGCGATTCTCGTGGAGCGTCTACCGAGGGAAGGCGTCCGCTGTGAGCTTCACGCCGGATCAGATGAAGACCTGGATGGACACGCGCGCCTACGCCAACTCGCCCTGGTCACCGCCGTACGCCGTTCCCGAGCCGCCGCCGGATGGCCGCTGGACCGCCACCGTCACCTTCTCGGAGCCGGGCACTTACGTGCTGCGCGGCATCGCGAGTGACAGTAGTCTCTTCACGTCTGAGGACGTGACCGTGACCGTCAGTCGTTAACGATCGGAGGTTGGGTCCGCGGTCGCTCGTCGCAGTCGGTCGTCCCCGGTCGTTCATCGCCATTTGATGAGGTCGCTCGAGGGCGAGGCCTCCTGACCCGCGATTGCTCGTGCCCACCCGTCGCCGCGTCGTGGCAAGATAAGGTTGGCCTCCCCGCCATCCACTCATCGTCGTGGAGAATCCATCTCACGACACCGTGGCGCCCCACTGGTTTCACGAGAGGAACACTCATGCCGAGACGTGTCGCGATCTTGGGCGCGCTGACCCTTGGGCTGTGCGTCACGACACTGATACTCATCGGCCAGACACCGGCTGAAATCAACACGGTGGTGCACGCGGCCGGTTTCACCTCCCCGGTCGCCGTGGTGCAGGACTCCACCAGTCGATCCGTCCAGTTCGTCGTCGAACAGGGTGGGCGGATTCGCGTCGTTCGCGATGGTGCTGTGCTCGGCACCGATTGCCTGAACTTGAGCGGCGTCATCGCCGCTGGTGGCGAGCGCGGCCTGCTCGGTATGGCGTTGGCGCCCGACTACCCGTCGAGCGGCCGCTTCTTCGTGAACTTCACCAATCCCCAGGGCCACACGATCGTCGCGCGCTTTCGCCGCTCCGCCGATCCGTTGGTCGCTGATCCCAACTCGAGGTTCGACCTGCGGTGGAACGGCGCGGGAAATCCCCCGCAGATTGATCAACCGTTTTCCAATCACAACGGCGGGGACCTGGCATTCGGGTCCGATGGCTACCTGTACATCGGCCTCGGTGACGGCGGCTCGGGCAACGATCCAGACCACAGAGCCCAGACGCCGGGCACGCTACTTGGCAAGATGTTGCGGGTTGACGTCAACGTTCCAGATCAGCATCCGGTAGGCTACACGGTTCCCGCGTCGAACCCCTTTCTGTCTGGCGGACCCGCGGGTACGCGCCCCGAGATCTGGGCGTTCGGTCTACGAAACCCTTGGAGATACAGCTTCGACGACCCGGCGCGCGGTGGCACGGGCGCGCTCTTCATCGGCGACGTCGGCCAGGGTGCGTGGGAATAGATCGACTACGAGCCAGCGGGCGCCGGCGGACGGAACTACGGGTGGCGCAATCGGGAGGGCGCGCACGACAACGTCACGTCGCGTTCTCCGGCCTCCACGCCGCTCATCGATCCCATCCACGAATACGCCCGCACGATCGGGCAGTCGGTGACCGGCGGATACGTGTATCGTGGGAATGGGCTGCCGTCGCGTTTTCGTGGCCGCTACTTCTTCGCGGACTTCATCCGCGGACGGGTCTGGTCCTTCGCGGTCGTGGCCGGCGCAGGCGCAGCCCAGGCGCAGGATCTGCAGGAGCACACTGGCACCCTTGGCGCGGCACAACCCCTCGGCAACATCAGCTCGTTCGGACTCGACGCAGACGGTGAACTGTTCCTCGTGTCCTACAGCCGAGGCGCTATTCTGAAAGTCGTCGGCGTCGCTGCTCCACGTCCCCCCGAGAACTTGCGTATCGTCCGCTAAGCCTCGTTGGATAATCACCCCTTGTGGCGACACGGCCAGGATTCGCATTCGTCGCGTGGGAACTCGATCCGAAGCGCAAGCAACTGTTCCGCGATGGCGAGCCGGTGGCCATCGGCTCGCGGCACTTCGATCTGCTGAATGCGCTGGTCTCCCAGGCAGGTCGAATCCTCACGAAGGATCAGCTCATCGCCGCCGCCTGGGACGACGTGGCGGTCACCAACAACAGCGTGGAGCAGGTCATCTCCGCGTTGCGGCGGCTGATTGGCTCGTCTTGCATCGAAACGCTGCCGCGTCGCGGGTATCGCTTCATCGCTGAGGTCACGCGCACCGAGCGACGCGAAACCGACGAAGCCCTCGACGCGTTGCTGGCCCCGCATCGGGCGTGGATTGAGGGGCGAGCCGCGCTGGAAACGCCCCAGGGCACGCAGATTCAGCACGCGCACGAAGTGTTCGAACGTGTGTTAGCGGTCGCGCCTGACCAGGCCGCCGCGCACGTCGGACTCGCCAACGCGTGCCTCTTTCGGTTCGAGATGACGCGGGCGGATATCACTCCCGACCGCGACGCACTGGTGCGGGCCGCCGAGCACGCCCGAGAGGCCTGCCGTCTGGATCCCGAGTACGGTGAAGCGTGGGCCACGCTGGGGTTCGTGCTCGCCAGGACCGGACACGACGCGGAAGGAAGAGCCGCGCTCCGCCGTGCTGTCGTGCTGGAACCGGACAACTGGCGTCATCGCCTCCGACTGTCCTACGGCAGTTGGGGTAAGGAGCGGCTGCGGGCGTCGAGTCGAACGTTGGCACTGCTGCCCGACTTCCCGATGGCCCACTGGCTGGCTGCGACGGTCCACGTGGCGCGGCACGCGCTCGGGGAGGCGGAACGAGAACTCCGGACGGGCCTCGCCGCTCAGGCCCGGCAGTCAGAAACGCCCGGGCGGTTCGGCGCCGTCGCGCTCCACTGGCTGTCGGGCCTCCTCGCCCTCGCGCGAGACGACGACGAGACGGCGATGCGCGAGTTCGAACGAGAGCTCGCGGCCGAAGGGCTGGGCCTCCTGTACGAGCGCGAGTGCTGCGCCAACGTCGAGTACGCGATCGGCGCGCTGCATCTGCGTCGGCGTCGGCCGTCGGATGCCGGGGCCGCGTTCGAACGAGCGCTCGCGCGCACGCCGGGCCACGTGTTCGCGCAGGTCGGCCTCGCTCGTGCGCGCGCAGCGCCTACGGGTCTATCGAGCGCGCCCGCCGAAGCGCTGCCTGGGCTCGCCGAGCACGCCAGGACGGGCTCGCCCGTAGACGTCGCCCTCGTGCTGATGGATTCCGGAGCCGTGGGTCAGGCGGCCGCGATCATCGAACAGGCGTTGGACGCGTCGCCCCCCGGTCAAGCGGGGTGGCTGCTCCCGGTCGAACCGCTCCTGCACGTGCATGCCCAGCCAGACGCGTGGGCCGCCGCGCTGACGCGTCTCGCCACGCGCGCCGCGTAACGGGGTTCGCCGGGGCTGGGCGCCGCCTGCCTGCCGAGGTATCCGCCGACCTGCCGGTGCCGGCCTACCAGACCATTTCAGTGCTTGTCAGCGAGCCCATCAGGACTCCTCATTCGTCGAGCGATACCGTCGTCATCGGAGGTTGCGCATGACGCGTATCGCACTGTCTGCCGTGATCGGTGTCTTATCCTCGTTTCTGGCCACGCCGCTGTTCGCTCAATCCGGGACGGAGGCGCCTCCTCCCGTCCGGACGATCAGCCTCGACGGCCCGCGCTTCGGTTTCACCATGCTGAGCGAGGGCGTTCGCGCGAAGCTGCTGCAGAAGAATTTGGCCGTCGAGCCGATGATTTCACAGTTTGGATGGCAGTTCGAACGCCAGTTCTTCACGAAGGACAGCGGCGTCACGGCGATGACGGAATGGGTGGCTCTGATAGGCGGCCTCGATCAGGGCACGCCGATTCCGAGCCTCAACTGGCTGGTGGGGCTCCGAACGCGCGAGGGAGCCGAATTCGGCATCGGACCCAACGTGACACCGGCCGGTCTGGGCCTCACGCTGGCCGCGGGTGTGACATTCAAGACGGGCGCGCTGAACGTGCCGATGAACTTCGCCGTCGTGCCATCGAGGTCCGGCACGCGCGTCAGCATCCTTACCGGGTTCACGATGCGGCGGTGACACTCGGTTCGTGTCACGCGTAGACGCGTCCCACGCTCGCCCGAGCTGTGACGGGCGACCTGCGACGGGCCACTCGCTATCCAAGACGCACCGACCTCGGGCTGCACGCGGGCACGCGCCTCGATGTATCGGCGGCACCCGTCGGCTTCGGTGCGCTCCAGTCGCCGGGCCAGCGAGAGGTCGGCAGACAGCACCGGGAACATGGTCCGCCCCCAACCAATCTGGGGGAGCATGGGCGCCATGGGCGGACGGAAGCGTCGCTGTTGCCGCGTGCGCTTGACCTTCCCATCCAGGAAGCGGACGATTCACGTGTGCGGCGTCCGGTTGTTCTGGTTGTCGTCGTCCTCGCCGTGGGGCTGGCAATCACCGCCAGCGCGCAACGGCGGCGATTCTTCTACGGGTGGGATCCTTCGGTGAAGAATATCGCCTACGACGGTCGGTTCACCTTCGCACGCGTGCGCTACACCCCGGCGCCTGGGGGCCACTGGGCGGGCGGCATGCCGTCGTGGGTGCACGGGTATCCGCTCGCCGAGCAGAACCTGATGCGGATCATGAAGGATTTGAGCCTTCTCGATCTGCACCCAGACAACTCGAACGTCGTGACGCTCGACGATCCGGAGCTCTTCAGGTATCCGGTCGCGTACATCATCGAAGTCGGTTGGTGGACGATGAGCGAGCCAGAGATGGCGGGGCTTCGCGCCTTCCTGGGAAAAGGCGGGTTCCTCATCGTCGACGACTTCAAGCCCACGGGATGGCGCGGGATCCCCGGCGCCGGCTGGGAACCATTCGAGGAGAACCTCAAGCGCTTGCTGCCTGGCGTCCGAATCTATGAGATGGATTCAGAGGATCCGATCTTCCATTCGTTCTTCGACATCACGACGCTCGACAACTTCCCGCAGGCCTACAATTACGGCAAGCCGGTGTTTCGCGGCGTGTACGAAGACAACGATCGAACGAAGCGGCTCCAGATCATCATCAACTACAACACCGACATCTCCCAGTACTGGGAATGGTCGGGCCGGGGCTTCCGCCCGTTCGACGACACCAACGAAGCGTACAAACTGGGCGTGAACTACTTGATCTACGGGATGACGCATTGACCGCCGACGCGCCGTATGGATCACACTCCGCGCGTCGCGGCCAGTCTGGCCGGCGCAGTCTGTGAACCTCGAGACGATGACCTCGAGACTGGCGCCGCGCCGACCCGCTCGAAGACCCAGCTACGACTATGGTGACGAACCTTGTCCGCGAATTCTTGTGTCGAGCCCGTGTCTCCGTCTTCATCGCACACCCTCCAAGTCAACCCTCAGCACATAAAGCGTCACTCGCGGCTAGATCTATTCAGGTCCACGCCTGGGCACTTCAACTTCCCACCGCCCTCCCGAGGCGTCCCAGCTCATAGTTGAGGCGGCTCAGCAACTCGTCAACGGCGTCCAAATCTCCCGATTCCAGCGACTTGCTCGCCTGATCGATCAGTCCCTCGACCTGGCTCATTCCAGCGCTGAGGTCGCCCCGCAAGGTCTGACCCTGCGCGGCCAGCCTCTTGGCCAAGTCCTCGAGGTTCTTTCGAGTGCGACCGGCTGTAGCCGACGTCCCACGCAGCCGGTCGCGCAACTCCGCGTAACGCTGCGGGTCCACCTCCGAGCGTGCCGGGGCGACCGGTGGTGGGGGTGGAGGCAGGGTTGGGTCTTTCGGAGGTGGCCTCGTCGCACGACGCGAGGCTTCCACCGGCGCGACAGGCGCTTGGGTCGCGACCGGCGGCTCAGGCCCGCGCGCGATGTCGTCCGGCAACGCCTCTCCGAACCCACTCAACCGCTGGCCCAACGCCGCGATCTGCTCCCCTGCCCACTCCGGCTCGGCCGCCCTGACGCTGGCCGCCACGGTGGCCGCCCGCCTGTACGACTGCGTCGCCTGGACGCGATCGGCGACGAGCGGCTTGGTGGAGTCCGCCACGAAGTCACCCACCTGACGGTAGACGAGCGCAATTTCCTTTCTTAGTGACGGCTCGTCTGTAGACATTTCTTCGGCTCGGTCCAGGAAGCGCCGTAGTCCCTCGATCAGCCTCTTCAGACGGGGCGGGTCTGACGACCGAGCCGACAGCTCGGCCAAGTCCGGAGAGGCGACGACCTCGCTGGCCGTTTTCACGTCTTGGACGCGCTCATCCTGGGGCACCGTGCGGTCGCCTTCGCGCCACCGGTCCACGCGCTGGTTGAGCAGGGCGACCAGCCGCTCGATTTCGCCTTCTTTGGCCTCGAGGCGGATCCGCTCCATCCGGTTACCGACCACGAGCCACGTGCCGGCGCCAGCCGAGAGGACGAGGAGGGCGGCGAGCGCCACGGGGATGGGATTGCGCGACACCCAGAGGCGGAAGGCGTGCCACGAGCTCTCCGAGACGCCGATTGGCCGCCCTGCGAGGTACCGCCGAATGTCGTCGGCCAGCTGCGCGACGGTCTTGTATCGGCGCAACGGCTCACGCTGGAGAACCTTCTGCACGACACGGTCAAGATCAGGCCGAATGCTCTTGAGCCGTGTCGTCTTCTTGGAGCCATCGCCCAGCACGACCTGGCTCGGTGGCTTCGGTGCTTCGGCGGCAATCTGCGCCCCAAGGCTCGGGCGGCCCTCGGCGTCGACGAACGGCAGCCGGCCTGTCAGCAGCTCGTAGAGCACGACACCCAACGAGTAGATATCCGATGCGCGCCCCGCGTCTTCACCCGCCATCTGCTCCGGGCTCGCATATCCCAGTGTAGCGACGATCGTCTGGGGTTCGCGACCGGCCAGCACAGTCGCGGCTGTGCGTGCGATGCCGAAGTCGAGCAGCTTGACGCGCCCCTCGGCCGTCACGAGGATGTTGCCCGGCTTGATGTCTCGATGCACGACGCCCTGGGCGTGCATGTGCTCGAGGGCATCGCACACCTCGAGAATCAGCTTGAGACGTGTCGGAACATCGGCGTCGATTCGGGTGCAGTAGTCACGGAGCGGCTTGCTGTCGATGTACTCCATGACGTAGTACGGCCGGCCATCGTCTGTATTTCCGCCGTCGAGAATGCGCGCGATGTTCGGGTGGTCCTGACGTCCCTCCCCCATTCTGAGTAGCGTTTCGGTTTAGAGTCCGGCCTAGCGAAAGGGTCGGGCAATGAAGAAGCGGTTCACCGAAGCGAAGATTGTCGGGTTTCTACGGGAGGCCGATGCGGGCATCCCGGTCACGGAGCTCTGTGGCAAG
>VFZL01000007.1 GCA_016871175.1 Acidimicrobiia bacterium | reverse complement strand
GCCCTTCCCTCGCTGCTTGGTGCAGCGAGTGTCTGCGCCGAAGGGGTCAGCTCAGAGCGGCCAGCATTTCCGGAAAAGGAACGGTCAGAATTTACGGAACCCGCAATTCGAGCAGCCGCCTGTGCGAGGGGGAATGGCGGTCGTCTCTCCAGCACCGCACGGGCCGCTCGCAGGGCAGCACCTGAGGTCGAGTGGCCGTTCCCCAAACGAAGGAGTTGAGAGTACGCCAGAGCCTCATAAATGCCAGCCAAGGGATAGGGACCGGCGCGTTCACGTCGTTCGGCTGCCAACAATCGGCTCAGATATGTGTCGCCGGCCTGTCGATTGCCCGTTTCGTATTCCAGCAACGCCCTCGTGTGGAACGAGGGAAGCTGGTGGGCCGACTGGGCGAGGGCGCGATCGTTGTACGCCCGCGCCTCGCGCCACTCGCCGCGCAGTTGCGCGAGCGCGCTCTTGATGTACAAGGCGTCCGCGAGCAGACCCCGGTCCCTCAGTCGTTCCGCCACCGCCAGATGCGCCTCCGATTCGGCCACGGCCTCGCGTGTGCGCCCGGTCATCATCAACGCATACGCCGCCCGGCACCGTGCGTACGTCTCCGACTGAAGGTCGTCGACGCGCTGCGCGAGATCGCGGGCGCGCCGGCTTTTGACGAGCACCTCCGGCCATCGCAGGTCGAAATGATCGACCGACGTTTCGTAGGCCAGCATGCGCAATGCGAGGCCGGCCTCGCCTGTGACGGCCGCAGCCGCGCGGGCCTGCGCGAATACCGCTTGGGCGGCGCGATAGTCCCCAGTCTCGAAGTACGTCGCGGCGCCCAGGCGCGCGAGCAACCAGCCGTCCTCTGTCGACTCGACTCGCGCCACCTCCCGTATCTGCTGAAGCGCGGCAACGACGCCGGTTGTTCCTTCGACCGTGATGCGCGGATCGCTGGCGCTGGCGATGGCGATAGCCTGCGGCGTGTTTCCGGCTCGCAGGTGGAACTCCACCGCACGCCGAAGCAGGCCCCATGCCTGCTGCCGATTCCATCGGACAGCAGTGGCGGCCCGAGCGCATCCGAGTCCGGCGAGGGTCGCCGTAGCGGCGGCATCGAGTGGCAGTGCCTTGCGTGCGTCCCAGGCGCGCTGGAACTGGACCAACGCTTCCTCGAACGCATGTGCGGCCAGAAAGCGCTCACCCGCCATGCACGCGTATTTGACCAGTACCGTCGCCTCGATGCGAGTGCCGGCGCTGGCGGCGTGTTGCGCCAGCTCCGCAATGCGACCATCGAGACGGTCACGCACCAGGATCTCGAGTGCCCGTGCAATCGCGGCGTGCCACCGCGTTCTGCGACTGGTGGACAGGCCCTCATACAGCGCGTCGCGGATCAGCGCGTGCCTGACCTGGTACCACTCTTCGCCTCGCGCGAGCAGCGGGAAATCGAACTCACGTCCGATGACGGCGGCGACGATGAGCGCCTAGCGCGTGGGCTTCGACAGTCGGCTGAAACGCCTCGAGATCGCTGCCCGCACGTTATCGGGAATGGCGAGCGTCCCAGATGTATCGAGCCGAGCGATCTCGGTGACGAAGAACGGATTGCCGTCTGTTCTGGCCTGAACCTGTCGAACGATGTGGGCCGTCAGTCGACGACGGGGGACGCGGGCCATCAACCGTGCGGTCCCTTCCGGCGGGAGACCGCTCAATCCGATCCGCTCGACGCCCACGCGCGCAAGCTCCGCCAGCGTGTGGGCGAGTGGAGCCGTGACCTCCCCGTCGCGATACGTGGCGTGCACGAGCAGCCCGTGTGCGCCAATGTCCTGCGCGAGGAACTCGAGGAGCACCAACGAGCCCTCGTCGGCCCAATGGAGGTCTTCGAGGACGATGAGAATCGTGCTCCGCTGAGTGGCCCGGTGGAGAAGCGCCCGCACCGCAGCCGCCACATGGAAACGAACGGACTGGTCGTGTGCGATGGATGACCGCTTGAGGGGGAATCGTTCTCGCAGCTCTGGCAGGATGAGACCGAGGTGACGAACACCCGGCCCGAGATCTGCACCTGCAGCGTGGGCCGATAGTTCGTGAGCCAGCGCTCGGAGTGCCTCGGCCCATGGCCAGTATGGCGGCGAGCCTTCGCGGTCGCCCGCTCGACCCCAGAGGACGCGCGCGCCTTGCCGACTCGCCGTGGCGGCGAATGCGTGGGCGAGCGCCGTCTTCCCGATGCCGGCCTCGCCGGCGGTGAGCACAACCTGCCCGCGTCCGCGAAGCGCCTCGTCGAGCGCACGTCGGAGTTGTGATAGCTCCCGTTCGCGATGCAGGAGCGCGCGGTGCCTCGGAACCCGAGGCGTGCGGTCACGCATGATAGGCGGTTCGCGTCGTGTGCCGCGATGTTACGCCTGTAGAGACGGACCGGCAAACAACAAGTCGCGCGCAGGACGTCTCTCGCGACACGGAATCGACAGATGCTTTGCGCTACACTGGCACGATGACGACGCCCGCTCGCCAGGTCCACTACAGTTATGCGACCTATCTGGCGCTCGAGGAAGAAAGCTCTGTCCGTCACGAGTATCTCGACGGTGAGATCCACGCGATGGCCGGTGGCACTCCGGATCACGCCGCGTTGGCGGCCGCGACGATCGGCCTTCTTCGAAATCGGCTTCCGGTGGGTTGTCGCGTATTCACGTCGGACTTGCCGGTGCGTGTCACGGCGACCGGCCTGTCGACGTATCCAGACGTCTCGGTGGTGATCCGACGCTGCTCGTCGAAGTCACGAGCGACTCAACCGAGGCATACGACCGCGGCCCAGGATTACCTTGGTGAGCCGGCAAGCCGATGGCTGGAGCGCTCTCGACTACCGGTCCGGAGATTCGGTGGCCCTGCCTGCGCTCGGCTTCGACCTCGCGGTCAACGACGTGTTCCGGGACGAGCTCGAAGACGTTTAAGAGCCTCCGCTTCCGGCTGAAACGCGCCCGCGCCCTCGCCGGAATACGATCTCCGGTTGCTCGCGGGCGACACCACTGATATAAGGACGAGATGTCGCCCAGGGGACGATCGATGTGTCGAGGGGGCACCGCCACGACTCGGTCCGTCGGTCGAGTGGATCAGCCTTCGAAACAGGAGCCCAGAATGTCCGTCTTTGGAGAAACGAGACCAGGGCGACGAGCCTTCCTCGACGTGCTCGCGGCCGTCGCTGTCGTCGCCGTCGCGGTATGGGGTATCTCGGCTACCGTGGCTGGTCAGACGGGCGCCAGCGCGCCCAGCAGCGAGACGGAATGGCGGTTCTTCGGGAGTGACGCGGGCGCGACCCGGTATTCTTCCGCGAATCAGATCACTGCCAGCAACGTCCGCGATCTGCGCGTGGCCTGGCGCTGGTCGGCGCGGAACTTTGGTCCTCGGCCGGCGACCCAGATGCAGGTCAGTCCCCTGATCGTCAACGGCGTGATGTACACCACCGCCGGCATCCACCGCGACGTCGTCGCCCTCGATGCGGCGACCGGGCAGACGCTGTGGCACTGGCGCCCGACGGGCGAGCTGACGCGTTGGTTCGACATCATCGAGCCGGTCGCGAGAAGCTCGGGCCGCGGCGTCACATACTGGACCGATGGCGCGGGCGACGAGCGCATTTTCGTGGTCATGAACAGCTACATGCTCGTGGCGCTCGACGCGAAGACGGGACGGCAGGTGGCGAGCTTCGGCAAGGACGGCGTCGTGGATCTCGCGGCGAACCTCCGGTGGAACGAACGGCCCGGACTGCCTCGTGAGGGCCGAGTGGCCAATACCTCTCCGCCAGCTATCTTGGGTGACGTGCTGGTTGCGTCGATCTCGATGCACACGGGCTCGACGCCGAACCTCCCCGGCGCCTCCATCAACGAACAGTGGCCCATGAACATCCCCGGGGACGTCGTCGCCTACGACACGAGGACGGGCAAGTTACTGTGGCGCTTCCACATCATCCCGCGCCCCGGCGAACAGGGTTCGGAGACGTGGCTCACGGCCGATGCCAAGGTCTGGGAGGTGCCTGGCGGTTTGAACGCATGGGCGAAGGATCGGTTCGGCCTCCGCGAGTCGCCGACCTTGTACACCGGCAACGCGGGCTTCTGGGCGCCGGTCACCGCGGATCCCGAGCTGGGTCTCTTCTATGTCGCGACGGAGTCCCCGACGAGCGATTACTACGGCGGGTACCGGCCCGGCGCGAACCTCTTTGCCAACTCGATCCTGGCACTCAACGCGAAGACTGGGAGGCGCGCCTGGCATTTCCAGATGACCCACCACGACATCTGGGATTACGACCCGCCGACCGCGCCAATCCTCGCGGACATCACGGTCGACGGCCGCCCCATCAAAGCCGTTGTCCAACTCACCAAACAGGGATTCGCCTTCGTCCTGGACCGTGCGACGGGTAGGCCGGTCTGGCCGATCGAGGAGCGGCCGGTCCCGAGATCCGATGTGCCGGGCGAGTGGACGTCACCCACGCAGCCGTTCCCAACCAAGCCGGCCGGACTCGATGTCCAGGGCGTGACCGAGAACGACCTCGTCGATTTCACGCCAGAGATCAAGACCGAGGCGCTGCGCGTCGCGCGTCAGTTCCGTCTCGGACGGCTTTACACGCCGTCATCGCTGGCCAACGCGGCAGACGGCACGATGGGCACGCTGACCGCGCCTTCCGGAGGGGGAGCCCTCAATTGGCCGGGCGGTGCCGTCGATCCGGTCGATGACGTCCTCTACGTCGCGACCCAATCTAGTCTGTTTCGCGCGCGGCTCGTCGAAGGTTCGCCGAACACGGGCGTCCTCTATCACGATACGCGCGGTCAACCCGGTGGACCACCGACCACGGTCTTCGGCCTTCCGCTGCTCAAGCCTCCCTACGGGCGTATCACGGCCGTCGATTTGAAGACGGGAGAGCGCCTGTGGATGGTGCCCCATGGCAACACGCCTGAGGCGATCAGGAAGAATCCGAAGCTGCAGGGCGTGGAGATTCCGAGCACCGGAACGCCGACGGTGGGCACAGGTCTGCTGGTGACCAGCACGTTGCTCTTCGGGGGCGAAGGTGGTGCCACACCAGTGCTTCGCGCTTGGGACAAAAAGACCGGAGCCGTCGTCGCAGAGATCGCGCTGCCGGGTCCGACCACCGGGTTCCCGGTGACCTACACGAAGGCCGGACGGCAGTTCATCGCGGTGGCCGCACGAGTGGGTGATGCGGTGGAGATCGTGGCGCTTGCGCTTCCCGCTGCGACAGCCCCAGGCGCCGGTCAACGACAGTGACTCAGCAGATGCGAATGATGAAACGCGTCACGTTCGCCCTCGCTCTCGCGTGTAGCGTCAGCTTGTCGGTCGACGCCATGTCTGGCTCGCAGCAGGCGAGCAGTTCCGTCAATGGCGAAGACGCGTTCTTGAACCGGTGCAGCACCTGTCACACCACGGATCGGGCGCTCGTCGCGCCTCGGACCAAGCGAGGCTGGGAGGGCGTGCTCGCGGAGATGGTGAACAACGGCGCGCAGCTCGAGGCCGCGGAGAGCGAAGCCATTCTGTCGTTTCTCACGGAGCGGCACGGGCTCGTCAACGTCAACACGGCGAACGCTGAGGATCTCGTCGCGCTCGGCGTGTCCAAGAAGGACGCGGACACCATCGTGTCGTATCGAACCGAGCACGGCCCGTTTGCCGACTTCGCGGCCCTTCGAGGCGTCCCCGGAGTCGACGTCGATCGGCTGGATGCCCTCCGCACGCGAGTGGCTTTTCGCGACTAGTCTAACGTCCCAAGTCGAGCGACACGATCTCCTTTCGATCGCGCAAGTACACGGTGCTCCCGACGACCGTCGGAGGCGTCCAGGCGTTCGCCGTCAACAGCGCCTTGCGCGCATGGACGCGCAACCCCGACTCGGACGCTGACGCGACGGCGACTTCGCCATCTTCATCGACGATAACGAGAGTGCCCCCGACGTCGACCAGCTGGGCGCGAGCAAACGTCCGCTCGCGCCACAGCTCGACACCCGTCTCGGCGTTCAGCGCCACGAGGAAGGCCGGTCCGAAATCTCCGCTCGAGCCCAGAATCAGGTTGCCCAGCACGAGCGACGACCCGAAGTGCAGACGCATCCGGCCGTTCGCCCAGAGCTCGGTCGGCTTCGTCTGGTTGGCCGCTCGCGCGAGCCGCAGCATGCGACTGCCGCCCCCGTAGGCCGAGGACGCGAAGAGGTGATTGCCCGCGCTCCAAATCGGCATACTGATGTTCAGCCCGTGTTGGGCGACGTGCGGGTGACGCCAGAGGATACGGCCCGACTGGGGATCCATACCCGCCAGCTCGGTCTGCCCCCACACCACGAGCTCGGGATGACCGTCGACGTCGATGACGATAGGCGATCCTGGTGCCAGCGCGAAGGGCTCGCCGCGCCACGCGATGTCGCCGCTGTGGCGTTTGAACGCCACCAGTCCACGGCTACTCCCTCCGAGCGGGAGCACGACGGTGTCCCCGTAGGCGAGCGGGCTTGACGCGAACGCGTTGTATTCGCCGCCCTCCAGCAACGACGCCAGATCGCGGGACCAGCGCACCGAACCGTTTCGGAGATCGAGCGCGTGGAACTTGCCGGTGACGCCAACCGCGAACACCATGCCATCGGCCACGAGCGGCGTCGAGTACGGCCCAGGGCCGGCGGCGTTCAGCCACACGTCGAAATAGCCGTTGTGGGTGAGCGGGCCGGGATAGGCATGCTCCCATCGCGTGCTCCCGGTCGACGAGTCGAGCGCGACGACGACTTCGGCGTCTCCCCTGCGATACATTGTCACGAGCGTCGTGCCGTCGACCAGCACCGACGAGTAACCCTCGCCCAGAGGACGGCGCCACCGCTGACGGGGCCCCGCCTCGGGCCACGATCGAGCGATGGGAGCGGCCGGGATGCGGAAGTTTCGCGTCGGTCCTCCCAGCTGCGGCCATTCGGCGCCCGCGGCTTGAGCGTAGATCGGCTTGTCCAGAGGCACGGACGGAAGCACGAGCATCGCGAGGAGCGCGATGAGCGACGGGATACCCGGCGGGCGAGGCCGACCCGGGGGCTGGAAACCTGCTTGTCGCTCGATAGGTCGCCTGTCCGTCAACTCGTGTAGACGCATCGGCGAGATCCTATCCGAACGGGGCCCAGCCCGCGGCCGAGATGACCAAGCGGATCCGCAGGCCGACGTCGGACGAGGATCTGGCGGACCCCGCGTTCAAGTCGGGCGTCTACCGCTCCCCGCGCGACGAAGCAGCCCCTCCACGACTGCCAGCCCCGGATCGCGGCCAACGCACCTCGGCCGAACCCCAATCAGAACTCGAACCGTCCCCCGAAGAGTGCGGTGAACGGTCGGCCCACGGGCGGACCGAAGCCGGGTCCGTATAGGGACGATGCCTGCATGAACGTCCCGCCTGACGTCGCGGCGGAGAGCCCCAAACGACCGTTGCTACCGAAGTAGAGGCTCTCGATGTCGAACAGATTGTAGAAGTCGAGGTACCCCTTCAGCTTCATCCGGGAGCCGAGTGCCAGCGTCTTGGTGACGCGCAGATCGACGTTCAAGTAACGCCCGCTGCGTTCCTCGATGCTGCCGTCGGGTCGTACCACGAAGCCACCGCGCTGCGTGTTCACCCCAGTCTGCCGACACCCCAGCGGATTCAGCGCGCGGATGGCCGCGGCGTTGCCGCGAACCGCGAACACCGCCGCCGGATCCACGCCCGCGCACAGTCGGTCGATGTTAACCAGCGGTATCTCTGACCTAGCCTGTGATCTCGCCAGTCGTCGCCTGCGCGCCTGCCCAGTCACTGCCAATGACGGCGATGAAGGTCACGGCGAGAAGTGCGCTTAGCCAGCGTGGACTTTTCATGAGCCTGCTCCCAAGGACCCCGGTGAAGACGGGGCGTTCGACTTCGCGGATTTGCCCGATATTCCTCGTCAATATCGGTAGCTTAGTCCCAGGGAGTTCGCACATGATCCCCAAAACAGGCCGTTCAGGTCCTGCCCCGTCGTCTGGCAGTACGGAAACTTGGATAGAGTAACTGCCCGCCGGTCGAATCCGCGCCATTCAAGCTTCGTGACACGAACTCCCTTGCCTGCGGCTTCGGGGTGTCCGCTGCCCTCATCGGCTTGTCATAAAATGCCCGACGCGTGCCCCTGATCGTGCTGGGAGGAGAGGCGGCCATGACGCGCTCGAACCGATCCGTGCTGCTCTTGCTGATGCTCTCGACAATCGCGTTGGCCGTCGCGGCCTCTGCCGAGGCCCGCGTGGTCAGATTCGTCATCGAGCGGACGCGGCCAGTCTTGGATGGCAGAAGCTTCGGTACCGCCGGTGCGTACGAACGCCTCGACGGCACGGTCTACTTCGAAGTGGACCCGCGCGATCCGCTGAATGCCGTCATCGTCAACCTCGACAGGGCGCCGAAGACGCCGAGTGGCAAGGTGGGGTTCTCGGCGCCGTTCTACATTCTCAAGCCCGTAGATCTGCCGAAAGGGAACCGAAAGATCTTCTACGGCATCAACAACCGCGGCAACAAGCTCGAGTACACCTGGCGCACGTTCATGCCACCGGGGGCCAACGGCAACGACCCGACCACCGATGCCGACTACGGTGATGCCTTCCTGCTCAGGCAGGGATACGTGTACGTCGATGCCGGTTGGATGGGGAATCTCGCGCCGGGCAACGCACGCCTCATTCCCGATCTGCCGATCGCCACGCTGCCGGACGGTCGTCCGATTGTCGCCAATGTCCGCGTCGAGTTCGCGGATGCCAGCGGGTTCTCACGGTCCCTCGAGGGCAATACCGACCACGTCGCACGGGTTCCCCATGAGCCGGCCGATCGTGACGCCGCTCGCGCCAGGCTCACCGTGCGCGATAGCCCGAGCGGTTCGAAGACGCCGATCCCCTCGAATCGATGGGCGTTCGGTCGCTGTCAGAACGGTGAAGCGACCCTCGTGCCCACGCTGACCGACCTGTGCCTCTTCGACGGATTCGCGCCTGAGCGCATCTACGAATTGACTTATCGCGCGAAGAACCCTCGGGTGCTGGGCCTCGGCTACGCAGCGACCCGCGATCTGGCGTCCTTCCTCCGGTACCAGACGCGAGACGATGCGGGGAATCCGAATCCGCTGGCCGAGAGCGCCTCGAGCGTCGGGATTCGGCGCGCCTACGGCGCCGGGATTTCCTCGACCGGCATGTACATGCGCGACTGGCTCTATCTCGGCTTCAACGAAGACGAAGCGCATCGGAAAGTCTTTGACGCCGTCCAGATCACGATTCCCGGCACGCATCGACTGCTGGCGAACGTCGAGTTCGCCGATCCCAACAACTACTCGCGCCAGGATTTGTGGCACGACTCCATCTCATACTCGTACCCGCCGCTGACGTTCGCCGTCACGACGGACCCGATCTCGGGCAAAAGGGACGGGATCCTCAAGCGTCCGGCGACTGATCCGCTCGTCTTTCAAGCCGATTCGGCGAACGAGTTCTGGCAGATGAACGCGTCGTTGAACGTTGCGGACGGCGCGGGTCAGCCGGTCGAGATTCCCAACAACGTTCGGCTCTACTTCGCCTCGAGCTTCCAGCATGGCGGAGGCGCTGGGTTGCTGAATCCGCCTGGGCCGGTCGGGATGTGTCAGCAGCCGACGCAGGGCAACAGTTGGGCGCCGACGCTGCGCGCGCTGCTCGTCGCGCTCGACGCGTGGGCGGACAACGGGGTGGAGCCGCCCGCGAGCAACTATCCCCGGCTCGAGGACAAGACACTCGTCACGCTGGACGAAGCACGCGCCGCGTTCCCGAGGGTCCCGGGCATGAGCTTCCCGACGGTCATCAACGACCTGGCGTTTCCCGACTTTGGCCCCGAGTTCAAGCCGACTGGTGGCCGCATCGTCAAAAGTCCGCCAGCGATGGGTCGCACATACCAGGTGTTCGTGCCCAAGCCGGACGCCGATGGTCTGGACATCGCGGGAATTCGACCGATGGAAGTGGCCGCGCCGCTTGCGACCATCACCGGGTGGGCACTGCGCGCGGCCGGCCGGCGCGAGGGGAGCTTGTGCGGCCTGAGCGGATCGTTCGTGCCGTTCGCGCGGACGCAAGCCGAGCGAGAGAAGAACGACGATCCGCGCCCGTCGCTCGAGGAGCGCTACCGCACCGGCGACGCATTCGTCAGCGCTGTCGCGGACGCGAGCCGTACGCTCGTGAACGCCCGCTTCTTGCTGCAGGAGGACGCCGACCGGTACATCCAGGCCGCAAAGGCTCGTGCGAGCACCATCGGTGCCACGACTGCCGTTTCACAACACACTGGACGTTGACACTCAATCACCGCCGTCAGAGGTCCTTCATGCGAACTGCCCTGCGGGTCGTCGCCGTCGTCGTGACGCTCGTGCTGCCAGTCATCGCCCGTGCGCAGACAGCGAAGGCGCCGTTCACCGACCACTACGCGGAGGTCAACGGTGTCCGTCTGCACTATGTGAGCGTCGGACAGGGGCCGCTCGTGCTGTTCCTGCACGGGTATCCGTCATTTTGGTACCAGTGGAAGGATCAAATGCTCGAGATGGGTCGGGATCACCTCGCGGTGGGCGTCGACCTGCGCGGCTACAACCTGTCGTCGCGTCCGGAGAGCGTCGAGGCGTACAAGATGCCGGTCCTGATCGAGGACGTCCGCCAGCTTGCGGAGAAGTTGGCGGGCAAGGGGAAGAAGTTCGTCCTCGTCGGCCACGACTGGGGCGCGAACATCGCATGGGTGTTCGCGATGTATCACCCTGACATGCTCGAGAAGCTGATCATCATCAACGGGGCGCATCCCTTCATCTCCGAACGCGAGCTCAGGGAGAACCCGGCGCAGCGGTACGCGAGCAACTACTTCTTCGTGTTCAACAAGTATCTGGCGCCTGGCGAACAGCCGGTCGACGAGAAGGACACGAAGGAGAGTGCGACGCGGCGCGCGAACAGCGGATTCGTCGACGCCGAGGTGAAGAGCGGTCGCTACACCGAGGAAGATCGGCAAGCGTGGATCGCCGCCTGGTCGCAGCCTGGCTCGACGACAGCCGGCCTCAATTACTATCGCGCGAACAACCGCAATCCACCGTTCAACGATCGCCATCCGGCATCGACGATTCCGCGCTCATGGTCAGCGGCGGAGGTCACCAAGGGCGCGAAGTCCACTGTCATCAAGCTGCCGACGTTCGTGATCTGGGGGCTGAGAGATACGGCGATCCTGTCGGGCCACTTGAGCGGCTTGGAGAAGTGGGTGCCAGACTTGCGCGTCAAGCTGTACCCAGAGGATACCCACTGGGTGATGATGGAGAAGGCGAAACCGGTGGCGCAGGACATTCGGCGGTTCGTGACTGACGAGAAGAGTGTTCCGAAGGAATCGGTTCATCGGCCAAGGTAGATGGTGCGCATGATGCGATGGGTGAAGGCGCTGTCGTGCGCGGTCCTGATCGGAGTCTGCGCCGGCTCGCCGTCCGCGATTCAGCAGGACATGCGGGACGCGAACGGATTCGTCACCGCGACGCCCGAATCGCTCGAATTCGACGGCACCGCGACGCAAGTCAAGGTGCTCGGTGATCCCACGAAGCCGGGCATGTACGTCGTGCGACAGCGCTTCGCGGCTGGACGCGGGACGCGCCCGCACTTCCACACCCAGGATCGCTACATCACGGCGATCAAGGGCACCTGGTGGGTGGCCGTTGGGCCGGGCGCGGGCACCTACGATCCGGCCAAGCTGACCCCTATCAAGCCCGGCGGCTTCGTCTTCCACCCAGCGGGTGGGCCCCACTACGACACCGCAAAGGATGAAGAAGTTGTTCTGCAGATTGTCGGCATGGGACCGGTGACGACGACGCAGCTCGAGAAGCAGTAGACGAGCGCGCTGGCGGCCAGTGGCAGGAGCCGTCGACGCCTGTTACCATGCCCGCCTGCCCCTATCCTGGTTTCAAATCCGAAGAAACAGCCAGAGCGCCCACACGGCGGCTCAATCGGAGACAGCTTGATACACCAGATTCGGAAACTCCATTCGGAGCCGTGTGTTTCGCGTCTGGATCATCACGAGGCCGATCAGTTGCTCTTTCGGATCGATCCAGAAGTAGGTCCCGAACGCGCCGGCCCAGCCAAAGTCTCCGACGCTGCCCATCCAGCCGCTGTCGCCGGTGTCACGCCGTACGCGCACGCCGAGTCCGAAGCCGTAGCCCTTGAGCACCTGGTCGCCGGCGTAGTTGCGCAGATCGAGCGACCCGATGGCGTTCGCGGTCATCAGCTCCACGGTCTTGCGACTCAGGAGACGGACGCCATTCGCCTGCCCGCCGTTCAGCAGCATGCTGGCGAATGTCAGGTAGTCAGAGGTGGATCCGGTCAGCCCACCGGCCCCCGAGAAGTACGGACCTGACGCAGCCTGTGGCGTCGGCGCCTGTCGCTCGGGTCGCGCGAGCCCCGTCTCGCCCTTCGTGTAGAGCACCGCTAGGTCGGCCTGCCGATCGGATGGCACGGTGAAGAACGTGTCCTTCATGCCCAGCGGGTCGAAGATCCGCGACTTGAAGAATTGGTCAAGCGTGGTCCCGCTCAGGATCTCCACCACGCGACCGAGGGTGTCGAAGCCGGTGCCGGGGCTGTACTCCCACTGCGAGCCGGGCTGAAAGTTGAGCGGCAACGGGGCCAGTCGCCTGACTCGTTCATCGAGCGAGCCGCCGCTCGGCAGGTTGGCCTTGCGGACGTAGTCTCCGGCAGGACCCTCGCCGCCGTTGGCCAGTCCGGAGGTGTGGGTCAGGAGATCTTGGATGGTAATCTCGCGCGCCGCCGGCACCAGGCGCGGACCGGCACCCGACGCATCGTTCGGCAGGGTCCATACGGCCACCTTAGGGTGCTTGAACTCCGGGAGGAACTTCGACACCGGGTCGCTCAGCACGAGCTTGCCTTCCTCGACCAGCATCAGAATCGCCACCGCGGTGACCGGCTTGGTCATCGAGGCCAGGCGAAACAAGGTGTCCGCGCGCATCGGCTTCTTCGCCTCGATGTCGGCGTCGCCGTGCACCTCGAAGTGCACCACCTTGCCTCTTCGCGCGACGAGGGTCACGGCGCCAGAGAAGTCCTTGGCGCGGATGTGCGCGTAGATCAGCCCGTGGATCCGCCGCAGGCGATCCGAGGACATCCCGACGTCCTCGGGCTTGGCCACCACACTGATGGCCCCCATCGAGACAGTCGCCAGGGCCACCATGGCCGCGATGCCGACAAGTCCTCGTTTCAGTGCACGCATCTCAGCGCTCCCTTCCTGTCTACGGTCAGGTCAACGAGAACGGCTGCGCGTCGGGACGCATCGCGCGCACGAAGGTCGGATGCGGCAGCTCTTGACGGTTCGCACGCGCCGCGAAGCGGGGCCGCAAGACGCGAGTTGTCGGGCGACGCTTACCGCAAACACCGAAAGCACACTTCGTGACGCATCGGAGGACGACTCGCGCCCCGCGGAACAACCGCGGACCGAAAAGCTCTAGCTAGCGCAGCGTCGTGGTTTGAACCGGCCGGTACGTGCCGGGATCGCGCTGGCGAGCACCGCGCAGAATGCTCTCCATCGCATGATTGCCCTCGTGACACGCGTACTCGAAGACCGCACCATCAGAAGGCGGCATCTCGAGGACCGCAGTCCACGGCCTCGTGTAGATGGTCGGGTCGTCCACCGTGAACTCGTACCTGAGCGTCCCATGCGGAGTCCGTGTGAACTTCTCCGTCAGCTTCATCGTCCCCGCTGACATACGAGGAGAGAACGGCAGCTCCTGCCGGTCGCTGATGTTCGTCGTCTCGACCACGAGCGTATCGCCCTGCCAGCTCGCCTGCGAGACACCGAACCACGGCTTGAAGTCGTTGGGCACTGCGGGCCGCTTGGCTCCGGCCGGGACGATCGGGGCGACTCGTGCATCGTGGATCATCTCGTGGTGGATGACCACGTGCGTGGGCGTCTGGAAGATCTCGATGTTGTTGTTGTAGGGACCCGGAACGATCGGGATGCCACGGGTGAGGCAGCGATCCCACAGATCCGTGTCTTCGGGGCCGGCAGGCGGCAGGTCGCCGTTACGCCGCGCCTGGATGTCTGCGGCTTCCTTCGAGTCGGCGAATTTCTGAGCGGCCGGCGTCAGTGGCGGCATCCGTCCGGTCGGCGGGTCGACGATGAGACCGGTGCGACGACCCGAGACGCGGGTGCCGCGGTCCCACCAGAAGTCGTTGTAGGCGCCGGCAACATCCTGCTGCGCCGTCGCGCCTCGCGCCTCGTCGGTCGCCTCGTCGAGGGCCTTCTTCTCGATCGCGGCGATCTCCTCGGCTGTGTAGTACTCCTTGGTGACGCCTTCCGGCCGCTCGAGCCGGGTGACTGTCGCAAAGGACCACGTGCCGTGGAGGTCAGGCGTGCCCCACGGCGTCCGGGCGGCCGGCGCCTGCCGAGTTGGCTGGGGTGAAGAAGGCCGCCCCTGGCCGGCCAGGGTGGAGACAAGAGCCGCCACGGCTCCCGTCGTGACGAGGGTCACGGCAGCACTGCGAGCAGACACCATAAAACGCGCCTCCGCTTTCTGTGGAGGCGATTCTAGCAGGCTTTGGGCTAGGTCAGTCCGATCAGCCGACCGGTGGCCGTGACCACCAGCCAGAGCACGATGGACACCGCGCCGACCAGCGCGCCCAAACCGCGGCCCGCCTTGTCCGAGGACACGACCCGCTGGCGAATCGTGAAGGTGTAGATGAGCGCGAAGACGAGCACGGCCATCTTCACCCAGAACCAGAAGTTGTAGTAGTTGCGGACGGCCAGAGTGATCATCTGCGGGGCGCCCGTGATGAACAATCCGACCAAACCAACGAGCAGCCAGGGACGTGCGTCGGCGGCCAAGCTCGTCACGGGCTGCTGTCGAAGGCCTGCCCCAAGGAGGCGCAGATCCACGAGCAGTAGAGCGCCCGCAAAGACCGCCAGTGCCAGCAGGTGTACGACGTTGAACGTCGCCCCCGCCCACCACGTGTTCTGCACCGTCGTGGTGAACGCGCTGTTTTGCATCGCCTCGAAGATGGGCAGCAGCATCAGAGCTTCCTTGATCGGTTGACCGTTGTGCGGCGCCCAACTGGTAACGCTAAATCGGCCACGGCCACCACGTGTCGATCCAGTTGTAGGCGGTCAGGCGGCCAAGAATAAGTACTCCCGCCCAGAGGACCAAACCGACGAGTCCAGCGCGACGCGCGGCGGGTGGCGGCACCGACGCGGTGTCCCATTTGTCCACCGACTTGTACGTGGTGAAATGAAACACGAGCGCGTTGAGGCCCGCCAACGCCATGAGCACCATCTTCGCCCAGAAAAAGATCTTCGGCCAGTAGCGCAGCGGCTGCGCGTACACCAGGAGGACTCCCGTGATCGCGCTCGCGCCCATGGCGAACATCTGCCAGGGAAAGAGGCGTCCCTGGATCTGCGAGACCGGTGTCTTGACGTTGCCCCATCCGATCAGTCTGAGGTCCATCATCAGAATGAGCCCCGCGAACATGACGATGGTGAGGACGTGGACGGTCAGCAGGATCGCGTAGCCGTAGTCGGACTCGCGGATCGCGATGCTGCTCTCCAGCGCGTCGATCCACAAAAAGAGGTCGCGAATCATGGGCGGGAACGTCCTGACATCAGACCCTCACAGGCGGCCCCAGCGGTCGGATGCGCAACGGGAAGCGCTCGGGTGAGGCGCGGTCACAGCGGGTCTAGACTCTATCTCACGGTTTCGAAAAGCGTCAAGGTCCTGGCCCCTGAATTCTCCGTCAGAGTCGCGTCACTTCTTGTTCGCGCGTTCGGCCAGCGCGCGAAGGTGATGGATCACGCTCCAGATCTCCTCGTCGCTCAGTCCTTTCTGTGGCCGCATCGCGTTGAACGGCGCGATCCCCTCTCGGATGTTCTTGAAGATCTCAGGGTCAGAGCCGCCGTGTTTCCACTCGGCGTCGACCAGATTTGCCGGTTTCGTGCCAGGGGGTGCCGCGATTCCGTCGCCTTTGCCGAGGAAGCCGTGACAGGAGCGGCACATACGCGCGTAGACGGTGGCACCAGCTTTGATCGTCGCCTCGGTCGCCGGAATGGGTTTCGACGCGCCCTGCAGCGCGACCGCGACCCCAGCGCTTTCGGCCGAGCGCGCAGGCATCGCAGAGGACGACCAGGAAGTGACGACCAGGCCTCCGAGCACCAGCATCCCGGCGGCCCCTCTCAAGGCGCAGAACATGTGACGAACCTCCCTCCACGCGACGCCGCAGTATACCGCTTGCGACGGGCCCTGGCGCCACGCAACGTCACGCGCGTCAGCTTGACTTGACCAAAAACGGCAATGTACAGTCCGCGACTAACCATACTGAGAGCCTGCCGCGACCGTCACGCGCTTCGGGTCCACCCGCTGCTTGATTGTCCGTGCGGACCTTGTCTTCGGAGGTGATACATGAAAGGCGTGCGATGGTTCCTCGGTGCGACGGTGATTACGGCCGCGTGCGGCGGTGGGGCTCCGAGCGAGTCAGCAGCCCCTGCGCAATCTGCAGCACCCGCCCCGGCGTACAACTACCGGCCCCACTCAAGCCTGGCCGAGGTGATGCGTGCCATTCCGTTCCCCGGGTCGAACACGATCTTCGACGCCCAGCAAGTCGACCCGGGCGCGCCCGTCAAGGAAGGCGCACGCGAAACGACGACGGAGAAGTTCGCGAGCTTGTACGGTGGGTGGCAGAAGGTGGAGCTAGCCGCCGTCTCCCTCATGGAAACCGCGAATCTGATCATGATTCCGGGTCGGCTCTGTGAGAACGGGCGGCCCGTTCCGCTCGATCGAGCCGACTATCAGAAGGGCGTCGCCGGCCTCGTCGCTGCCGGTGAGGCGGCGCTCAAGGCGGCGAAGGCCAAGAACGTGGATCAGGTCGTCGAGGCCGCGGGCACCATCGCGGAGGCCTGCGCGGCGTGCCACGAGGTCTACCGTGACGTGGACATCGCCGAGGGGGGCGCCAAGCGCGAGCGCTGCATGCCGCCGCCCGCTGGAGGCCCCGCGAAGTAACGGCTGGAGTGGCCTCCGTCTCTCGGGGGGGCAGACCGACCCAACAGCTCCCTGCGCTGCTACTGAGATGTGCGAACCCCTGACGGGGGCGATACGTCCTTGAGAAACCGGATGAGCGCCGCATTGGTCTCATCCGGTCGCTCCTGCTGCACCCAGTGACCGGTGTCAGGAACGACCGTGACGCCCCGAAGATCTTTAGCCACCGGTCGCATGGACTGCGTGAGTTGCTCGGCTGACGCTCCGCGGATGACGCCGTCCCTGGCTCCAGCGACGAAGAGCACTGGCTGATCGATCGTCGCGCCTGCGAGCTGCGGTGTCGTTTCCCAGTTGCGGTGCAGGTTGCGATAGAAGTTGATGCCGCCTCGGAATCCCGATCGCGTGAACTCACCGACGAAGTAGTCCAGATCCTCCTGGCTGAGCCACGACGGAAGACCCTTGGGCGCACCGAGCCGTACCGTCCAGCCCCCCGCGACCCGCTTCGGATCAGTGACCTCCGGCGCCTCCCGTGGCGAGTCCGGCGAGAGATAGAGGCGGCTCAGGATCGCGCGTGGATTCGCGTCGAACTCTGCCTCGGCGACACCGGGCTCCTGGAAATAGGTGATGTAGTAGAAGTTGTCCTGATATAGCTCCCGCATCGACTCGATCGGCGAGCGATCGGGTCGCCCGCTGTATGGCACGCTCATGGCGACCAGGCCCGTGAAACGAGCGGAGTGGAGAAGAAGACAGTTCCAGGCGACGATGGCGCCCCAGTCGTGGCCGACGACGAGAGCGGTCTTCTCACCGAGCGCGTCGATGAGGCCGACGACATCGGCCGTGAGGTGATGGATGTCGTAGTCCTCGACCTCCCTCGGTCGATCGGTCTCACCGTATCCACGCAGATCCGGAGCCACCGCGTGGAATCCGGCCGCCGCGAGTGCTGGCAGCTGATGCCGCCACGAGTACCAGGATTCGGGGAAGCCGTGCAGGAAGATGACGAGTGGTCCCGAGCCCATCTCGGCGATGCGCATCCGGATGCCATTGGCAGAGATCGTTCGCATCTGGGGCCCGGGCCGACTGGCCGCAGCGGACACCTGCGGCCCGCCGCTGTCCGAGGCACGTGCGGTCGGTTCGGTCTGCTCGGTCACTCCGCCAGAGCGTGCGCACGCGCTGATTACGAGCGCGGCGGCGCACAGCACCACACACAGCGGTAGCCACGCCTTAGATTTCATCACTCAAGACTCAGAACTACTCGGTGCGGATGTCGAACCCGTTAGTTGCCCGCTCTGCGACGAAGCACTGAACGGCCCTCCGGCGTCGGCTTGCCGTTGGCGTAGACCGTGAAGGTCTGCTCCACGGTGTCTTTGTCCCTCACCTGGAAGGTGCCTTCGTGGAAGTGGGCGTCGACCTTCGGGTCGAAGTTCGTGCCGCCCTTGAAGACGAACTTGATCTCGCCCGGTTTGCTGCTCTTTTGGAACTCCAGCACGGGGGCGTTCTGCAGCGCGCAGTAGTGCGTCAGCAAGAGCTTGTCGCCGTCCATGTGGAAGACGGACTCCATTTCACCCGGCTGCCCCAGGCGGGTCGTCTGGACGATTGCACTCCCCGCAGCCTTGGTCCGGAATGTGAGGAGGCTGCTGGGATTCGAGGCCCCCGAGCCGCCATGTTCGTGTCCCGCACCAGCCTGCCAGTCGCCCGCGAGAGTCTTGAAGAACGCCATCGCCGAGGGGGCATCGTAGACCACGGCTTCCGGTGCTGTCCGCTTTGCAGGCTCAGCCGTTTGTGCGGCGGCAGGAAACCCCGTGAAAGCTACCGCAACGATCGCGCCGATACTGACAGAGAGCAGGGACCTCATCATCGAGCTCCTTTGGACGCCTTACCTGAGTGGCCATGTTACTCCAATGGCCTTCAGCACCGATCGATCTGACGAGGGCAAGGGGGCAGGCTCGAGCACGGTGTGCGCAACAGCCGCGCCGAAGGTGTCTGGCTGCGTTTTGCGTGCAAACGCGGGATCGCTGCGGTCACAACCGCTCGACCCTCCCCTACACTGGACCCGCATGACGTCTCGACAGGCCGCGCTGAGCTGTCTGTGGCTCGCGGTGGCCGGGCTGCTCGCGGTGCCGGTGGGGGCGCAACCGGCCCTCGGGACGTCAGCCGCGCTCCTCGGCGATGCCACGGCTGCCTCGCCGCCCGCTTCAGCCCGCGGCTGCGGCGTCACCGCACCATTCGCCGGTTCATCTGGGAAGCTGCAGCGACGTACTACACGAACGCGGCCGTGACTCGCGTCGAGAACCGGGCGTTCGACGTCGCGTTCGCCACCGAGTTTCACAATAGCGACCAGACTGGCCTGTCGGTGACCAAGGAGTACGAACTGCTGCCGCAGGACTTCAGAATCGCACCCGGCGTCCTCGTGGCAAAGGGCGGATATCAGCAGCGCGGCTTGTACGCGTTCTACAACCTCGGCAGCCAGCGGCGTGCCGCCGGTCGGTTCTCGACGACCATGCGTCGCCTGTATGACGGCACGCGGCGGGAGGCTTCCTACTCGAGCCGAATGGCGGTCCGACCACGGTTCACGATCGAGCCGGGGTTGTCGCTGGCGTGGGTGGATCTGCCCGCGGGCGAGTTTGCCGCTCGGCTGATGACGAGCCGCTTCACGTGGACGCCCACGAACCGGATGTTCGTCAGCAGCCTGCTCCAGTGCAACGTCGATGCGCATACCACCTCGTCCAGCGTTCGGTGGCGGTGGGAGTATCGGCTGGGAAGCGAGCTCTTCGTGGTCTACAGCGACGGCCGCGACACGCTCGCGCTGCCGCGAACCGTGACCGGCAGCCCGATCATGAACCGGACATTCGCCGTGAAAGCGACCCGCCTTTTCAGGTTCTGACGAGCGCGAAGCCCCCTACCTGCCTCGTTGCCCATACCGCACGCGCCACGCGTGAGCGTCGCGCGGGAGCGACTCGCCGGTGATATCGCGTAGCGCTTGAAACACCCATCCGCGCGTCGTGTCGTCGAGCGCGCCGTCGCCGGCGAGGTCGATGAGCGCTGGAACCACCGTCTGCCGCTGGGACGCGCTGAACATCCCGGACTGCGCGAGGCCGCACGCGGCTCGTTCGCGAATCATCGGCAACGGATCATCACGGAAGACCTCGAGTAACGGCGCGAGGCTCGCGTCGATGGCCAGATAGGCGAGCCCCTCCACGGCCCAGTAGCGGACGTTCTCATTCGGATCGCGAAGGTTGCTCATCAAGATGTCGAAGACACGCTCTTAGGCGACGCCGCGGTTGCCGATGAGCGCGAGATCCCACATCGCGTTCACCCGCGGACCCTGTCCGCCCGTGCGGGCGGTCGACTCGAGCCGGTCGACCGTCGAGACATCCTTGACGAGGTCTCGGGCGGCGATGTCCACTTCGATTCCCGCCACGCGGACCGTCAGATCATCCGAGTTGATGGCTGTTTTGAAGAGATGATCGAGGCGTTCGTCGAGCGTGAGACGACCACGCCACGTGTCCACTCGCGAGGCGATTTGCTCATTGGCGCCGCGGTAGTGATTGATGGAGCGCTCCAGGAGGAGACTCGCCTGGTGTTGCGGCGAGAGCGTGTCGAGCATCTCGATCTCGTGTTCGGACAGCACGTTGGCGGACGCCGGCACAGGCGGCTGGCGCAGGCCGATCACTCGCGCGATCGGCTCCCACGCCGCGGTGAGCGACCCGGAGCCGGCCGCGATCGTGCCGAGCAGAAACGCAGCGGAGGCGAGGGCGGTCGTTCGCCACGTCGGGCGGTTTTCGGTCATGTCCGAACCGAACGCAAGCGCGGTGCCTGTGTCAGCGCGAAAAGACGCAGTCGTGTCGGCGCTGGTCCCATGTGATGCCGAGTCGGGACACACGCCCGACGAAAGAGGTAAGTAGGCCGGTCGGGGGCGTCGGCGGGCTGAGGCGGGTGTCATGGCTCGTCTGTCTGCGGGGCCGCTTTGCTGCCTACCGGCCTGACGGAGATATACAATGCCCTTTCCCGCCGTTCCCATGAAAGGCGCCGTGGCTCTGAAGGCATCGTTGTCCGTCGCGGAACATCTCAGGGGGGTCGCCGACCGGACGCGCCGCGTCTTGGTCGTCGATGACCTGGAGGCAAATGGGCGCCTGATGGAGCGGCTCCTCAGTCGAGACGGCTATCGCCTGCGCATCGCCCGCGACGGTCAGGAGGCGCTCGAGGCGGTTGCGGCGGAGCAGCCGGACGTCATTCTCATGGATGTCCTGATGCCCAAGCTGGACGGCTTCGAAGCCTGCCGGCGGATCAAGGACGATCCTGCGACGCGATTGATTCCGGTCGTGCTGGTGACGGCGCTAGCCGACACGAACAGCCGCATCAGGGGCCTGGAGGTCGGCGCGGACGACTTCATCTCCAAGCCATTCAGCGAGCCAGAGCTCCGCGCGCGCGTTCGATCCCTGCTCCGCATCAAGCACTACACGGACGAACTCGACTCGGCCGAATCGGTGATTCTCAGCCTGGCGCTCACGATCGAAGCCCGAGATGGGACGACCGACGGCCACTGCCAGCGGCTCGCCGGCTACGCCGCAGCGCTAGGCGCCGCGCTGGGTCTCGACGCACAAGAGGTCGCCGCGCTGCGTCTTGGCGGGTTCCTGCACGACATCGGCAAGGTCGGCATTCCAGACCGCGTCCTCTTGAAGCCGGATCCCCTGACGAGCGAGGAGTACGAGCCGATGAAGCAGCACACGATCATCGGCGATCGGTTGTGCGGCGAGCTCCGGTCGCTTCGGCGCGTTCGACCGATCGTGCGCCATCACCACGAACGTATGGATGGCAGCGGATACCCGGACGGGCTCAGAGGAGATGCCGTGCCGCTGCTCGCGCAAATCATGGGCGTGGTCGACGTCTTCGATGCGCTGACGACCCCACGGCCGTACAAAGAGGCACTGCCCTTCGACCGAGCGCACCAGATGCTGTTGGAGGAAGCCGCTCGCGGATGGCGAAGCCAGGAACTGGTCGAGGTGTTCATCCGCTTGAACGCCTCGCCGTAGATTGGTCGTTGACCACGTTCCAAAGCCGCGGCGGAATCAGAGAATCGGCTCTGATTCCGCCCCCGGCAGGTGAGCGAGACAGCTCGCAAGAGCCACAATGCCAGCCTGGGGGGCCACGGCATTGAACAGCAGGAGCAAGCCGAGTGCGCACAGACGCCAGACGAGCCCAGGGGGCTGGGGTCGCTGGAGTGATCGAAGGGATCGTTTGGTCACGTGAGCACCGCTGGGTGCTGTCGCAAGTCGATTGCCGTCGATGGGCTCAAACTGAAACACGCGGCCATGCACACGCATGCATGCCATGGACCCGCCTGCCAAGAATGTGACGTTTCGAAATGCATCAGAACCGTGTATCGTGGGAGCCGGATCGAGACACCCGGTCCTCGGCAGCCTCCCGCATGACCCATCGGCACTCCCACGTCCGCGTGTTCGCGAAATCTGTGCACGTGCTCGCTGCCGGCTGGTTGCTGGCGGTGGCGTGGCTGTGGATGGCGGAGTTGCGACAGCATGTGCGCCGACACGAGGTGCTGCCACCCGACTTCGGGATGGCCACGCTGCTCACGGGCACTGTGAGCGCGATCGCCCTCGAGATCGTGGCGCTGCTGTTCGTCAAGTGGGTGGGGGGCGCGGCGAGCGCGGAAGTCCAGCGTCGCGAGTGGCACCACGCCTTCTGGTGGGCGGCGTTCCCCAACCTTCTCTTGCTCTACACGGCCTACCTGTTGATTTTCGGGATTGACTGAGCGCGGTACGCCAGCCACGATCGCCGTGGACTTCCTCTCCTGGCTCACCGCACTCGAATCGCGACACCTCGCGGACCTGCGGTTTCCGGAAGTCACAAAGGCGCTCCGGGCCTTGTCGTCGACCTACGTCGAACGGCGCGGACGCTTGGGCGAGGGCGCCGCGCTGGCGAGCGCCGGGAAACGCGCCGCGTTCGCGCTCTTCTACGGACCGCTTCACGCCATCCTGCTGCGCGCCATCGCTACGGAGTTGCCTGGTGCGACAGCCATCGGCGGGCCGCTTGCCGACCTCGGTTGCGGGACGGGTGCGGCGGGTGTGGGATGGGCGATGGCGTGCGAGCACCCGCCGATTCTGCACGGCCTCGACCGACATCCGTGGGCCGTGACCGAAGCGAACCTGACCTATCGCGAGCTTGGTCTTCGGGGTCGTGCGGCCGTGGCCGACATCACGCGAGATCCGCTGCCCGTCGGGCGGGCATACCTTGCCGCATTCACGCTCAACGAGCTTGGCGGCGAGACACGACCGATTCTGTTGTCTCGTCTGCTCGACCGAGCCCAACGCGGTGCGGCCGTGCTGATCGTTGAACCGTTGGCGACCCGGGTAGCGCCGTGGTGGTCCCGCGAGATGGCGCCGTTTCGCGCGCTCGGCGGCCGGCTCGACGAGTGGCGCTTCGCGTGCGCACTCCCGCCGCTCGTGGCCAAGCTCGATCGGGCCGCGGGTCTGCGTCACACGGAGCTCACTGGTCGGTCGATGTGGATCGCAGGCGCATCCACTTCAGCAGCCACTCCAACGGCCAGCAGTTGACGATTCGCGCGGGCGGGAGGCCGGCTAGCCGTGCGTGCGCGATCGCGATGTCCACGAAGGCGGCGTGGGCGTCGCTGTCGAGCGCGAAGAAGCAGCCAGCCGCCGCCGCGTCCCGTGCCAGCGCGAAGTCGATGTCCTGCCGCCGCGGGTCGCCGTCGATCTCGATCGCCACCCCGGTCTTCGCCGCCTGCGCGAACACTCGCGTCCAGTTGGCGCGAAGGCCGGGCCGCACTCCCGACTTCCGTCCGCGCGGATGCCCGAGGATGTGCACGCCCGGCGTCGAGACGACCCGAAGCATGCGCTCGGTCTGATCGGCGTCCGGTCGGAGCGCCGAGTGGGGCGCGGCGACCACGAGCTCGACCTGTGCCAGCTCGTCGGCGGTAAGGTCCAGCCGTCCGTCGGCTAGGATGTTCGCTTCGATGCTTTTGATCACCCTGAAGCGCCCTCGGAGTCGACGATTGATCGCGTCGATCTCTTGCTTCTGATCGTCGAGCTCCTGCATGGAGATCCCACCTGCGACCGACAGCCCGTGCGCGTGATCCGTGATGGCGCAGAAGGCGTAGCCACGGCTCCGACAGGCATCGGCCATTTGAGCCACCGACACGGTGCCATCGCTCCATGTCGTGTGCATTTGCAGATCGCCCTGGTAGTCGTCGAGCGTAGGGCCTTCGAGCGTCGAGTTTCCGAGTGCTTCAGCCACATCGGCGCTCGCCAGGAAATGTTGGTGCGAGTCAGCGGTCCCAGGCCCTCGGGTGTTCCCGCCCGCCATCGCGATCGCGCGGACAGCGGACTCTGCCGAGTCGCCACGCAGGACCTCGAGAATCACGCGCTCAGACGAGGGGCCGACATTGGGAATCTTGCGCAGCCTCCCGTCGGAGCCCAGACACGATTCGAGCGGATGATCGAGCGCCAGCACGGCGTCCGCTGCCCGTTCGTACGCCCGCCTCTTCTGGGGCGAACGCTGGCTGGCCGCCCGATCGCGGAGGAGCGCAGCCGCCCGAGCGTTCGACGTCGGTGTTGAGCGGCGGCTCATGGCGTGGCCTTCTCCTCCAAGGGTGTCGCGCGATCGGGGCCCCCGCATGCTAACGTGGGAATCATGATTCGAGCAGCCTGGCGTGTCGCCCTCATCTTGTGCATCGCCAGTCCGGCCCTGGCGGCGCCGGCGACGATGCGGGTGGACTACTACCACACCGGCAACGACAAAGAGGAGCGGTTCAGCCTCGACCGTGTGGTCATCGAGCCGCTGCCGTGGCCGGGTAATCCTGCCAAGCCCATCGACACATCGAACCTCGGGAAGTACTTCTTCGAGGTGGCCGATGCTCAGAGCGGTCGAGTGTTGTATTCGCGCGGCTTTGCGTCCATCTACGGCGAGTGGGAGACCACAGCCGAAGCGAAGGCGATGAACCGAACGTTCTCGGAGTCGCTGCGCTTCCCGGTGGTAGAGGCAAAGGCCAGGGTCACGCTGCGTAAGCGGGATGCGAAGAACGCGTTCACCGACATCTGGACCTTTACGCTCGATCCCGCCGACAAGTTCATCATCCGGGGCGCGGCGCCGACCAGCGCCGGACCGCTCATGGAGCTGCACAAGGCCGGGCCACCCGAGGACAAGCTCGATCTGTTGATTCTCGGTGACGGCTACACTGCCCGCGAGCGCGGGAAGTTCGAGCGTGACGCCAAGCGGATGCTCGACGTGTTCTTCGGTACGACGCCGTTCAAGGAGCGTCGCCGGGACATCAACGTCTGGGGGCTCGTCCCCGCAGCGGCTGAATCGGGGATCTCCCGCCCGTCCGGCAAGATCCACCGGCGGTCGCCACTCGGCGCCTCATACGACACGTTCGACTCGGAGCGTTACATTCTGACGCTCGAGAATCGTGCGTTCCGGGAGATCGCCGCGAACGCGCCGTACGAGCTGGTCGAGATCCTCACGAATTCGGAGACGTACGGCGGCGGCGGCATCTTCAACCTGTACGCGACAGTCGCAGCCGACAGTGCCTGGGCGCCGTACATCTTCGTGCACGAGTTCGGCCACCACATCGCCGCGCTGGCCGACGAGTACTATACCTCCGATGTCGCGTATCTTCCCGCGACCAACCGCATCGAGCCGTGGGAACCGAATATCACCGCGCTGCTCGATCCGGCGAACTTAAAGTGGAAGGATCTCGTCGCGCCGGGCACGCCGCTTCCAACGCCCTGGCCGAAGGATCAGTACGAGAGCGACTCGAAACAGCGGCAGGAGCGCCGCCGGCAGATACGCGCGCAGAACCGCCCGGAGGCGGAGATGAACGCGCTGTTTCGTGAGGAGATGCTGCGAGACACGGCTCTACTGAATGCACCACCCAACGGGAAAGTCATCGGGGCGTTCGAGGGCGCGAACTACGAGGCCAAAGGATACTTCCGGCCGCAGTCGGACTGCATCATGTTCACGCGCGACGAGGTGCCGTTCTGCGCGGTGTGCCGTCGAGCCCTGGAGATGGTGCTCGACCTATACAGCCGTCGCTAGCGAACGTGGGAGTCTTGACTGGGCCCAGCAGGTTGGTCATGCTAAGCGGTCGCAAGACTGATTCGGAGGTGGCGTCGCGGTCCAGGTCGGTCCGTTCCGCCATGCGTACACAGGCTCTCCAATAGGGCGGCGGCCCACGAGAGGCGGACCATGCAGGACGACTACGACGACGATGACCTCGGATTAGCGGACGACGATCTCGGTAGTGCGGAGCTGCCCGACCTCGATCCGGTGGAAAGCGATCTCGAGGACATCGAACCCGAACTCGACGAGGTGGTGAGTCGACCCGCGCCGTCGAGTCCAAAGGCCGTCGCGAAACCGCCGGAGGCCGCTCAAACCCCGCCAAAGCCAGCGCCTGCGGCGGTCAACAGACCGAAGCCTGCAGCCGCCAAGCCGGCGAAGAAGGCGGCGAAGGCAGCGAAGAAGGCGTCAAGAACTGGCAGCCGAAAGGCGGCGAAAAGGCGCGGCCCGGCCGCCACGACCAAGAAGGCAGCCGCCAGGAGCAAGAGCGCCAAGGCCAAACGACCCGCGAGCGCGAAGCGGGCCGTCTCGAAGGGGGCTGTCGCAAAGAGGGCTGTCGCAAAGCGGAAGGGTTCGGCGCGCGGAAAGCGGCGCTAAAGGCGGGGGTCGCCCGGTCGCGCCGCCAACACGCCACTACGGCGTCTTCGAACTGAACCCGTAGACAAACACGATCGTGAAGGTGTTCTGGTTGTTCTCCGACCGGCCCTTCTTCACGAAGTAGTTCACGTCTGACCAGTCACGCCGGTACTCCGCGCGGAAGATGAGTCCCTGCGAGTGCTTCAATTCGGCGGTCATCGTGAACTCCTTCAGCGTCTGCGCGCGCCCCGTCATGAAACCATCGGCATCGTCGTAGATCTCGAAACGGGGTGCCAACGCGAAGACCGGCGTGAGCTGACCCTTGAAGTAGAGACCGACAGCCTGCGCCGAGATCCCCTCACCGTCGACGCCGTCCTTGACCTAGTCGTAGTTCACCCCGGCCGTCACCTTGTCATTGACCGTCACGGCCACCACCGTATCCGACATCGTCCGAACGTCTTCGGTGTTGTCGGTCTGTTCGGGTCCGAACAGGACGTTCTGCGTGATGCTGACCTTGGAGATCGGCTTGACCGTCACGGTACCGCCGATGGTCTTGCCGGCGTTGTTGTCACCCGTGGCGTTCCACCCGTTGACAATCATGCCGCCAACACTCACCTGGTCGTTGACCGTGTAAGCGAGGCGCGCGCCCACGTGGTAGTAGGGGCCAAGTGCGTACATGAACGCGCGCGAGTAGTAGTTGTTGTCCTTGCTCTCGGTGGGCTCAAACCCGACCGGCGTCACGAACTTGCCGACGTCCAGCGTCAGGCCGCTGCCGACGGGCGCGAGATAGCTGACATAGGCCTGTTGCACGTTGACGAGCGCGTTGTTGTCCAGCGGGTCGCCGTTGAAGATCTGCGCGAGTTGCCCGTACTGCAGGTCGAGACGGAAGCCCACCCGGTCGTCAGAGGACGCGGCCTTGTTCATCGCGAGCTCGAGGAGCGATACGCTCCACTGGTTGTGGCGCACGTCGAAGTTCCGGAGGGGCGTGATCTCGCCTGTCAGCGGCTCGTTGAAGTTGTAGGTGTAGTACACATCCACAAGGCCGGTGAACTCGACTTTTCTGAAGAACGAGAGGACCGTGTCCGCCGAGGCGGTCTGTGACGCGGCCTCGACGCTCACGGCTGTCGACTCGCGTGCGGAGGCCTCGAGAGCCGACACGAACAGGCCTTTCTCCGGCTTTTCGTGCTTACCCGACTTGTGCGCCCCGTCCAGGGGGCCAGCGGATGCGGCCTGCGCGCTCAACGCGACCGCGCACAGCGCGCCGATCAGAGTGGACCTACACATTCCTCGGGGGAGCGACCGCGAACGGTCGTGAGTCGAAACACAGCGCATTGGCGTCTCCTCTTGCGAGCTTGCGAGCGTCATCCGCGGCACTCGACACCACGGGCCAGCGTTCTCGCGCAACGCGACAGGCGAGAGCATGGCAAGAGCGAGTCCGACCGACGGACGACGCGGGTCGTTCGATGTAAGTGATGCTCAGGAAACGACTTCTCGAGATACGTCGAGGTGGAGGGACTGGGGGATGACCCGACATTTTTGTGAAGAGCCGCCGCTCCAGCCCGATAACAAGGTCAGATTCTCGACAGCCGCCATCTAGGCCATGCTACGACCTTGAGCCCTGGGCTTGTCGCTCGCGAGCACGCGCTGAGCGTGCGTTCGGGACAAGGACAACGGGGAGACGCAACTGTCGGCCAAGCAGGCAGACTGACAATTTTGTCGGGCGCTTTCCCGGACTCAGAGCCCAACCGGGTCATGCCTCCTACCTCGCCCTGGGCCAGGCGACGTTCAGAACCAGCGAGGTGACGTGCTCGTTGCGCTGACGGGGACCGCGGATCGTGGAGTTCTCCCACATGTAGCCAAACTCAGCCGTAAATGTCGGAGAGAGACGCCGACCGAGCCCTCCGAACAAACGATTGCGGTCGTACCCTCGGAAAGGACCCTGAGTTGTCGTGTCGAGCGTGATCATCGCTTCGTTGTAGATCGCCACGTGCCACGGTCCGCCCTCTCCGATGGGTCGCTGCGCCCGTGCCATCAGCCGGAGTCGGTGCACGGTGTCGATCCATTGCCCCAACCAGCGTTGCTCCAGGCGAATGCGTGCGGAAGGTGCCCACCGCCAGGCTCGCGGCAGCGTCGCCGACACCTGCTGCCAGAGTCGCTGTTCATGGCTGGTGAACGGTCCGAGCGAGCGGGGCACCCACGCGTACCCGCCCCAGACTGAGATCCGAGGTGTGATCTGTCTCCCCAAGGCCATGCGGACGATCGTGAGACCGAGCTCCGACGAGTTTTCGAAGACCCGCGGTTGCAGCTCGAGATGCGTCCGCCAACTCGGTGAGAGCTGTCCGATGGCCAGCGCCTGCATCCAGAGCTGTCCATCCTGTGTGTCCTGGGCGAACGCTGGCCGAAGCCCGAGACACAGGCTAAGCGCGCAGAGGGCGGCACGTATCATCGACTTCTGATCCTAACCGTTAATACGTGGATGCGTGCGGTTGGCCAATCGCTCCCGCCTTCTGCGGCGATCCGGCGATGTACACTGGCGTGGCTGTTCCAGATGCCTGTCTTCCGCTCGGTCCTGGTTCTCGTGTCCCCGGACATCGAGTCGCCGACGATGGTCGAGTACGCAGCGGCGCTTGCCCGCGTACTCGATCCCGATCACATGCGATGGCTGTATATTTCGCCAACGGTGTCGACCGCCTCAGCTGAAGAGGCCGCCGCGACACGGCTGTTGGCGCTGGCACCCGATCCGTTGTCGCGTTGGTACCACGACGGTCGGCTGGGTGTCTCCGTGCGGCGCGGCAACCCATTGGAGACCACGCTCGCGACCATAGAGGAAACGAGCGCCGACCTCGTACTCGTCCCCGGAGAGCCGCTTCATGCCGGCCGACGCGTCGTGGCCCGTCGACTCGCGATGCACGCGCCGTGTTCGGTCTGGATGGTGCCGCGCTCGACACCAGCGTCGCTCAAGCCGGTTCTGGTGCCGGTGGACTTCTCGCCCCGTGCGGCTGACGCGCTGCGGGTTGGCGCTGCCATCGCCGCGCGCGCCGGCGAGAACATGTGTCGGGCGCTCCACGTGCGATTGGACTCGTCTCGTGCCGCACCCGAGGAATACGACGAGGCTGACGCCTTCGGCCGCGAGCACGAGGCCTTTGCGCTGTTCGTCGCGCGGATCGATCTTCACGACGTCGAGGCGGTGCCGCTCTTCGAAGAGGGGTCTGACGTGGCACGCGCGATCGTTCGCGTGGGCACCGAACAGGGCGGCGGAGCGATCGTCATGGGCACGCGCGGCCGGACCAGGGCCTCGGCCCTGCTTCTGGGTAGTGAGACCGAGCACGTCTTGTTGTCGAGCCCGATTTCCGTGCTGGCTGTCAAACACTTCGGCGCGGGTCTGCGTCTACGCGAAGCGCTGGCGGACCTGAGAGTGAGCCAGCGAGGCACCACCTTCAGCTAATCGCCGGCGTGGACGTTCCGCTCGAAGAAGGCCACTTCGCCTGTCTCGACCGAGTACATGCCGCCTGCCATGCCGATCTTGCGGTCGTTGTACAGGTGCTCGAGGATCGGGCTCCGCTCGAGGATGCCGCGCAGCTGTTGACGCGTGTTCTCCATGGCCACACGGTCCACCAGCGCGGCGAACGGCAGATCCTTGGCGCTGTTCTTCTCCACCGCGTAGACCGCCGGTTGGATCTTGTTCAGGAGCGCGGTCAGGCTTCCGAGCCGCACGCGATCGCAGGCGCCCTTGACGGCCCCGCACCGCGTGTGACCCAGGACGACGATGAGTTTCGAGCCGGCCACTTGGCACGCGAACTCCATGCAGCCGAGCACATCCTCGCTCAGCACGTTACCGGCGACTCTCACGCTGAAGATGTCTCCCAGCCCCTGATCGAAGATGAGCTCGGGGGCCGTCCGCGAGTCCATGCAGCTGAGAACGATCGCGAACGGGAACTGGCCGTCCGCCGTTTCCGTCGCTTGTTGCAGCAGGTTGCGATCGAATCGGAGGTTCTGAGCGAACCGCATGTTGCCCTCGACAAGGGTCTCGAAAGCGTGCTGCGGCGTCATTGACTGCTGGAGCTCTTTGGTCAGCGTGCGCATGGTTCTATCCGAAGCGTGTCCTGTAACGTGGTTGGAAGTCGCGGTCGAGCAGGGCGCGGACGAGCCCGATGCGCGCGCCAGGTTCCTTGGTGATGAGCACGGGCACTTTCGACTCGACCAGCACGTGCTCCGACTCGCTCCCGAGCAAGGTGGCCGCCGAGGGGCTGCGCCCACGTGTGCCGACAACGACCAGATCGAGGCCGAGCTCGTCCACGATCGCGTTGGTCGGTCCAGAAACGGACCCAGATTCCTCGATCCGCGTGGTCACCGTCACGCCGTGCAGGTCGAGCGGCGACAGGAATCGCTCGAGCGCCTTCTCGGCGCTGTCGCGTTCGACCCCATCGAGCCCGAGCTCGCTCGGAGATTGCACGTGCAGCACGGTGCACTTTGCGGCCTTGGCACGGCTGGCCACCAGCGTCGCGAGGCTGAGGGCCTGAGCAGAGGGGAGCGACATGTCGACGGCCGCCAGGACGCCGGTGATCCGCGGCGCGCTGCCTTCCGGCACCATCCAGACCGAGCACGGCGCCTTGATCGCGAGTCGCCGGCTGAAGGTCCGTCGTCCCTTGGCGTCACGGCGATGGCCGACCATGATGAGATCGGTCCCCTCCTCGGCCGCCTCGGTCAACAGGGCGTCCACCAGATGGCCGGCGATCACCTTGACGTCATGGGCCGCCGACGGTCCGATTTCCTCGACGACCGTCTCGCTCAGCGCGGCGCGGGCGTCACTCAGCGACAGCACGGGACCGCTGCCCTGCGCGACCAAGTCCGCCGGCGGCAGCACGTGGACGAACGAGCAGTGGGTGCGCCCCTCGCCCATCTCGCGAATGAGGCGCGCGTACCGCAAGAGGTCGCGGTCCACTGGCGCCATCGCCAGGCTGACGAGCACGTGTTCGAAGTAACGCATGATCAGCGCCTCGCTTCCGTGGTTTCCGGCACGCGCACCGGTGCGTCGAAGAACCGGCTCAACGCGCCCCAGATCACGATGGCCGACAACACGCCGGTCAGGAAGTCGGTGACGATAACCATGATGGCGGTGTAGACCATCAGGGCGATGTGGAAGCCGTTGTGCGCCAGCACTTGTCGCACCTCACCGGGCTTGACCATAGCCGTCGAGATGAACAGCAGGATGCCGCCGATGCACGCCATCGGCACGAACTCCAGCCACGAAGCCAGATAGAGCGCGATACCCAGCTTCAGGAAGCACTTGGCGAACCCGGCCAGCGGCGAGATGGCCCCAACCTTGATGTTGGTCGCCGTCCTGGCCCCAGAGCTCCTTGTTCGGGTTGTACGGGGTGCCACGGTTGTCCGCCAGCCGATCCGCCATCCGCGAGCACAACAGGCTCTCGACCGCCGCGACGAAGACGATCGCGGCCACGAAGTACGCCAGATCGCCAAGCGCCTCGCCGCTTGGGAACGCCGCCGGTGGTGTGAAGACCCAGAAGTCGGTCGGGATCGAACCGTACTTGTCCCCGATCGACATGAGGTGCTTGTCACGCCAGATCGTGCTGGCGACCAACGACATGACGCCGAGCGCTATGAGCGGCGCGGGCAGGAAGGGCGTGATCTTCAGGACGTACTTCGTGATGAGGAACGTGCCGATGCCGAGCGTGATCGTGTACGCGCTGATCTCGCCGGCGTGCGCCACGACTGTCCGCACCTTGTCCATGAAGGCGTAGCCCATGGCCGCCCTGATGCCCAGGACCTCGCCAATCTGTGAGAGGGCGATCGTCACCGCGATCCCGATCGTGAAACCGACGATGATGGAGTGCGGCACTTTGGCGACGATCCGGCCGAGGCGCGCGAGGCCGAGGAGCATCAGGATGACGCCCGACAGGATCGACGCGAGGACGAGCATGCTGTGGTCGTACTTCGCCATCAAGCCGCCGATCATGGGGATATAGGCCGCCGTCGGGCCGTACACCTGATACTTCGACCCGCCCCAGGCCGCTCCAACGAAGCCGGCGACCGCACCACCGACGATGCCCTGTTCGGGGCGCAGCCCCGAGGCCATAGCGAAGCCCATGGCGAGCGGAATCGCGACCAGCGCGACGATCAAGCCTGCGGCGAGGTCCCGGAGGACGTTCACGCGCCAGTCGCCCTTCCACAGGTCCTCGTAGCGCTGGTCGAACGGGTTCAGGTAAAAGAGCAGGCGCGGCACTAGGGGCGCAGCATCTGGCGCCCGACGGACGATTTCGGCCGATGAATGGCTAGGCATATGGCATGACACCGAGAGTCGAGGAACGATCAGGAAATCGACGGTTTTGGCGGTCGACCGAACTTGTCGCCAGCAAGACCAACTGAGCGGAGTGAAGCATTCCCGCATCCAGCGGTGCCGCTGATCGGTGAATTCGAAGTGGGACGGCCCGCGGGCCGCAGGTCTAGACGATCGGAGGGGCGCGACCGAGCGATGGCCGCGCGACCGGACGGGCGGGAAGAGTGTCGGGCGACAGGCGGTCGAGCTGGGACGACTGGCTGTCGGGGTGAACGGACCCCGGTAACGCTGTCGTCACGCTGGGCGCGGGAGCCGCGGCCGCTGTGTCAACCGCCGCCGGCGCCACAAGCTCGCCCTGCTCGGCCGTCACTGGCGCAGATTCATCGGCTCCGTGATGTGAGATGTCGACCGAGTCCAAGCGCTGCGGCCGGACGCGAGGGGCTCGAACGACACTACTGTGGCGGCGTTCCGTGGTCGACTCGTTCGGGAACCCGAACGAAACCACCATCAGCCCGAGGAGGGCGTAGCTGAGCGCGTGCGTAATGCGCGAAAGCTTTAGGATCGGAAGCACATCACTGTAAAGGCTAGACCATCGAGTGGATGAGATCAAGGTTTTTGGCGGTCGAGCTCAAGGTTTTCCCTATGTTTACAGCCCCGACGAGCTCGGATTGCGGGCTCGAGCCGCCCGGGTCGCGCTGTCTGTCCTCCGCGGTATCATGCGCGGGTGATGGATCCTCGTCGGTTTCGGGCCCTCGCCCTTGGGTTGGTGTTCGCTGTCGTCCTTTCCGCACCGATACACGCCTGGGCGCAGGAGCCGGCGCGCAGCGCGCCAAACATCGTCACCGTCGTCGAGACTATGCGCACGTACACCCAGGGGCTCGGCGTCGAATGCATCTACTGTCACGTTGACGGCCAGAACGGACGGTTGAACTACCGATCCGACGACAACCCACGGAAGCAGGTCGCTCGCAAGATGATTGCGATGACCGCCGATATCAACACGATGATCGGCCTTGGGAGATCGGAGCACTCGACAACCCGTGTCACCTGTCTGACGTGCCATCGAGGCGTGCCCGACCCTCGACCATTGAACGACATCATTCGCGAGAAGATGGAGCGGGAGGGCGGCCAGGCGGCAGCAGACCACTATCGTGCGCTGCGTCAGAGGTTCTTTGGTGGCCCGGCGTACGATTTCCGCGAGGAGCTGCTGCTCACGACCGTGCAGACCTTCGTCGACGGAAGGCCAGACGAGGCGATCGAGCTGCTGAAGATGAACCTGGAGTTCTATCCGCAGTCCAGCCGGGGCTACTCGGCCCTCGCGTATGCGTACACGCGGCGGCGTGATGATCCATCCGCGATGACCGCCCTTGAGAAGGCGCTCGATCTCGACCCGGACAACAGCATCGCGCGTGGTCAGCTGGAGCAGTTGAAGAAGTATCAGCGCCGACGTTGAAGCCCGTCGAAGAGCGGTTTCGCGTCGTCTGCCGGATCCCATCGGGCGCTGGAAGCTGCCGGGGAGCCGGAACCCCATATCGATGTCATCAGAAAGCGGCTCACGATGGCCGTCTTCGCGCACGCCGCCGTGATCGTGCCGCGCGCCGCTCGAATCGCGGGGGCAGCAGCGCGTCGCGTGCGACGACAGGGTACGCCGACCAGTCCGTGGGCAACACGCTTGGCGCCTCGTGGGCCAGCTGTATCAATCCCCGATAGGCCGCATAGGCGAAGAGCGCTCTCGCTTTCGCCTGGACCGGGGTCAGACCGACGTCCCTGTAACAGCTTTCCAGGTAGCCGATGCGAAACGCTGCCACGCGGTTGAGGACCTGCCGCGCGGTTGGGTCGTGAGCCGCCTCGGCCAGCGCTGCGTACAGTGAGCGCGCACGAGGTGCCTGTGATGCCGCGTCGAGCATGAGCTCCAGCCGGCGATGTGGGTCGGTCACGGATGACAATGTCTTCGTCGTGTCGGTGGTGGCCCCAGACTCCCACTGCGCCAGCGCGCGCGCCAAGAGGTCCGATCGCCCCTCGAAATGCCAGTAGAAGCTGCCCTTGGTGACGCCGAGCCGCGACGCCAGCCGATCCACGGTCAACGCGCTCAAGCCCGACTCCGCGATGAGCTGCAGCGCGGCCTGGACCCAGTCGGCCGCGGTCACCGTCGGTTCGCCGAGTCGCCGGGCGCCCGTCTTCTGCTCTGAGGCGCCCTCGCCTCTCGTCTCACGAGTCTCCGCTCTCATCTCTCTTCTTTGTCCCCGCGCGCGGTACGACGCCACGCCGCTCGGAGGCCCGACACTGATCGCCGCCGGCGGGTCTGATGAACCGACACGTGTCCGAGATCGGCGAGCCTGGCGGATGGCCGCCGAGGAGTTTGAAGGAAGATTCGAATCATGAGCACCCACGAACCCACGGTGAAAGAGCTGTTCGAAGACGGCCGGGCCATCGACGATGCGCTGCGCGAGGCGGCGCGTGACGCTCGCCGCTTGCACAAAGCGCTCGGCAACCCAATGGCCACGTGGAAGGACGGGCAGGTCGTGTGGGTTCAGCCCGAGGACATCCAGGTGGATGACGAAGGACAGAGGCCAGACGAAGCCGGTCAGGCGCGGGTACGACGCCGCGCCGATGTGCAGGCCGGCTTCGATGCGCTGGCGCCAAGTGAAGAATCCGCCGACGACAGAGCCACCGGCAGAGAGCTCGCCGCCCGGGTCAAGGCGGGTGGGAGAGCCCGCGCGAAGCGCTCCTGGGGGGCCGTCGCCCCTCGCCGGGCCGCCGCGGTAAGGTGGGGTATGCGGGTCACTATCCAGTTGCCAGACGATATTTCGGCGGCCCTTGGGGACCACTGGGACGATGTGCCTCGACGGTCGCTCGAGGCGATTGCGGTGGACGCCTACCGCACCGGGGCGCTGACCGAGGCGCAGGTCGGTCGCCTCCTGGGGCTCGAGACGCGATTTCAGGTGCACGCGCTGCTCAAGGCGCATCACGTTCCGCTGCAGTACACAAGCGCCGACCTCCAGGACGATCTCCACACACAACGAGAACTCGGGATTCTGTCGCCGCGATGATCGTCGTGGCCGATAGCGGGCCGCTGCACTACTTGATCCTCCTGGGCCACGTCGACCTCCTCCGCCGCTTCTACGGCGAGGTCTTGGTGCCCGAGGCCGTCGCCCGTGAGCTCTCCGTCGGCAGCACACCCGACGTCGTGCGCGACTGGATCGCGGCGGCGCCATCGTGGGTCGATGTGCGTCCTCTTGCGGGTCTCGTGCTGACGACTTGCCACTGGGCACAGTTCCGGGCACAGTCCGACGCACCCGCGCGCGTCTGGCAAGTGTCGAGCCACTGAACGGCGCCCCTTTTTCATGCGCTCGACGCCGACTGTGCCCAAGACTGTGCCCAATCATTCGTCACGATCAGCGTCACGCGATCTATGGACCGGCATTCCCGAGCGCGTGGCCATGAAATTGAGCGGCCACAAGACCCGCAGCGTGTTCGATCGCTATAATGTCGTGAGCGATGGAGACCCGCGGGACGCGGCGAGCCGTCTTGGGCACACTGGCGGGCACACTAGCCCGTCCGTAGCCGGACTCGGCAACGCGAATTCGCAAAATCCTTAGGAAATCCACGCGCGGTGAGGTGGCCGAGAGGCTGAAGGCGGCGGTTTGCTAAACCGTTGTACGACCTTAAAGTTGTACCCAGGGTTCGAATCCCTGCCTCACCGCCAGTTTCCCCTCGGATTCATTGATAGTTTTTTCGTCCCGGGGGCCGTCTCCCCCACGTCTCCACAATCCTGCAAGCCACGCCCGACAGGCCACGCCCGGCCCGCAGCGGCCCCGCCGGCTCTTCCAGCAACCGAATCGCCGCGTCCAGCGCCGCCGGGCTCAGGTGCATGTAGCGCTGGGTCATCGCCAGGTCCATGTGCCCGGCCAGCTCCTGAATCGCCGGCACCGGCCCCCCCGCATCGCGAGGTGCGAAGAGAACGAGTGACGGTCATGCTGCGCGCGGCAACCGTCATCATGCCGACAGCCGGATTACGCCGAGCACGCGTTCGGCGGGCGCTGTCCGCTCGGGCCGGATGATGATGTTTCTTGTGGTCGGCATAATCGGGGTCTCCTCTCGTGCGCCAGTCTTGGCGAAAAGGGAGAGGGGACATTCTCGATCGGTATTTGAAGGACGAGGCCGCCGTGCAACGCATGCGCGCGTTGCCGGTCGGGTCACACCTTGACGCGCTCGCCGCGGTGATGTCCGCGCCGGGATATGCGCGCTACTCGATCCGTGATCGTCTATGGACACTCGCAGGGCTGGGCCGATGGCTGAAACGCCGCGGGCTGTCCGTGATCGATCTCCGACCTGATATCGTCGCGGCTCCTCCGCTCTTCCTGCGGCGACCGACACAGCGCGCTCGTGTGCCGCACGGGGCGGCGGCGACGCTCCGCCTCTTCCTCGAGTATCTCGAGCAGGAAGCGATCATTCCGCCAGCGCCGTCGAGCAGCCCCACGCCAATCGCGCTGCTGAAGGCTGAAGGCCAGGCACGAAGCTCACCTGCACGACGACCGAGGGCTGTCGCCCGTCACTGGGTCCCGACACTGGTTTGTGGTCGGCCGGTTTCTGCGGCACCGGTTCGGCACGGGCGCCATCGACCCGCAGGTGATGACCGTCGAGCACGTCAACTGGTTCGACACCGCGAGGGAATTGACCGATCGCTGGCATCACCAGGCCCAGATTCGTGTCGCGCTGGACAGGCCCGCGCTCGACACACGTGAGGTGTACCATCCGGTCCTCGACTGCTTCATGCGAGTGCTGCCGTACGCGTACCGCCAGGTCGACGCGCCGCTCGGCACGCTGATCAGCGTTCGTGTCGACGGCCCCGCGGCCGACGACTGGCAGCTCTATCGCGCGCTCGAGGGCTGGCTGCTCACTGGCGGCCTGACCATCACGCCCGACACCGTGGTCACGATTCCGGGCGACGTCGCGTGGCGCCTGTTCACGAAGGGCATCGCGCGGGCTCAGCGCGAGCGCCGAGTGGCGATCTCCGGCGACTCGTCACTCGCTGACGGGCGTCATCATCCGAAGTCCTGCTCGTATCGCGAACCTGCGTCGGGCTGTCCACGGCGGTGTGTGGCGCGTCCGAATTCCGCCCAAGTGTCAGAGCTATAGTTGAGTGGACTGACCGAGTTCCATGAGCGTTTCATGCTTACAGATATTTCGCTCCTTCTGTTCCTCGTCCTCCTCAACGGCGTCTTCGCCATGTCCGAGATCGCCATCGTCGGGTCCAAGCGCGCCCGTCTCCTGCAGATGGCAGAAACGGGGAGTGCGGGCGCCCGGCATGCGCTGACGCTGTCGTCGGAGCCCACGCGCTTCCTCTCCAGCGTGCAGGTGGGGATCACCTGCATCGGGATCTTGAGCGGGGCAATCGGCGAGGCGTCGATCGCAAGTCGGCTCCGCACGCCCTTCGAACACGTACCTGTTCTCGCACCTTTTGCAGAGACACTCGCTCTGGGAGTGATGGTCGTTGTGCTCACGTACGTGTCGCTCATCCTCGGCGAACTGGTGCCAAAGCGGTTGGCCCTCACACACCCTGAGACGATTGCCAGCATCATCGCGCGACCAATCAACGTGCTCGCATCCGTCGGGCGGCCCATCGTCACCGTGCTCAGCGCCTCAACGGACACGATTCTTCGCGTGTTTGGCGTCCGCCAGGTCAAGCAGCCAGCTGTCACGTTGGAGGAGATCCGAGTGCTCCTGGAGCAGGGCACCGACGAAGGTGTCTTCGAGGGTGCTGAGCACGAGATGGTCTCGAACGTCCTGAATCTGGACGACCGCCACGTTGGCGGGGTGCTGACGCCCCGCTCGGACGTCGTCTTCCTGGACGTTCGTGATGGCGTAGACACCCATCGCGGCAAACTTCGTCAGGATCCGCACTCCGTGGTGCCGCTGTGCGACGGAGGGCTCGATCACGTATTGGGGTTTGTACGTTCCACACGGCTGCTGGATCAGGTCATGGGTGGAGGCGCGTTGGATCTCCGCGCCCTCGCGGAGCCCGCGTTATTCGTGCCGGAAACGACGACGCTGATGAAGCTCCTCGAGCAGTTCAAGCGCACGCATCTGCCCGTTGCGCTGGTCGTCGACGAGTTCGGCGACACGCAGGGGCTGGTCAGCCTCACCGATGTGACATCGGCAATTGTCGGGGACCTGCCCACCGAACCTGGAGAGGATCCACTGGTCGTCCATCGCGACGATGGCAGTTGGCTGATGGACGGCGGGCTGGACCTCGACACCGTCCGGCGAACGATCGACACGGAGTCGCTGCTTAGTGACGATGAAGGACAGCACTTCCACACGCTCGGTGGTCTCGCGATGGCGGCTCTCGGCCGAGTACCGCGGACCGGCGACGTCTTCGAACGACGGGGCTACCGATTTGAGGTCGTGGATATGGACGGCAATCGCGTCGACCGGGTCCTGGTGAGCCGCGCTTCTCCCTCGTCCGGATCGGAGCCCAGCGCCTTACAGCGCCAACAAGACTGAGCGTTCCCCACGGTTCACCTGTGAGATCGCACGACGCGCGGCCCTGCGCGCCGAGAGCGTCCGGCCCTGGTTCAAGTGCGCCCGCCGACGTGACGACGTGATCGACCCAGTCAGCTCGGAAGATCTAGCGGCTGCACTATCGCTGGGTGAGCGCGCAGCGTTGGTACCTGTAGGAGAGGCGGTGACCCTCGTGAAGCCCGTCGAGTAAGACTGCCCGTCCGCGCACCCAACCAGCGCTATCTTGCGGCCTTCCTCGTCTCCGAAACCACATCTGAAACGGAGGCCTCCTTATGCGCGAGCCCTCTCAGGCTCCACGCGGCCAGCGAGCCCGGCGCTTGGCGGCGGCGAGCATGCGCGCCGCGACACGGTCCGGCTGCGGCTGAAGTGCGACCAGACTGAAGTCGGCGCAACCGAAGGTCGTATAGAACAGTCCCTGCTCGAACGTCGACGCGCCTGTCCCGAGGCGGGCGAGACGCAGGGCCTCGGCAACCGTGCGGCCGGCAAGCAGATGCGCGTAGAGCTGGACCGAGAGCACAGCACCTGAGTAGTCGGTCACGTTGCCGAACGCGCCGACGAAGGCGGTCACGCCGGCACGCATCGCGGCCTCCGCGAAGCCGCGCGACGACCAGCCGGCGGCGTGGATCGCCGACCCGCCCTGTGTCCCAAATCGCTGGCGCGGGTCGACGTCGACCTCCGCCAGCACGAACGCCGTGTAGTGCGTGTCGAGCACCAGCAGCGCCGGTGGCCGCCGGCTGAGCATCGGCGCCAGCTCGGAACCGAGCATGGTGCCGTCCCACAAGACGAAGTAGGCCTCGCGATCGTCGAACCACGCGTGACCGCCGAAGTGGATGACGTCGTAATCCCCATGCTCCAGCTCGTGGATCAGGCGGGCATGGGTGGCGGACGCGCGTGACAGTCGCGTCACCGTCGCGCCGCGCGCGCCGTCGCGGATCAGGCGCTCAATAACGTGCGCCTCGAGATCGGCCCAGTGCAGCCTTCCGAGCGTGTCGGCGCCTCCGTCGCCGGAGCCGGCGTCGCCAACGACGAGCGCGCGCAGTGGGTAGCGCACCGCACGTCGTCCGCGAGCCGCGTTCGTCATGCCCGGCGCGTGCCGGATCGGGGCGTTTCGCGTGGCGAGCGGCCGACCTCGCAGCCAGAGCCACTCCCAGGGCAGTCGGGCCACCTCCGCGTCGCAGACAACTTCGATGAGCGAGCCCTCGGGGAGAGCCGCGAGCGCACGAGTCAGTTCGGCGGGCAGTTGGTTGGTCAGCAGGCGGCCGAGAACGCGAATAGACGCCAGCGGCGACGCCTGCCTCGCCTGACTGCCGTCGGCGGCGCGCAGCAGGTCTCCGAGGCCGGCGACATCGAGCGCGCGGACTCCACCGGCCCACTGCCGCTCGCCTGCGCGACTGGCGCCGCGTCAAGGTGCACCACAGGCGATCGCCAGTGACCTCGAGGCGGAGCGTGCTGGGCGTCGGACCGGCGGGCGTCGGACCGGCGAGCGTCGGACCGGCGAGCGCGCCCGTCGCAGCGGGCGCCGGCACGCCCGCGGCCAAACCACTCCTGACCGCGCGAGATCGCCCGCGAGGGGGGGGCCGTACGGTCGGCAAGCGTCGCGAGACAATGCCCCACCTCGCCGTGCTCCCCTCGCGGATACGGCAGCACCCGCAAGCGCGCGGTTCTCCAGAGCAGGTCGCTCTCGGCCGGACCGACGTCCTCCATGATCGCGTAGCGTGGCGGCACGCGGCCGTTGAGGACGGTGAGCTGGTTGTCGAGCAGCAGGCGGAAGTTCGTGTCGCTGAGCGAATAGCCCACGAACAGGACGGCATGCGTGAGGAGGACACCGTTCAGCACGACTTGGAAGGCGGGAGTGGCGTGAATCACGCGCCGGTAGTCGTCTGCGGTGAAGACCATGGTCTCCGAACGCGCGGCATCCCCGTGTGTCTTCAAAATGAAGAAGGCGCGATCGAGCAGGAGCCTGCCCCTAGGCGACCGGGATCTTCGTCCCTTGTCGAGGCGATCCGCTGCGTGCGGCGATGTGTTCGTCCAGCATGGATCGAAGGCCCTTCAAGACCTCCAGCTGCGCCGTGCGAAAGTGCTGGCTCACAGACTCCGAGGGCCCCAGCCTGCGCAGGAACTTGGTGAGCATCGGCTCCGCGCCCAGGCAGCAGCAGTCGGGTTTCGTGTCGGAATCCTTCATGGCGCCTCTCCCAGCTCGATCACCAAGGTGTTTCCCTCGAATGTAGCACGCCGGGGCTGGAGCGCTGCGATGCTCCTTGGCAGCCCGACGTGTCGCCGCAGCACGCCGATCTCGATCACCAGCTCATCGCCCTTTTTGAACAGGCCGACCTCGCCCTTGGTCGCAAAAGGCATGGCGACGCGAACCTGGTGCACGCCATTGTGTCGTTCGAACGAGTACGGGCGCTCTTCGCGGCTCACCGTCAGCGGATCCGGCTCGATCGTTTGCAGAACGTCGGCAAGCCGCTCGAGTCGCTCGACACCAATGACCTCGTCCTGGAACATCGGCACCTGGTGCACCGGTACCGGGTTGAAGTAGGTATGCATCTCACTCAGAATCCGCTGCGGGGTCTCCCGCAGCCCGCCCAGGAAGGAGCCGGCCGCCTCGTCCGGCAGGACGCGGTTGACGATGATGCGATCGACGCTGAGACCGTGGAGTAGGAAATACACGAAGGCTCGCTGCGTCTCACGCAACACCATGCGCTCCGCGTTCGAGACGAGTCGTGCGCTGGTCGCCCTCGCATCCTCGAGGATCTGGTCGATGTCCTCGAGCTTCGTGAACAGCTCGCCGAGGTTCGCAAAGTAGGAATCCGCGGGCAGCTCGATGGGCGACACCCGGTTGACCAGCGGCCGCACGGCGTTGAAGACTCGGCGCTCCATCGGAAACACGTGCTTCATGTACCAATCGAGCGTCGTTGGCATGGCGACGAGGCGAAGCGACTCCGCCGTCGGGGCGCAGTCCAGGACCACGACGTCGTAGGTGTCCTGCTTCCAATACTGGTTGACGTACATCATCGCGCTCAGTTCCTCCATGCCGGGCAGAATGGCCAGTTCCTCGGCCTCGACGTCTCCCAACCCGGAGGTCCGCAGCACGGTCGTAAGGTAGCCGGCGATCTCCCGCCAGTGCCGTTTGAGCTCGATCTGAATATTGACTTCCTGTACGTGCAGGTTCTCGCGCACCGGCCAGGGGTCGGCGGTCGTCGTATCGAACAGCCCCGGTCTTCAGCGCGAAGGCATCCGTCAGGCTGTGCGCCGGGTCGACGCTCATCACCAGCGTCTTGACACCCCGGCGGGCGAGTTGCACGCCGGTGGCCGCGGCGATGCTGGTCTTGCCGACGCCGCCCTTGCCGCTATACAGAAGAATGCGCATGCGCAAAGCACCCTTGAACTGAGACGCTGGGCCGACGACGGCGGGTTCGCTGTAGGTGCGTGTGGGGCCTTGTGCCCACCAACACACCTTGGGCCAGATGGTCTCGCGCTTCAGCAGGCTCGACCCCTACTGTTTCGGTCGGTCGCGCGGATGCACGACGGGACGGTCGAAGCGGGACATACTTGTCTTGGAGGAATCGCAGAATGGCGCTGACCATTGGCTTCATCGGCCTCGGAACCATGGGCACGCCAATGGTTCGCAACTTGTTGAAGGGAGGCTATGGCGTCACTGTCTGGGCGCGGCGACCCGAAGCCGTAACCCCGCTGGTGACTTCCGGCGCGAGACACGCGAATGCGCCGGCCGACGTCGCCGCGGCGAGCGACATCGTCGTGACGATGGTCACCGATACGCACGCCGTGGAGGACGTCGTGCTCGGCGCGCGTGGGATCGTTCGAGGCGCACGGCCCGGCTCAGTGGTCATCGACCACAGCACCATCGCTCCAGATGGAGCGCGGCGGATCGCGAACGAGCTCGTCGTCCAAGGCGTCGAGATGCTCGACGCGCCCGTGTCCGGCGGCCGTCTTGCGGCGGAGGCGGGAACGCTCGCCGTCATGATTGGGGGATCGAAGGCGGCGGTCGAGCGCGTCACCCCGGTGCTCACGTGCTACGCGAAGACGATCGTGCACATCGGCCCGAGCGGTGCGGGCCAAGTTGCCAAGGCGTGCAATCAGATCTGCGTGATCGTGAATCAGCTCGGTGCGGCCGAGGCGATGCTGTTGGCCGAACGCGCCGGCGTCGATCCGCGCGCGGTCCACAAAGCGCTGATGGGCGGCTTCGCGGCCAGCCGCATGCTGGAGCTGCAGGGGCCGAAGATGATCGCGCGCGACTTCGAAGGCAGGATCGAGTCACGCCTCCATCACAAAGACATCCACATCGTCCTCGACCTGGCACGCGCGTACGGGATCGAACTGCCAGGCAGTGCGGCGGCGGCAGAGATGCTGGACAGGCTGCAGCAGCGCGGTGGCGCACACGCTGACACGGCAGCGGTGTTCACCGTGCTTGATTCGTAGCAGCTCGGTCATGCGCGGCATCAAGTCCGCCGTTCGCCCGCCACCCGTGATTGTTCCGTCTCCCGCGCGATCGCCCGGGAGAGCGATGGTAGGATGAGCGAGAAGGTCATGACGTGTCCCCGCTGCGGCGCCGACGTGTCGGTCCCCGGCGCGTGCCCGGAATGTGCCGTCACCGGGACGCAAACCACCGCCAGGTTCGAGATGACCGGCTCGAGCATCGAGCTGTCCACACAGGCAACCAGCGACGGGGCCACCGCGGCGACGATGGCGCCGCCTGTGCCGAGCGATCCGCGGCCTGGTCGGCTATCGACGGCGATGGGCCCTTTTCGAGTCGGTCAAGCCTTCGGCACCCGCTATCACATCATCAAGGCACTCGGCGTCGGCGGCATGGGCGCGGTGTACCAGGCGTGGGATGGGGAGCTCCAGGAAGGAGTTGCCATCAAAGTGATCCGGCCCGAGGTCATGGCGGATCCCACTGTGGCGCACGGACTGGAGAAGCGCTTCAAGCGCGAGCTGCAGCTTGCCCGCCAGGTCACGCACAAGAACGTGGTGCGCATTCACGACCTTGGCGAGATCGACGGCATCAAGTACATCACGATGTCGTTCGTCGACGGAACCGACCTCTCGACGCTGCTGAAGGGCGAGGGCAGCATCCCGGTGGAGCGCGCGCTTGGGATCGTCCGCGGCGTCGTCGAGGGGCTGCTGGCCGCGCACGCCGCCGGCGTGGTACACCGCGATCTGAAGCCGGCCAACATCATGATCCGCAAGGATGGCGAAGCGCTGATCATGGACTTCGGCATCGCGCGGTCGACGAGCGGCGCCCCCAACCTGTCTGCGCCCATCGCCGATCTGCCCGATGATCTCCGCGAGGCGGCGACGCGCTCGGTGGCCCCTACGGCCGCCGGGTCGGTGGTCGGGACCGTGCAGTACATGGCGCCCGAGCAGGCGAAGGCCCAGGAGGTCGACGAGCGCGCGGACCAGTATGCGCTCGGCCTGATCTTCTACGACATGCTCAGCGGGCGCGTGCGCTCGAGGCACGCGGCGCCGGCACTCGCTCGCTGATGGCATCCCTCGACCACGAACACTTCATGAGGCGGGCCATTGCACTGACGGCCAACTGTCCTCGTCTGCCCTTCGGTGCCCTGATCGTGTGCGCCGAGACGGGTGAGGTGGTGGCAGAGGGATGGAACCAATCGGCGATCAATCCGACGTGGCACGGGGAGATAGACGCCATCAACCGTCTCGCCGAATCGGGTCGCGGTGACGACGGAGCCGGCCTCGTCCTCTACACGACGGCTGAGCCGTGCCCCATGTGCCTGGCGGCCATCCTCTGGAGCGGCATCGGCACGGTGGTGTTCGGCTCATCGATCCGCTTCCTGCAGCAGCAGGGCTGGCGGCAGATCGACATCCTCGCCGATGAAGTGGTGCGTCGGAGCCCGGGTTGGGCGTGTACGATTATCGGCGGCGTGCTCGAACGGGAGTGCAATGCCTTGTTCGAGCGGCCATGCCAGGACCCATAGCTGGCAGACACTGGGAGAAGCATGACACACTCCTCATGGGTGGTTTGGTCATCGGGTCGGTTCTAAACGCTGATGCTGGCGCTCACTCGCATACTCGTCGCAACCGACTTCAGTGAATCGTCGGCCGCCGCGTTGCGCTACGGCGTCGCGCTGGCGCAGCAGTTCGGCGCGACGCTGCACGTCTTGCACGCCGCGGGTCGTCACGATTTGCAGATTATGGTCGAGCGCCAGCGGGTGATTGACGCGTTCCTTCAGGGCCCGACCTCCTCCGAGCACCACAACGCCGCTCGCGAGTTGATGGGGGAGTTACTGACGCCCGCCGAAACCCAAGCGATCAAGTCCGAGTTCGTTCTGCGCGCCTGCGGGCCAGCGGGTCCGTGGGCCGAGATCGTCCGCTACGCGAAAGAACGACAGCTCGATCTCATCATCGTCGGGACGCACGGCCGTGGCCTGGTCGGCCACCTGCTGATGGGGAGCGTTGCGGAGAAAGTCGTCCGGACGGCACCCTGTCCCGTGCTGACCGTGCGCCATCCGCAGCGCGAGTTCGTCCTGCCGTAGCGGATGATCAGGTTATCGTCGAGCCGACGTCGGACGCCGCGGCGTCCCTGGCCGCCGACCTTGCGACCGCTCGTCGGGACTTCATGAGGGAGGCCAGCGTGTTGATTCCGACGTGGCACACACTTGTGACCAACCTGCTGTGGCTCGGCACCGACGAGGGCGTCGTCTCGGTGGTCCTAGCGCAGCTCAACCCCTTCGACCTGGTTGTCCTGCTGACGCTGTCGAACACAGTTCAGAGCGCGATCATCGGTAACCACACCTCGCTCAGCGGCGGCAACATCAAGGCGCTTCGCCGCGATCTCGTCCGAGCGTGAGCGAGCCGGACTGGTCCACGGTGGAGGTCTCCAGGTATCACGAAGGGACGAAGCACCACTACCATCGATTTGCGCGATCTCTCGGATACCTCGACTGGGCCTCGCAGCCGAGGCCCTTCCGCTCGTTTCGTGGGACGCGCCTGGTGTCCTTGTTTCCCGCGCCTGGCGCCGAGCGGCTCGCCGAGGTGCCTTCGCCTGCCTACGACGCGCTCTTCGTGCCGGCCAGCGACGCAGCAGGTGGAACGACGCTGCCTTCGACGATTCCGGCGATCGGGTTCTTTCTGCGCCATGCGCTCGGCCTGTCGGCCTGGAAAGGCTTCCGCGACACCCGCTGGTCGCTTAGGGTGAACCCGTCGAGCGGGAACCTCCACCCCACCGAGGCGTATGTGATCACGGGCGGCGCCGTGTGGCATTACGCACCAGACCGTCACGCCCTCGAGGAACGATGCCGCTTCGACGATGGCGCCTGGCCGCTGCCGCTCGCCGCCCATGCCGGTTCGGGCTCTCCCTTTCTCGTCGTGCTGACCTCTATCCATTGGCGCGAAGCGTGGAAGTACGGCGAGCGCGCCTTTCGCTACTGCCAGCACGATATCGGTCATGCGATTGCGGCGCTTCGGCTGTCGGCGGCGCTGTGCGGCTGGCGGGCCCGGCTGCTCGACGAGTGGACGCACGATGAGCTGGCAACTGCAAGCGGCACCGACCGCGACCAGGACTACGTCGACTCGGAGCCCGAGGAGCCCGCCTGCGTGCTGCTGGTGACGTCGGACAACCCGCCGCCGTTCGGCACGACTGAAGTCGATCGGCTCGTTCGGGCCATACGCGACGGGACCTGGACGGGTCAGGCCAGCCAATTGAGTGAGGACCACGTGCAATGGTCCTTCATCGACGAGGTCGCCACGGTAACGCGGCGCAGTCGTCGCGACCTCGTCGAGGATCCGGCAACGGACGGGCCGCTGCGCGCGCCCGCCTTGCCGGACAGGCCATCTCTTTCCTGGGTGTGTGGGCCGAGGGACAGCGTCCCGACCGAAGGGGAGCCGGTCCCGGCCACGAAGATCATCCTTCAACGCCGGAGTGCGGTGGCCTTCGACGGCGGCACTGCCATGTCCCACGAGAGCTTCCGCCGGATGCTGGGACGCATCATGCCGGGCGACGCCGTCCCGTGGGACGCGCTCTGGTGGCCGCCGTGCGTGCACATGCTTCTTTTCGTGCATCGCGTGGCCGATCTGGACCCAGGTCTGTACGTCTTGCCGCGGACCGCCCGCGGCGAAGCACTGTTGCGCGGAGCTGCCAGGCGAGCCTTCACATGGGAGTCGGCCGACCATGAGCTACCGCTCTGGCGCCTGGCGTCAGGTGACTGTCGCGGGCTTGCGCAGCGGGTCGGTTGCGATCAGGAGATCGCCGCCGACGGGTGCTTCAGCCTCGGAATGCTCGTCGACTTCGAAGGCGGCCTCCGCGCGCACGGCCCGTCATTCTATCGACGCCTGTTCTGGGAGACGGGAATCATCGGACAGGTGCTCTACCTCGAGGCAGAAGCTGTCGGTCTCCGCAGCACCGGCATCGGCTGCTTCTACGACGATGGGGTGCACGACGTGCTCGGCATCGAAGACCACGCACTCCAGAGCCTGTATCACTTCACCGTCGGCGGTCCGGTCGAGGACAGGCGCCTAACCAGGGAACCCGGATACGAGTGGGAAGCCCCGGCGTAGGCGCCCGACCTGATCCCACTGCACGCCGCGTACGTGGCGGTCTAGCCAAGCGGCTGAACCGCACCCAGCTGCGCGAGCCAGTTGTACATATCCACACTCGACCAGCGCTCGATACATTTCCCGTTTCGGAAATGGAGAGTCGTGATGCCGTCAACCGCAACCGTGCGGCCGGTGGGCGCGATGCCAAGGAACTCACCGCTGTGGGTGCCGGTCATCGTGAAGCGGATGACCAGCCGGTCGCCGTTGCTGAATACCTCGTGAAACGTCAGCTGCGGGCCATCGAACGCGCTGTGAATCATCTCGTAGACGCCAGTGTCGGCCGCGACGTCGACCAGAGCCAGCGGCCGCTGAAGATGGTGTCCAGCTCGGACAGGTCCAGGTACAGCAGGAACAGCCGGCGCTGGAACTGGTGACGGGTGGGCGCGTGACGACGGTGCGCGATCCAGCCCTCGTAGACACAGGTATTCACGAGCCCAGCTCCTCACCGAATGCGCGACCCACGGCGAGCGCGCTGTTGACGCCGTCTTCGTGGAAGCCGTATCCCCAGTAGGCGCCGCAGAACGACGTTCGATCGCGGCGAATCAGCGACACGTGCTCACGCTGGGCGGTCCGGCCGGAGACCGTGAAGACGGGGTGATGATAGGTCATCCGTCGGAGCACGCAGCGCTCGGCAATCGCCCCGTTGGGGTTGAGCGACACGCAGAACACTCGTGAAGCGTCGAGTTTCTGCAAGGCGTTCATGTTGTATGTCACCATGACGTCGTGACTCGGCGTATCCGGAATGAGGTAGTTCCAGGCGGCCCACGCCCGGCGACGTCGAGGCAACACGCCCGTGTCGGTGTGCAGAACGGCCACGTTCTCCTGGTAGGGAAAGGCTTTGAGTAGCCGCGCCTCGGTGGGCGTCGGGTCGTCGATCATCGCCAGGGCCTGGTCGGCATGACAAGCGACGACCACCTCGTCGAAGGTCTGAGCGCCTCCAGCCGTGCGGACCTCGACGCCGTCGCTGCCCCGACGAATCCCTCGTGCTGGCGTGCGCAGCCTGATTCGATCCAAGAACGGCGCCGTTAGCGCCTCAACGTAGCGAGCACTCCCGCCTCGCACGACGCGCCATACGGGTCGGCCCTGCACCTGGAGCAAGCCGTGATTCGCGAAGAAGTCCATGACGAAGCCGACCGGGAACTGCATGAACGTCCCCGGCGGACAGGACCAGATGGCGGCACCCATCGGCACGAGATACTGGTCGCGAAAGCGATGACCATACCCGTGTGCGGCGACGAACTCTCCCACTGACGACTGGGGTTCACGAACGGCCTGCTCCGGGGCCTTCTGGTTGAAACGGAGGATGTCGCGCACCATCCCGATGAACCCAGGGTCCACAAGGTTCGAGCGTTGTGCGAACAGCGTGTTGATCGAGGTGCCGTTGTACTCCAGTCCAGACTGTTGGCACCGCACGCTGAAGCTCATCGCTGTCTCCATCGACCCCACCCGCAACTGGTCGAGCAGCCTTGTGAAGTGCGGGTAGGTCTTGTGGTTGAAGACGATGAAGCCCGTATCGATTTGGTGGCGCTCGTCCTCTGTGTTCACCTCGATGGTGTTGGTGTGACCGCCAACGTAGTCTGCGGCCTCGAATACGGTGACCTCGTGTCGACGGACCAACAACCACGCCGCGACGAGGCCGGAAATGCCGCTGCCGATGATTGCGATCCGTTTCTTCATGTTGGTATCTCGCGAACGATACTGCGAGCCGGTACAGTCCTGCGACTTGCACTCACCGACTGGATTCGAGCTCCACTCCCTGACGGGTTCGAATTGCCGCTTCGTGAGGACCGAGGCCCGAAGGCCTCGATCCGAACGGCTTGTTGCCGCCAGCCGAGGGTCAGAACCGCACGACGGCGCCAACGGTCAGTGGCATCGACCAGCGGCGGCTCTTGTCGTTGATCCGCTCGAGACCGGTTCCGGCCAGGCCGTCCACAGGGTTGAGGTCCCCGTGCCACCGAAAGTCCACACCGCCCTGGATGCCGAAGTTCGGCCCAATCGGGACGAGTGCGCCGGCCGACACCGCAAAAGCCAGCACCGTGGACGCGTCGTACATCGGCACGCTCCTGAGGACGACGTTCGCCGCTGGGACGCTGAACGTGCTGTTGATGGTGTCGGTCCGGAGGAACCCGAGCGAGCCACCAGCGAACGGTCGCACCGGGCTGGTTGCCGAAGTCAAATACTGCCGGTAGCCGACATCCATTCCCAGTGCCGCGTAGGGATCGAATTCGGCGAAGAGCGGGAGAGACGCCACGTCGCCAACCTGAACGCGTTCTGCTTAGGCCCGAGTACGGTAGACCCGCGCCCGGATCTCCGACGTCGGTGTGGCCGCGTAGCCGAAGTCTGCCGACCAGGAGAACGGCGTTCCGTAGATGTCCCTGTAGTCCCGCGGCTGAACGGTGGTCGGAAGGTTCAGCACCCGTCCGGTGCCACCGTCGTGGACGTTGCCGCTGAGTGGGACGTCGGCGCCCACGTTGAACGCGACTGACCAGCGGGCGGATTGCGCGGCGGCGGGGACGGTCATCGTCAAGAGGGCTGCTGCTGCAATGAGTACGGACTTCATGATGGCTCCTGTTCTTTCGTCTTCTTATCAGTCTCTCTTTGCCTATGAGGGGCTTGCTCGCTTCCGAGAATCACTACCATATGATTATAGTGAAAATAATTTTGAAGATAAGTATAAGTTCACCACAATCAAATTTGTATGAGTGATGAGAAAAGCACACTGCTGGTTTGTGACTGAGCAGAAAAAGGGGAGATGAGGATGCTCTCGGCCACCTTGCAGGAAGGGCTTCGCAGCTACGAGATCGGGGCAAAGGTTCGTGCACTGCGAGCGAAGAAGCAGATGGGTCTGGTTCAATTGGCCGAGCACACCGGGTTGTCACCGGCGCTGCTGTCGAAGATTGAGCGGAACCTGTTGTTCCCTCCGCTGCCGACGCTCTACCGCATCGCGCTCGTCTTCGGCGTGGGGCTCGAGTTCTTCTTCGCTGGTGCCCGAGAGAAGCCGGTCGTCGCGCTTGTTCGCAAGGACTCGCGCGTGCGGCTGCCCGATCGACCTGGCGTGCGAGAGCCGTCGTTTCGTTTCGAGTCGCTCGACTACCCAGCTACCGAGCGGAAGTTCAACGCATACCTCGCCGAGTTCCTGCCCACGGCGGTGGTGCATCTCCAGCCGCACGATCACTCGGGCGCGGAGTTCGTGTTCGTGCTGCGGGGTCAGCTGACGATACGCCTCGGTCTCGTCGACTACACACTCGACGCGGGAGACTCCCTGTACTTCGATCCGAGTGCGCCGCACAGCTACAGGCGAACGGGTGGGCGAACGTGCGAGGCGATTGTTGTCACCGCACCGTGAGGACGATCGGCTGCCGCGCACCAGAACTGCGCGGGCCCGCGTCGGAACACAATGAGGAGAATCTGATGAGAAGAATTGCGATGGCTGTCGCTGTCGTCTTGACCGTCTGGAAGCCGGCGCTCGGGCAGGTGCCGAGTCCGGGCCGAGTCGGTCTGATCGTGGAAGGCCTGGGGCTGTGGCAGGAACGCAACGACGTCAGGATTCCGCCGGACACCGGCACGCCATTCTCCATCGCCGACCTCATCGGGCGCGCGTCGACACCGTCGATTCGCGGGGAGTTGACGATCGAGGTGACCGAGCGGCAGGAACTTCGGTTCGTGTATGCACCCCTCCGAGTCACGGGACGCGGAACGCCCGTCTCGCCGATCGCGTTTGCCGGAGGGCTATTCGCGCGGGTACCCACTGATGCTGACTACCAGTTCAGCTCGTATCGGGGCACATGGCGGTACCGTGTTTACCAAGGTGACACCTGGACGTGGCGTGTCGGGGCGACCGCTTTCGTCCGTGACGCGAGAATCGCGTTGGCTCAGCCTGGACAGGCCGCGGAGGACACCGACGTGGGCTTCGTGCCGCTGGGGCACCTGAGCGCCGACGCGCGCCTGTCGAATCGGTGACACGTGTCCTTCGACCTGGACGGCACCGCCGCTCCCCAGGGCCGGGCGTTCGACTTCTCAGCCACGGTGAACTATCGCCCGGTCCCGCGGCTGACGCTGTCGGCCGGATATCGCACGATCGAAGGGGGAGCCGATGTCGACTCCGTCTTCGCGTTCGCGTGGCTCAACGCCGTGGTCGCCAGACTCGGCGTCCGTTTCTGAGGACCTGGACTTGATGACGCGCCTTCACACATCGCCGTACGATCGCGTGCGCGTGGTGCACGACCGACCGCCGACCACGACGGGACAGTACGTCCTGTACTGGATGATTGGCGCGCGACGCCCATCGTGGAATTTCGCCCTCGATCGCGCCGTCGAATGGGCGCGCGAGCTCGGGAAGCCAGTACTCGTGCTCGAGGCGTTGCGCTCGGACTACCGCTGGGCAAGCGATCGCCTCCACCGCTTCGTGCTGGACGGGATGCTGGACAACGAGCAGGCGTTTGCGGCGCTGGGCGTCGGGTACTACGGGTACGTCGAGCGCACCCACCGTGAAGGGCGAGGGCTTCTTCGAGCGCTTGCCAACAACGCCACGGTGGTAGTCACCGATCGCACGCCGATTTTCGATTTGCCGGCGATTTCCCGGGCCGGGGCGCGGGACCTCGACGTGCGATTCGAGGAGGTCGATGGCAACGGGATTCTGCCGCTCGACACTCCGCCGAGTCATGCGGTCTACCCCACCGCGTACGCGTTTCGCCGCCATCTACAGCGCGTCTTGCCCAATCACCTGGATGAGCAACCTCGGTCGGCCGCTCTTCGGCTGGGCGACCTCCCCGCGCCCCCGGCCGTTCCTGGCCGGGTGCGCCGCCGTTGGCCTCCAGCCGATCGGCGGTGGCTGGAGGCGCAGACGAGTCTCGCCGGGCTGCCCATCGATCACGCAGTCGCCCCGGCACCCTTCCGGGGCGGCTTCAAGGCCGGGCGCCGCCGACTCGCGGAGTTCCTGGCGAGTCAGATCGATGAGTACGGAGACAAGCGAAACCATCCGGATGATGACGTCAGCTCGGGCCTCTCACCCTACCTGCACTTCGGTCACCTCTCTGCTCACGAAGTCGTCGCGCACGTGCTGCGCCATGAACGCTGGTCCTCGTCACGGCTGGCGCGAACGGTCACCGGTGCGAAGGAGGGATGGTGGGGTGTGTCTGGATCCGCCGAGGCGTTTCTCGATCAGGTTGTCACGTGGCGGGAGTTGGGCTTCAACATGGCCGCGCGTCGGATCGACAGCGAGCAGTTCGAATCGCTGCCGAGGTGGGCGATCACCACCCTGGAGGCGCACGTCCGTGATGTGCGTCCGCATACCTACACGCTGGATCAGTTCCGCGAGGCGTCCACACACGATCCGCTCTGGAACGCGGCGCAGCGCCAATTGTTGAGGGAAGGGCGCCTGCACAACTACCTGCGCATGCTCTGGGGCAAGAAGATTCTGGAGTGGACGGCGTCTCCCCGTGAGGCGCTCGACGTTATGGTCGAACTGAACAATCGGTTCGCGCTCGACGGCCGGGATCCGAACTCCTACAGCGGCATCTTCTGGGTGTTGGGCCGGTACGATCGACCCTGGCCCGAGCGACCGATCTTCGGAACGGTGCGCTACATGACGTCCCAGAGCACGGCCCGTAAGCTTCGAGTGAAGCAGTACCTCCGGCGCTACGGGACGTCGCTCCTCTGAGGCTTCGGGTGTGCCAGCGTGGCGCGGCGCCGAGCATGCTGGGGGCGCCAGTTGGCGGCTATGCCCAATCCACCCGAGATCGGTCGCAGCATGCCACGGACGCGCGGCCGGGGGCATCGTTTCACTCTGCCGGAGGTTGGCGCGGAGAGCCCGAGAGGAGGTTGGGACCCGGTCGTTCTCCTGTGAATCAAGCGAGCACCGCTGTCTTGTCGCGCTGGGAAAACGACTTCACGCCGAACACGAAACCCGCCGCGACGGCCGAACCGTTTCGCGACGTCCCCCGGCCTGAACGGCTACAGGAGGGTTTGATGTTGCATTCACTTTAGCGGCCGCTCGCTCGTCACGTGGTTGTTCGCGCCTTCGCGGGTGTTCTCATCTCGTTCGGCGCCGTGTCGGCGGCGTCCGCACAGACGCCCGCTCGCACCAACTCATCGACGTTCGCCTGCCTCTCGCAGCGCATCGTGCACGTCGACGCCGACATCGTCGACGTCGCGGTGTCCAATCCGGCGTTCTCGACGCTCGTCACCGCGGTAACGGCGGCCGGGTTGGTCAACACGCTCAAGGGGCCGGGACCATTCACCGTGTTCGCGCCGACCGATGCCGCCTTCGCAGGCCTGCCGTCCCTCCTGCTGAACGCGGCGCTGTCGGATCCGCGCGGGCTGCTGACGAGCATCCTCACCTATCACGTGGCGTCTGGCATCTACGACCCGCGCTACGCGCTGATCCCACGTGAGATCCGCAGTGTGCAGGGACAGGGTTGTTCTTCTCCAACAATCGGGGTGGCGCCGGTGTCAACCAATCCACGGTGGCCTGCCAGGGCATCCGGGCCAAGAACGGCCTCATCTGGGTTATCGACAGCGTCCTCCTGCCGCAGTTCCCGCCCGCCCGGTAGTCCGCGGCCCCGCAAGGTGAGGCCGTGCGAACCGCTCGGCCGGGCCGCACGCTCTCCCAGCACCCGACGCTGCCGGCTGAATATGGCACGCTCGAAGGCGGAGTGGATGTCCACTCCGTCTTCGTGTTGCATGGCTCGATGCACCGCCCCACTGAGCGAGTGTTTCTGACGCGTGTCACGGCCTCGGGTGCTTCATCGTCGCGCGGCTCAGAGGGTGGTCGCCACGCTCGCGTGCGGCTTCCCCGCCCGACGCGCGATCGACTGCAGCATGCCTCGGAACACCAGCGCATGAACGGGCACGAGTGCGTACCAGTACAGAAGTCCGGCGAGCCCCATCGGATCGAACACGGCTGCCTGGCGGATGATTGAACCCTGAGGTCGCGGGACAATCGCATACTCCAGCCATGCGCGTCCGGGGACCTTCATCTCCGCAGCGAGCCGAAGCTGGCTGCTCGGTTCGTACCGCTCGACTCGCCAGAAGTCGAGCGCGTCGCCGGTACGAAGCTCCCGGCCCTCGGGCCGGCCCCGCCGCATGCCCACCCCGCCCCAGAGAAGGTCGATGAACCCGCGGAGGCGCCACAGCCAGGTGTACGGCGGCCAGCCCGTCTGACCACCGAGGCTGGCGATTGTCGCGAAGCACTGATCAGGCGTCGCGGGCACCTCGACCTCGCGGCAATCGGTCAGGCGTCGTGCGGAAATCGCACTGCCGCGATCGCCTCCGTATCCGGCGGCAGATATCGCATCGGACCACCGTGTTTCGGCGTACGCCTGCTCCTCGTGGTCCAGAGCGGCTCGGATGGCCTCGGCCATCCCAACCGGTCGCACGGAGAAGATGCGCTTGGCGGTGTCGGTGCTGACGACCGTCGGATGCCGAATGCTCTCGACGAGCTTGCGTCCAATGCGCGCGTAGACGGGTGTCACCAGACCCAGCCAGAGGCTGCTCAGTCGTGGCGTCAACAGCGGCACCTGAATCATCGCGCGCTTGAGGCCCCGCTGACGCGCGTACTCCCGCATCATTCCGAGATAAGAGACCTGATCGGCGCCTCCGATCTCTACGACGACGCTCTTGTCGAGCGGGACGTCAAGCGCCTGGATCAGGTACGCGAGGAGATCTTGGATACCGATAGGCTGTGCCAGCACCGAGACCCACCGGGGCGTGATCATGACCGGGAGATGCTCGGTCAGCGCTCGCACGAGCTCGAACGACAGGCTGCCGGACCCGATCACGATCGACGCGCGAAGCTCGATCGTCGGCACGCCGGACTCGCGCAGGATGCGCCCCACCTCCTGACGGCTGCGAAGATGTGGTGACAGATCGGTCGTCTCATCGCCGAGCCCTCCGAGATAGACGATGCGGCGGACTCCGGTGGTACGGGCAGCCTCAGCGAAATTGACGGCGCCCGCACGCTCGTGCGCCTCGAACCCGGTTGCATCACCCATCGCATGAACCAGGTAGAAGGCGGCATCGACATCCTTCAAGGCGGCCATCAGCGAGTCCCGGTCGCTGACATCACCCGCGACGACCTCGACCCCTGCTGGAATCCGCTGCAGCAGGTGAGCCGGGTTGCGCGCCAAACAGCGCACGTGATAGCCACGGCCGACGAGCTGCGTGAGCAGCCTGCCCCCGACGTATCCTGTCGCGCCAGTGAGCAGGATCCGGCGCTTCGTAGTGTGCATGACGTCAGACATGATTGCGCAGCATCAATTCCTTTGGATGCGGTTCCAGGTACGTCTGGCCTGCCAGGTACTCCACGGAGAAGCGACGCACGTGGTGACGCACGAGCGTGATCGGTACGATGAGAGGCACGAGCCCCAGTCGATAGTCCTCAATCGTTGCCGCCAGTGCCGCCCGGCTCGCGGGCTCCAACACCGTCTTGAAGTAGCCAGCCATGTGCTGAAGGACGTTGGTGTGGCGCCGGGTCGTCGCGATCGCCTGGAGGGCCGTCATGAATCGCTCGGAGTACTCCCCCTCGACCTGGGGCCTCGGCATCGACTTGGCGCGCGCGACCAGTTGGCCAAGATCGTTGTACGCCACCACCGAATGCGCCATGAGCGTCAGTTTGTGCGCCGTGTGGAATCGGACCAGCGCCCCTACGGTCCAGCGGGTGGCGAACAGCGCACGCAGACGTCGGTACGCGAAGACGCGCTCGACGAAGTTGTCCCTGATGCGCGGGTCGGAGAGTCGGCCCTCCTCTTCGATGGGCAAGAATGGAAGTGTGGCGTGAAGTGCGGACGCGAAGAGACCCTGGCCGGTCCGAGCGGGCACACGGTGTGCGTTGTAGACCTTCACCCGTTCGTTGCCACAACTCGGCGAATCCTTCTTGAGCACGTATCCGCACAGCCCCTCTCGCGTGAGCCGTTGCGTTCGCTCCTGCGCGTAACGCTCCATGCGCTCGGTGAGGTCAATGCCGGTCTTCACGGTCAGCAGACGAATGCGCCCGTCGCTGTCGACGAGGCGCATGGCTTCCCGTGGCGTTCCAAACCCGGCTTCTTCCTCCGGACACACGGGCACCCACTCGACGAATCGGCCGAAGGTATCGGTGAGAAACCGGTCCCGTTTGTGCCCGCCGTCGAAGCGCACCTCGTGTCCGAGCAGACACGCCGACACCCCGATTCGTACGGGATCGAGGGTGCTCATTTGTGAACCTCAGCCCACACGGCCATCACCTCTTGCACACGCACGGAGTCGAACGGTCCATGGTGCAGCCATCGAACGACCCCATCGCGGTCGAGCACGATCAGAAACGCGTCCTTGTCGTTGGTCGATGAGACAGCCAAGCGCTTCTTCCATTCACCGGTATTCGCGTACACGGTAATGACATTCTCGTGCAGGGCGGCAGGAGTCCCCTTTCGCATCCCGCGGTCGATGAACCAGCGGCCCATCTTGGCCATGCCGCCGATCATCGGTACCTCGAAGAACGTTCGGTCGGGACCAATCCCGATCGTGTCGCGAAACCACTCGCCCCAGGCTTCCACCGGCACACGCGACGCGTACGTGAAACCGAGCAGAACGAGCGTCGTCTTCCCGGAGGCGGCGGTGGGTAACGTGGCCGACTTACCGGTCAGGTATTCGCCCTGGAGCGGCGGCAGCGCATTCCCGAGGCGCAACGGTTCCACCCCGCTCGAGGCCGAAGTGCTCGCGAGTGAGATCAGCAGGGCCATACCCGTGATTGTGAGTCGTGCGTGCAGTCTGGGCAAACAGTACCTCCAACCGTAGTGCCTCACGATCAGGCGATTGAGACGACGAGAGCCGAAGACGTCAGCCGGCCGAGCCGCCGGTAGCTATGAGGCAGGGACGCATCGAAATACATCGAGTCGCCCGCTTTCAGGCGGTGCTCGGTGGTTTCGATCGTCACGCCCAACTCCCCGCTGAGGACGTAGATCAGCTCGACGCCGGGGTGTTCGTGGGGACGTGCCGCTCCGTCTGAGAGGGGGTGGAACGTCGCCACGTAGGCCTGACACTTCGGTTCCGGCACGGGGAAGGTCAGGCTCTCGAAGTGGTACGCGGGATCGCGAGTGTCTGGCGACTCTGGAAAGCTTTGACGGGTGTCCTTCCGGATGACGGCACACACCCGGCGCTTGCGATGGTCTGAGAAGAAGCTATCAAGCTCCACGTTGAAGACCATGGCGATTCGCAGCAGCGTCGGCAAGGTGGGAATCATCTTGTCGCGTTCAAGCTTTGAGAGGAGCGCGGGCGAAAGGCCCGCGTGGCGTCCCAGCTCTACAAGACCGAGCTTCTTCTTCAGCCTGAGCGCACGAAGCTTCGCGCCGATTCCGTAGCCCTGCAGTTCATCTTTCAGCGTCGGCTGAGCCACATGTCCTCCCGTGTGTTGTCCTGAAAGGCAAGTTCTTTCACTTTTCTCTCTTGTGCGTCACACGACCGGACTCTGCCTCGATTTTATCTTAAAGCACACAAATATCTCAATATGATAACCAAAGAGCGGTCGCATACAGCGCCGCTCGGAGACAAGGAGCACTCATACATGCATCTCTTCCCTGTTGCCTTCCGAATCTTCGTGGCGGCTCCGCTGTTGGCTGTGGCACTTGTTGCCGCGGTCCACGCCCAGACCTCGTCGAAGGACATCGTCGATACGGCGGTCTCCGCCGGCACGTTCAAAACCCTCGCGGCTGCGATTGAGGCCGCTGGCCTAGTGGGTACCTTGAAGGGCGCTGGCCCCTTCACGGTCTTCGCTCCGACTGACGAAGCGTTTGCCAAGCTGCCGGCCGGGACCGTGGAGAACCTCCTCAAGCCAGAAAACAAGGCGAAGCTGGTGGCGGTGCTGACGTATCACATGGTGCCTGGCACCGTGATGGCTGCCGAGGTGACCAAGCTGCCGTCTGCGAAGACGGTCAATGGTGCGCCGCTCTCGATTCACGCGATGGGCGGCAAGGTCATGGTGGACAATGCCACTGTCACCAAAGCGGACATCGTCGCGAGCAATGGCGTGATTCACGTCATCGATACAGTAGTGCTTCCGAAGTAGTGCGCGAGCGCAAGCCAACGCGATGACAGATAGATGCCGCCGCAGAGTCCGCGTCGACGCGGACCCTGCGTGCGGAGAGTAGTTTTATGCGATACGTCAAGGAAAGCCGAATCAACGCGACGCCGCAGGTGGTCTTTGGCTTTCACGAGAGTCCCGATGCCTTGCCGATGTTGATCCCGCCTTGGGACAACATGCGGGTGATCGAGTCCACCGGCTCGCTGCGACCAGGGAGCAGAGTGGTCCTCGCCGGGCAGCTGTGGATTGTTCCGATACGCTGGGTCGCGGTGCACACCGAGTACGAGCCGCCTCACCTGTTTGCCGACATTCAGGAATCGGGTCCCTTCGCCAAATGGCATCACCGTCATCGCATCCTCGACGACGGACATGGCGGCACTCTCCTTCGTGACGAGGTGGAGTACGAGCTGCCGATGGGCCGGTTAGGGCAGTGGCTCGCCGGATGGTTCGTGCGACGGAAGCTGGAGCGCATGTTCGACTTCCGCCACCGAGTGACCCGCCAGGTGAGCGAACAGGCGGCGGTCCCCACGCCAATGGGCCACCACGCCGGTGGCCGAGGAGCGGGTACTGCCGCGAGATGACCACGAACTGACTCACGCTCGGCGCTCCACGTCGACCTGGGCACATCGTGTCCCCCACCCCTGAGCCTGAACCTCGTCACGCATCCCCAGTCCATGCGATCGTATGCGTGGGTCAGGGCCTCGACTCCTTTTCCACTGTTCGCTTTCCGGGCCCGGCCGTTGGCATACAGGAACGGAGAACGACACGTGCGAAAGATCGCGATTCTTGACGATTACCTGGACTGTGCACGCACACTCGCTGACTGGGGACGGCTGGCCGGACGCGCCGAGGTGACGGTCTTCCACGATCCGATCCCCGAGGCCGCCATCGCGGACCGTCTCGCGCCCTTCGACATTCTGTGTCTGATGCGCGATCGCACACCGTTCCCGCGCGCCGTCCTCGACGCGTTGCCGAATCTCAAGTTCCTCACCTACACGGGCGGGACCAATCTTGCCCTGGACGGCGAAGCCGCGGCTCAGCGAGGCGTGGTCATGAGCACCACGGGTGTACCGCCCAGCGCCTTGGAGGAACACACAGAGTTCGTCTGGGCCCTGATCCTTGCGACGATGCGCGACATCCCGTCCAACGATGCGGGCATGCGCGGCGGCCGATGGCAGAACGGCTACGGCCGCGGATTGTGCGGCCGCACGCTTGGTGTGATCGGATTTGGTAACTTCGGCACGCGCGTCGCGGAGATGGCGAACGCGTTCAAGATGGAGGTGCTGGCCTGGAGCCAGAATCTGACGGTGGCGAAAGCCGCGCAGCACGGCGCCACGCGCACCGACAGCCTGGAAGCGCTGCTCCGTCGATCCGATGTCGTCACGATCCATCAGCGTTTGTCGGACCGCACACGTGGTCTGATCGGGCGCGGTCAGTTCGCGGTCATGAAGCCGGGGGCCGTCTTCATCAACACCTCGCGTGGTCCAATCGTTGACGAAGCCGCGTTGATCGAAGTCCTGCGTGGCGGGCGCATCTTGCGCGCGGGCTTGGACGTCTTCGACATCGAGCCACTCCCTCCGGACCACCCGCTGCGCCAGTTGCCGAACGTCGTCCTCTCGCCCCATATGGGCTTCGTCACGGAGCAGGTCATGCGCAGCTTCTACCGGGATAGCCTGGACAACATCGACGCGTGGCTGAATGGCGAGCCGATCCGCGTGGTGGATCCCGAGATCGTCGCCGGCCGCAAGCGGCCGCCGATCTGAGCTCTCGACAGCGGTAGGATGTGCGGATGATTCAGGACCCCGTCGCGGTTGCGGGCGCGTTGCTGACGATCCTCGCCGCCCTCTACTGGGCTTCCTCACAGCCAAGATTGAGCGCACTGTTCACGGTCATCCCCTCATCGTGTTCGCCTATTTCGTCCCGACACTCCTTTCGAATACCGGCGTCCTGCCACTCGAGTCGCCCGCGTACACGTTTATCAGGCGCGTCCTGTTGCCCGCCAGCCTGTTGCTCCTGACGCTGTCGGTGGACATCCCGGCGATCATCCAGCTGGGCCCGAAGGTGATGTACATGTTCTTCGGCGCGACGACCAGCGTGTTCTTGGGCTCGATCGTGGCCTACTCAACGGTCGGTTGGCTCATCCCGAGCGACCTGCACGACCAGGCCTGGCGAGGGATCGCGGCGCTCTGCGGATCGTGGATCGGAGGCGGCGCCAACTTCGTGGCCGTGGGGGAGAGCCTTCGCGCTTCGCAGACCGTGATGGGGCTCATGGTGGTTGTGGACGTCGCGGTCGCCAGCGCGTGGATGGCCATCCTGCTCTGGTTTGGTGGCCGAGAGCGTGCGCTCGACGAGAAGATCGGCGCCGACCGAAGCGCCATCGACATCGTGCGCCGAAAGATCGAAGCCTATCAACTCCAGATCGTCAGGCCGGTGACCGGTCCGGACCTCATCAAGCTGGGCGCGCTGTCGATTGGCGGCACCGCGTTCTGTCACGCCATCGCCTCACAGCGTCCCGACATCGGCACGATCATCAACGGATTCACGTGGGTCGTGATCCTCATGACCGCCGTCGGCGTCGCCTTGTCGTTTACACCCGCGCGCAATCTGGAAGGGGCGGGCGCGAGTGCGCTGGGCTCGGCGTTCTTGTACATGCTGATTGCGACCGTCGGTGCGCAAGGGAACTTCCGCGAGATCGTGAACGCGCCCGCGCTCGTCGCCGTGGGGACGGTCTGGATGATCTTCCACGCGGTCTTCATGCTGGTGCTTCGGCGGATCATCAAAGCCCGCATCTTCTTCCTCGCGGTGGGCTCGCAAGCCAACATCGGCGCCGCCGCCTCGGCTCCGATCGTGGCGAGCGCGTTTCATCCATCGCTCGCCACGGTCGGTGTCATGCTTGCGATTCTCGGCTATGTCCTCGGGACGTACGTCGCCCTGCTCAACGCGGTCGTGCTCGAGCGGGTGTACCTGACGTTCTTTGCGTGAAGGGTCCGCGCTCCAGTCGAGCCGGCGCTCACGGCTTGTTCGCGAAGCTCCACGCGACAAGCGCTCCCAGGTCGCGGTCGTCCGGGGTTCCGTCGACATCGCGCGGCCGCACCGTTCGGCTCACGTGGATGTCAAGCAGCGCGTGCTGCACGCTTTTCGGCACCGGCACCGTCGTCACGACCGGTTCGCCCGATGACACTCGCGTGCGCAGGACCAGATGATTCTCGAACCAGATCTTGAGCTCGACCGGATCGCGCTCGACATTGGGCAGCGGCGCCCGAACTGAAACGCGCAGGAATGGCCCTTCCGCGTCGATGAGCGCAGTCGCGCGTCTGGCCATCCAGCGCACGGTGCCGCCTGCGCCGTCGGGCTCCGGGCCGTAGAAGCCGTACGAGTAGGGCCATCCGATCTGGCGGGCTCGCATCGGGACGCGCAATCGCGTCTGCGCGGTGTGCCACGTGACCGCGCCAAAGGCGGCCGTCACCAAGAGTACTCCGACCAGCGCCCGCTTGGAGATGGCTGTGCGACACGCGAGGTCTGGATGCGATCGCGCGAGCAGCGCAATGGCGGTCCATAGCGTCACGGCAGCTACCACTTCCTGGGTAGGGAGACCGAAGAGCAAGACAACCGCAAAGGCGAGCACGACACCGCGGAGGTGGGCCAATCGGCGGTCAACGGCTCGTCGGCTAGTGGCGACGAAACCTGTGAACGCCGCCGCGAAGAGCACCCAGCCCACGCCGCCGAGTACACCCATTTCGACCAGCTGGTGTCGCAGCCAATTCTGGGCGTTGTCGGGCGGCAGTGCGCCCACCGGAGATAGTTGAGGGCCGAACAGGTGGAAGCTGCCGATTCCGATGCCGGCCCACGGAAACTCGCCGATCAGGTACGTCGATGCAGTGCCGTATCCGTTCCGTCGCCACAACTCAGCCAAGAGATCCGTCGGCAGTTGACCGCTCGGACTCTGCAGCATGGGGATGAAGCGCTGAAGGGGCCCAACCGTATTGGTGTCGAGCCCGCTGACCGCGATCAGCGCGATCAGTATCGCGCTGCTTATCGCGATCCCCAACATCCGGCGAGACCTGTGGGATCCGGCAACCTGTGCAGCGACGAGTCCCGCCGCTTCGGAGGGAAGCACGGCAGGTTTCGGGGCCGTGCCTCCCCACCAATGTCTCAGGGTGAGTCCACTGACGATGGACACCACCAGAGCGGCGCCCGCAGCGGTGCGGGACCCTGACGCCAACACCGCCATGGCGAAAAGCGGCACCAGCACGAGCCATTGGGGACGTCGCGGTGTCCGATCCGCCAGGAAGCACGTGAAGCCGATCGCCATGGCCGAGAGTGTTCCAGCCACATTGGCATCGAACAGTGCGCCCCCGGCACGCCCCTGTGCGCCATACACGGTCTCGTTGAGAAAGGTGACGTCGACGAACATCTGGTAGACAGCCACCAGTGCGGATACGCCAACGCTCAGCACCAGCGGCCGTACGCAGGTCGCGTCAACGTTGATGTCCGGTGCACCCGTCAGCCAATCGAACCACAGAATGCCGATGAGAGTGGTCGCCCCCACGTGAATCACCCACCCCGCGGCGTGCCACGGCAGGCCGCTGAGAACGGCGTACGGATTGTCGCCTAGTAAGGCAGGGTTGAAGTCGATCTCGCGCGCGACCACGATCGGCGTCGCGACCACGACGGCCAGTGCGGCCATGATCAATGGCACTCGGTAGCGCGGCCCGACGTGCCAGCCGGTTGTGAGCAGATCGGGCAGCATGGCCCCGAGGAGCGCAGCCATCCACAGAATCCAGAACTGAATGTTGAACGTTTCGAGTGTGAACCAGACGAGCGGTGGTACGAAGCAGCTCGACGCGAGGACGACGGCAATGGCTCGACGATCAACCCACCCGAGCAGCGCAAAGAGGAGGAAGAGACTGGTCCCGGCGACAGTCATTCCGGACCAACCGCGGCCGATCACGGGCTGGGCAGCCAGCAGGGCGACGGCGCCCATGACGACCGCCAGCTTGACGCCGCGCTCAACGACCACGATTCATTCGCGGATTATAGCAGACAGGATGACGGTCACGCTCCGGCGTGCGGTCTGCTGCCCGAGATGCCGCGCATCCGGGCCAGTCTCCATTGTCTGCGGTCGAGGCTCGGTTGCGCGGACGATGGTGATGAGTTTGGAAAAGCGTTGGAGGCCCGCGATTCGACGAACGGATCGACGGCACCTGGCCGGAACAAAGTTGAAGCCGTCGTGAAGGAAACCTGCCCGTCAAGATTCGCGGCCGCGCCCAGCATCCATCGCGCTCGGGCGCAATGCGAATTGGCTTGGCCCATTCCTCGTCGTCGGCCGCCCCGGCGCTCGCCGGTGTCAGGCCCGACCGGCAGCCGTGGAACCGTGGCGGGACAACGGGCCCCTCCGGTCGCTGAGGGAGCGGCACAGCATCGACGCCCCGAAGAGCCCAAGACCCCACACGGCGATCCAGAGCGGCTCAGGTACGTTCAGGCTCTCCAGCATCGCGAACAGGTTGAGAGCCGTCATTGACGCGGGCAACATGGGATACCTCGGGGGATTCTTCGTGGTTGCGACTGAGTTAGTACGGTTGCGCCGATCGCGCCGATCGTGGCGTGCGGTCCAGATCACCGGGACCGTGCTCGAGACCAGTGGCCAGGCTTCTCCAGCTTCGCCTTCCGGGTCATTGACCGAACGACCGAGCTGACGAGCACGCTCCAGGAACGCTTTGCGCAGTCTGGACCTGGTGTTCGAAGTCGGACGAGCCGCCCCTGCAGAGGACACGTTGCCGGCGTTTTCGGTATCATCCGAATTGCGCGTTATGTCCCGTCGCGAGGCCGTGTTTTCGTTCACGACGCCATGCTTGCGGGGCTCCTCGAACACCATGCGGAGATGCTAGCCCCCCTCCGGACTGCGAGTCCTAGCCGTACCCTAGGAGTCGCGCACCTTTTCCCTAGGATCAGGACATGTCCCTGAGATTCGACCGCTTCCTCGTGGACGATGCCGGCCGCAGAGTGCTGCGGGACGGGGTCGACATCCACCTGACGCCCAGGGCGTTCGAGCTTCTGCTGCTCCTCATCGCACGACGCCCGGCGGCGGTGGCGAAGTCGGTCATCATGGAAACGCTGTGGCCAGGCACGTTCGTGCTGGAGGCGAACGTCGCCAATCTCGTCGCCGAAATCCGCACGGCGCTCGGCGACGACGCATCGCACTCGCGCTTCGTCCGCACCGTCCCGCGGTTCGGCTACGCGTTTGCGGCCGAGGCCGCACCGGCGCCCGGTCCCGGGATCACGCCCGCCGGTACCACGGTGGTTGAAGCGTCGCCCACGGCGCTCGCGCTCGTCGGCGAACACGGACGCTTGCCGCTCCCTCCGGGGACGACCGTCCTGGGGCGGGAAGGGGTCGCCGCCGTTCTCCTGAACTCGCCGCTGGTCTGGCGGCGCCACGCCTGCATCGAGGTGATCGGATCCCGGGCGTTTCTCGAAGACCTCGGGAGCAAGAACGGCTACACGGTCGACGGCCAGCGCATCACCGGCCGCGTCCCCCTCGCGTTCGGTGCCCGCATCGGCATCGGTCCGGTCGTTGTCACTCTCGAATGCGAGGACGAACAAGCCACGAGAACGTTCCACGGCCGCGAGCTCCAGGGGCTGTAGACGCGCCGACGACTGCGCTTGCCTGGCGACCGCTCTCGCCTTACTCTCCGCGGTGGGTGACTAGCACGCCCCGCCACGATCGCGTCGCCCTTTCGCGCGAGTACAGCGATTTTCTCATCGAGCTTTCAATCGCGCTGCACAAGTACGGCATGTATCCGAGCGGTCATCCCTCGCTGGAGCCTGCCGCCATGGGAGTGGCGACGCGTGCCGCGGGCCTGCTGGTCGACCGGGGACAGATTGCGTTCGGCGTGGCACGGCGGCAGCTCGTCATCGAAGGCGTGGCGACGAATCCCGCCCAGCCGGTCTTGCGGCGCCTCGCGGAAAGCCTGCACCGACACCACCTCGGCGCGGTGTCCTTCGAGCGTGGTGTGAGTGCTCAGGAGATCAGCGAGGCGCTTCGCGTCCTCTCCCAGGAGCCGGAGCAGCACGGTCCGCTCGGGCGCCAGCGGTCCGGGGTGTCATTGACGTGGCCGCACCTCCGACTCCATCCGCTGTCGTTCGACGGATTGACGCTCGGCGGAGATCTCTCGACGACCTCCCCAAGCGGGACCGAACGCGTTGGACGCGGCGCGGACCTGTGGGTCGGGCTCGCCAGAGCAGCGATGGCAGCCGAATCAGAGGACCTAACCAACGTTCCCACGGAGCCCCACGCGATTGCGCGAGCGATCGACGCGCAGCCGCGCACCGTGGCCTACGATCAGGTGATCATCGGCTATCTGCTGCAGATCGCCCGTGAGCTGAAACGCGATGCGGACGGGGACGTCGGGGCACTACGCCACTCGTTGAAAGTGGCTATGCTGGCCATGGGGCTTGCCGAGACGCTGCAGTGTGCACCGCGGGATGTCCGGGCGATTGGCGTGGCCGGTCTGCTCCACGACATCGGTAAGGTTCGCATTCCGCTCAGCGTGTTGACCAAGCCGGGTCGACTGACCGACGAGGAAATGGAAGTGATGCGAGCGCATCCCGTGGATGGCGCTCGCATCCTCGTGCAGAGCGATGAGGATCTGGGCGTCGCGGCCGTCGTGGCCTACGAACACCACATCATGCTGGACGGCGGCGGATATCCGAGGACGCACTTCCCACGAGACTGTGCGCGCGCCAGTCGCCTCGTCCACGTCTGCGATGTGTACGACGCGCTCCGCACGAACCGACCGTATCGTGCCGCCTGGTCCTCGGAGAAGACCCTCGGGTACCTCGAGGAGCGATCGGGCACGGAGTTCGATCCGGCCATCGTCGGCGCATTCCTACGCATGCTGCGGGAAGGCGAGGCCCGGATTCGCGTGCTTGAGGACGAGCGGTCCTCGGTCGTGGGCTGATCCGCTCTGACAGCCGTCAATCCTTCTCGTACACTGGTCCGTGGACCGTTCGATGCGACAGGTACTGCCACCGTCCGTTGCGCTTCGCGTAGACGCGTTGATACCAGACCGTGAATTGGCGACGCCCCGGCGCGGCGTTCCTGAAACGCGCCACATAGCGCCCGTAGGTGATAACGACATCGCCGTGGACCTCGGTCTTCACCGAATCGACCACCCGGGCCTCGTACGGCGCGGCGGCGACCGTAGCCAACCACGCCGCACGGCTGTCCACCCGAAGCGGTGCGGCGCCGGTGGTCCAGCCGTCGCCATGCGTAAAGGTGAATGTGGGAGCCGACGCCGCGTCTACGGCTTTGACATCGCCGCGGACGACGGCCGCCTCGATGTCGCGCTCGAAGGCGACGACCTCCTCCGAGACACCCTTCGAGCTTGCGCCGGTACTCGCCAATTGCTCTGCCGACTCAGCGGCGCGTTGCTCCGTGAATACCTCGAAAACCGCGAGCAACACGACCGCCAGGACGTGCACCAAACGTCGCGTCGCCACCTGAGCCTCCCTTGGTTGAGGTGAGTTCACGGGCGTCTATTGCGTCCGGCGACCTGAGGAGGAGGGCATCGCTCGCACGATCCAATCGTACGTGGGCCGTGAATCGCCGTTCTCCAACGTCACACCGTTCGCGCTGATCCACAGATCGTCACTCACGCGTGCGTGCGCGTACCGCAGGGCGACGATGCCGTGCGCGCGAACCGGCCTCACTTCCAGCGCGGTGCTGATACCGTCGCCGTTCCGGTCGTCCCACAACGCCAGTCCCCAGAGCTCGGCGCCCCTGAGTTCGCCGTCGCCGTCATCGTCGAGCGTTCCCAGCGCCTGATAGCCGTTGTTCCAGAACGACAGCCACGTGACCGATCCGAACAGCTGGAACCCGCCGTCGATGCGGCGGTGATCCTTCGGGTCCCACACGAGCCACGCGGCGCGCGGCGTGAGCCAGCCTGCTCGCATGGGGATGCCCTGACCGGAAAAGTCGAACCTCACCGCGGCGTGCCGATCGATCAAGGTTTCTATCGCGGTGGCTCCGCCGAGGGGCACAAGGATCGGCGTCACGGCGATGATCGGAGGAACGGCATCCAGACGCGCGCGCATTCGAGCCACGAGCCGGCGATCCCGGGTGGATGTGGCGAGACGGGCGAGATGCTCTGCGCCTTCGCTGATGACGGTGTGCGTCTCCCAATCCGAATGTGCCGGTTCAGAGGCTCGACCGCTCGGCCGCGGAAGACGCGTCAGCCCGTCAGTGGCGAGTGCTCGCAGCTCCGCGAGGGCTCGGCCTCGCTCGGCCCGGCGCTCGGAGACAAACGCGAGGGCGAGGCGTGTGCGGAGATTCGACGGGTCGAGTCGACGGGCGTCGGTGTACGCCTTGAGCGCGGAGTGGAGGTGGGCGTCAACGGCCCCTAGCGGACGTTGCCAGTCGGGTGGCAATTCAGGCTCTGGACCCACGCTGTACGTGGCGTCCGCACATCGTTCGGCAGACGCGGGGGATTGTGGCCCAGGCGGAGGTGGCGGAACCGCGGGTCGTGGACTGGACCGGCGATCGACGTTCGAGCACAAGCTGATGGCGCCCTCGGCGACGATAGTCGGACGGTCGCGGTACACCGGCAGCGTGGCGGTGGCCCGCAGGTGCGCAAGCAGGTGTAGCCGTCCGATAGCCCGCGCTTGCTCGGCCGGCGGGAGGCGCCGCGGGTTCTGCTCGAGATTGGCCAGGAGCCGCTCTATGGGAACCTCGTCCACCCGTGGCACGGGGACGTTGGCGAAGTGCGCGGAGATCGAACTGGAGATCAGCCACACCACCACGCTGCTGAGCGCCACGCGCACTCATCACCCCCTGAAATCGAGTTCTGCCAGGCTGCAGCCGGCAGCGTCGTTTCCTAAGTGCCTCGACTTGATCGTGACACATCGAAACCGCCCAAGGAACGGATTACGGCAGCATTTGTCTGCCCAACCGGAGACTATAAGCTCGCTTCCCACGGTCCTCAGGCGCCGCTCCTAGCCCTCCTGAGCGCTCACACGCCTCGGACTGGCGTCACTTCCGGCTTAAGATCGCCGCCGTGTGACTTGGAAGGCCAATTGCGTCCTCGGTTCGGTGAGTGGCTCTGGCCGAGGTACGCCCGAAGACCCCGCCTGTGACGTCCTCACGAGACGATCGCGGACTTGGTGCACTGCTCCGACAGGCGCGGGAACGACTGGGCTTGTCGCTCGATCAGGTCGCGCGCGACACGAAGATCCCCAAGCGCCTCCTCGAAGCACTCGAGCGCGACAATCTGACCGTCGCGCCGGGAGGCATCTACCTTCGGGCCGAAGTGCGCGCCTACGCTCGGGCTGTCCACATCGATGAAGCTCTCGCGCTCTCGCAGCTCCAACATGCGCTGAACCCACTGGCGCTGCCGGGGGAGCAGACCCCTGCCGCGCATCCCCCGGACGCTGACGCCGCGATCGTTCTCCGTCCGCGTGTTCGGCCCTGGCTCGTTCTGTCGGCGGTCGTGATTGCTGTCGCGATCGCCACGTGGTTCTGGCGTTCGACGACCACACGCGGCGATGATGACGCTCGCGAATCGGCGGCGCTGTACGACCCTGCTCGAGCGACGGGCTCCGCGTCGAACGCGTCACCGACATCGCTCGTGTCCGACGATGCCGCGCGTGATGGTTCACGCGCGGAGTCCTCGGGTCAGACAGCACCGCCTCTCATACAGCCAACAACCGCTTCATCGCCGCCGGCGGACACCCTCGCGACGGGAGTGACTCGCCAGCCTCCCCAGAAAGTCGAACCTCTACGGCCGGCTGAGGGTCGGAAGCCAGCAGCACCGAAAGGATTGAGTACCGAGCTGGTCGTATTGACGTCGCCAGACGGGGCGCGCGTGACCGTCGACGGTATCAGTGGGGGCACGAGCCCAGTGACGATTCGACACGTCGCTCCAGGCCCCAAGCGCATCCGCGTGACCCTCGACGGGTATGTCAGCGAAGAGCGTTCGGCTACGCTCGTCTTAGGACATCCGCAGCGGATCGAGGTCCAGCTTCGCGAAAGGTGAGCACGCGCCTGGCCCATCGGCCCTCACTGTCGCTACGGCATCAGCGAGAAGACCCACATGGCCGCGCCGCCAGCCGGTGGCGGAGTAGAGGGACGCTCGCCGCGCCGCTTACGAAACGCAGCGTAGGTCCTCGAGAGATCGTTCACATGGTTGTTGCGAAGGCCAATCACGACGCCGACGTACTGCGTGTGACCGATCGCGTACGTCACGAGGCTCGAGCTCGGTAGGTCGTCGAGCTCCGCACGCCACAGCACGGTTCCCGTCGCATCGTCGAACGCCTTGAGCGAGGGGTCCAGATCACCCGAGAACACCACACCACCTGCGGTGGCCAGCAGAGAGGTGGAGAGTGGTGCCGACTGGTGATGCGCCCAGGCCAGCGTACGACTCATCACATCGATGGCCTGCAGACGCCCCATCGTGCCGTCGCTCGCGTCTGGATGTTCAGCGGAGCTGATCCCGACGCCAGATGTCATCAGCTTGAAGCCTTCCGGCGACAATCGATTACACCACTCGGTGAGCGGGAGGTAGAGCAGCCCAGTCCGCGCATTGTACGACGTCGGTGGCCACGCCCGCGCTCCTGACACGCTTGGGCAGACCACGGTCGGCCGATTCGGATTGGGCAGTTTCTCCGGGTCGATGGTCTTGGCGCCGGTCTTCGGGTCGATGCGAGTGATGACGTTCTGCGTCTTCGCGTCGACGGAGAAGAGGTACTCGCCAGTGGCGGCGTCCAGCGCCTCCAGAATCGCCATCTTGCCAACGTTCATGACCACTTTTCGCCGTCGACCGCCGATCTCGAGCTCGGCAATCTGTCGCTCGAAGACCCAGTCGAGGTCCCACTGGTCGTTCGCCGCATGCTGGTAGAACCAGACCAGCTTGCCGGTGTCAGGGTTCAGCGCAAGGGTGCAGTTCGTGTAGAGCGCGTCGTTCGTGACACCGGCCTCGTTCATGCGATGCAGCAGTGGTCCGGTGTCGTAGGTCGGCGCCACACCGAAGTACACGAGGTTCAGCTCACGATCGTACGTGCCTTGGTGCCAGACCGATCCGCCGCTCCGACGATCCAGCGGGAGCCCATTCCAACTGCTCCCGTTCGGCTCACCAGGTCTCGCGATTGTGTGGAAGCGCCACAGCTCCTTCCCCGAGTCCACATCGAGGCCGACGATGAACCCGCCACGGGGTGCCATGCTGGCGGTGACTCCGATGATCGCCTTGTTGCCGACGATGAGCGGAGCGCTTCGCAGCTGGAGACGCTCCCGTACCTGTCCGGGCTCGAGCGCGATCGCGTGGTTCCACAACACGCCGCCCGTCCGCGCGTCGAGCGCGAGGACGTGCAAATCCGATGTAGGCACCAGCACCCGATGGCCGGTCAGCGAAAGGCCCATCTTCCTGCTTGCTTGGCCGGCCGGCGTGTGTCGATGCCGCCACAACACATCACCGGTCGATCCATCGAGCGCCAGCACGGTATCGGGAATCGTTTGCAGGAACACGATGCCGTCGTGCACCACAGGGGTGGGCATGCTCGTCCCACCGCGCAACGGCGCTCGCCACGCGAGCTTCAACCTCGAGACGTTCGCGCGCGTAACCATGGCGAGCGGGCTGAAGTTGTGGCCGTCGTAGGTGCGTCCCCACTGGGGCCAGTCGGCCGCGGGCGGATGGCGCAGCAGATCGTCCGTGACGGGCGTGATCCGGCTCGTGGTGGCGGACCGTCTCGATGCGTCGAGCGTCGGGGCGTCTGGGTCCGCGTCCCGTTGGTCGTCGCGCCGTGGAATCGTCAGCTTCGCAAGCGCTTCGGATGCCGACGGCATGGCGATCACGCCCGGTCTGAGGCCGTTGGCCTGAAGGAGGTGCGCGACGACATTCGCAGCGTCGCCATCGGAGAGACCGCGTGCGGCCGCTCCGACGGTGGGTGGCATCCGGTGGACGTGAAACATCAATCGATCGACTGTCTGTCCACGCCAGGCGCGGTCGAACCGCTCCCCGACCAAGCTCGGTGCCAGGTGGAGACCTTCGAGCTGCGCTCCGTGACAGGACGCGCACTGTCGTTGATAGGTGCTGGCGCCGGCCGAGGCCTGGGCGGCCGTAAATGACGGCGCGCCTCCTGGCGGTGTGGCTTGAGCGAGCATTCGCGTGCGACCCACCGGCAGGGCCATGGGGCAGATGACGCACAGCAGCACGCTGACTGCTGACCACCAGCGGCCCCGCCGGATCGCCGAGCCCGCTTGCATCGCAACACTCATCGCTCAAGACTACCGCTGACCGCCCGCCGTTGGACCGCCCACCTGCAACTTGTAACCGTCCGGATCGAGGAAATGCACTCGGTCAGCCTCCACATCAGGCGTGATGCCTTGCGCGCGGAGTCGCCCGGCCGCGTCGACCGCGCCGTAGTTCGACACGGTGAAACAGACGTGATCGAACTGCGGCCGATCCGCCCTGAAGAGGTTCAACACGTGTGGCCCGCAGGCCATCAAGCGCGGCGATGGCGCTGACAACGGGATCACCGTCATCCCGAGGTGGCGTTCGTAGAACGCCTGCGAGCGGTCGAGGTTGGTCACGCGGAGCGCGAGGTGGTTGAGTCCAAGCGCTTGAAAGGTGCTCGTCAGCGCCGGAGCTTGCGACGCGCTCGCCGGTCCCGCCCCCGCTGCGGCGGCGACCAACGCGGTCAATCCGCACACCAGGTCGCGCCTCGACAAACGACCAGCGACGAAGTGATCCACCATCGTCACGACATCGTTCATGGGGTGCTCTCCTCCTCGTTCGCGAGTTGTCGCACGTCTCAGCAAGACCGTCAAGCGGCGAGGCAGCCATCCAGCGCCTGTCGAGTCCACGAGGCGCTGATCCGGTGAACGCGGCCCATTCTGGTGTACCGTTCGCTCGATGCAGATGAATCGGGCAGCCTGGGCCATCGTGCTGTCGACCCTGTCGGTAGCGTCACTGGCGGCTGAGAACTGGCCGCAGTTTCGCGGGACTCAGGGTGGGGTCGCCTCGGACAGCCCCTCGCTCCCGGCCACGTGGAGCCGGACGGAGAACGTCGTGTGGAGGGTCCAGATCCCCGGGCGCTCCTGGAGCTCGCCTGTCGTGTGGGGCGACCACGTGTTCGTCACCTCCGTCGTCAACCTGAAGACGCCTGTCGAGCCGCTGAAGCCTGCGTCCGAGTATCGCGGTCGTTCGTGGAACGGCCCGTTGGACGAGAAGAGCATCGCGACGACAGCAGACGCGCACCAGTGGATGTTGTACGACGTCGACTTCGCGACCGGGCGCATTCGGTGGGAGCGTATTCTGCAGACCGCGGTTCCCGCGCAGCCGGTTCACCAGAAGAACACGTACTTCTCGGAAACGCCGGTCACTGACGGCGAGCGTGTCTACGTGTACTCGGCCAGCATCGGTATCTTCGCGTTTGACATGGTGGGCACACTTGTCTGGTCGAAGCCGATGACGCCGGCCAAGACGCGGGGAGGGTGGGGAGCCGCCTCGTCGCCTGCGCTGCACCATGGACGGCTCTATGTCGTGAACGACAACGAGGAGCGGTCATATCTTGCGGCCTACGAGACCAACGACGGGCGAGAGGTCTGGCGCATCGATCGCGACGAGCGGACCAATTGGAGCACACCGCTCATCTGGGAGAACACGCTCCGCACCGAGATCGTGACGACGGGCACAGGCAGGGTCCGCTCGTACGACATGAATGGCCGGCCGCTGTGGGACATCGCCAGGATGTCAGTGCTCACCGTGCCGACGCCGCTGGCTCGTCACGGTCTGCTCTTCGTCAGCGCTGGCTACATCCAGGACACGAACCGACCAGTGTATGCCGTCCGCCCGGGCGCGACCGGTGACATCTCGCTCAAGCCGGGAGAGCGGCAGAACGACTACATTGCCTGGAGTCATCCGCAGACGAGCTCGTACCAACCCTCTCCCATCGTGGTGGGCGATTATTACTACACGCTGCTGGATCGCGGGTTCCTCACGTGCCACGACGCGAGGACCGGACGGGAGATCTACGGCCGTCAGCGCATTTCCGCGGAGTCAAGCGGGTTTACGGCCTCACCGTGGAGCTACAACGGCAAGATCTTCGCGTTGAGCGAGGATGGCGACACCTTCGTCATCCAGGCCGGACCGGAGTTCAAGCTGCTCGGCAAGAACTCCCTCGATGAGATGTCGATGGCGACGCCTGCCGTCGCGAACGAGAGCTTGATTCTCCGAACCGCAAACACGCTGTATCGAATCACGTCGGCGAGCCGATAAAGCCAAGAACTACCTGAGCGCCCTCATCACCAACCTTGCCGCCCGACTGCTCCGTGACGGTATCGTGCGTCCCCGCGGGCTCGCACGTACGATCTTCGTGCTGTCGTGTGTGGAACGCGCCGAGAGGGCCGAGAGGATCGGGAGCCCCGGCAGCAACGCCGCAGAGGCTGCCCACGGTGTGGTTAGTTGCCGCCAGAGGTCTTCTTCGTCGCGCCCTGCTGCTCCTGGTAGCGATGACCCTTGAGCATGCCTTCCATCGCCGAGTTGGCTTCGTGGCAGGCGTACTCGAAGATCATCTCGTCCTTCCGGGCGAGTGGAATCATCGCCGTCCACGGACGCGTCCACATCGTCGGATCTTCGATCGTGAACTCGTAGTTCAGGACGTCCTTCGATACGCGCGTGAAGCGTTCGATGATGTGGAGGTTCTCGTGCGACCCCATGAAGTCGCTTTTCGTTGAGAAGTTCGTTGTGTCGACGACGAGCGTGTCACCGTCCCAGCGGCCGATCGAGTCGCCGTTCCACCTCGTGTAGCTCTTTGGAAGGTGCTCGCGGCGCCCTGTCGGAATCACCCGCGCGTCGTGCGCCATCTCGGCCATGATCATGACGTAGCCCGGCGTCTGGACGATCTGCGAGTAGCTGTTGTACCCGGAGAGCAGCTTCGGGATGCCGAAGTTCACGCAGCGCTCGCCCAGGTTGATCATCTCGGGATCTTCGTACGCGTGCTCTTTGCGGTAGGCTTGCTCCGCCGCTCGACGCTTCTTGCCCTCTGGGGTCAGCGCCGGCAGCTTGCCGTCAGGCGGATCGGTGATGAGAGACGTGCGCCGGTCGTGCCAGTCGCGGCCGACGAGCCAGAACTGGTTGTAGTTGCCGGTCTGTTTGTCTGACGACTTCGGATTGGTCTGTTGGTCGAGGATCGCGCGGATCAAGCCGTCACCGAACTGGGCGTCGCCGTCGTTGTCGTAGATCTGATTGGCGATCTTCTGCAGGGCGGCGATCTCGGCGTCTGTCAGCGTCGTCTTGCCTTCCCACTCTTTCGGTCGCTCGAGCGGCGTGACCGTGTTGTTTGCCCACACCCCTTGGAGGTCGGGATGGCCATCCGGGGTGCGCTCGAGCACCCAGCCGCCAGCGGCGGGCTTGGCCGGCCTGGATTGGCCTTGCAGCGCCACGGTGGTGGCAACCACCGCCAGGGCACACGCGAGCGCCAGCGACTTCAGCGTGGATCCGTGTCGTCCTACCATCGCAGTGCCCTCCTCAGTTGCCACCGGACGTCGGTTTGGCCGTGCCCTGTTTTTCCTGGAACCGATGGCCACGCAGCATGCCCTCCATCGCTTCGTTGGCTTCGTGGCACGCGTACTCGTAGATCAGCTCGTCCTTGTGCCTGAGCGGAATCATCACCGTCCACGGGCGGGTCCACGTGGTCGGATCGTCAATGGTGATCTCCCAGTTCAGGACGTCCTTCGATACGCGCGTGAAGCGCTCCACGAGGTGCAGATTCTCGTGCGATCCCAAGAAGTCGCTCTTGGGCGAGAAGTTGGTCGTATCGACGACGAGCGTGTCGCCTTCCCAGCGGCCGATCGAATCGCCATTCCACTTTGTGATGCCCCTGGGAAGGTGCTCGCGGCGCCCAATCGGAATGATGCGCGCGTCGTGCGCCATCTCCGCCATGATCGTGACGTACTCCAGCGACTGCACGATTTGGAAGTAGCTGTTGTAGCCGGCGTTCAAGCGCGGGACCGTGAAGTTCACGCAGCGCTCACCGAGGTTGATCGTCTCGGGGTCCTCGTACGCGTGAGCTTTACGATGTGCGAGCTCAGCCTCGCGGCGCTGCTTGGCTTCGGGTGTCAGTGGGGGGAGCTTGCCGTCCGGCGGGCTGGTGATGAGCGACGTCCGGCGATCGTGCCAGTCCCGCCCAACCAGCCAGAACTGGTTGTAGTTGCCGGTCTGTTTGTCGGTCGATTTCGGATTGGTCTGTTTGTCGAGGACTGCGATGATCAAGCCGTCGCCGAACTGAGCGTCGCCGTCGTTCTCGTAGATCTGATTCGCGATCCTCTGCAGGTCGGCGACCTCGGCGTCCGTGAGGGTCGTCTTGCCCTCCCACTGCGCCGGCCGCTCGAGCGGCGTAACCGTGTTGTTCGCCCACACGCCCTGAAAGTCAGGACGGCCGTCCGGGGTGCGCTCAACCGCCCAGCCGCCTGCCGTCGGTTTCGCACGGGCGGTCTGACCTTGCACCGCCACGGTGGCAGCCACGACGGCCACTCCGCACGCGAGCCCGAGGGACTTCAGCGTCGAACCCCGTCGTCCTGCCATGCCAGCCTCCCAGTCGGTTCTTGGCTACTGGTTGCCGCCGCCAGACGTCTTCTTGGCGGCTTCCTGCTTCTCCTGGAAGCGATGCCCTTTGAGCATGCCTTCCATCGAGGAGTTGGCCTCGTGGCAGGCGTACTCGAAGATCATCTCGTCCTTGCGCGCCAGCGGAATCATCGCCGTCCACGGCTTCGTCCAGGTCTGTGGGTCGGTGACGGTGAACTCGTAGTTCAAGACGTCCTTCGACACGCGGGTGTAGCGCTCCACGAGGGTCATCTGGTCGGTGGCGCCCATGAACTCGTTCTTCGGCGAGAAGTTCTTGGTCTCGACGACGAGCGTGTCACCCTCCCAGCGCGCGCGCGATTCGCCGTTCCACGGCCGGACGTCCTTGCCGCTGCGCGGGCGATTGTCGATGGGCACGACGCGGGATTCGTGCGCCATCTCGTTCATCACCATGAAGTGGCTCGGCGTCTGCACGATCTGCAGATAGCTGTTGTAGCCGGCGCCGATGCGCGGTGTGCTGAAGTGGACGCAGCGCTCGCCGAGCGGTAGCGTTTCCGGATCGTCGTACTGATGCTCCTTGCGGAACGCCGTTCGCTCCTCGACGCGCTTCTTGCCTTCGGGCGTCATCGGCGGCAGCTTGCCGTCAGGCGGATCCGTGATGAGGGACGTCCGGCGATCGTGCCAGTCGCGGCCGACGAGCCAGAACTGGTTGTAATTGCCAGTGCCCGGATCGTAGGAGCCAGGTCGTGTCTGCTTCTCGAGGACCGCAAGAATGAGCCCGTCACCGAACTGCGCGTCGCCGTCGTTGTCGTAGATCTGCTGCGCGATCCTCTGTAGCTCGGCGACTTCGGCGTCGGTCAGCGTCGCCTTGCCTTCCCACTGCTTCGGCCGCTGCAGAGGCGTCACAGTATTGTTGGCCCAGACCCCCTGAAGGTCGGGCTTGCCGTCCGGAGTGCGCTCGAGCACCCACTTGGCGGGCGCCTTCTTTTCCTGGGCGTTCGGCGTGACGACGCTCATCGTCAGGCCCGAGGCCAACACTGCCACACCCAACGCCGTTCCGTATCGTCCTGTCATAGCGATTCTCTCTCTCCTGGTGGTCCCAGCGAGCGGTCCCACGCGCCGGGTCACGATCGGTCTCAATTCCCCGAGGTCTTCTTCGCGGCCTCTTGCTTCTCCTGGAAGCGGTGACCACGCAGCATGTTGGGCATCGCCACGTTCGCTTCGTGACATGCGTACTCGAAAATCATTTCGTCCTTCCGCGCGAGCGGAATCATCGCCGTCCACGGTTTCGTCCACGTGGTCGGGTCGTTCATCGTGAACTCGTAGTTCAAGACGTCCCTCGACACGCGCGTAAACCGCTCGGTGAGCTGAAGGTTCTCGGCCGTGCCGTACAGGTACATCAAGTCCGCTTTCGGCGAGAAGTTCGTCGTCTCGATCACCAGGGTGTCGCCTTCCCATCGGGCGCGCGACTCGCCGTTCCACGGACGGAAGTCCTTGCCGTTGCGTGGACGGCTGTCGACGGGAATCACGCGGGCGTCGTGCGCCATCTCGTTCATGATCATCACCTGGCGCGGCGTCTGCACGATCTGCAGATAGCTGTTGTACGCGGCCTGCATGCGCGGCAGACCGAAGTGCGTGCAGCGCTCGAAGTTGGGGAAGTTCTCGGGATCCTCGTACTGATGCGCCTTCCGGTGCGCCGCCAACGCCTCCATCCGCCGTTTGCCTTCTGGCGTCATCGGCGGCAGCTTGCCGTCTGGCGGATCTTGAATGAGCGACGTCCGGCGATCGTGCCAGTCGCGCCCCACGATCCAGAACTGGTTGTAGTTACCAGTCCCTGGATCGTACGAGCCCGGTTTGGTCTGCTTGTCGAGCACGGCTTGAATGAAGCCGTCACCAAATTGTGCGTCCCCGTCGTTCTCGTCGATCAGTCGCGCGATGTTCTGCAGCTCCTTGACTTCGGCGTCCGTCAGCGTCGTCTTGCCTTCCCACTGCTTGGGACGCTCGAGCGGCGTCACCGTGTTGTTGGCCCACACACCCTGGAAGTCGGGCTTGCCATCAGGCGTGCGCGCCAACACCCACTTCTGTGAACCGGCGCTTGGCTTTGGGGGCGCGTTCTGGGCGGCCACCGTGGCCACTCCCGCCGCCACCGCGCACGCCACCGCCATCGTCCGTGCCGTTGTTCGCCATCGCGCTGTCATGAAACCTCTCCTTGTGCCAAGCTCCCTCGTCACTTAGCCAACAGCCCCCACCTCAGCACGCGCGAACCGCGGAGTCGACACCCTCGCCGCTTCATGGCCGGGCACACCATGCCCGCGAGAACGGAGCGGGGAGCCGCAAGCAACCGAGTCGAGGCCTGGGCAGAGCCCCCCTGTAATGACGAAGCCTACGCCTGTTTTGAGCCTCCGGCAACTGATCTGTGAGGCTGGGGCGGCTGGGGCCCAGAGTCAGGTCCCGACTGCGCACGGTTGCCCACAGTCGTCATAGACAAGCTCTTCTTTGAGACCAACTAAATGTAGAGGTAGATATTTGAGCGACAGTTTGTGCCATTGACGGACTTTAAGGGTACGCTATCCTGGCCTTCCTGCCTCTTCCCTGAAGCGCCCTGCGGAGAGATTCATGGGTTCAGGTCGATCCGTACTCGTCTGGCTCGCCACTGTCTTCCTGTCGTATCCCGTCGCCGCTCAGGCACCGCTGCCTCAAGGATGGCCGGACCGTCTCGAACTTGGGATGATGGACGGCCCTGGCGGCTCGGCCGCGATGCGGGCGACGACCGGCTTCGCGTTCCGCTATCAGTACCTGGCCGGTGGCGTGAATACGAATCGCGGGTGGGCCACCTGGAATCACAATGGCGAGTTTGTCCGCTACTACGTCGAGGACTCCCGCGCTCACGGCTTCATCCCCGTCTTCACGTACTACATGATGTTTCACTCGCTACCGGGCGGCGGCAGCGAAGGAGACGCCAACTTCACCAACGTGAACAACGTCTCCACGATGACGGCGTACTACAACGATCTGATTCTGCTCTTCCAGAAGGCTGGCGCCTTTCCCCAGCAAAGGGTCGTGCTCCACGTCGAACCGGACTTCTGGGGCTACATGCAGAAACGCACGGCCAGCGATGACGCCCGCTCGGTGCCGGCGAAAGTGTCGGAGACAGGCATTCCGCAGCTTGCGGGGCTTCCGAGTACGGTCTCGGGCTTTGCGCAGGCCATCGCTCGGTTCCGCGACGAGTACGCACCGAATGTCATCCTCGGGTACCACCTGAGCGTGTGGGGCACCAATGTCGACATCACGCTGCAAGACCCGTCGGACCCCGCGTGGTCGAAGCAATTCAGCACGTGGCTGTCCGCGAACGAGTCCGTCGAGCTCCTGATGAGCCCGACCACCGGCGAGGTGTCGAGCCCGGACGAGTCCGAGCGCGACTTCCGTGGACGCCTCCAGCACAAGGGCCGGGAGGTGCGAGACGAGGAGGTCGAGCGGCTGCGGAAGGAATACGCGCCGAAAGAGGCGGCGCTCAAGTAGAAGCTGCGACGCGCGCAGCAAGCCGTTCAGCGCGAGACCGAGCAAGCCTCGGGCGCAAAATTGCAGACAGCCATCTCGTTCGGCGCCACGCTGGTCGGTGCCCTACTTGGCCGAAAAGCGATCTCCGCCGCCAACGTTGGCCGTGCGACGACGGCTGCACGAAGCGTCGGTCGGTCGATGAAGGAATCCGACGATATTGCCCGAGCGCAGGAGACGGTCGGCGTGCTCGAAGGGCAGATCAAGGAGCTCGAGGACGAGTTCGCCGCCGAAACAGCATCGCTCCACGCCAGCACCGACGTGGTGAACGAGAAGCTGGAAACGCTCGTGCTGAAGCCAAAACGGGGCAACGTGGCCGTCAAGGTTGTGGCGCTCGTGTGGCAGTAACACAGGTCATTCCCGCGTCCTCACCACGACGAACGTGGTGAGTTGCGGTCCCGTGCGCCAGAGCGCACGGCCCGACGTGGCCCACAAACCCTCACGCTCGTGCAGGACGTTGAGTTGGAGTCCCGCCCTCGTGAGCTCGTCGAAGCCCTCCTTGGTCGTGAGGCAGAAGAGCCCCTGTGCTTTTGCAGCGTCTCGAAACTGTTCTGGCGAGTCGAGCAGGCTGACGAGCCGCCCTGCGTAGAAGAGCAGCGAGTTGTTCCATCGATTCAGGCGGTATCCGCAGACCGGCACCGACGCGCCGGCAGCCGTGGAGGTCCAGCGGGCGACCTCCGCGACAACCTTTTGCTGCTCGATCACGGGCAGGACGACGCCGATCGCCACGAGGTAGAACACGCCGAAGGCCAGGGCGGTCAAGGCAGGGGCGCGGACCACGTGTCGCGGCCCGCCGGCAACGAGGACGCCTCCAATCGCGATCCATGCGACAGGGAGGAGCCAGGCCACCGACGGGAGCCCAAACCGCGTGATGAAGAGCACCGCCAGCGTCAGGCCGCCAAGGATCAGTATCGGTCCGACCAGCGTGAAGCCAACGCGAACGCCGAGGTAGCGGTCCTCGGTCGGTCGCGCGACGACGTCCCGCCACGCCAAGGCGATGACGAGGCACAGCGCTGGGGCGACCGGGAACACGTAGTGATCGAGCTTGAACTGTGACGCGCTGAAGAACGCCGCCACGACGCCCACCCAAATCCAGAGCAGGGTTTCGAGCGCATCCGGCCCCGCGCGCCGGCGAACGACCGCGCGCGTCCAGTCGTACAATCGCCCGATCAGCACGGGCGTCCAGGGCAGCATGCCGACCGCCACGATCTGGAGATAGAACGTCCAGCCGGGCTGATTCGCATAGGGCGGCCGCGAAAACAGCAGCAAGTTCTCGTTCAGCACGTAGCCCTGAACGAACGCGTCGCCGAAGCGCATCCACATGTAGGCGAACCATGGTGCCGCGACGGCGACGACAACCAGCAGACCCGAGCGCCAGCGCAGCGCGAGCAACGCGCGTCGCGCGTCGTGGGACACCGTGATGGCGACGAGGAACGTGAGTCCGAGCAGGGCGAGCGCGAGCGGTCCCTTGGTGAGCACGGCCAGGGCGATCAGGAAATAGGCCGGGTACTCGAGACGCGGTCGCGACTGCAACGCGGCGACCGTGAGAAGGGCGGCCGCGCCGAAGAGGAACGCGGTGAAGAGCATGTCCAGGATGGCGTAGCGGGCGAGTGCGGCCAGCGCTGGACTGACCGTCAGCAGGAGCGCGGCCACATTCGCGACGTCAGCGCCGGCCAGTCGACGGCCGAGCCACAGCACCGTGCCGATCAGTGCGACGGCCGACAACGCAGGGACGAGCCTGGCGCCCGTTTCCGTGGGGCCGGTCGCCAGCATCGCGAGCGCCTGCAGTTGGTGGAAGAGAATGGGCTTGTCGAAGAACGGCCGGCCGTTGTACATCGGCGCGAGCCAGTCTCCGCTCGCAAGGAGCTCGCGCGTCGTCACCGCGTAGTGTGCCTCGTCCGGATCCCAGAAGGTGGGCTCGCCGAGTCGCCAGAAGAGCACCAGCCAGGCCAAACCGGCCCACAGGGTGAACCGCACAACCGTTTGGCGCGTCACGAGGGTCGAGTAGGTTCGCACGAACGGATGAGGCCACGCCGGCGCGGCTTCACGCGTTGCCGACGAGTCACGCCTCTCCCATGAACGGGTACGCGAAGGTCGTCGGCGGATTGAAGTTTTCCTTGACGGCTCGAGCGCTGACCCAACGGACCAGGTTCAGCTTGGACCCCGCCTTGTCGTTCGTCCCCGAACCGCGCGCCCCCCCGAAGGGCTGTTGGCCGACGACGGCGCCCGTCGGTTTGTCATTGATGTAGAAGTTGCCGGCGGCGTGGCGGAGCGCAGATCTCGCCTCGACGACCGCTCGTCGATCTTGCGCGAAGATCGCCCCGGTCAGCGCGTACGGAGACGTCGCGTCGACGAGCTCCAACACCTCCGTCCATTTCGTGTCGTCGTAGGTATACGCCGTCACGACGGGACCGAAGATCTCCTCGCACATCAACCGATGTGACGGATCGGGTGTCTCGACCAGAGTTGGACGGATGAAGTACCCGTTGGACGCGTCGCTCTCGCCGCCGGCGACGATCCGTGCGCTCGAACGGGCGTGGTCGATGTACCCCTGGATCTTGTCGAACGCCCGCTGGTCGATGACGGCACCCATGAAATTGCGGAAGTCCTGCACGTCGCCCATCTTGATCTCGTGCATCATCGCCACCACGCGATCGCGCACGTCGTTCCAGATGGACCGTGGGACGTACGCGCGACTCACCGCCGAGCACTTCTGGCCTTGGAACTCGAATCCGCCGCGCAGGATGGCCGTTGCCAACGCCGCCGTGTCCGCCGACGCGTGCGCGATGATGAAGTCCTTGCCGCCGGTTTCGCCAACGATGCGCGGGTACGAGCGGTAGGAGGCTATCGATGCGCCGATCGTCTTCCACATGTCGTTGAAGACGCCCGTGCTGCCGGTGAAGTGCACGCCGGCGAGGTCGCGGTGGCTCAAGAGCTCCTTCGAGATCATGACCGCGTCACCGGCGACCATGTTGATGACGCCGGGCGGAAGCCCGGCAGCTTGCAGGAGCGCCATGATGTAGTGCGCGGAGAACATGGCGCTCGCTGCAGGCTTCCAGATGACGGTGTTGCCCATCAGGGCTGGCGCGGTTGGAAGATTGGCGGCGATCGAGGTGAAGTTGAAGGGTGTGACAGCGAAGACGAATCCCTCGAGCCCCCGATACTCGAGCTGATTCCACATCGTGCGATCGCTGACAGGTTGTTCGTCGAGCAGCTCCTGCGCGTAGTGCACGTTGAAGCGCCAGAAATCGATGATTTCACACGCGGAGTCGATCTCTGCCTGAAGCGCCGTCTTCGATTGGCCCAGCATGGTGGCCGCGTTCAGGGTGTCGCGCCACGTCGTCGTCAGGAGCTCGGCAGCCTTGAGGAACACCGCCGCGCGATCCTCGAACGTCCACCCGGACCACTCACGGTGCGCGTCGTGCGCGGCGGCCACCGCCTGCCGAACGTCCTCGGCGCTGGCGCGCGCGTATCGACCGAGCTCGTGGCGGTGGTTGTGCGGCATCACCGAGCGGGCCGCGTCGGCTTTCATGAGGGCACGACCGCCGATGACCAAAGGGATCTCGATGTGCTCGGCGGCCATCGCGGCGAGCCGCGCCTTCAATGAGGCGCGCTCTCGCGATCCCGGCTCGTACGATCGGACAGGCTCGTTGATCGGTGGCGGCACGCGGCGCCGGCCATTGAACGCAGAATGGCGTGACATTGAACCCCCACGACCGGAGTGTACTGCGGTTACGGAGCGACACAAGGCTGGGGAACCGTCGCTCGTCCCAGTGCCAGTCGCACCTCACGGGCCCTAAGTCGAGGTCGCCGTCTTCCGAAGGGATGACGGTTGGACCGGGGCGGCCAGCAGCGGCTCGTTCAGAAATCTCGTGAGCGGTGCCACTTGCTTGAAGACACTCAACACGCCCGCGTAGAAGGTCGAACTGGTCGCGAACGCTGAGGGGAACTCCCGACCTGCGAGGAACTGCCGGTACGCCAAGTACTCGGCCGCGGGGTGATCGGTGGCAAAGCCTCGAGGCGTTCGCCGGAGCTGCTCGCCGGACAACGCGCCCACCGCCTTTTTGAACCCGGGCGACTCCACGATCGCCCGGAGCCGGCGGTGGTTGACGGCGATGTGCTCGCGGACCGCCTGGAGCTGTGCGGTGTCTGGCGCGTACATCCCACCGCCGACCCACACCCACCCGTGCGACACCTCCAAGTACAGGCCGGCGCCCTGGTGTTTCGGCAAGCCGCGCGCGGGGAAGATCGCCGCGATGTTGGTCTTGAGCGGCGTCTTGTCCTCGGAAAAGCGCGTGTCACGGTACACGCGATAGATTGCCGCCTTCGGATCCGCTACCAGGTGGGGCGCGAACGGTCGCATGTCGATGGCGAGCCGTTCGATCAGCGCGATCATCGGCGCACGCAGCCACGTCTCGTACTGGTCCTTGCGCGCGCGAAACCACTCGCGGTCGTTGTTGCGCTTCATCGCGCGCAGAAAGGCGAGTGCCTTCGGACTGAACGCGCGAAACCGTTCCGTGCTCATGGTTGGACCTGTTCCCGGAGTCGGCGGAATACTCCGACTGCGGCCCTCCGGCCACGTGTCATGCCAGCTTCGCCGATCGTTTGCGTGCAAAATGCACCAGCCGAAACTATATTCAGCCGCTTTGCGCGTTGTAAAGTTGCCGGCACCATGCGATTGTGCGTTGTCGGTTCAGGAGCCGTCGGTGGCTACTTTGGCGCGAAGATGGCGCGCGCCGGGCACGACGTCATCTTCATGGCACGGGGTGCGCACCTCGAGGCCATCCGCAGGAAGGGGCTCACGATTCGCGACCACAAGGGCGAATGGTGCGTCAGGCCGCAGGCCGAGGAGCGGGGCGAAGGACTTGGGGAGATGGACTTCGTCTTCTACGCCGTCAAGACCTACAGCAATCGTGAAGCCCTGCCGTTGCTCAACACGGTCGCCGGCGATCATGCGGTGGTACTGACCCTGCAGAACGGCGTCGACAGCGCGCCCGAGATCGAAGCCGTCATCGGGCGCGGACGCGTGATCGGCGGCGCAGCCTACGTGGCCACTGCGCTTGTCGAGCCTGGTCGCATCGAAGCCACCGGCACGCATCGGCGGATCGCCTTCGGCGAGACGACCGGCGATGTCTCGCGCGTGTCGTTGCGCGCGATGTTGCTCGACACGCTCTTCAAGGAAGCGGACGTGCAGTCAGAGCCGGTTCCCGACGGATGGGTCCCGATCTGGGAGAAGTACGTCTACGTGTCGCCGTTCGCCGCCTTTACCGGCGTGGCTCGCCAGCCCATCGGCCCGTTGTGGTCCGATCCCGACACCAAGGCGCTGATGATCGCCGCCTTCAAGGAAGTCGAGACGGTCGCGAAGGCCGAGCGCGTCGCGGTCCGGCCGGGGCTGCTCAAGCGGATCGTCGCGTACGTCGACTCGCTCGACGCCCGTGTGCGCTCCTCGCTGCTCATCGACATCGAAGCGCGCAGGTCGACCGAGGTCGAAGCGCTCATCGGCTCCGTGGTGTGCCGCGCGAAACGCCGAAAAGTGAAGACCCCTGTAATGGACACGCTGTACGCTGCGCTCCGAGAACGGCCGCCGCTGCCACCGCTGCCGCCGAGCATCCCCCCCACGATTACGCCTCAATACGGGCGCAACGCGTAGAGGCTCAGCGCGCGGGCCCGCTCGGCTGCTGAGACGAGCGGGAACGAGTTGAGGACGTGCGCGTACTCATCCGCTGACAGCCGATAGGCGGCCGCGACAGCGGCATTCATCGCTGCAAACCGCTCGGTCGCCTCCGGCGTTTGACGCGTGCGACATCGAATCAGCCGTCGCGCGTACGCAGCGACACGTCGGAGTTCGTGCGGTCGTACAGCCCTCGTCGGGACCGGCAGGTACTCGACGAGGGTCGTGGTCACGTGGGTGGTCACACGCAAGCGGACGAGGTAGTTCAGCACATAGCTGTTGAAGAGCCCGCACAGACAGTACTGTGCCCAGAGCGGCAGTGGTGTCTTCAAGCAGAACACGGTGTGGGTCGAGACGCACCCCGCCGGGAGTAGTGCGGCGATGAGCGTCTGCCGGTTCGTCGCGCTCGCGACGTCTCGATACGCGAGGCGCACGCGGCCGACCCGGTCGCCCAGCCGCCGCGCCGCCTCGCTCCAGCGAACAGACTGCCTCGCGCCTGCGACGTCGACGACGAACGGGCCCACAAGCTTACCTTCGATGACCGGTAACCCCTCGCCGGGCGGACGCAGGACGTCGCGATCGTCGGTCGCATTCAGCTCCCGCCCGAAGCGGAGGTGCCATCCTTCTCTCGATCCGAGAGGCGGGAAGCTCGCAGCTGCCCGTTCGACGATTGCCAGGTCTTTCGCCGAGCGCAGGTCGGGCACCGTCCATGCCGGTCCGGACAGCCGTTGGAGCAGACCCGTGCTCAGGTGCACGGTGAACCAGTCGGGCGAGCCGCTGTCGTCGGAGCCCAACACGGCCGGATCCGTCTCGCCCAAGCGCGCGCCGAACTGCTGGGTGGCGTGGCCCTTGGTGGCGGTCAGGACGACGAACCGGACGCCGCGGTGAATCGGAAAGATGGCTTTCCGATTGTCGAATCCGACGACCCCGTCGACCTCGCACCGGGAAAACAGAAGCCGACGGACCGGCGAGCTGCCGTGATCGGAGAGCATCCCGCTCGGGAGCACCAGGCCACATCGTCCGCCCTCCCGCAGCAAGGCGACCGAACGCTCGACGAAGAGCTGATAGCGATTGACGTGTCCGTGGCCGGACGCTTCATACACGCCAGCGTTACGGGCGAACCGCATTGGGCGCTGAGCGTCTTCACGAGCCCGCTCACGTGCCGCCCCCGATCCCATGTCGCCGCGGGTCATGTCCCACGGAGGATTGCCGATAATGACATCGAAGCCGGCACGCGGATGCCGTCGGCCGTCGGCATCGAAGAACGCCTCGGGGAATTCGAGCTCCCAGTGGAAGAAGCGCCGTGCCTTCGCGATCGCGTCAGCCCTCGCGTGATACTCCCCGGCGATGTGGGCCGGGAGAGGGCCAGTGCCATGGAGCAGCGCGTCCGCCAACGCCCGATAGGCGGACGCAGGAAGTCCGCTGCGGCCGCTGAACCAGGACGCACACCAGAGGTCCGCCACCCGGCGCCACCGGCTGAGCGTTGAACTCTGGTGCTCGAGTGTCGCCAGTGCGCGCTCTTTGCCGCGCACCTGGTCAATCGTGTCGCCTGGGCCCGTCAGCGCAAACCGAGCCGGCAGCCACTCCCGAACCTTCGTCGCCAACAAGGCGGAATCGAAGAGGTGAGGCGTTTCGTCGGTGGCCGTGCGTCTCGATGCGGCCGGCGGCGTGTCCAGCGCTGAGACCCACGCACCGAGGAGGCTGTCGCCCGAACGGATGTGGTGATCGAGAAAGGACAGCGGCCGGTCCCGCGCCAGCGTCGCGAGCCAGAGCGACAGCCGACCGAGCTGGACCGCCATCGGATTGAGATCCACGCCGAACAGACAACGCTCAGCCACCTGCCTTCGGATGCGGCTACGCTCGACATCGTCGAGGTCCTGCGGCAGGCAGGCGCCCTCGGTGAGCAGCGCTTCTTCGTAGGCGTCAGCCAAGAAGTGGCAGGCTGCGACGAGGAACGCACCGCTGCCCATCGACGGATCGAGGACACGGAGCGCCAGGATCTCGTGGGGGGATCGCCCGGAGACGAGCGGTGCCAGCGTGCGCCGCACCAAGTACCGCGCCATCGGCTCAGGGGTATAGAACGACCCGCTCGCTTTTCGAGCACCTGATCCCGGCTCGAGCCGTAGCGTAGCCTGTCCACGGGGCTCGTAGTCGAGCAGCGTCTCGTACACGGCGCCCAGCTGCTCGACGCCCAGGTCGCTATACGCGATGCGCTCCCGTCCACCTCGTTCGCGAGAGACGCGCGTCGTCAAGGCCAGCAGGGCTCGGCCTGCGGCCTGATCGTCGCGTCGATCCAAGTCTCGTCGCTCGACGAACGGCGCGCGCCGCGCATCGAACAACCGTCCGTTGAACGGTGTCACCTGCAGCGGCCCCGTGCGGCAGCCGGCGTGTGCGAGTCGGCTGACCGCGCGCACCGCCTCCCAGAGGCCGTCGGTCCGTCCTCGTTCGACCGCCAGTCGCAGTGCGTCGATGCTGTAACTACGTCGATACACCGGATGCCACATTGGAACCAGGCCACGAGACTCCGCGAACAGCAGGAAGAGGATTCGATACACAACCGTCAGCGCCTCCTCAAACGCCTGTTGCACGTCGACGGCGCGACGCTGTCGTCCGATGACGACGTCGAGTACCTGCCCGGAGGCGAAACGGACACCCTCGCCGAGTGATCGACATACGTCGGCCGCGAAGGCGTCCGAGGCGTCGACGAGGGCGGCGAGACCACTGGCGATGGCCTCCGCCCGCACGAGGAGCCAAAGTGCGACAAACGTCGAGCGGTCGTCGGCGGCTGCGTCGAGATCCACTTCCAGCCACCGGGCGGCGTACCGTGAGGTCCCGTCCATGAGGCGCACATGGGTGCCATTGAAGAGCACGGCCCAACGCGAACCGACTTCTCGGGCCGCGATTGCGGCGGTCCTCCAGAGTGGGTCGAGGCGTGCCGCCCACGTTGCGACACACCACGGCACCTGGATAGTGCCCGCCCGCGCCAGGAGGACGCGCGGCTCGGATGGCGACACCGGTCGAGATAGCCCTGAGGCCGCGAACGAATCGCGCAGGCTGAAGCCCAATGCCTCAGCCAGTGGCTCGGCGCCAATCTCCGACATTTGTCGAAGGCTCGACGCGGGACCCAGCGACAGGCTGGCTCGGCGAGCGAGGGTGAACGCGCGATGTGCCGTCTCGACGGTCTCGTCGTGCAGAGCCTCGGCGACCCGAGAAGCAACGCTGCCTTCGGCGATGAGCGACCCGCGAAACCCCGTGAGCATCAGCGTCAGGGAAGCAACAGCAACGCACGCCCGACCGACATGGCCGACACGCGGCTGAGCGCCTCGATCCGTCGAAGGCGCTGCGTCATGAGCTCGGCGAGTGCCGCCTGCTTGTCCAGGCGCAGCTGCCGGAGGCGCTGCGCGCGACGGTCGAACAGCCCCGGCTGGAAAGACTGCGAGGCGCCGCTCAACGTTGTACGTGCGATGTCGGCGGCCCGGGTAGCGACCATCGACCAGAACGGCGCCGGTTCCGTGAATGTCGAGTCCTGTTGGAGATGGCCGACCAGGTTCCCGACGACGTGCTCGAGGCGGGTCACCATCTCACGCGCGGAATCAGTCAGCCGCCCGAACACGCCGGGGACGACAGGGCCCACAGCCGTTGTCGCCGATCTCACCGGAACGAGCATCGGCCGCGCCACTGACGCGAACGATCGTCCAGCCTCATCAAGACGCACGACCTCGACGAGAAGAAGTGCTCGTCCCTGCAGCCACGATCGGATCGCAGGTCTGGCGCGCGCGACGACGGCCGTGGGTAGAATCACCGAAGCGCGACGTCCACTGCGTTCTTCGTTCGCTCGAAGCGCACGCGAGCGGCGAACCCGATCGGCTTCCGCTTCGGCCGCCCGCGCCAACGCCTGATGCCACCCGGTGTCGCGCGCGCCGGTCGGGGCATCGGGAGCGGACTGTGTCGACGCGTCATGTGATGAGCGACACGACTCGAGCGGGCTCGTCATCCCAACGTCAACGTCGGCCGACGCAACACGCCGCGCGAGTCGCTGCAACAGGTTTCGCTCCGTGTGGTGACGAGAGACCAGGCAGAAGGCGTGCACCGTTCGTGGCTGGCCGATCCGATCCACACGACCGATCCGCTGTTCCAGGCGCACGGGATTCCAGGGCACCTCCAGATGCACGACGCATCGGCACGCGTAGTGAAGATTCAGACCTTCACCAGCCGCGTCCGTCGCCAGCAGCACGCGGGAGACGCCAGTCGTGAACGCATCGATTGCTGCCCGCCGTTCCCAGCGACTCAGCCCTCCATGCAGCACGAGCGCGTCGGGTGCGACCGAGCGTTGCAGGTGCAGGAGCGTGTCGCGATACTCGGTGAACACGATGACGGCTTCGCCCCGCCGCGCGAGTCGACGCAGCAAGCGGGCCAGCGACGCGAGCTTCGATTCGGCGGCCGTGGCCCCGGTCGCTGACAGACGCACGTGTTCGACAAGAGCACGCTCGCGATCCACGTCGTCGAGGCCCGCGCCGTCAAGGCTCGGGGCCTCATCGCCAGCGTCCAGCTCCCCCCGTTGTCATTCGGGTCCGAGAGCGGCAGCGGTAGTTGCTCACCGACGCTCGGCTCGCGGCTCGCGCCGGATGCGACAGCATCGAGGACGCGCAGCCGGCGGTTGACCGATGCCAGAAGCGACCGCGGGCTCGACAACGCCCGCTTCCGCAGCGTGGAGACGAGCAACATCGCGTTCCGGGCGTCGGTGGCTACTCGGTCCGCGGCATCCGCATAGTCGTCCAGTGCGGCGTGCATACGCGATTCGGCGGGGCTTGGGCGGATGCCGACCAGGTGGACGCGCCGTCTCGTCGCGCTCGACACGTCTGCCCGCGATCGACGGAAGAGCAGACAGTCATCCGCGGAGGAATCGCATGCGCCGAGCGCGCGGAGCGCGGCGAATGCCATGCGGTCGCCGCTGTGCGGCGTTGCGGTGAGCAAGAAGACGAAGAGGGCCGATCGGCAGAGCTGCGCCAGCCCAGCGTAGCGATCCGATCCCGGTGTCACGGCATGGGCCTCGTCCACAATCAAAATGTCCCATCCCCGGGCGTGAACGGCGGGCAGCACCTCCGGTCTCTTGACGTAATCCACTGAGGCGATCGCCAGTGGGCAGGTGCTCCAGGGATTCACGCCGAGCGGTAGATCCCAGGTCAGGCGTGCGGTCGCTCGGAAGTCGATGATGTCGGCCTGGAGGTTGAAGCGAGTGGAGAGCTCCTGCTGCCACTGGTCGCGGAGGCCCGCGGGGGTGAGCACCAGCGCCGAGTGTGCGACGCCACGTCGCAGGAGCTCCGATAGCAGCACGCCCGCTTGGACCGTTTTGCCCAGACCCACGGCGTCCGCCAGGAGCACGCGAGCCCCGCGACCACCGAGGACGGCGAGCGCCGGCTCGAGCTGGTGCGGCATGACGGCGATATTGGCTGTGTCGACGCTGCGGAGCCGCGTCCAAGGTCCGACCGACGCGAGCACGTGTCGGCACGCGCGGCGCCAGCGCCGGCGCCCGGAACGCCAACGGAGGTCCCCAAGCCGTCGTGTGCCGGGCGCCGTGCGCGGCCCTAGCGGTTCGATCGTCTCGAATGGCTCGAGGAGGATGCGTTGTTCGGCGAAGTTGTGGGGCCCCAGACCATCGAGTGTGATCACACGGCACGCGACGTCTCCGTCAACGGCGGCGACCCGCCATCGTTCGCGCCGCACCCGGACGCGATCCCCCACGCCCCACATCTGTGACGGTGCAGAAGTTGCCATGCTCGACGCCTCTCCCACGCGCAGTTTTCGCGCACCCCGATTCGCCCCCGCGCGGAGTCAAGGACTTGCGGTGACCGCGCCCGGGTTCGACGGAGAGGCCGCAACCGTCATGCCGGACAGGGGCGCCAAGAGCTTGAGAGCCGAGCACACGAACGAGCCATCTTGCTTTTCAGCGTGAGATCATCGACAGTTCTTGCCATGCGAACAAACCTGTACCTCGCTTGTGCGTTCACCCTTCTGTCATCGACACTGCCGCTCACGGCGCGTGCGCAGACCTTTCCGTACGATCACGTGCACCTCGCGGCGCCGGACCCTGCCAAGGCAGTGTCCTGGTATGTCGAGCAGCTGAACGCGAAACGTGGCGACCAGCCGGACCGCTTCGTCATCGGCCGTACGATTTTTGCGTTCGCCAAGGCGGACAAGCCGCAGCCGAGCGTCGGCGGCGCGATCGATCACATTGGTTTCTCTGTAACTGACGTTGACGCCACCGTGAAGGCGATGACGGCTGCGGGCGCGACCGTCTTGACCCCGGCCCGCGACGTCCCGGGGCTCTTCAAGCTGGCGTTCGTGCAGGATCCGTTCGGCGTGAAGCTCGAGATCGTCCAGGACGCCGAGACGCCGGGCTTCCACCATATCCACTTGCTCGTTCCAGACCCGGCCGCGAGCTTGAAGTGGATTTCGGACAACTTCGGGGGGACGCCATCGAAGTTGAAGGGTCGGATTGACGCCGTCAAGTACAGCAATCCGAACGTGTGGCTGTTGGCGCAAAAGGGTGACGCGCCGGCGCCGAGTCTCGGACGCGCAATCGATCACCTTGGCTGGGCCGTGCCCGACGTGGCCGCCAAGGTCACGGCACTGGCATCAGCCGGCGCGAAGCCCACCGAGCCTCGCGCTGTTCGCCACTTGAGCGTGGCATTCGTCGACGCGCCAGTCGGCGTCCGCGTCGAAATGGTGCAAGGGCGCAAGGAGGAGGAGCTCGTCGGCCGTTAGGGGTACGCCTCCATGCCTGCGGACAGTTGATTCAGGCGCGCGACCAGTGGACCGAATCCGGCCGTTTGTGGATCGAAGAATCCCCAATCGTCGATGGGCGGTAGCACGAGTTGGGGCGCCTCGCTCCTTTGCGGCTTCCGCTTCTTCTTGCCCTTTGGTGGGCGCCCCGCACGGGCCGGCAATGCGGGCGTTGCCGCGGCGGTGCTCGGCCGCGCCGATTCCGTGAACGCCGCGACTGCCGGTGACTCGGTCACCTGGGCAGCCTCCACTGTGACAACGGTCACGTCGGCCGGCGTCGAGGCCTTCTCGGTTCCAAAGGACACTGTCGGTGCTCTCGCCGCGGTGAGCCACGCCAGAGGGTCGACCGTGGGGCTGGTCGGCTCCGGACGCTCGTCCCCGACGATGATGACGTCCTCGACCCGAGGTTCAACCCGTTCCTCGGCTGCGATCACGCGCTCCAACGGTGAGTGATCTCCGGTCGCAGCCTCCGCCACGGCCGGCAGCGGTGTCTCGATCGCGGCGGCGGTCCCGCCCACGACTGTCGCTTCGACCGCCGCCTCGCCAGTGACGACCTCGCTGAGTGGCGTCGGCATCAGAGTGGTCTGCCCTGCGTGTGCGACCGCGAGTGGCTTCGCCGTTGTGACTTCGAGCGCTGGTCGGACGCGCAAGCTCTCCGCATTCGACACGGTTTCGAGCAGCGCGGCTAGGGCGCGGTCCGGCTGCACCACGTCCAGCGCGGGGCGTGACGCGACCACGAGAGGTTCCGGGCGCACGCGCTCGGCGGCTCCGGACTCGATGGCCGCGATGACACTTGGCGCGACGGCGCGCGTGGGGAACACCAGCGGCGGTGTCGTGACATCCGCCTTGGATCTCACCGCCGCCGATTGCGCCTCCTCCGCGGCACGCCGCTGTTCGATATCGCGGCGAATCGCGGACAGCACGTCACCCCATTCCGCTCCGAACGCGGGCGCTCGAGGCGCCTGTTCGATGGCGGAGGATGGGTGAACCGCTGGCGCGGGCGGCGGCGGCAGCGTGTTCAGCTCGGCGCGCCAGCTCTCGGTTGGCGGTTCCCACGTCCGGGCGCGCGACCGTTGTGCGGCCTCGATCTCGGGACTGAAAGCTGCCAGCGCCGCGTCAAGGTAGTTCGGCGCTAGCAATTCCGGAGCCGACGGGACGTCCTCCTCTCCCAGGTCGACCGACGTTGGCAGCAGGCCGGGTTCCTCTGCGAACGCGGACGGGGTTGCGGCTGTCAGCTCGAGCTCACTGGTGAAGGCGAGCTCGGTCACATCCAGCCCGGTCGGTGTGCTGGATGTCTCGATCTGGCCGAGGGTTCGCTGTGCGACCCGAGTGCTGAATTGAGCTCGCCCTCGGTGGCGAAAGCGGCGGCAATCTCCGCCTCGAGTGTCGCGCGCGCTTCCTGCCTGATCTCCTCCTCGGTCACCACGACTGGCTCTGGGAGAAGCGCGTCGATGGCAATCGCATCCGATCGCTCGGTAATGCCGTCCGGATCGCTGACGTGGCTGAGATCGACCACCGGGATCATCGGCTGCGCGTTCGCGGTCGACTCCACCGTGTGGAGGTCGCGTACGAAAGCATCGAGATCCATTGGCTCCGACATCAGGTCCACATGGTGGCTTGCGCCGATGTCCAAGTGCGCGGCCGTGCCGCTGGCCGAAGGGACGGGCCGCTGCCCGCTCGTCCCGTCCGTATCGAGCGCGATCTCCTCCCATTCCTCGTCGGTGGATGCCAGCGGTGGTGGTGTCCATGGGGGTGTGGCAGGCGGTAGCTCGTCGTCGACCACCTCCTCTGGATTCGACGCGATCACGAATGGGGACTCGCCAGACGACGCCGTGGGCCGTGTGGTCTCGGGACGGCGAATAGGAATCGCGGCGAATTCACCAAACAGTGCGTACGGATATGCGACGGAGGAACGCTTCGTCTGCCAACGACGCTGGATCCAGGTTCGTCGCAAACACAATACAAGATTCCCGTGGAGGATCCGACACTCGATCAGTTCGTTCGCATCTTCGAGCTGAACTGCCGTAAGCGGGGGCTCAGGTTCCACAAGGTGATGATTGCGTACCTGCAGCGCCGGCACTACGTGCCGACCCACCGGCCGCTTCGAGCCTGCCATCTGAGGGACATCCTGGAACAGGTGATCGCGCTCTGCCGCTACCGTGGTCGGGAGCCAACGATCACACGGGAGCTCCTCGACGCTGCGTGTCGGGCCTACTTCGTCGACACCGACGAGTCGCGCGCCACGCGTGCTGGTGGTCGGCTGCGCCGTCGCCCGGCGCTGGAGTCGTAACGATGGCGCTGACGGTACGCGAGCGGATATCGGATTTGGCCGCCCGGCTCCTGGTCGCGGCGCTCTTCGTGTTGCTGTCGGTCAACCTGTGGGCTGACTTCACGAAGACGCACCATTTCACGGGACTGTTACTGCTGTTCAGCGAAGCCCTCGTCGTCGTGTTGACGATCTTCCGCCGCCGTGCGCAGGTGGTCGATCGGACCGTCATCGCGACGATCATCACGGCGGTGTCGCTGGTCGGCCCGCCGCTGCTCCGTGCGGGCGGTGCCGATCCGCTGATGCCGGATCCGCTGACCGCCAGCCTGTCGCTCGTCGGTCTCGCCTTCGTGATTGCGGGGAAGATCGTGCTCGGCCGGAGCTTTGGGCTCATTCCGGCCAATCGTGGTGTGGTGGCGCGAGGCCCGTACGGCTGGATGCGACATCCCATCTACGCCGGGTATCTCCTGACCCACGTCGGCTTCATCGCCGCGCACCCGACTGCGTGGAACATTGCGGTGATCGTGATCGCCGACTCCGCGCTGGTCTTCCGGGCTCTGCTCGAAGAACGCGTGCTGACGCAGGACGAGCGCTACCGGGAGTACTGCGCGAAGGTCGGCTGGCACTTGGTGCCTGGAGTGTTGTGATGGGGCGTCTTCTGGATTCCCTCCCGTCGACGGACAGGCCGATCATCGTCGACGCGTGCACCGGCCGTGCGGTCGCTTCGTCGGTGGAACTCGCGACCACGCGGCGTGCGCGTCGCCGCGGTCTGCTCGGTCGCGATGGCCTGGATGCGGGGTGCGCCTTCGTCTTGGCGCCGTGTTGGACCGTTCACACCATCGGCATGCGGTTTCCGATCGATGTGGTCTTCGTCGACAGCGACGGGCTGGTCTTGAAGGTCGTCCAACGCATGGTGGGCTGGCGTGCGGCTGCGGAATGGTCGGCGGCCATGGCGATCGAGCTGTGGGCTGGAGCGGTGCAAGCCGTTGACCTCCACGTCGGCGATCGTGTGTGCTTCGCGCCCGCCTTCCGCGGGAGTCTTCAGTCTTCCATCAGCCATCTTCACGCTCCCGATTCTCCTTGAGCCTGGCCCAGGTCGCGCCAAGGTGGGCGTCGGTGTCGTCCCAGAACGCCTCGACGAGCGGATGCCGCTCGAGCGCCGCTTGGACGAGACCCCGCTGGATCCCCTTGCCACGACCGTGGACGAGACGCACCTCCGCGAGCCCCTTCTCGGCCGCCGCCCGGATGTACTCCTCAACGACCGACACCACGTCTCCCGGCGCGAACGGATGCAGATCCAGTTCGCGCTCGATCGGCACAGGGTGGGGATCGTCGGGCACTGTTCAATTCTGCAATCGTCAACGACTCACTGGCCCTTCTTGTGCGTCGCCGTCACCGAGGTGGTGATGCCGCCGCGCGCCGAGAAGTCCCCGACGACCGTCATCTCGTGCGGATCGAGCAGCGAGACCAGATCATCCAGAATCTGATTGGTCACGGCCTCGTAGAAGATGCCGCGATTGCGAAACTCGATGAGGTAATACTTGAGCGACTTGAGCTCGACGCATCGTGCGTCAGGGACATACGTGATCCGAAGCTCGCCGAAGTCTGGTAGCCCGGTCTTCGGGCACAACGAGGTGAACTCGGGACAGTGGATCGCGATGCTGTAGCGGCGCTCGGGTCGCGGGTTCGGAAACGTGTCGAGCGTCGAGTTTGACATCACAAAAATTCTAGCATTCTGGGCCGAAAATCCCGTTGTCTTCAGCCCGCGCGGTTTGACACTCGCGAGAGGACTCCGTTACGATTGCCCGGTTTTTCGAGGCAAAACCGCGATCTTCGCAGTGCGCATGCGATCGCCGGTGAACATCACGCGCGACACAGCAAGGGGAACGACGATGGCAGACGCCCGGAGGATGGGCAAATCGGAGCTCTTTTCGCATTTTGCGGAACGGTTCGAGATGAAGCGGACCAAGGCGCGTGACTTCTTCGACGCACTGGCGGAACTGGCCGAGGAGCAGCTCAAGCGCTCGGGCGAGTTCGTGTTGCCCGGGATGGTGAAACTCGTAGTGCAGAAGCGCAAGGCACGCATGGGACGCAACCCGGCGACTGGAGAGGCGATCAAGATCCCGGCCAAGACCGTGGTGAAGGCTCGGATTACCAAACAGCTGAAAGACGCCGTTCTGCCCCGCAAGTAACGCGGGATTCCCTAGGCCAGCGCTGCCAGCCTCCGCTGTGGTGACCCGGACGGGATTGTCGTCACGGAGCTAGACGTCTTGAGCGCTCGACGCTTGACGGGCTCGTCAGGCTGCGCTCGAGACGGCTAGTGATCAGAGTGACCCGGCGATCTGCGCCGGCTCCCCGGAGTGCAATTGCGTGCACCGGCCCGCGCCACACGCGACCCTGAGAAATCAGGCATCGCGAGGACGAACGCTCTCCGCGATTCAGGCAGCGGTGCTCTTTGCGAGCCGCCGCGACGCCAGCGTCGCCGGTACGAGTCGTGCGGCCCGCGCCTCGAGGTTGCTCACCGATCGCGCCAAGCGCCTGAACGACGAATATCCCAGCGCCGCCGGCAGCGTGCGGGAAGGGCTCGAGGAAACGCTGACCGTCCTCACGCTGCAGCTCTCGGCCCGCTTGCAGCGGTCGCTCGCCACGACCAACGCGGCGGAGAGTCTCCTCAGTCGGACGCGCCACGTGAAGCGCAACGTGAAACGCTGGGGTGGTGGGCAGATGATGCTGCGCTGGGTCGCGGCGGGCGTGCTCGAAGCCGTCAAAGGCTTCCGGCGACTGAAGGAACACGCTGACATGCCCCGGCTCGTCGCCGCGCTCCGTGCTCGCGATCATAGAATGGGCCTTCGCGTCTCAGTCGAGCACGTCGCGTAGAATCTCAACCGAGCCGCCGCCGAGTTTCAACAGCGGGCGGGACATCCCCTTCAAAGCCCGAGATGCCCGGTAAGCGGACATCGAGCAGGACGAGGTCCACATCTTCACGGTTCAGCACCGGCAAGGCGGCCTCGCCGCTCCCGACGCGCAGGACTCGATACTCCCACTTCAGGATCGCCGTGAGTGTATCTCGCATGCCCTCATCATCATCGACGATGAGGACAGTCTTAGCCTTGTGCTGCATTTCCGGGAGGCGTCGGTATTGTGGCAGGCGGTTGACATCGTTGCAAGTCGTTCGCTAAGGTGGCTTTAGACATTCGGATACGACTCGAATCGTATCGCTCTTAAGCCCCAATTGAACTGTATATCTATCTCTGCTGCCCGGGGTTCACTCCGTGCGCCTCGCGCAAGAAAGCGAGCTGAAGCTCGATCGTGCCGAACGCATACGACGTCGTCATCATTGGAGCCGGCACGGGCGGTTACGTCGCTGCCATCAGAGCAGCTCAGCTTGGGATGCGCGTTGCCGTCGTCGAGAGGCAGAAGGCGCTCGGCGGAACGTGTTTGTTATGGGGCTGTATCCCGACAAAAGCTCTCCTTGAGCACGCGCATGCTCTGAAGATCATTCAGCACGCCAAGGATTGGGGCGTCACCTTGGGTGAAAGCCCAATCAGTCTGGATATGCGCCTCGTCCAGGCCCGAAAAGACAAGATCGTCAGCGGCCTGAGCAGGGGCGTCGAGTTCCTCTTCAAAAAGAACAAGATCGACTGGATCAAGGGAACGGCTCGGCTTGTCGGGAACGGGCGTGTCGACGTCCTCGACGGGGAAGAGCAGTCCCTGCAAGCCAGCCGCGAGATCATCGTTGCCACCGGCTCGGCGCCTCGCCCCGCACCGGGCATAGAACTCGACCGCCAACGGATCATCACGAGCGACGAGGCCGTTGGCTTACGGGAAGTGCCCAAATCGGTGGCTATCATGGGCTCCGGTGCTGTTGGGGTTGAGTTTGCCTCGATTTTTCGGCGGTTTGGGTCCGAAGTGACGATCTTCGAGCTGCTTCCTCGCATCGTGCCCGTGGAAGACGATCACGTTTCGGCAGAGCTGGAGCGCTCGTTCCGGAAGCAGGGCATCGCCTGTCACACGGGTGCCACCGTGACCGGCGCAACCGCGACGGCCACCGGTGTCGAGGTGACCGTGCGGCTAGCGGACGGCAAGTCGCTCTCCAGCGCGGCGGACTACCTGCTCGTCGCCATCGGTCGTGGACCAGTGACCGCCGGGCTCGATCTCGAGCGTCTGGGGGTGCGGATCGATCGCGGCTACATTGCGGTGGACCACGAGTATCGGACGAGCGTGCCCGGCATCTCGGCGATTGGGGACGTCGTGACACTGGGAGACCAACCGCACCCGCAGTTGGCCCATGTGTCGTCAGCCGAAGGCATATTCGTCGCCGAGCGGATCGCGGGTCGCAACCCACCCCCCATCAACTACGATCAGGTGCCAGGCTGCACGTACTGCGATCCGGAGATCGGCAGCGTGGGCCTCACCGAGCGTGCGGCTCGCGAGCGCGGCTACGACGTCCGCGTCGGCACATTCCCATTCGGAGTGCTTGGTCGCGCCAAGATCGCGAACGAGACGGAGGGTTTCGTCAAGATTGTCGCCGGCAAGCGTTACGACGAGGTCCTGGGTGTGCACATGATCGGGCCGCGAGCCACCGAACTCGTGGCGGAAGCCACGCTGGCGCTCCGGCTCGAGTCGACGGTGGAAGAGGTGATTCGCACCATTCACGCGCATCCGACGATGTCCGAGGCCGTGGGAGAGGCAGCCCACGCTGTGCACGGAAGCGCGATTCACGCGTGAGCGTTTCGGGGAACCGAGAGGGACGTCGATGGCCACGGAAGTAGTCATGCCCCAGATGGGCGAATCGGTTGCGGAAGGCACCATCGTCCGCTGGTTGAAGCAGGTTGGCGATCGGATCGAGCGCGACGAACCGCTCTTCGAGATCTCGACCGACAAAGTCGACGCCGAGATTCCCTCGCCCGCCGCGGGTGTGATCTCCGAGATTCGCCACAAAGAGGGAGAGACCGTTCCCATTCATACCGTCGTTGCCGTCATCGGAGGATCGGCGACAGCCACCTCGGCATCGTCTGTGGCACATCTTGCGGTCAAGGCATCGTCGAAGGCGGGCGCCCCACAGCCTGCCCCTGAACCCGCTGCTGCACCGCTCGCGTCGGCGTACGCTGTCGCCCAAGCGGGCGACGGGCAGCGGCTGTCACCGGTCGTGAAGAAGATCGCGCAGGAACACAACGTCGATGTGTCCCGCATTCAGGGCACTGGGATCGGCGGTCGCGTCACCAAGCGCGACATCCTCTTCTACATTGGACAAGCTCCGGCGCGACCCACGGAGCCCGCTGTGGTCCCGGCGCCTGCATCCGGGACCTCCACCCAACCAGGTGTTGCACCCACCGGCGCGGCGCCGCGTGCGGCGAGATCCGCACCGACGCCGGTAGCGCCAGGCACGATCGCGCCAATGTCGGTGATGCGTAAGCGGATCGCCGAGCACATGGTGCTGAGCAAGAAGACCTCGGCCCACGTCCACTCCGTGTTCGAGATCGACTGTCACCGCATTGATCAGATTCGGCGAGCGAAGAAGGACGAGTTCGAGCGTGCTGGGGGCAAGCTGACGTATCTCTCGTTCATCATCAAGGCCGCCGTCGAGGCGCTGCGTGCGGTGCCTGTGATCAACGCGTCGGTCGACGGTGACAACATCGTCTACCACAAGGACGTGAATATCGGCATCGCCGTCGCGCTCGATTGGGGACTGATCGTGCCGGTGGTGAAGCGCGCCGACGAGAAGAGCCTGCTCGGCATCAGCCGCGCGGTCGCCGACTTGGCGACTCGCGCGCGCGCGAAGAAACTCAGTCCGGACGAGGTGCAAGGCGGAACCTTTACGATCACCAATCCTGGCGTGTTCGGCGCGCAGTTCGGCATGCCGATCATCAACCAGCCGCAAGCAGCGATCATGGCCATCGGCGTCGTTGAGAAGCGCGTCGTCGTGATCGATGATGCCATCGCAATCCGTCCGATGGCGTACGTCTCGCTCGGCTACGACCATCGGATCATCGATGGCGCCACAGCGGACGAGTTCCTGTCGCACGTCAAGCGCACGCTGGAGACCTGGGAGTCGGATTAGATGTGAGGATCCGCGCGGTCGCGTGCATGCCCCGACTACGCTCCAGGCCGATACAATCACACATGGGCCAGGCATTGGCTTGGCCGCTCTTCCCATGCGGTCCCTGGAAGTCCGCCACCTCGGCCGGCTGGCATATGCTGATGCGCTCGTGCTCCAGCGCGCGCTCGTCGCTGAGCGTCAGGCGCAGCGAGTGAACGACGTGCTGCTGCTCGTGGAGCACCCGGCCGTCTTGACGCTGGGTGTGCGCGGCGACGGTGGGCGGGCGCACATCCTCGCGACCGACGAGCAGCTCGTGGCCCGCGGCATCGATGTGCTCGACACCGGCCGCGGCGGTGACGTCACTTATCACGGCCCGGGACAGATCGTCGGCTATCCCATCATCGACCTGAACCCAGATCGCCGCGACGTCCATCGCTACGTGCGAGATCTCGAAGAAGTGCTCATTCGGGTCGCTTCGGATTTCGGCGTGACCGCTGGACGTGTCTCGGGGCTGACTGGTGTCTGGGTGGGCTCGGAGAAACTCGCCGCCATCGGCGTCCGGATCTCACGGTGGGTGACGAGCCACGGATTTGCGCTCAACGTCACGACCGATCTGCGCGACTTCGACTTGATCGTGCCGTGTGGCATCGCGGACCGTGGCGTCACCTCGTTCGCGAAACTGGGTCTCTCCCTCGACCGACGCGACGTGGAAGCCCGAATCATCGCGCGCTTCGCCGACGTGTTCGAGCGGACACCCATCGTACGGGCCGATGTCAGCCCAATCAACGGCGCGCTCGCATGACGATGGGACGCGGGTTGATCGCTCCGACCGGGCTCGCCCGCTGTGCGGCGTGGGGCACGGCAATTATCGTGATCGCGACAACCGCGTATCTCCTGGCGTCGTACGCGTCACTCCCCGAGCTCCTGCCCGTGCATTTCAAACGCGGAGGGGTCCCGAACGGCTGGCAGTACAAGACCGTTGGACGCGTCCTGCTGCCCGCCTTCATTCAACTGTCGCTGGCCGCGACGTTTGGCGGGATAGCGCTGTTGCTGCTGTCTCGCCCTGCGGGAGGGGCGAGTTCGTCGGATAGCGTGGACTCCGCTACGCGAGTGTCTGTCGAGTCGCAGGTGCCCCCGGATGTCCATGCAGCTCGGGCCGCCGCGGAAACCGTCCTGTTGATGGCGTTCATTTGGGTGGCATTTCAAGCCCACGGCGCTTACGCGCTCGCGCGGATGTGGACCACGGGGTTCGGCCACCTCGGCCAGCTCTACACCGTGTTCGAGGCACTCGGTGTGGTCCTGACAGGCATCGTCGCGGTGCGCGGACACGTTCGCGTGGGCCGTCCAACACCGCGGCCCTACGTCGCCGAGCACTGGCGGTTCGGGCAGCTCTACAAGAACGCGAACGATCCGGCCTTGTTCGTACCGACCCGCGACGGATCCCGGTGGACCCTGAACTTCGGTCGGCCGGGCGCGGCCGCGTTGCTGGCAGTCGCGCTCGCCGTCGGCGTCATCGGGCCCACGACGATCCTCATCCTGACCCTTCGATATAACTTCTAATTCGGCAAATGGTTGCGGCGCCGGCAGAGCCAGCGCAAGGGCCTCCGAGGCCTCGGGCCGGAATAATCCCGGGGTTGCCGGTGTTTTCACTCGTAGCGAGTTGAAAAACCATGCGACGAGTGCACACCGATCGAACCCGAGACCGAGACCTTCTCCGTCGACTTCAGTCAGGACAGGAGGGGGCCCTGGCGGATGTAGCCGAGCTGTATGGCGCGAGAATCCATCAGCTGGCGTTTCGATACCTCAGGAACAAAGAGGATGCTGAGGAAGTCGTGCAGGACGTCCTCTACAAGGTGCACCGAAACGTCAGCGCCTTTCGCGGAGATGCCGCGTTGTCATCGTGGATCTACCGCATCACGTTCAATGCGGCGATGTCGCGGCTGCGCACCGCGCGGTATCAGCGCGCCCAGCAGGAAGATTCGCAGGCCCTCGGGGGCATCGTCGATGAGGCTGGTACGACACAGCCACGGGAGATTCCCGACTGGTCGGACATGGCCGACGAACGGGTTCTCCGGTCCCAGCTGCGTCGGCGGGTGCTACGCGCCATCCTTGATCTGCCGGTGATCTATCGAGCACCGGTGGTCCTGCGAGATCTGCAGGGGATGTCGACTGAGGAAGCGAGCGCGATGCTGCGAGTGAAGGATCAGACGCTCAAGTCGCGTCTGCATCGTGGGCGCACGATGCTGCGCCGACAGCTCGCGGATTTCGCGGGCGGTCTCCACCTCCATCTAAAGCCGCATCGCGTTCTCGAAGGCCACGCGGTCTAGACCTGAAAGCGGTGGCGCGTCGATGCGCGCAATGCCGCTGGAGTTGAGCACGACCGGAACGGCGGTCGTGCGCTCTTTCTTGCCCATGCGGTTGTCCGGCGCGACAAACGCGCTCAGACCCCGGCGTGACAAGCCGTACAGCCCGAGTACCGCCTGAGCCGCCGCTGCGGCGAGCGCCAGCGGACCGGGTGGCCAGAGATGCGGAACGCGCGCGGCCAGGCGACGCCGGGTCGGCTCGTCGAGGGCATCGGTCGCCGCACATCCGCCAATGCTCGCCTGCGCCCATGGAATCACCACCTGGCGAGGCGGCAGGCCGAGGACCGTCAAGGCGACCTCGTTCGGCGATCGGCGGGCCTCGAGCGCCGTCATGGCGCGAACCGCGGCCGCAAGGGCCTCTGGCGCAGTGCCAAATACTCGCAGCCGGCTGGCGCCAATCTCGCCTACGGCGCGCTCGACCAATGTGGCATGCGTTGCCCCGGCGCAAACGACCACGCTGAGACCGCTCGTATGGCCCACGTCAACGATCCGTCGCAGTAGCGCCAACACGTCATCGCCACCCCATTCCTCGCCGGCTGCGGTGTCCGCGAAGACGACGACCCGTGCGCCCGTCGCCATGAACACATCTGAATGACCCGCGACTCTGGTGGAAAACCCCTCAATCGGGCCCGCTTGTGCGATGTCGAGCGCTTTGCCGGCCGCGACCTGTCGCGACGGATCGACGAGCGCGATCGACGGCACAGCGTCGCGCCGCGCCAGCTCGAACGTGAGCGCCCCGCCGATGGGGCCCCCTCCGACGATGACGACCTCAGGCATGCGCGGGCACTATTATGAGGGGATGACAGCTCAAACACTCGCGGGAAAGGTCGCCCTGGTGACGGGCGGGTCACGGGGAATCGGATTCGCCATCGCGTCCGCGCTCGTTCGCGAAGGTGTACGTGTGGCGATCACGGGACGAGACAAAGGGTCGCTCGAGCGGGCCTCGCGCCGTTTGCAGGCCGGCCGGCCGGGTTCGATCGAGGCCGTGCCCGCGGACGTGCGCGACCTCGCCGAGGTCCAGCGGACGATCGACACGATCCTCGGCCGCTTCGGTGGCTTGGACGTGCTTGTGAACAATGCTGGCATCGGCATCTTCAGTCACGTGGCCGACATGACGCCGGAGCAATGGGCCGCCACGCTCGACACAAACCTCACCGGTGTCTACAACTGCTGTCACGGGGCAATCCCGCACCTGCGCGCGCGGGGTGGTGGTTACATCATCAACATCAGCAGCCTGGCAGGGAAGAACGCCTTCGTCGGCGCGGCCGCATATTGCGCGACAAAGGCAGGTCTGAACGCCTTCAGCGAAGCGCTGATGTTGGAACTACGGCACGAGAACATCCGCGTCAGCTACATCATGCCTGGATCAGTCGCCACCGGCTTCAGTGGCGGAGACGAACAGAGAGGCGTGGATTGGAAGATCGGCCCTGACGACGTCGCACAGATCGTGCTCGATCTGCTCCACATGAACCCTCGCACACTGCCCAGTCGTGTGGAAGTGAGGCCAACGAAGCCCCCAGCCAAATAGAGTCCAGAGCTTCCTTATGTCTGTCTTCGACAAGCATCGCGCCACGCTCGAGACTCACGAAACCATGATGGGCGCGGCCCGGGGTCGGCTCGCCGTCGCGCTCGACCTCCTGACGGATGCGCTCGCCCTTGTGGGCCAGCACGGCGTGTACTGTCGCACTGATCGGCTTCCAGGCAAGCCGAAGCTGGACATCGCGCTCGTGCTCGAGCAGCTCGACGATGCGAAGCAGTTGGTGCAGAGCGCGATGGCCGAGCTGAAACCGCACTAAGATACACGTCGGCTCGATGCTCGAATCGTTTGGTGACTACAAAGTCCTTGAGCGGATTGGGACCGGTGGCCACGCGGAGGTCTATCGGGCTCGAGATACGCGGGCGGGGCGCACCACTGCCATCAAGGTGCTGATGGCCGATGTCGCGATGGATCCCGTCGGGGGACCACCCATCGCCGACGAAGCGTTCCTCGCTCGAACGTTGGGACATCCCAACGCGGCCACGCTCTACGAGATCGGGGAGCAGGGCGGCCGCACCTCGTGTACGAGTTCGTTCAGGGCCAGACGCTCGAGGCGCTCCTCGGTGGCAGGCCGATCAACCCTCGTCGCGCTCTCGAGTTCGGAGCACAGATCGCCGATGCGCTGGCCGACGCACACGCGCTCGGTCTCGTGCACCGCTCGCTGCGTCCCGATACGGTGATGATTTCGACCAAGGGGAACGCGAAGGTGCTGGATTTCGGCCTTGGCCACTACGCAACCGCCGTCGCGGCCCGGACCGCGAAGAGCGGCGCGGCAGTGCCCAGCGTGCGCTATTGGGCCCCGGAGCAGCGTACCGGCAGCGCCGACTCATGCAGCGACATCTACGCGCTGGGCCTCATGCTCTTCGAGATGCTGACAGGGAAATTCCCGCAGACGGATGGCCGTGCGCCAGATCTGTCGCTGGTGCCAACCGCGATTCAGCCGGTGGTGGGCCGGATGCTGGTCGAAGATCCGGCACGACGCGTCGACTCGGCCGCGACGGTCGCCGCGGAGCTCCGTCAACTCATCGCCACGTTGGACGCGTAACGCGACGCACCGCTGGCCGACACGCCCGTGAAGGGGAGCCCGTCGCCGGAAAGGCCGCGGCCCCTGGCAGCCCCGGAGACTACACCGGCGCCGGGTTCCCGTTGGAAACGCCAAGCGGTGCGCCCGGTGCCTCCGCCAGCCAGATCAACCGTGGGCCTGGCGGGACCGGACGCTGTCGCCAGGACCGCATCGGTGGTCGTGGCCGTCGCGCTCGTGCTTGCCGCATTGATCTGGTGGTTTAGGGTCTGAATCAGGCTTACTTGCCTTGCAGGAGCTCGCCGATTCGTTGCGTGAACGCGGAACGCGCGAGCACGGTGTCGACGCCAGCCGCACGGGCGGCCTCGATCGCGGCGGTGTCTACGTGGGACACGTAACCCAAGATCGCGAGTGGTGGCGATGGCGCATCGCCGGCGGGTTGCTTGAGCGCGGAGACGATTTCCAACGGTTCGGCACGCGGGTTGTTCAGGTCGAGGACGACGAGCGACGGGCGATGATGGCGGACGGCGGCCAGAGCGGCGTCTCGCGACCGGGCGAAGACGACGGTGACCCCGGCGGCACGCGCCGCAGATCGAATCTTCGACGTGAACATGAGATCATCCAGGACGGCGACAATCATCGGCGAGTCCTATGCTCCAGATCGAAACGCAAGCGGTTGGCCCCTTCATGAAGAACGGATTCGTCCTCTGGTGCGACCGAACGCGCGAAGGGGTGCTCATTGATCCCGGCGACGAGATCGAAGGACTGATCGCGTTCGCGGCACGTCATCAGCTGGCGATTCGGCACATCCTTCTCACGCACGCGCACGTCGATCACGTGTCCGGTGTCGCGGCGGCCAAACGCGCCCTCGGTGTCAAAGTGTATCTGCACCGGGACGATGAATTCTTGTATCGGGACGCGGTTCAGCACGGGTTGCTCTTCGGCTTGCGCGTGGAGGCACCGCCGCCGGTGGACGAGTACTACGCGCCCGGCCAGGTCATCGGGTTCGGGGACTACGAGGTCCGGCCGCATCACACGCCCGGTCACTGTCCTGGTGGGGTGTGCCTGCAGATCGCTCCGAAGGGGCAGCGAGGCGAAGACCTGTTCGTTGGTGACACCCTGTTTGCCGGCTCGATTGGCCGCACGGATTTGCCGGGTGGTGATTACGAGACCCTGATCGCCTCTATCAAACAGGTACTGTTCTCGTTCGGTGACCAGGCCCGGGTCTATCCAGGGCACGGGCCGGCGACGACGATTGGTCGAGAGCGAGCAACGAATCCGTTTCTCCGGTAGAGAGTCAGCTGGCTTCGACGACCCGTTGGACCTTGAGCGCGAGGCGACCGACCCGCAGCAAGTCGCCGCTTCGAACGGGCGCCCGGTCGATACGTGTACCGTTCACGAAGGTCCCGTTGGTGCTCTTGAGGTCTGTGACATCGATCCGGTCGTCGCTGACCTCGAGCCGGCAGTGCACACGGGAGACAAGCGCCGCATCCACAACGAAATCCGCCCGAGGCGCCCGCCCGAGCGTCTTGATCGCACCGGGGGCAACCCGAAACAGAACGGGGTCGACGCCCTCTTCTGCGGCCTGCAGAATCCACATCAGGTTATTCTCTCATTTCCTGAAACTTCGACCGCGCTTCCTCCGTAAGGTGGATTATGAGTCAGGGAACCCGCTCCAGCCGGACGCGACGGATCCTCACAGTGAGCGGCGTGATGCTGGCGGTGGCGGCCGCATTGGTCGGATACCGGACGCTGAACGGCGCGTCCGCCGCCGTCGACCCGTCCGGGCTGGCCATGGTCGAGGTCGGGACGATGGTGCAGTCGGTGGTCGCGACGGGCAAGGTCGAGCCGATCACCAAGGTCGACATCAAGTCGAAGGCCAACGGCATCATCAAGGTTCTGCCAGTCGATATCGACGGCGCGGTCAAGGAAGGCGACATCCTCGCTGAGCTGGACAAGGAGCAGCTCCTCGCCGCCCGACGAGGCGCTGAAGCCAATCTGCTCGCCGCTCGCGCGGCCCTCGAAGCCGCCGAAGCCCAGCTCCAAAAGAACATCGTCGAAGCCGAAGGCCCAGACGTGGAGTTCGCTCGACGCGCGCTCGAGCGGGCGAGGTCGCTCTTTGCGCAGCAGCTGATTCCCCAATCCGCGCTTGACGACTCGCAGAGCGCGCTCGACGTCGCCGAGAACAAGCGCCGCGCGGCGGAGTTACAGTTGGCGGTGACGCGCGCCCGCGTCGCCGAAGCTCGCGCGCAAGTGGCTCAGTCGGCGGCCGCCAACGACCGGGCGGCCGAGGACGTCGCCAACGCGACGTTGATCATGACGATCGGCGACATCGACCAGGTGTTCGTGCGAGGCAAGGTCGACGAAGCGGATATTGGCCGCGTGAGGCTGCAGCAGCTGGCCCGCATCCGCGTCGAGACCTTCAAGGACAAGGTGTTCACCGGTCGGGTCACGAAGGTCTCGCCCATGGGCACCGAGAAGGACAACGTCACGAGCTTCGAGGTCCGCGTGTCCATCGAGAACCCGGGCCAGGAGCTCAAAGCCAACATGACGGCGAACGCCGAAATCGTGCTGGACGAGCACCCGAACAGCCTGCTGCTGCCCGAGGCCGCGATCAGCTATGACGCGCAGCGCCACGCGACTGTCGAGCTCGCGGAGCCGGCCGCTCGCAACGGCCGTCGCGCCGTTTCGGTGAAGCTCGTCGTCGGGAACGGCACGAAGGTCCAGATCCTCGAAGGGCTGAAGGCCGGCGACCAGGTCATCCTCCCCACGTAGGTCCGCCCGGCATGCGCGAAGCCATCGTCCAGTCAATCGACAACCTGCGCGCGAACAGGCTCCGCAGCTTCCTGACGATGTTCGGGATCATGTGGGGAATGATTGCCGTCGTCATCCTGTCGGCGACCGGAGAGGGGTTCCGACAAGGTAACGAGCACGTACTCCAGGAGCTTGGCAAAAATGTCGCCATCATCTGGGGCAACCGGACGTCGCTGCAGGCTGGAGGCGAACGCGCGGGTCGATGGATTCGCCTCACGGTCGACGATGCGCGGGCCATCGCGGCGGAATCCTCGATGGTGTCTGTCGTCAGTCCGGAGCTGGAGCGCGCTGGCGTCAGCGTCAAGAGCCTGTACAACGCCGCGAACGTTCGGATCACGGGTGTCGAACCACCGTATCAGGGGATCCGTACCATCGAGGTCGCGGCCGGTCGCACCCTGGCGTGGACCGACGAAACGCAACGCGCGCGGGTCGCGGTCATCGGGCATGACACCGCCGATCAGTTGTTCGGCAAGCGTCGGGTCGTGGGCGAGTCGATCGCCATCAACGGACTGCCGTACACCGTCGTCGGCCGCATCCGCAACAAGGAGCAAGACAGCAACTACAACGGGCCGGATAACAACGAGATCTTCATCCCGTTCTCCACCATGATGCAGGATCTGCCGAGAACCGATGCGCCGGCCGACACGGTGTCGGACATCGTCGTGGGCACTCGGCCCGAAGGGATCCAGCAGATCGCCGCGGTCGTGGATCACCGAACCGGCCGAATCGAAGACATCCAATGGCCGCTGGCGGTGAACATCCGCACCATCCTCGCCAGGCGCCACGGGTTCGACCCGGCCGATGAGGACGCGCTGAACGTGTGGGACACCTCCATCGAGTCGCTGATGTTCGATCGCATGATTCAACGGATGCGTGACTTCTTCGTCATCGTCGGGTTGGTCACGCTGGCGTTGGGCGGCATCGGCGTGATGAACATCATGCTGGTGGCGGTCCATGAACGCACGCGCGAGATCGGCGTGCGCAAGGCGCTGGGCGCCACGACGCGCGCCATCCAGCGACAGTTCTTTCTCGAGGGCTTCGTTCTCGCAATGTTCAGCGGCGGACTCGGCATGGCGATCGCGCTGGGCTTGTGCGCGCTGGTCAACGTGGCGCCGAAGCCGGCGCGGTTTGCCGGCATGATCGTGTCGCCATAGAGCGGGCTCTTCGCACTCGGCGTGTCGATGCTCGTGGCCGTGCTCGCGTCAACGTACCCAGCTCGTCGCGCGGCCGAGCTTCCTCCGGTAGACGCGCTGCGGTTCGAGACGTAGGAGCGCCACCATGCTCGCGATGCGTCGTGAGGTCGTGCGTGAGGCACTCTTCAGCCTCTACCACCATCGGTTCCGCGTCGGGCTGTCGATGCTCGGGATTTCCTGGGGCATCATCTCGGTCGTCTCGCTGCTCGCCTACGGAAGCGGGTTCGCCGCGGCGTTCGACAACGGCTTCCGCGGCGCGTTCTCCGATGGCGTGACGGTGGCATTTCCGGCGCAGACCAGTATGCAGGCGGGTGGGGAGCGCGCGGGACGTCGCGTGCGCGTCAGGCCGGCCGACATCCTGGCGCTCGAGGAGCTTCCCTTCATCAAGCACGTGAGCCCGGAGTTCTTTTAGGATGTCTCGGTCGTTCTGGGAAACAAACAGGCCAGCTACATGGTCCGGGCCGTGGCGGCGAGCTACGGGTCGATGCGCTCCGAGACCCTTCAACCTGGCGGTCGTTTTCTCGACGGCGACGATGTGCGTTTCAGGCGACGGGTGGCGTTCATCGGGAGCGAGGTGCATCGAAAGCTGTTCGGAGCGACGCCGGCGGTGGGTCAGGTCATTCGCGTCAAGGGTGTGCCGTTCGAGATCATCGGGGTCGGCGTCGAGAAAGTCCAGATGGCCAACTACAACCGTCCGGTCAAGTACTGTGTGTTCATTCCGTGGACCGTCATGTCCGCGTTCGCCGACACCCAGTACGTGCACGCCTTCGTCTTTCAGGCTGTGTCACCCACACTGGAGGCGCGCGCCATTCGAGACGTCCGAGCGTTTCTTGCAGAACGGTACCAGTTCAATCCGACCGACGAGCGCGCTCTGAATACCTTCGGCTCTAGGCAGCTCCAGGAGATTGTAGGTGGTATCGTCACCGGGTTGCGGATCGTCCTCACGTTTATTGGGATCGTCACGCTCGCGATCGGCGGCGTCGGGATCATGAACATCATGTTCGTCAACGTGCACGAGCGAACGGGCGAGATTGGCGTCCGCAAAGCGCTCGGCGCGCCCCGACGTGAGATTCTCCTGCAGTTCCTTCTTGAGGCGATGGTGACGACCGTGCTTGGCGGCGCCGTCGGTATTGGGGCATCGTACGCCCTGGTATGGCTGATCAGCCCGCGGCCGTTTCTCGCCGAGCTCCTGGACGACCCCACGGGGAAGACGGACATTCACCTCGTGCTGTCACCCGATCTCGTACTCCTCAGCGCCTCGATTCTGATGGCGGTTGGCTTGGTCTCTGGGCTCCTGCCCGCGCTCAAAGCCTCGCGTCTCGATCCGATCGAAGCGCTCCGTTACGAATGAATGTGGACAAGTCGCCGGCCTCTGGCGAGCAGGCCGGCACCATGACTTGCGACTCCTTGGTGAGATTTCCTGAAGGGCCCTTACTTCGCCCACTGAAACGTCTTCGTGAGCCAGTCCGCCACGGCGGTCGAGACCGTGGAGCTAATGGTTCGATCCGGCAGGGTGGCGTACTCGTTGATTTCACCGGTCTTCGCAGTGACCAGCAGATGGTTCACGCCAGGCACCTTGACGACTTGGACGGGCGACTGACGCTTGCGGTCCTTGGCGAGTTGTTCGAGGCGGTCGGCGTTGCTGGGCGCGACCTGCGTGTCGAGCTCGCCCTGAATGATGAGCATCGGCTGCCGGATGTCGGCCATCGGCTTGGCCGGATCGAAGGTGAGGAAGCTGTTGAACCAGGGGACATCGGCCTGACGCCGGAGTTGCAGCGGAATGCCTTCCCAGCCTTGCCCGGTGATGACCGCGGCCTGGATGCGCTTCTGCAGCTCGAGCGTCGCTTGCTTCTCGGGTTCGGGCCTCGTGGACCGGGACAACGCGTGGGACGCCTGCGCGAGGTTCAGCTCGGCGCCCGTGACGCCGATGGTCGCGACGAGGACCAGCGCTTTGATCTTGTTCTCGCGGGCCGCCGCGAGCATGGCCACCGAGCCGCCTTCGCTGTGGCCGAGCGCCGCGAGGCGCTTCGCGTCGACGTCCTTTCGCGCGGTCATGAATCGGACTGCCGCGCGCACGTCCTCCGCGTAGTCCCCGAGCGTCGCGAACTCTGGACGGCCACCGCTCTGTCCGACGCCACGCTTGTCGTACCGAAGCACCAGGAAGCCGTGATCGGCCAGCACGCCGGCGAGCTGACCGAAGATCGGGATCCCGAACACGAGCTCGTCGCGATCGGTTGAGCCGGAACCGCCCACCAGGATCACCGCCGGGAGCTTGCCTGACGCGCCGGCAGGCTTCGACACGGTACCGGCCAGCGAGAAGCCATTGGCCGGCACACGGACTTGCTCGTCCCCCGGCCGCGAGACGGCTACCCGCCGCGTCGACACCGACGCGATGTCGTCACGGATGACCTCGAGCGTTTGAGCGGGCACGCTGAGACGAAGCAGTCGGCCCTCTTCATCGCCCCAGACCTCGATATCCAGACCCTGGCCCGTTGCATTGAGCGACTCCACCCAGGCTCGGGTCCGCCGAACATCGATCGTCCGCCTGACCGTCTGAAGCCGCTCGGAGGTCGACTCCCCAACCACCACGGACGCCCCGCCGAGCGGCGCCGTGTATAACGGGATGCGCGTACCCGCAGGCGCAGTCATCAAGCGCGCCGAGAGCGCCTCGTACGCGACGAAGAACGGGTTGGGCATCAGTAGCGAATGCGGTGCGATCTCATCGGTCCGTTCGCCCGGCGCGACGTTGTTGGTGAACTCGTTGCGTGCCGATGTGCCGGTCACCACGGTCCGCAGCGTGATCGGCTGCGTGCCCTGGAGCGCGTCGAGTGACAGCTCGCGCGGATTCCAGTCCGCGTCGTACTTGACCTCGATGAAGTTCGTCGTGATGTCGAGCGGTGGTCCCGAGCGTCCGCTTCCCGTAATCGTCCAGCCGTCGGCCGTGCGCACCACCGAAGAGTCTTCCGTGCCGACCTGCGTCGAACGAATGTAGACCAGCAGGCGAGAGGGTGTCGGTGACGCACCCGTCGTTGGCGCTGGCTGAGCCGACGCGGCGTGTGGCCAGACGACCGCGCACGCGAGCGCGGTGGCCCAGGTACAATGAAGCCAGCGAGCCATGACTCAGCATAACACCTCGCCGATCGTGACATCGACCTGGGCCGGATACGATGCGGCCCGGACAGGCGCAGCGATGGCCGATCGATCCGACCGTGGTCGCATCGTCCTCTCCGGCGCCGACCGCGCGAGCTATCTCCATGGCATGCTCACCAACGACATCGTCGCGCTGCAACCTGGCCAGGGGTGCTACGCCTGTTACCTCACCGCTCAGGGCCGGATGATCTCCGACATGTGGCTGTTCGAGCTGGGCGACATGATGCTCATGATCACGCCAGGCCGCACACGAGCGACCGTCCTCGACAGGCTGGACCAGTTCATCTTCAGTGAGGACGTGCAATTTGGGGATGTCACCGACACGTGGTCGAGTATCGCGCTCCTCGGTCCGGAGGCGGTGCGCGCTCTTCAGGCTGTCGTACTCGACGCGCCGACGGAGCGGTTAGCCGCGCTGACAGACGGCGGCAACCTTCGCGCGTCGGTGGGAGGGCGGCCCGCGATCCTGCTGAGAGTGGGTGACGCCGGTGTGCCCGCGTACGAGCTCCTCGTGAGCCGGGACGTGTTCGAGGATACCTGGCGCACGCTCGAGGCACGTGGCGCGGTCCCGCTGTCTGTCGAAGCGACCGAGGCCATTCGCGTCGAAGGCGGCGTGCCGCGCTTCCATCAGGATATGGACGAGTCCACCATTCCGCTCGAGGCCGGTCTCGAGCGGATCGCCATCAACCTGCAGAAGGGCTGTTACGTGGGCCAAGAGGTCATCACCCGCGTGCTGCATCGCGGACACGGTCGTGTGGCGAAAAGGCTGGTCGGTCTCACGCTCTCGGGCGCGATGCCGAGTGAGCCTCTCTTGGGAGCGGCGATTCAGTCGGCGGACCGAGAGGTGGGCAGGGTCACGAGCGCAACCTGGTCGCCTTCGATGAAGGCCACGATCGCACTCGGCTACGTGCATCGAGACTATGCGGCCCCCGACACCGCCGTCACCGTGGCAGGGGCTGCTGCGGTGGTCACCGCCGTGCCGTTTGTCTCGTGAGGCGTTGAATCAGCTCTTCGTCCGCCGGCGGAAATCGCAGGCTCGCCAGCTCCGCTCGGGCCACCCACCGCATCTCCTGCCCCTCTTGTGGATTCGGTTGCCCCGCGATACGGCACTCCATGAAGTGCAGGATGACCTGGCGATCCGCGTACTCGTGCGTCGTGACGAGGACCTCGTCGCCGATCTCGGCATCGATGGCCAGCTCCTCGTGCAACTCGCGCCGCAAGCACGTGGCCAACGCTTCGCCTGGCTCGCACTTGCCGCCCGGGAACTCCCAGCAGTCTTCCAAGTGCGCCCCCGTGGGGCGCCGCGTGACGAGGAACGTTCCGTTCGATTCGATGATGGCTGCCGTGACGATGATGGTGCGCATCTAGCGAGCCGGTGTCGATGGTGGGGTGAACGGATAGGTCCGGCACGACTTGGCCAGGGGACACACCAGGCATTTCGGCCGGCGCGCCGTGCAGACCATCGCGCCCAGGTCCATGAGCGCCTGATTGAAGTCGAAGACGTCCTTGTGCGGCACCAGCGCTTCCGACAGCGCCCACAGGTGACGCTTCATCGCGTGGGTCTTCGGATCGCCCGACCCGACGAACACGCGACACAGCACGCGTGCGACGTTGGTGTCGAGGATCGCCGCGCGTTGGCGAAAGGCGAAGCTGCGGATCGCCCCCGCGGTGTAGGCGCCAATGCCCTTGAATGACAAGAGCGTCTCGTGATCATCCGGAAGGCGGCCGTCGAACCGCGCGACGGCCTCTCGGGCGATGGTTTGCAATCGGCGCGGTCGAATGTTGTAGCCGAGCGGGTACCACGTGGCCGTGACGTCTGCCTCGGGCGCCTCGGCGAGCGCCTGCAGGGACGGGTATTTCGCCAGCCACTCCGCGTATTTCGGCAGCACGCGGTCCACCTGTGTCTGCTGGAGCATGATCTCCGACACGAGAATGCGATAGGGGTCGTCGGTCTGACGCCACGGGAGGCTCCGTCCGTGCCGGCGATACCAGGTCAACACGCGCGCACGGAAGCGACGTCGCTCCGCGGCGGATGGCTCGGCTGTCGTTGCATGCGATCGCGCTGTCGGACGGGGCGCTGGTGCCACGGTCGGGGTGCTGCTCGTGCGGCGCGGACGACTGGACGCTCGCGACTGGGGCCCAGGGGATTTGACAGCCATCTCGTATAATTCCGGCGGACGGACGCAGTGAAAATCTACACACGGACCGGCGACGCCGGCGAGACGGCGCTCTTCGACGGCACGCGGGTCAGCAAAGCCGACGCGCGCGTCGACGCATACGGCGACGTCGACGAGCTGAACGCGTGGCTCGGATATGTTCGAGCCGCCGGCCCCCAGACCGCGCTGTCGGCCGATCTCGACGAAGCCCTGACCCACATCCAACGCGACCTGTTCGCACTTGGCGCGATGCTCGCGGACCCCCGACACAGGATCGCCGACCGCGTCGAGAAGGCGACGCTCGGCGACACCGATATCGCCCGTCTGGAAGCGCTCATTGATCGTCTCGAGGGATCACTGCCGCCGCTGCGCCACTTCATTCTCCCCGGGGGCTCGCCGCGCGGGGCCGCACTGCACGTGGCGCGCACCGTCTGCCGCCGAGCCGAGCGACGGATCGTCGGACTGACGCCGGCAGCCGACCCCCTAGCGGTCCGGTACATGAACCGCCTGTCCGATCTCCTGTTCGTCCTTGCGAGGACGGTCAACCTGCGGGCCGGCTCGCCTGAAACGCAGTGGTAGCGCGCCCGAACCGCGAGGCACCCGGATCTGTCACGGGCGGTCCAGACACGCTGGCGCGCGCGTACGCCGCGTGCGAACGTCTCGCCCGATCGCACTACGAGAACTTCCCGGTCGCCTCTCGCCTGTTGCCGCCGCGTATGCGCCCCCACGTGGCCGCGGTGTACGCGTTCGCACGCCTCGCCGACGACATCGCCGACGAAGGAACCGCGTGGCCACAGGAACGCCAGGCGCGACTCCGTGACTGGGGCGAACGGCTTCACCAAGCCCTGGCGACGCGCTCCAACGAGGCTGAGGACCTGCTGTTCGTGGCGCTCAGTCACACGATCCGCTCGCACGACTTGCCCATGTCGCTCTTCGACGATCTCCTGAGCGCGTTCGCGCAGGATACCACGAGGACGCGGTACGCCTCGTGGGACGAGCTCTTCGATTACTGTCGCCGGTCGGCGAACCCCATCGGCCGTCTCGTGCTCCGTATTGCTGGTCGTGTCGACCCCGGGCTCGATCGCTCGTCCGATGCCCTGTGCACGGCGCTGCAGCTCACGAACTTCTGGCAGGATCTCGGTCACGACTGGCGCGCGGGTCGTCTGTACGTGCCGCGCGAGGCCCTGGCCGCCTGTGGTGCCAGCGAGGGCGATCTCGCGTCCAACCGCCTGACCGACGCGTGGTCCGCCGTGCTGGCACAGTGCGTCGACGTCACCCAACGGCTCTTCGATGAGGGGCGAGCAGTGTGCGACGGCGTCGGTGGCCGTCTCCGCTATGAGTTGCGGGCGACGTGGGTCGGCGGCCGTCGCATCCTGGAGCGGGTCGATGCCGGGCGTCGTGAGCTCCTGCAGACGCGCCCCACGCTGGGGCCCGGCGATCTGCCGCGCCTCCTCTGGCGCACCCTACGCTGGCGAGGCATCGCCGCCTGATGGCTCGGAAGACGAGCTTCTACTACTCGTTCCTCGTGCTGCCACCCGAGCAGCGCCACGCGATCATCGCGGTCTGGGATTTCTGTCGCGCCGTGGATGATGGCGTCGACGAAGCGGCGAGTCGAGAGGCGGCCGTCGAGGCGGTCCGCTTCTGGCGTGACGAGCTGGCGCGCTGCTACGACGGCGGCACGCCACAGACCACCCAAGGCCTGCAACTGCGCGCACACCTCGACCGATTTCAGCTACCGCGTCAGCCGTTCGACGACGTCATTGCGGGCGTGGCGATGGATCTGGATACGATGCGCTACGAGACCTTCGACGATCTGCTCGAGTACTGTCACCGGGTCGCGTCGGCGGTCGGGATTATCTGCATCCAGATCTTTGGGTGTGAGCATCCGTCCTCCCGGCAGTATGCGCTCGATCTCGGTGTGGCCCTTCAGCTCACGAACATCCTGCGAGACATCAAAGACGATCTCGCCAAGGGTCGTGTCTACATTCCCCAAGCGGATCTTCGCGCCGCGGGTTGTCGTACGGAGGACCTCGCGCGAGGAATGGTCACCGATTCGGTGCGGCGCGTGATGGCGCTCGAATGTGGCCGCGCCCGTGAGTTCTACGAACGGGCTCGCCGCTCCCGTCCAGAACCCGATCGTCGTCGCCTGGTGGCCGCGGAGATCATGCGCGCGGTGTACTTCGAGACGCTGCAGCGGATCGAGAGGAATGGCTACGACGTCTTCTCGCGCCGAACGCGCGTGCCCAAGCCGATCCAGGCCACTCTGGCGCTGAGGCAGTGGATGTTCCCGCAGTGATGTCCGGACCTGATGTCGTCGTAGTCGGTGGGGGCTTCGCGGGGCTCAGCGCGGCCGTGCGTCTGGCAGACCGCGGTGCACGTGTGCTCGTGCTCGAGAAACGCAGTCGCCTCGGGGGCCGGTCCACGGCCTTTCGCGATCGGAAGACCGGATCGCACGTCGACAACGGGCCACACGTCCTTGCCGGCGCCTATCACGACACTTTGGCCTTTCTGCACACGATCGGCGCCAGCGGCTCTCTCGATCGTCCCTCTCGGCTAGCGGCGACCATGGTCGATTTCGACGGGCGGTTCAGTCGATTGGTCTGTCCGGGTGGTGCGGAGTCAGGCGGGTGGGTCTCGTGGCCCTCCCCGTGGCATTTGATTGTCGGCGTCTGTCGATGGCGGGCGCTCTCGTGGCGAGATCGACGGTCCATCCTCGCCATGGCGGGGCCGATACAGCGGGCGCGCCGGGCGCTTAGGGCTGGCGCGACGAGGGCCCCCGCGGATGCGATGGACCGGGTGACCGCGCCGGGAGAGACGGTGGATGCGTGGCTCACGCGTCACGGGCAGTCAGCACGGGTGCGCGAGCTGCTGTGGGATCCGCTCGCACTGGCGGCGCTGAACCAGCCGCCGCACGTGGCGGCCGCCTCGTACTTCGCGCGCGTGTTGGGCGAGATGTTCGGACCGAATCCGAGCGATGCGTCCATCAACGTGCCCACCCGTCCGCTCGCTGCGATGTATGCGGACCCCGCGCGTGCCTTTCTCGATGCGAGAGGTGGGCAGGTGTGCACGGGAGCCGACGCCACGATTGTGATTGCCGGCAACCGTGCCGCCGTACGCGCAACTCGCGCCGGCGGTGTGACGCAAGAGTGGCACCCCACCGCGGTCATCGCGGCTGTCCCCTGGTTCGCGTTGCCTTCCGCGTTCGCCGGCGACGTGTCCGCTCTGTCCTCGACGCTCGCCGCTGCGCGCGCCACGGCGCCTTCGCCCATCGTCAGCGTGCATCTCTGGTTCGACCGCCGGATTCTCGGGGAGACATTCGTCGGACTGCCCCGACGCCGCCTGCAGTGGGCGTTCGAGCAGCCTGATGCGCCGTGCGAGGGGATCGCAGCGCGTGTGTCAATGCTCTCGAGTGGCGCCGCCGACATGCTGGTGATGACGAACCCAGTGCTCATCGCGCTGGCTCACGAGGAGCTCCGCGAGGCGATCCCGGCCTGTCGGACTGCGACGCTGGTGCACGCGAGCGTGATTCGCGAACCGCGCGCCACCTTTTCGCTCGCGCCTGGCCAGCCCCCACGACCGGAGACACGAACGCCGGTGCCGGGGCTGTACCTCGCCGGCGACTGGATTGCCACGGGCCTGCCCGCTACCATCGAAAGCGCGGTGCGGAGCGGGCACATGGCCGCTGAGCTGGTGCAGCGCGTGAACCCTGAACCCCTGATCGCATGAGCCTCGTCGTCCTTCACTACAAAGAGCTGGCGCTGAAGGGGCGGAACCGTCCGTGGTTCGTCAAGCTATTGATGCAGAATCTTCGTGCTGTGCTCCGGGACCTTGACGTCGTCAGCGTCAAGTCCGTGATGGGACGTCTCGAGCTCGAGGTGGGCGACAGCGTGCCCTGGGAGGAGGTCCGTGATCGTCTGTCGCGTATCTTCGGCGTGGCGAACTTTTCGCACGCCTGCAGGGCGCCCATCGAGTTCGATGCGTTGGCCGGGCGGATTCTCGACACGTTGAGCGATCGGCATCCCGCCTCGTTCCGAGTGAGCGTGCGTCGCGCTGACAAGCGGCTTCCGTACACATCCCCGCAGATCGAGCGCGAGGTGGGCGGTCTCCTCAAGCAGGCGCGAGGTTGGCGCGTGGACCTCTCGCAACCCTCACTGACGATTCACATCGAGATGCTGACCGACCAATCGTTCTTCTTCTTCGACAAAGAACCGGGCGCTGGTGGGCTCCCGACCGGCACCGGGGGGCGGGTGGCGTGTCTCCTGTCGGGGGGGATCGATTCACCGGTGGCGGCCTACCGCATGATGCGGAGAGGCTGCTCGGTGCTCTTCATCCACTTCCACAGCTATCCCATCCTGTCGCGAGCGTCGCAAGACAAGGTGCGGGAGATCGCGCGGCTGTTGACGCGCCATCAGCTCCGTTCTCGGCTCCTGCTCGTACCGTTCGGGGACCTGCAGCAGCAGGTCGTGCTCTTGTGCCCGCCCGAGCTCCGTGTGGTTCTCTATCGACGGTTGATGATCCGCATCGCCGAGCGGCTCGCGAGGCGCTGGCGCGCGAACACGCTCGTGACCGGCGAGGTGATCGGGCAGGTCGCCTCCCAGACGCTCGAGAATCTGACGACGATTGCGGCGGCGGCGTCGATGGAGATCCTGCGCCCGTTGGTAGGAATGGACAAGGACGAGATCGCAGACCAGGCCGCACGGATTGGCACACTCTCGATTTCCAACCTCCCGGACCAGGACTGTTGCACGCTCTTCACGCCGCGGCATCCGGCGACACGCGCTCGCATGGATCAGGTGCTCGCCGCGGAGCAGGCCTTGCCCGTCGAGGCAATGGTCGAGGCCGCCGTAAGCGCCGTCACGACCGAAGAGTTCGTGTTCCCGGTGCTATCATCGTGAGCGCCCGCAGCGCCTCAAAGGCCGGCTAGGCCTGGTGGGCCTGGTAAGGCAGGTGGGGCGGGACTCGCCGCCAGCGTAAAAGCGCCCGCGGCCACATCCGAGCGAGGACATGGAAATCCGAGCGAGGATGTCAGCGTCAGTTCGCGGCAGGGGTGGGGCCCCAGCGCCAGTGCAAAAGAAGACGTTGCTATGTTTACATCGATCACAGAGATGACGGATGCGGTCGCGAGCGCCGCCACGGTGTTGAGCGACCGCGTCAGCGTGACGAACCTCGACGGTTTCACCGCCGAGACGGTCGATCGGCTCGCCTGGACCGCTGTGTTTGGCGCGGACGCCGAGCTGAGGGGGACGGCGCGCTGGATCATTCGATCGGTGGCCGCGGCCGCGGGGATTCGTCCCGCGTCGATTCACGATCTCTACCTCGCGATGGGCCGCGGCGAGACGGGTGGCTTCACGGTGCCGGCCATCAACGTCCGAGCGATGACGTACGACACGGCCCGGGCGGTGATTCGTGCTGCCAGGTCGCTCAACGCCGGCGCCTTCATCTTCGAGATCGCCCGGTCGGAGATCGGGTATACCGAGCAGCGTCCACATGAGTACGTGGCGGTGCTCTTCGCCGCGGCGCTGCGCGAAGGGTTCCGGGGACCGCTCTTCATCCAGGGCGATCACGTCCAGACGAACGCGAAGAAGTACCACAGCCCGGAGCGCGACAAGGAGCTCGAGACCCTGCGTGGGCTGATCAAGGAGGAGATCGCTGCTGGGTTCTACAACATCGATATCGATACCTCGACCCTCGTCGATCTCGACAAGCCGACCCTCGACGAGCAGCAAGAGGTGAACGTGACGCTCGCGGCCGACTTCGCGGCGTTCATCCGCCAGTGCGAACCGGCGGGCGTGACGATTTCGGTCGGCGGCGAGATTGGCGAAGTGGGTGGCAAGAACTCCGACGTGCACGAGCTCCATGCCTACATGAAGGGCTTCAATCGTAAGCTGAAGGAGCGAGGCGCACACCTGGTCGGCCTCAGCAAGATCAGCGTGCAGACCGGCACGGCGCACGGCGGGTTCATCAACGCCGACGGCACGGTGCGGACCGACGTCAAGATCGACCTGGTGACGCTCGAGGAGCTCTCACGGGTGGCGCGCCAGGAGTACGGTTTGGGCGGCGCCGTGCAACATGGCGCCTCCACGCTGCCACCGGAGGCGTTCGACAACTTCCCGCGCGTGGGGGCGTGTGAGATTCACCTCGCCACCGACTTCCAGAACATGGTGTACGAGCATCCGCAGTTCCCGGCCTCGTTGAAGACCGAGATGTACGACTGGCTGCGTGCGAACGCCACGGAAGAGCGGAAGCCCAAGGATACCGAAGAGCAGTTCATCTACAAGGCGCGCAAGAAGGCGATCGGTCCGTTCAAGCGTCAGATGTGGAACATGCCCGAATCGGCGCGCGCGGCGATCGGCGCGTCGCTCGAACAGCGCTTCGCATTTCTGATGCGTCAGTTGAAGATCGACGGAACCGCGCCGGTCGTCGCGAGATACGTGACGGTCGCGCCGGTCGCCATCGATCGGGATCGCGAGATTCTTGCCGCCGGAGGCAAGATCACGGCGGCCGAGCGCAAGGCCGAGGGGCTCGCCGACTGAAGTACCCCTCTGGGGCGAGTTTCACGTCCGCCCGATCCAATCTGTCGTTGTCCGTTTTGAGCATGGGGTCAGGAAGACGCGCCACTTCATCCCTCGCCTCTTGACAACAGCCTGCCCTGCTCCTAAGCTCAAGCGCTCGACCGGGGCACCGCTCGGTTTGGGCTGCGGCATCGGCGGCAGCCTCTCGATCTCGCCACGGGCTTCGGCGCGCGCGATTTCGACCGTTTCAATCGTCGAACGAAGCCAGCAGTCATCGCGTCGGCGTTGTGCCTCGTTCGGTATTCCGGGAGGGTACATGTCTCGTGGGTTCGTTTCGTTGCTCTGCACGATCCTCTTCGTTTCGGTTCCATGGGCGGCGCGCGCTCAAGATGCCACGCTCACTGGCGTGGTCACGGACACCACAGACGCGGTGCTTCCCGGTGTGACGATTACCGCGACGCACCTGGACACCGGCGTCGCCGTGGTCGGCGTGACCGGTGGCGAGGGGGCCTACCGCATTCCGGCCCTGCGCGTGGGCATGTACAGGGTCACCGCCGAGTTGGCCGGGTTTACGACGGCTTCTCGCGACAACGTCCAGCTACTGGTGGGCCAGAACGTGACGCTCAACTTCAAAGTCGCGGTCTCGACCCTGCAGGAAACCGTGACGGTGAGCGGCCAGGCGCCGCTCGTGGACACGACCGCGTCCGAGTTGGGTGGCAACATCACGCCCGTGCAGATGCAATCTCTACCAGTGAATGGCCGTAACTGGATGAACCTGACGGTGCTCGCGCCTGGTAGCCGCGCGAACGACGTCGGCGAGTCGCCGACCGGCATCGGCGGCACGACCGGCGGTGGCTCGCAGCGCGGCGACCCGGGTTACTACCAGCTCATCCTGGACGGCCAGCAGGTGACCAACACGATGGCGCAGTCGACCTTCGGCCAGCCGAAGTTCGCCCGTGACGCCATCGGCGAGTTCCAGTTCATGAGCGCCCGGTTCGACGCCACCCAGGGTCGATCGCAAGGCGTGCTCGTCAATGCGGTGACCAAGTCGGGTGCGAATACGCCGTTTGGTTCGTACTACGGGTACTTCCGCGATGACAAGTTCAACGCCGCTGACTTCGTCGCAAAACGTGTGCTGCCGTACTCCAACCAGCAGATCGGTGGCACGTTCGGCGGTCCGATCATCCGTGACAAGGCGCACGTGTTCGGCTACTACGAGCTCGAGCGCGAGCCGTTCACGTTCACGTTCGGTGGCGCGTACCCGCGCTTCAACATCAACCCGCTCACGGTCACGCGGGTCGAGCACAAGGCCGGCTTCCGCGGCGACCTGCAGTTGAATAACCGGAACCGCTTGCTGATGCGCGGTAACCTCTGGAACAACGACATGCCGATCGACATCGGCAGTTTCACCGGCGGATCGCTCATCGGCCACCCCTCGACGCTTGGCACGCGCCAGTATCAGAACTACCAGGGGTATGTCGCCCTGACCCAGATGCTGGGCCAGCGATCGGTGCACGAGGTGAAGGTCGGCTGGTTCGTCGCGTTCTCTGACCAGTACGGACTGCCTGGACTGGAGGAATCACCGATCGTCTTTCTGCGCGGCTACACGCTGGGCAAGAGTCAGGCGCTGCCGCTGCGGCTGAACGGCCACATGTGGTCGCTGCGTGACGACTTCAGCACCATCTGGAACGCCAAGGGCTCCCACGAGATCCACATGGGCGCCGACCTGCTCTTCAACCACGACTTCTACGAGTGGCAGAACGCCCGGCATGGCGCGTACGACGCGCGCGGCGGTCCTGTGCCGGCCAACGTGGAGGATTTGTTCCCCGTTTGGAACGACCCGAAGACGTGGAACCTCAACGCGCTGTCGCCTCTTGGGGTGCGGTACTACCAGAGCTTCGGCAAGTGGGCCTGGACCAACCGGACACCCAAGGTCGGCACCTGGTTCCAGGACAACTGGCATGTCAATTCGGACCTCACGCTGAACCTCGGCCTCCGCTGGGACTACTCCCACAATTGGGCCGGGCAGCAGTGGAGTGTGCCGCCGTTGCGGAACAGCGTGCCGAACGAGTTCAACAACTTCGGACCGCGGCTCGGCTTCGCCTACAGCGCCAACGACAAGAAGACCGTCTATCGCGGCGGGTGGGGGCTCTACTTCATCGGCCCGAAAGACCAGTGGTCCCATCACATTCCTGCGAACTTGTCTTACGTCCTCTACTCGGCCAACTACGATGGACGGGCGGACTTTTTCAGCAACCCGTACGGGGGATCTGGCCTGAACTTCCGACCTGTGCCAGCCGGTGCCAACGTGCTGTCGGATCAGAACCTGCTGACGTGCCCCTCGCATCCCACGATCCGGTGTGATGTGGCGGGCTACATCGCGAGCGACCGAAACAGGGTCCCGTACAGCCATCAGACTTCGATCGGCTTCCAACGACAGCTGAGCGACAGCATGTCGTTCCAGGCTGACTATCAGTGGAACGCGGGACGCCGAGAGCAGTACAACCAGAACACGAACCTGAAGTTCGACCCTGCCACCGGCGCGCCGCTGCCGTTCTCGGTGCTTGCGAACCGTCCCTGGCCGGACCTGGGCATCACGCTACAGACCTTCTCGGCGGGCAAGTCGAACTACCATGCGCTCGAGACCGGGTTCACCAAGCGTTTCAGCCAGCGCTGGCAAGGCTCTGCGACCTATACGCTCTCGAAGTTCCACGACTACATACCAGCCCCGGTCTCTGGGAATCAGCGGGTTACGTTCCCGGTGCCGGCCGACGTCGGCGACTCGTGGTTCCCGGCGCTTGGCGATCAGCGGCATCGCGCGGTATTCAACGCGATTGTCGACATGCCGTACGGCGTTCAGGCGAGCGGCCTGTACTTCTTCGGCTCGGGCCAGGCCATGGGCTCGAGCTACGGTGCAGACCTCCGCAACAGCGGCAACCTCTCGTTCGCCATGCGACCGGACGGTAGCGTGGTGTTCAGAAACCGCCCAGGTCGTTTCTCGGACACCCGTCGCCTTCCCAACGGCGCCGTGGATCCCAACACCGGCGGCACCTATGGCGCTCCCATCCACCGCGTCGACCTCCGATTCCTGCGGAAATTCCGCATCTATGGTCGGGCGTCCTTTGAAGGGTCGTTTGAAGTGTTCAACCTGTTCAACCACGCGAACTACGGCACCTACGTGACCGCCGAGGTGAGCCCGCTCTACGGCCAGCCGCAGCAGAACTTCAACGTCGCCTATCTGCCGCGAATGCTCCAGCTCGGGTTCAGGCTCTCGTTTTAGCAGGGTTCCTGGGTTCGAGGTTCCGGGGCTCTCAGGTTCGCGCCGAAACGACAACGGGCCGGCTCCCTTCGATGGGATGCCGGCCCTTCGTGTGGTTCAGTCGTCGATCTTCCCTGATTCCTATTTCGTCATTCCTCCCACGCGAAAGGCGGGTAGCTGGACCGCCCGCTGTCGGACGGGAATGGAATCAGGGTCACGCCGGAGCGTTCCGCCACGCGGATGTTCGCATCCGAGCGCGTTGAGCCCGCCGCGATCATGAAGCCCACGAGCTCGCCGGGACGTGGAACGTAGTTCGCCATCGGCCCCCACCGGCTCGAGTCGTACAGCCAGCCCGGACCGATGTCGGACGGCTTCGAGAGCGCCTTGTCCGTCTGATAGGGCCTCCACCGCACGGCGCCCGTGCCGTACCACTTCCCGCTGATCCTGAAGAACACCCACAACGTGGACTCTTGCGTCGTCCCGTCGTTCGCAATGACGACCGGCGGCCACTGCCCACGCCTCGTGTGATTCAGGTGGATCTGCCCACCGCCGAACCGAAGATCGGTGATGCGTGAGGTGATCGGCCAGCCCCGCACGTCCGGACTGCCAACCACGGTCACGCTCGCCAGATCGAATCCACCAGGCGCCGGCGTCTGCGGCGGCGGTGGTGGCGGTGGAGCGGGCGGCGGCGGCGGAGGCGGCTCCGGTCCAGACGACGTGTGGCGACGCAGCGTCTCCGTGCCGCGCACGGGACCCAAGCACGTCGTCCCCGAGTACAGATCTGTGCGCGGCGTCACAGATTTGAGGGCCGCCGCGCGAATCAGCCCGAGATTCCTCGAAATGTCGCCTAGGCGGACACGGGATGCAGGAGACCCGCCAGGTAGTCGCGAAGTGCCTCAGAGGTGCTGCGAAACGCGAGGTCGTTCCAGGGGATCGCGGCAGCGGTGAACTCGGCGATCTCGAGCCCTTCGTCGTCGACGCACAGCGTTCCGCCGAGGGCGGTCGCCGCATAGACCACGATGACGGGGGCCCGACCTGGGTAGGAGTAGATGTTGACGAGGCCGTCGAGGCGGACCTCGAGTCCGCACTCCTCGCGGGCCTCGCGAATTGCCGCCACGGTCAGCGGCTCACCGCGGTCGACGTAGCCGCCAGGGAACACCCACTTCCCGTAGCCAGGATCGATCGCCCGTCGGACGAGCACGAGCGACTGCGAGTCCGTGCGAATGATGGTGCCGACCGCGATTTTCGGATCGAGATAGAAGACGAAGCCACAGGCAATGCAGACGAGCCGTTCAGGCTCGGTCGGCTTCAGCAGCCGGCGATCGAGCGCGCCGCCGCATCGTGGACAGAAGCGGTACGCGTGCGATTCATCGAGACTCATACGCGGGGCGGAGCCAACGCCAACACCAGTATAATTCCGAGTGCATGGCTATCTTGAAAGTCGCGCGCATGGGTCACCCAGCGCTCCGCGCCAAGGCGCGCGCTCTCACGCCGTCCGACGTACGAACCGCGGAGATTCAGAAGCTGATCGTCGACATGATTGAGACGATGGTGGAGTACCGGGGCGTCGGCCTCGCGGCGCCGCAGGTGCACGAGGGGATTCGCCTCTTCGTCGCCGATCTGAACGCGCGAGAAGACGACGAGTCGGAGAGCGAGCCCATTGCGGTCATCAATCCTGAGATCATTGCTGTCGGGTCGGATCTGGTCGAGGACTGGGAGGGCTGTCTGAGCATCCCCGACATCAGGGGCAAGGTCCCACGGCTCCGCGACGTCAAAGTCCGTGCACTCGACAAAGATGGCACCCGGATTGAGCTCCGCGCGAAAGACTTCCCCGCGCGCATCATTCAGCACGAGACCGATCACCTGGACGGCGTCTTGTTCGTCGATCGCATGAAGGGGTTCGATTCGCTGACGTTCTACGAGGAGTACGCCCGCTTCTGGGCCAAGCACGACGACGAGGAGAAGGCCTGACGGACCGTCTCTGAGCCGTCCCGCGGCCGAGGTATCACCAGAGCCCGACGGCTGTAGAATCGCGCCCTGGAGGAAAGTACCGATGGCGACTCGACGAACGGCGAGCGGGTTCCTGTTGGGTGCGACGGGCGCCATCGTTGGCGGCCTCATCTTCCTCGGGCCGCGCGCGACGGCCATCGCTCAAGGGTCCGGGTCGTCCCGTCCGTTGGTTTCACAGGCGGAGTACGAGCGCTGGCAGACCGAGTTGACGAACTGGGGACGCTGGGGCAAGGACGATGAGATGGGCGCACTCAACCTCATCACACCGGCAAAACGCAGGCAAGCCGCCGCGCTCGTCAAGGAAGGCGTGACGGTTTCACTCGCCTCGAACGCGGCGACGAGCAAAGCGGCGGACGTGCCGTGTCCGGCCGAGTGGGCCATGACGGCGGCGAATCAGAACGCCGCGACCGATCGCATCGCGTACCCGTGCATTCATGGGGCCGGTGCGACCCACATCGATTCGTTCGCGCACATCTTCTTCAACGGCAAGATGTGGAACGGCTACCCGGTCGACGGCAACGTGTCGAAGGAGCGCGGCGCGCAACGAAACTCCGTGCTCAACATGAAGAACGGCATCGTCACCCGCGCTGTGCTGTACGACATGCCGCGCCTGAAAGGCGTACCCTATCTCGAGCCGGGCACGCGCATCTTTCCCGAAGATCTGGAGGCGTGGGAGAGGAAGGCCGGCGTGCGTGTCGGTGCTGGGGATGCCTTCCTGCTGCGGTGGGGCCGTTGGGCGCGCGGCGCGGCCCTTGGACCGTGGAACACAGACGAGGGATCGGCGGGGCTCGACAACACGGTCATCCCCTGGCTGAAGAGGCGGGACGTAGCGCTCATCGGCTGGGAGACGCCGGGATACGTACCCGGTCCGGCAGGGGATCTGCCACGGCTGGCGCTCCACAACTTCGCGATCGCGCACCTCGGCATCATGCTCATCGACCGTTCCGACCTGGATGCGCTCGCGACGATGGCGGCCGCTCGAAACCGGTGGGAGGTGATGCTGACGGTCGGCCCCTTGCCGATCCCGAATGGCACCGGTTCGCCCGTCAATCCGATCGCCATCTTCTGAGTGGCAGCCATGCGCCGATGTCACGCTGTGGTCGTGCTCGCCGCAATCATTCTCATCGCGTTGCCGCTGGCGGCAGCCTCGCAGCGACGTGGATTCTTCGGCTATAACCGATTCGGCCGGTACCCAAACGCGACCTATGACGGGCGGTTCACCTTCGTCCGGGCGGAGTACTCCACCTACGGCGGATGGGCCGCGGACTATCCCGTCATGGAGCGGAACCTGATGACGATCCTCAAGGAGATCACCGAGCTCAAGCCGTGGACGGATGCGAGCAACGTCCACACGTTCGACGATCCGGGATTGTTGAGGTTTCCCGTTGCGTACTTGTCCGAGCCTGGCTACTGGCATCCGAGCGAGACCGAGGTCACGGGCCTGCGTGAGTATCTCGCCAAGGGCGGGTTCCTCATCGTCGATGATTTCCACTTCCCGCCCGAGTGGGCGGTGTTCGAACGAGCGATGCGGCGTGTCCTACCGGCCGCGAAGATCGAGCGCCTCGAGCTCGGCCACCCGATCTTCCACACGTTCTTCGAAATCGACACGCTGCGCGTCCCGTATCCCGGCTACCTCGGCGATCGGGGGCTGATGGCGGAGTTCTTCGGGATCCACGAAGGCAACGATCCGTCGCGTCCTCTGAGCGTGATCATCAACTACAACGTCGATCTCGGCGACTACGTCGAATGGTCCGCGCAGGATCTCTACAATCCGCAGTCGACCAATGAAGCGTACAAGTTCATGGTCAACTATGTCATGTACGGGATGACCCACTGATTCAATTTTCACGGGCGCGCGATCTCGCCCGTTTCGCCTCGAGGGCCCGCTCGGACTCGAGTCGTTCGAGCTCCACGGCGCTGTGATCGGCAAACTGCATCGCCGCGGCGATGGCGCGATGGCCGGCGACATCGGCGATCAGCTGGTGCATGCGCTGACAGACGCGGCGGTACGCCGGATGGCCTTGCGGAGCCGTGCGGAGCTCGATGACGTGCATCGCCTCGCGCGCGTTCATGTCCATGTAGAAGCGAACGCGGTACGCCATGACGACCGCATACGGCGCGACCTCTCGGCGCCCCCGCGCGACCAGGGCGTCGTGCAGCTCCGCAGAGGCGTCCATCACGGCCCGCCACTCCGACAGCGCGCCGATCTCTTCGATGGCCGATGGCTGAACGTACCCGTGATCAGTGCTGAGCGGTTGCCAGTCGAGGGTCAGTAACCGATGGCGTTGCAGATCACGAAAGGCGCCGTAGTCCGTCAGGACATCGAAGCGATACCGCGTCCGCTCGAACGCGCGCCCTGGGCGGTGACGACGATTCGTGCGGTCACCAGCATATGCGCGCAGCAAGGCGACCCGTTCGTCGGTGGACAGCCGACGGGCCAGCTCCAGGGCTCGAGCGTCTGACAGGTCCGACAGCGGATAGAGCGCCGATGCGACGACCTTGACCTCCCCCTCTGCATCGAACTCGCTCAGCGCGACCGCGTCTGATCGTCCCTCGACGTCTGCCCGCGAACTCGCGATGAGCGGAAGTACGGCCGCCGCAAAGCTGGCGCGCGTGGTCGCGAGATAGTCGATCGTTCGTGCGCCGCGACCTGGCTGATCCACGCGTGCCAGAAACGCCGGGATCGCCTGCCGAAGCTCGACGAGCATGGCGGCGGCGCAAGCGCGCACCTCCTCGAGGGGGTGCGCGAACATCCGCATGAGCAGTGCCTCGTAGGCCTGTCCGGTGCCGAACAACCCCACGTTCGACGTCGTGGAGGCTGGGAGCAGGCCCCGCAGCGTGTCGAGCGCTTTCGCGCGAATGACGGAGCGATAGACGGCGTCGGAGTCCTCGACGGCCTTGGGATGCTTGCGCCGGAAGTGATCCTCAGCGGAGGGAATCCACTTCGCGTAGGTTTCGAACGCGAGATCCATGGCGCGGACGAACGGCGCGCGCAGCGGACCGTCGGCGAGCTCAGCCGGTACGTGGTACTTCCAGCGTCCGCCAGGCTGATCGGTGTACGGCACGTATCGCGTCGATTGCTCGAGATACGCCATCAGACGTCCCCACTCGAGCACCTTCGTGAGCACGTTCGACACTCCCTCACACGCGAGGTGCGCTCCTCCGAGCTGCGCGACCGAGTCGTCACCGTACTCGCTGAGCACGCGCGCGAAGAGCTTATCCGCTCGCTCGACGCCGACGGGCGAGGCATCGAACGTCGGGCTCTCGACACCGGCTTGCCCCAGGAACTCGTCGAGGAACAGCCTCCGCAGAGACTTCGACGAGCGCGAGTACCGCGCGAATAGCGCGCCCTTGACCGTCTCTGGGAGGTTCGTGAGCGCGAAGACCGGTCGATCGACGTTGGTGAAGTACCGCGCGAGAACGCGGGCTTCATCCGGGGTGAAGGTGTCGGTGATGGCGGCTGAAGGCGACACGGGCGTGAAATGCTACTTCATTTCAGGCCGAATTTGACTTCGTTGTGAAACGATTCACATAATGGCCTGGGGCCCGGAAGCCAGCCTGACCTTCGCGGCTCCCCCGCTGCGGACACGACCATGATCGACCTCGCCCGTGTCACCAAACAGTTCGACGGCAAGCGCAACGTCACCGCGTTGCACGAGGTCAGCCTCTCGATCGACAAGGGGGATGTGGTGTCGATCGTCGGACCGTCCGGCTCCGGGAAGTCCACGATGCTCAATCTCATGGGCGGACTGGACCGGCCGACGGCAGGCGTCGTGCGGATCGATGGAGACGCGCTCGACGGACTGTCGGACGATAGCCTGACGAGGGTCCGGCGCGACAAGATCGGGTTCATCTTTCAGTTCTTCAATCTACTGCCGACCCTGACCTGTCTCGAGAACGTCGGCTTGCCCTTGCACCTCCGGGGCTGGTCACGATCGAAGGTCCACGAACGTGCGTCGGCGCTCCTGGAACTCGTGCAGCTTGGGCATCGCACGCAGCATCTGCCCGAAGAGCTCTCGGGCGGTGAGCGCCAGCGCGTGGCGATCGCGCGCGCCCTGTCGATCTATCCTCCCATCCTGCTCGCCGACGAGCCCACCGGCAACCTGGACACGCGCACCGGCCGGGAGATCCTGCAGCTCATCGACGATCTGCACGAGCGCCTCGGGTCGACCATCGTGATCGTCACCCACGATCCCAACGTGGCCGCGCGGTGCCACCGGACCATCGCGCTCCGCGACGGCCGAATCGAGCAGGACGTACGGCGATGATGCTCCTACGCCTGATCAGCTGGCCGTACTTCCGCAAGCACATCGTGCGCTCGCTGTTGACCATCGCCGGCATCGTGCTGGGCGTCGCCGTCTTCGTGGGCATGCACACGGCCAACCAGGGCGTGCTGTTCGCCTTCAACAGCACCGTCGATCGCATAGCCGGGAAGACCGAGCTGCAGGTCACGGCGGGGGAGACCGGATTCGACGAAGCTGTCCTCGAAAGCGTGCAGAGCGCCTCGACCGTGCGGGTGGCCGTGCCCGTGATCGAGGCCACTGTCGACAGCCAGATCGCGGGGCAGGGCAACCTGCTGGTCCTCGGCACCGACATGACCGGCGATCGCAGTCTGCGCGACTACGATCTCGAGGACGCCGACGAAGCGATCATCGACGATCCCCTGGTGTTCCTCGCACAGCCGGACTCCATCATGCTGGCGAAGGAGTTCGCCGAGAAGAATGACCTCGCCGTGAACGACACCGTGACGCTTGGTACGGTGTTGGGGCCGCGGGCGTTCACGGTCCGCGGCATCATGCGGTCGTCCGGCTTGACCTCGGCGTTTGGCGGAAATCTCGCCATCATGGACATCTACGCGGCGCAGCACATGTTCGGCCGCGGACGAACGTTCGACCGCATCGATCTGGCCACGCGCGACGGCGCGTCGATCGAGAAGGCGCAAGAGGAGCTGCGCCAGCTGCTTGGACCAGGCTTCCAGATCGACGCCCCGGCGGGGCGTGGACGACAGTTCGAGGCGATGACCGCGTCGTACTCGATCATGATCAACATCTCGAGCCTCTTCGCGCTGTTCATCGGGATGTTCATCATCTACAACTCGTTCGCCATCGCCGTGACCCAGCGTCGCTCGGAGATCGGCATTCTGCGCGCGCTCGGCGCGACCGGTGGGCAGGTCCGCGGGCTCTTCCTGCTCGAGAGCGCCGTCACGGGCCTCATCGGTTCCCTGGGTGGGGTGTTGCTCGGGCTCGTGATGGCCCGCGGGATTGCGGCATCGATCGGCGGTGTGATGAAGGACGTGTACGGTGTCGCGCAGCGCGCGGACGAGGTGGCCACCGATCCCGCACTGCTGGCGCTGTCGCTGATCATCGGCATCGGCACGAGCCTCGTCGCCGCCTTCATCCCGGCGCGACAGGCCGCTCGAGTGGATCCCGTGCAGGCGCTGCAGAAGGGGAAGTACCAGGTCCTCTCCGTGGGAGAAAGCCGTCTTCGAGCACTGGCCGCTGCCGCGTTCGTCATCACCTCCATCCTCTGTCTGACGGCTGCCTCGTCGCGAGTGGCGTTCTATGTGGGCTACGCGTTGGCGATTCTCGCGGCGCTGCTGCTGGGGCCGCTGCTCGCCCAGTGGCTCGGCCGGGCACTGCGGCCGGTGCTGAAGTGGATGCGGCCGGTCGAGGGGGCCCTTGCCGCCGACAGTCTGATCCAGACACCACGCCGAACATCCGCCAGCGTTGCGGCCTTGATGTTGTCGCTGGCGCTCGTGACCGCGTTCGCCGGCATGGCCCGCGCCAGCTACGACTCCATTCTCGATTGGACCACGACGACGCTCAATCCGGACCTCTTCGTCAGTCCTTCGCCAGAGATCGTGAGCAGGACGCTGCGATTCCCGGGGCCGATGGGGGAGACGCTGGCGGCGCTGCCAGGGATCGCCCGCGTGCAGAAGGTGCGCAATGCCCGCATCCTCTTCAACGGCGCACCGGTCATGATCGTGGCGGTCGAAATCGGCAGCGTGGCCGAGATGGCCCCGAGTCCGCCGATCGAGGGAGACGCGACGGAGATGTACCGGCTCGCCGCCGCCGGTGAGGGGGTGATGATCTCCGACAACCTGGCGAAGCTCCACGGCCTCCACGCGGGCCAGGTGCTGACGATTCCCGCGCCGCACGGTCTCATCAGCCTACCCATCGTCGGGGTCGTGCTCGACTACTCGGATCAGCAGGGCTCAATCCTCGTGGATCGCACGGTGTACGAGCGGTACTGGCGAGACGATTCGATCAATCTCTTTCGCGTCTATCTCACGCCAGACGCATCGCCGGCCGACGCGAAGGCGGCCATTCTGCAACGATTCGCCAGCGAACGACAGGTCTTCGTGTTCACGAACCGCGAGTTGCGTGACTACATCCTGCGCATCACCGACCAGTGGTTCGGCTTGACAACGGTGCAGATCGCCGTTGCCGTATTCGTCGCCATTCTCGGCATCGTGAACACGCTCACGGTGTCGATCATCGACCGGCGACGTGAGCTCGGTGTGTTGAAAGCGGTTGGCGGCCTGCGTGGTCAGATTCGAAGAACCATCTGGATGGAGGCCGTCAGCATCGGCACGTTGGGCCTGATTCTCGGGTTCGCGCTGGGTGCCCTGAACCTGTACTACATCCTCCAGATCGTCGAGCACGACATCGCCGGCATGCGGCTCGAGTACGTCTTCCCAGTGACGACGATGGTGGCGCTGGTGCCGACGATCTTGGCGGCTGCGTTCGTCGCGTCCTTGTGGCCCGCTGAATCGGCCGTGCGCGGATCCCTTGTGGAGGCGCTCGAGTATGAGTAGAGCCGTCGCTCTGTGGATCGCACTCGTGGTGGTATTGGCGCCCGACGGCGTGGCGGCGCAGGACGCGCGCCAGATCGTGCAAGAGGTGCAGAAGCGGTCGAACGTGCGCTCGCAGCGCTACGAAGGCGTCCTGCAGGTCTTCAACGCCAAGGGCAAGGTCTCGGACAAGCGGTGGGTGCTCGAGCGAATTGGCTCGTACGGCTCGAGCAAGATGATTCTGCGGTTTACCGTGCCTGCTGAAGTGAAAGGCGTCGCGTTGCTCGTCGTCAATCACACGGACCGGGCATCCGACCAATGGATGTGGACACCCAGTATCGAGCGCGATCGCCGGATCGCTTTTCAGGATCGCTCGCAGCGCTTCTTCGGCACGGACTTCAGCTTCGAGGACCTCGAGGAGCGGGACGTCGACCAGTTCGACTATTCGATTCTCGGCGATGAGACCATCGACGGCGAGAGTTGCTGGAAGATCCAGTCCGTGCCAAGGCAGGCGAAGTCCTCGCAGTACACTCGCTCGATCGTGTGGGTCCGGAAGGCGACGTACACGTTCGCCCAGCTCGACAGCTACATCAAGGAACAGGTGGTCCGGCGTCTAGACTACCGCGACATGGCGAACGTGCAAGGCGTGTGGACCGCCCGGCGGCTCGAGATGAGCGACCTCCGGACGGGCAGCCGCACGCGCCTCACGCTCGAGCAGCTCCAATACAACGTGCCGATGAAAGACGAGGACTTCACCCTTCAGGCGCTGCGGCGCCAGTCGTGACACTCCGGCACAGCGTCGTCCTCGCGACGACGCTGCTGAAGCTCGTTGACGCGAGACCAGCCGCCGCTCAGAGCGTGACACACCGGGGCTTAGTCGAGGCGCGCGTCACGCTCTTTCCCCAGCGTGCGGCGAATGATACGCAACGTGCGATTGCCGACCTGTTGGCCCGCGAGGAGGTGTTCATTCGCGCGACGTCCTGGTTCCGGCTTTCCAGCGGGGTGGAGGCGCGCGGTAACAGCTACAACCAGGTCGACCGCTCGTGGCGGACGCGGTTCGATGACCGGACGGTCCGACGTCCAGCGCTGGCGATGCGCCGGCTCTCGGCGGCGATCAGCCGGGGTGGGCTCGCCCTCGATGTCGGGAAGCAATTCATTCGCTGGGGCAAGGTCGACATCGTCACACCGACCGATCGCTTTGCGCCACGCGACTACATGGCGGTCATCGACAACGACTTTCTGGCTGTGCGCGGCGCCAGGCTCGCCTATGCCAAGGGCGGTGACACGATCGAGCTCGTGGTGGTGCCGTGGTTCACGCCAAGCCGGGTCCCACTGCTCGACCAACGTTGGACCGTCGTGCCGGACGGCGTGTCGATCACCGATGCGACCCCACCCGAGTCCTGGCCCGGATCGACACAGACAGGGGCGCGTTACAGCCACGTCGGAGCCGGCTACGAATATGCGGTGGCGTTCTTCAACGGATTCAACCATCTGCCGAACGTGCAGATCGGCGTGCCACCCGGCCCCTCGCTGCCCCAGCCACCAGCCGGCATCACCGTCTTGATGTCCCCCGTCTCCAGGCCCCTGGCACTGGTCAGAACCTATTCGCGGATGCGCATGTACGGCGGCGACGTCGCGCTGCCGACCCGGTGGGTCACGCTGAAAGGCGAAGCGGCGTTTTTCGCCACGTCGACACCTGGCACCGACGAGTTCGTGCTCTTCGTCGCCCAGGCCGAACGGCAAATGGGCGAGTGGCTCCTCATCGGCGGCTATGCAGGCTCGGTTGTCACCCGCGCCGGCGGGACCGCCACGTTTGCACCGGACCGCGGGACGACGCGCTCGTTCATTGGACGGGCCTCGTACACCATCGACTCGACGCGCTCGGCCGCGGTCGAAGGCGCGCTCCGACAGACCGGCGATGGTGTGTACCTCAAGGGCGAGCTCTCGAGGAGCTCCGGCACACACTGGCGAACGACCGTGGCCGGTGCGTTGATTCGCGGTGAGCCGGACGACTTTCTCGGCCAGTTCCGCCGGAATTCGCATCTCTCGCTCACGTTCCGCTACTCTTTCTGACGGCACATGTTCGAGCCGATGCTCCTCGAGGTCCGCAACGCGAGCGCGTTCACCGGATCCGGAAACAACACGTATCTCCTGGCCCCGGCGGGCGGGCCGGCGTGTCTCATCGACGCGGGCATCGGGACGGAGGAGCACATCGAGGTGATCGCCACCCACACCGCCGCTCGGCATTCTCCGTTGACCGACGTACTGGTGACGCATGCGCACGTGGACCACGCGTCTGGCGCCCCCGCGTTGGCGCGTCGGTTGCGGGTCGCGCGGTTCGGCAAGCACGTGTGGCCCGAGTATGATCCCGCCGGAGTCAACTGGCACCACGTCGCCGACGGTGCACGACTCGCCGTGGGTGGTACCGAGCTGACGGCACTCCACACACCTGGGCACGCCCCCGATCATCTGGCGTTCTGGCACGAGGCCTCGAGCACCGTCTTCACAGGTGATCTCGTGCATGCTGGCACGAGCGTCGCCATCATTCACAGTCGGGGCGGCGATCTCATTCAGTACGTGGCGTCGCTCGAGCGGATCCTCGCGCTGGAGCCGCAGCGGTTGCTGCCGGGCCACGGTCCCGCCATCGACGAGCCCGCCCGCGTCCTGAGCGTGACGCTCGCCCATCGGCGTCGGCGTGAAGCGCAGGTGATCGAGGCGCTCCGGCGAGGCGCGTCCACCGTACAGATGATCACGGATTCCATCTATGATGGTCTGGCCCCGGGGCTCGTGGTGCTCGCGCGCGAGAATGTTCGCGCGCACCTGGAGAAACTGCGACACGAGGGCCGCGCCACGTGCGACGCCGACGAGTGGCGGGGAACCTGACGACACGCGCGCGGGCTCACCTCCCGCGTGAGGAGTCCGTTGAATGGACAACATCATCGATTTCATCAATCTCCATCGTGAGCGGTACGTCGACGAACTGAAGGCGTTTCTCGCGATTCCCAGCGTGAGCGCACTGTCCGAGCATCGAGCGGACGTGACCCGCTGCGCCGAGTGGTGCGCGGAGGAAATGCGCCGGATCGGTCTCCAGAACGTCTCGCTCAAAGCCACGCCGGGGAATCCGGTGGTCTACGGAGATTGGCTGGGCGCGCCGGGTGCCCCGACGATCCTTTTCTACGGCCACTACGATGTGCAGCCGGTGGATCCGCTCAACCTCTGGGAGTCTCCGCCCTTCGAGGCGACCGTTCGAGACGGCGAGATCTACGCGCGCGGTGCCGCCGACGACAAGGGCCAGGTCTTCATGCACTTCAAGGCCATCGAAGCGCACCTGAAACAGGCTGGTCGGCTGCCTGTGAACATCAAGGTCATCCTCGAGGGGGAGGAAGAGGTCGGCAGCGTCAACCTCGACAACTTCATCGTGCAGCATCAGGCCGAGCTCGCCGCCGACGTCGTCGTCATCTCCGATTCCGCGATGTTCGCGCGTGGCGTGCCCTCGATCTGTTACGGTCTTCGCGGTCTCGTGTACTGTCAAATCGATCTCCGCGGAAGCTCCACCGACCTGCATTCAGGGGTCTTTGGCGGTGCGGTGGCGAACCCGGCCTTCGTGCTCGCGCAGATGATCTCCCAGATGAAAGATCGCGGGGGGCACATCAAGATCCCGGGTTTCTATGACGATGTGCTGGCGTTAGCGGAGGAGGAACGGAAGGCGTGGGCCGAACTACCGTTCAACGAGCGACAGTACAAGAAGGACTTTGGTATCCCGAAGCTGGCGGGCGAAAGCGACTACACGACGCTCGAGCGCACGTGGGCGCGTCCCACGCTCGAGGTGAATGGGTTGCTCTCGGGCTTCACCGCTGAGGGCGCGAAGACCGTCCTGCCCGCGGTGGCCATGGCGAAGATCAGCATGCGCTTGGTCCCGAACCAAGACCCCGACAAGATCGCGCAGATCTTCGAGGACTACGTCCGCAAGCTTGCGCCGAAGACCGTCGAATTGACCTTCACCCGCATGCACGGCGGCAAGCCGTGGATGACGGCGTATCAGAATCCTTACGTCCAAGCCGCTGCACGGTCAATCGAGCGGGGTTTCGGCAGAAAGCCGGTCTTTACGCGCGAGGGTGGCTCGATTCCGGTGGTGTCGACGTTCCAGGAAGTTCTTGGCCTGCCTGCCGTGTTGTTCGGTGTCGGCCTGCCGGACGAGAACGCGCACGCGCCGAACGAGAAACTCGATCTGGGTAACTTCCACGGCGGCGTGATCGCGTCCGCGATCTTGTACGACGAGATGTCTCGCGTCCCGAAGTGAACGATGGGGCTCGCCATCACGGCGCTGAGCCTGGTTCCAAGGCCGCCCGCCGACACCCAGTGCTACCGCCTGAAGTCCCGGCGTGTGTTCGCGTCGGGTGGCACCAGAATCCACATCGCGACCGCCGAAGCGGGTCCCGGCGGTGGAAGGGATCGACCCGGCTCAGTCGGAGGCATCGTACGCGTGCACAGCCGGACGGGAGGCGGAGGGGCCGACGCCCTGCGCTCATTCTCACACGGAGGTCACCTCACGAAGGCAGTCATCGTTTCGTGTGTCCTGCTGGCGTCAATGGGCGCCAGTGCCTATGCCGAGAACTGTGCCGGTCTCCCGAACGAAGCTGATCTCAGGTCGGCGATGAACGCGTCCGCGTCGGCGACGGCCGGCGGTCTTTTCAATGGCGCGAGGATGTGGGCGGCTGTCGTCAATCGTGACGGAGAACTCTGCGCGTATGTCACATCGACGGTTGATCCGACGCGGGTGTGGCCCGGCAGCCAGGCGATCGCGAAGGCAAAGGCGTACACCGCCAACGCGTTCAGCCTCAGTACATTTGCGCTGTCGACGGCGAGACTCTACACCTTCACTCAGCCGGGACATTCGCTGAACAGCCTGGGGCAGTCGAACCTTTTCGATTCCTCGCTCCTCGCTCCGCCGGATGGCACTTCTGGCGGCAGAAATCAGATTGCAGGGGGCCTCATCTTCTTTGGCGGCGGCGTGCCTCTCTACAAGACCACGCCGAACGGGAAGGTCATCATTGGTGGGCTTGGGATCAGCAGCGACACGTCGTGTACCGATCACGAGATCGCCAAGCGGGTCCGCAACGTGCTCAACCTGAATCCGGCTGGCGGAGCGACCGCCGACGATATCGTCTACAGTCCTCCAGATCCGCCGTCGGTGTTCGCGCATCCGGTGTGTCTGAATACCTATAGGAACGGCACGTTCATTGGCAACGAGGCGCCAGCGACTTACCCGTTCGTTCCGCCGGCCCCCTAGCCGAATTCTCCCGTACGCCGCGAATCTGCCCGTAGCTGCACCAGGACGAGCAGCGCGTTCCGCGAAGCCACAGGCTTGTGCGTCTCGGGTGTGGTGGTGGTGACGGTGCCGCACAGCGTGAAGAGTCCGCCATCGACAGCGGCGGCGTCTTCGACTCGACACGGTAGCGCCAGAACGTGTGCGGCGGGAAGAAACCCTGCTTCGCCCGTCGTTCAAGAGCGGGACTCGAAAGGGTCCCGCTCTTCTTGCAAGACAGTCATCGTATGAGCAGCGATCGACGCGGCTCCGGGTCTTCGACCTGCGTGGACCTGGCGCTGCACTGGTGAGCTCCCGGGCCGGCACGGCGACGGGACGGCAGTTCTATCGCAATCCCCGCTATACTCAACCCACCTAGAGGCGTGGCCATCTTCCACGCAACCCCGATCCTGACTTTGCGGGACCTCAACCCTCAGGCGGGCACCCCGGTCCTGCCGTTCGCATCCCGGTCACTGGGCGCCGCCGTCGTCACGCTGTTCGGGCTCCTCGCGTGGCTCCCAGCCGCCGCACAAACACGAACGGAGGAACTCGATCGACTGCGCCGCGAGCGCATGCAGGCCATCGAAGCCACGCCTCAGACGTTCATCGATCGCGCTGTGGCCTTCGCGGAGCAGAAGCGGCTGGTGGAGCGCGTGGCGCCGGAGGCAGGGTTCTATCCCAGGATGGGCAGCATCACCATCGGAGGCGGTCTAGCGTTTGGTGGCGGATACCGCCGCGCGTTCGCCAACGACAATCTGTTCGTCGACAGCACCGCGCTGCTCACCATCAAGGGCTATCGACTCGGGCGCGTCGACCTCTCGCTGCCTCGACTTCTCAAGCAGACGCTCGACCTCAAGACCTCGGTTCGATCGGCGTACTTTCCGGAGGAGGAGTTCTTCGGTCTTGGACCCTACTCGCGCGAATCAGAACGCACCAACTTCCGCCTCTCGGAAACGGAGTACGTCGTGCAGTTCGGGTGGCGGCCACGACGCTGGCTGCGTCTCGCGACACAGGAGGCCTGGCGGTATCCCCGCATCGGTCCCGGCACCGACGGCGACCATCCCTCCACTGACACGCGCTTCGTCGATGCCACGACACCGGGGCTGAACGGCACAACCAATTACTTCGAGGCAGGCGGCCTTGCTGAGGCCTCGTACCTCGATCGCCCGGCCAATCCCCACCGCGGCGGCCGCTACGTCGCGTATCTCGCGAGTTACGACGATCGCCACGATCGCGGCTTCGACTTCGCGCGGGTGGCGACACAAGTCGAGCAGTACGTCCCGATCTTCGACCGCAAACGAGTGATCGTCGTGAGAGGCACCGCCAATCACCTGAGGGCCGCACCCGGATCGCGCGTGCCCTTCTGCTACATGACGCCGTTCGGTGGACGCGACTCGAGCCGCGGCTTCGACGACCTGCGCTTCCGCGACGCCAACGCCTGGCTGCTCAACGCCGAATACCGTTGGGAAGCGATCGCGGGCGTCGACCTCGCGCTGTTCTATGACCGTGGGTCCGTGGCGCCGAGATTCCGGGATCTCTCGTGGCACAACGCTCGGGAGTCGTACGGCGTTGGCGTGAGGCTCGGGACCGCGCGGGCGATCGTGATGCGCGCTGAAGTCGCCTTCGGCAGCCGGGAAGGTGTCAATTACTACGTCGCCATGGGCGCCCCGCTCCGAGTCGAGAGCTTCCTGCGATGACTCCCCCACGCAACGGCACCTGGGCCCTCAGAGCTGTCGTCACCATCGCGCTGGCCACCTCTACCGTGGCCGTTGCCTCGCGGTTTCTTCCCGACGATCCGATCGTGACGGATCCTGAGTCGCATGACGCGAGCCGCGTCAAGCCGCGAACCTCGATGGCGTCGATGAGCGCGGACGTGACTCGCTGGCTCGAGAGCCGCGGACGCTCTCGCGGACAGGGCCCGATACGCGCCATGAACGTCAACACGATTGACGAAGTCCCGGACTCCAGTTGGTTCACGAACCGGCCTCCCGATCCCGGACGGCTGACGGTCGAGGTCCCGGACGACGGTGAGAACCGGGTGGATCGGACCAGAGAGGACAGCGCGAACCGGTGGACGATCACCGCTGCCGAAGGCACCCAGCGGCTCGTTCGTCTGAACGTGCGAGACACCTTGGGTGTCGGCCACGTGCTGACATTCGACGCGCCGGCACATGCCGAGCGGACGACCGGCGCGACGATGCTCACTGTGACGTTGCTTGGGGCTGCAGGCTACAACGCCCCAACGCATCATCTCATCCGTGTGAAACGTGGACAGCTCGCCATCGACCCGATCGCGCTGGTCAGCGACCAGTTCGGCCACCGGCGCCGCATGACCACCACGGACCTGGGGCTCCTGCTGGCACGGACGGCACGCCATACCGACGGCAGCTATCGTGTCGTGGCGCGCCGCCAGCCGGACGGTGTCGACCTTGGTCCGTTCACATACGCCGGCACTCGACGCGACGACCCCAACGACCTTTTTCCCCACGAACACCATCGCGAGCTGCGCGGCCTGAAGGTCTTCGCCGCCTGGCTGAATCACGACGCGCCCGCGGCATTCGGCACGCGCGACGTTCTGGTCGACGCCAACGGACGCCAGCTCGTGCGGCACTGGCTCGTCGAGCTCGGTGCGACGCTGGGCAGCGGCAGCGCGCTCGCGGAGCGGGCGCCCGCTGGCAACGAGGATGCGTGGCGGAACCGCCCGAAGCTCCGCACCCTGCTGACGCTCGGGCTGGCCGTCCGCCCGTGGGTGAAGGTCCCGTACCCGGATCTGCCATCGGTGGGTCAGTTCGAGGCGACGTTCTTCGACCCGAGCTCCTGGATTCCGCCGTACTCGAACGCGGCATTCGACAACGCACGAGCCGACGACCTCTTCTGGGCGGCCCGACGGGTGGCGTCGTTCAGCAACTCCGCCATTCGTGCTGCGGTGCAAGCGGGACAATATTCGGATCCAGCGGCCGAAGCGTTCCTCGTAGGAGCCCTCATCGCTCGGCGAGACAAGATCGCGACCGCCTGGCTGAACGGTGTCTTGCCGCTGGTGGATTGCCAGCTGGTCACCGATGGATGGCTCGATTGCACCAACGCCGCCGAGCGTGCGACCCGGGACCAGTTGGCGACCACTCCGCTGCGAGACGCGGGGCGGTATCAGGCGCGGTGGTTTCGGTTCGACAACGCCACCGACGGTCGGAGTCCGGTAGCCGGGGCACCGGAGTGGACCGCTGTTCCGCGGTTTGCCATGCCGGCCGGCCTGCTCGAGACCCGCGAGATGATCGGCGTCGAGATCCGAGGTGAACATCCACGGTTCGCGGGTTGGAGCACGCCGATGACCCTGTACTTCCGCCGGACCTCGGACGGCTGGAAGACGGTAGGTATCGATCGTATGCCGTAGCTCAGCTGCACTTACACGCGACGTGGCATGACGCCGGCCGAACCAGGTCGACGAACGCCTGTTTCGCTGCGGCCAGCCAGATCGAGCGGGTTTGAAGCACTGCGCAACATGCTTACCTTGAGCCGGTTTCAGCTCAAAGCGAGGCTTTCAGCTCACAGCGATCGAAGCCCGTCAGGTCATGCTGAAGAGCGACTGGATCGAGTCAGTTGGTCTGCGCCACGCTCCCGGGCCGTGCGTGTCGGAGCATCGCGAGAAGCGGATAGTGATCCGAGCCGAGCCGGTCGTCGAGCCGTCGGGTCACGACCGACCACCCTTCCGGCAAGCGGGCGAACATGTGGTCGAGCCTGAAGAAAGGCTTGAAGGTTGGCCGGCGGTCGTCCCGAGCGATTCCCGGGACGAGCTCGTCAATCGCTCGGTAGGCGGGGTCGGAGAACCCAAGCCAGGTATTGAAGTCTCCCGACAGGACGAGTCCAGGATCAGTGCCCAGCGCCTGGAGGAGGCCCTTCGCCTGCCTCACGCGGGCGCCGTTGGCGAGCACCCACAATCGGCTCGCGGGCACCGTGCTCTCGAGGTGAGCGCTGACCATCCGCAGCGTCCAACGGTCTCCCGGACGGGTTCCGACAGACACCGTAGCCTCGATCGCCACCCGGCGCTGACGCTCGAACGGCAGCTCGATAGCGGAGAACTCGGTCAACGGCTCGGTCGACATGATGGCGTTGCCGCGATCCTGATCGGTGACCCGCGGGGCACCATTGCGCATCGACGGCATGTAGTACAAGGACAGTCCCAGCGCCTGCGAGAGATGCACGATATCGGTCTGCGAACCCCCGAGGCCGGCCGCCCGCGGTGGACGAACGCCGCTCGGCAGCGCGGCTGGCACGGCACTGCCCGCGCGCATCGCCTCCTGAAGCAACAGCACGAAGCGGGTCGCCGGTCGACCGCCGGTCAGCGCGCCGCTCCGAAGGCGCCGGACGAGTTCGGCCACATCCCCCGTGCCGGCGTGGACGTTCCAGGAAACGACAATGAGCTCGTCAGATTGGATCGGGTCCGCGATCAGGCGTGGCGACACGCTGTCCCCGTCGTTCCAGGTCGTCCTGCTGGCCCTTGCGGCGCCGCCAGCCCTCGGAGCAATGACCGGCGGCCCAGCGGTCTCGCACCAGGCGTCTAGCCGTTCGCGCTGGTCCACGGGTGCCGGAACCATCCAACTGATGGTCGTTGCGGCCACGGCTCGATCAGGCGTCATCGGGAGCCGGCACGGCAGCGCTGGACCTGATGCCCGCAGCATCGACCCACGCAGCGGCGCGCAGCCTGAAGCTGAGCCGGCGGCGACGAGAAGCGAGACGACGGCGCTGCGAGAAAAGGAGTGTCGGAGGGACATGCACCCGGATTTTCAGATGAACCAGAACAGCTCGACCAGCAGGCGGCGCAGCCACCGGCTCGTCCGGACCACGGAATTGGACGATCGGACGGTTCGAAAAGTCTGTCCCGTTTCAACACGGGACTCTTGCATGATATCAGGCTCAAAGATGCGCTCGTAGACCTGCCTGGCGAAATCGGGGTCGTCGGACAGGATGCCCGCCTCGTTGTCGGCCAGATGACTGCGCTGCGTGGCGTTGGCCGCGCCGACGTAGGCGAGCCGCCCTCCCCGGGCTGGTAGTCGATCAACCAGACCTTCGAGTGCAGCATCCGTGAGGCCGACCATCCCGACTCGGGACTCCAGCGGTGCACCTTGATGCCGAGGCGCAGCATGTCGTAGAAGTCGGCTGTGCCGACCGCATCCACGATCGGCTTGTCCGAGGAGTCTGGGAGCACGAGGTAGATCTGCACGGCGTCGCGCACCTTCGCCGCGCACTCGACCTCGCCGAGACCATCACAGCTCACGCGTCCCCGAAATTCCCTCGCTTTGTGCCGGAGCATGCGAGCGATCAGCGGATCGGAGAAGAACGAGTTCTCGATGTAGATGTTCCGCCGGGCGGAGGCCAAGGCCGCGACGAACACGCCACGGTAGTTCGAGTCGCCTTGTTCCGGATGGGTCGTCAACACCCAGGCGCGCGAGCGCCGGCTGGCATCGACAGCTGGCGACGTGAGGACATAGTCACCGTACTCGAGCCGCGGAATCGTGGCGCCGCGAGAGGCCGGCAAGCCGCGATTGTTCACGCGCGCCTCGTTGAACACCTGCACGAAATGGTCGTTGACGTCGTTCACCGGGGCACCCTGCACGAGGACGCCCATGTCGTGCCAGGTCCGATGGCGGTCGTTCAGATTGAAGTACTTGAGCGCCATGCCCATCCCACTCTCGAGCGCCATCGACTCGCTCGACCAGCTCTTGGTGTGGTTGACGCTTCCCCACCAGATGCGCACGTCGGTGGACAACAGGTACTGCAAGAAGATGCTCGTCGGCACGCCTGCCCACGCGAACCCGGGGACCGCGTTCAACCAGGGCCACGGGATGAAGGGCATCGGAGCGACGCCGAGGGTCTTCCGCCCGGGCAGTGGTACTGGCCCGAGATGCCATGGGAACTCCATGACGCCTTTCCACAGGACCACCCGGATGTCGAACTCGAGCAGCATGAAATAGATGTCCCGGATCGGTTCGGTGACAAAGTACGGGAACTGCTCGCTGCGCTCGCCGAGTCGAAGGTTGAAGATGTTCTGCTTGGCATCCGCGACGATGTTCACAGGGAATGGCTCGGTGGGTCGATCGGTGCGGCGTAGACCCACCCGGCGCACGAGTCGGCGAAGGGCGTCCGGATCCTCGCAGTAGTCGCGGAGTGCTCGGCGGGGTCGCACGTCGCCGAGAGCGGGCGGACGCGCCGCGAACAGCGCCTCGAGCCCCTGATACGCGTGCCATGCGCGGTCGGATTCCGGCGTGCCGCGGCCGGCACGATAGCGAGTGCCGGTCTGCTTCAGGAGCGGTGTGAGGTCGCCGCATGTCCGCACGGTCGCGCAGTCGAACGTCACTCCGGCCCCGTGGAGGGCAGCTCGCACGGCTGCCACCTGCGGGTGATCGCTCGTCTCGATGAAGTACGACACCAGCAGATCCTTGAAGCGCGTCATCGGGATGTCATAGAGCGACGCCACGGCGGGGTGCGTGGGATCCATCGGCAGACCGCGTTCGAACCTGGCCAAGAAGCGCTCGTACGCCGGACCCACGATCCCGAGCTTCTTCGCCATCAGCCGGTAGGCGATGTCGCGCCCGCCCGCATCCACGTTCCAATCGAATGAAGAGACGTTGAGGAAGTGCCGCGCCGAGTCGATGACTTGTACCAGCGCGGCGTGGTACTCGCGCCCATCGTGGACGAGGTCGATGTCCGCTACGGGCTTGCCGCGATAGTCGGCACCGGACCTGCGGTTCTTGGGCGTCAGGTCGTCGACGAGCTCGGAGAACTCGGCGCCGTTCACGCCACCGGGTGCCCAGAGCTGCACGGGGACCTGCCCTCCAATGAAGAACTGAGTCAGGAGCCACCCAACGGCTGCCCCGGCGGTTCCCTGCTGGAAAGCGGGCTCGGCCAACTAGCGCCGCTCGAGCTCGAGCATAAGAGCGGCCGACCCTCGAAGGTAGGCTTCCAGCTGGGGATGTGGCGACGGCTCGTCGGCCAGAATGCGCTGAACCTCTCGACCCAGGCGTTCCGCCTTCGCGGCGTGGACCAGCGCCATCGCGCTGCCCACGAGCCGACGATCGAGACGTCCGCGAATGAGGCTGGCGTCACGAATCACTCTGGCGTAGACGTCGAGCGACGACACTTGTTCGGTGCCCTCGTCAGCGAGCAGGAAGTCTCGCAGCGCCGCCCGCGTCGTCGACGAGAGGCGCGCCGTCCGCGCAATGGCCTCGTCGCGCGTGAGCGTCGCGTCCGTGAACGCCGACTCGAGCTCCGCGTGGCGGTTGAGAAACGCCGGCGGCACACGGGCGCTCCTGAGCTGAGCGAACGCCTCCGTCATCGTCAGGCCAGTCAGCGAGAACGCAGGACGCTCGATGGCGGTCTGCGAGCCTGGGAATACCGGCCCGGGAGAGCCGACGCCGCCCGTGCGCGCGAAGTACCAGTAGGCCTGGAAGGGCCGAGACTCGAGGTAGCGACGTACGGCAGGCACCGCATCGCGGACGAACCAACGTTCGACGATCGGCTCGACCGTCGCCACGATGGTGTCTGGAGGGATTTCCCGCAGACGACGCATGCGCTCCACCGATCCGTAGATGCGTCGCCTGACGGCGTTGAACAGCCGCGAATCGATCTCCCCCGGGAGCGTGATGCCGAGCGCGCCCTCGGTCTCGTCGACGCGGCCCTGGAGATAGAACTGAATGCGCATCTGACCTGCCGGCTTTCTTCGAACCAGTCGTCACTGGAGAATGACGCCGGTGGGACCGGGTAGGGGCTCTGCGTTCTTCAAGTCAGCGCGAGCCGGCAACGCCGGCGAGCGCCCCCCGTTCA